>CAWKCN010000041.1:0-114502 GCA_963848145.1 Ilumatobacteraceae bacterium
CCAAGTGCTGCGTCGCATAATCCCGTCACCGAACCGGCGGTCTGTGACACACCGGTTGCGCTGCGATGCAAGGCTGGACGCATGAACGGCGGGCCGATCGTGTACCCAGACCTCCAACCGACAGACGAACGGACGGCGTTGGTCCAGCGGCTCAATCAGGTCCGGACGACTGCGGCGGTTGCTGCTGGTGGACACTCCATGGGATCAAGCGTCCGCTCGTGCGCTGCCCCGGCGACTGATCTCTCGATCGCCTAGCGAACGACACAGCACTCGTGCAATCCCGCGAGCAAACGATTGAGACTGAAGGACCTGAGGCTCCACGACATCAACCGAGCGACGGAAGCCGTACGCCACCCGAGAGACAGCAGGTGCTTCACCGTGTCGGTCGGCCAAGCACACTCGATGTTCGTCGAATCGCGGGCTCACTCGCCTGCGTTCCGGCACCGTCTGGCGTGCCTCAGTCGTGCCTCACACCACGGACAACAGCGGTAAACAGCAGGTGCCGGTGGACGTGGTGGTCGGCGTATAGAAGCAGCTCTACGGTGGTTTTCCCAGGTCACGGCAATCTGTCAGATGAGCAACTTCCGTTTCCCAAGCTGAGAACGCGGGTTCGATTCCCGTCATCCGCTCTCAGGTGACATCGATCGGTCACCCACTTGCACTGACGCTCGAGCAGCACGGTCGCGTACGGTCGCGCGATGGGAACCGAGGATGCTGGCGACACCGTGACGCACCACCGCTCCTGCCCGCTCTGCGAAGCGTGCTGCGGGCTCGAGATCACCACCAAGGGTGAACAGGTCGTGCGCATCCGGGGCGACATGAACGACCCCTACTCGAAGGGCTTCATCTGCCCGAAGGGATCGACGCTCAAGCAGCTGCACGAGGATCCCGATCGTCTCACCTCGCCACGCATCCGCACCGAGGACGGCTGGAAGGACGCCACCTGGGACGAAGCGTTCGCCGAGATCGCCCGCCGCCTCGCCCCGATCGTCGAGGCGCACGGCCGTCAAGCACTCGGCACCGTGCTCGGCAACCCCAACACCCACAACCTCGGCGGGCTGCTCTACGGCCGCCCGGTGCTCACCGCAGTCGGCAGCACCAACATCTTCTCGGCGTCGACCGTCGACCAGATGCCCAAGCACGTCAGCGCCGGGCTGATGTGGGGTCGGCCCGACATGTTCCCGCTGCCCGACCTCGACCGCACCGACTACCTGTTGATGCTCGGCGCCAACCCGTACGTGTCGAACGGCAGCCTGCTCACCGCACCCGACATGCCCGGCCGGCTCGAAGCGATCCGCGAACGCGGCACGTTCGTCGTGGTCGACCCGCGCCGCACGAAGACCGCCGAGAACGCAACCGAACACCTCACGATCGTGCCCGGCACCGACTCGTACTGGCTGATGGCGCTGATCAACACGCTGTTCGACGAGGACCTCGTCGACATCGGCCGTCTCGAACCGCACGTCAGCGGCGTCGACGACGTGCGTGAGATGACCGCTCGCTACACCCCCGAGGCGGTCGCCGAGCAGTGCGGCATCACGGCTGAGACCACACGCCGGATCGCCCGCGAACTCGCCGCAGCACCGACCGCAACCGTGTACGGACGGATGGGCGCACACACCGTCGAGTTCGGCACGGTCGCCAGCTGGGCGACCGACGTGCTCAACGTGCTCACCGGCAACCTCGACGAGCCGGGCGGCGTGATGTTCAACTGCGCCCCGACGCAGAACATGGCGCCCTCGACCCCCGGCGGCCGTGGGTTCCAGCTCGGACGGTGGCAGGGGCGAGCATCCGGTCGCCCCGAGGCGAAGGGGGAACTCCCTGCGGCCACGTTGGCCGAGGAGATCACCACGCCCGGCCCCGGCGCGATCAGGGGGCTGTTCGTCCTGGCCTGCAACCCGGTCCGGTCGTTCCCGAACACCGATCGCATCGACGACGCGTTGCAGCAGCTCGACCTGCTGGTCGTCGTCGACCCGTACGTCACCGCCACGGCACGGCATGCGCACGTGATCCTGCCGCCGACGTCGGCACTCGAGCGCAGCCACTACGACTTCGCGTTCGAGGCCAACATGATCCGCTCGATCGCCAAGTACTCACCGGCGGTCTTCGAGACGGACTCGCCGAGCGAGGAGCAGATCCTGTGCCGGCTGGCGCTCGTGATCCAAGGCCAGCCCGTCGACACCGACCCGGTCGTCGTCCACGACATGATGATGGAGCAGATGGTCGAGGGGGAGGTGGCGCGACCGTCGTCGCCGATCCACGGTCGCGACAAGGCCGAGATCCTCGATGCACTGTCGGTGTGGGAGTGGTCCGAGCAGATCATCGACTTCCGTCTCCGGGTCGGCCAGCACGGCGACGGGTTCGGCGCGAAGCCGGACGGGCTCACTCTGCGCACCCTGATCGACGAGCATCCGAGCGGCGCCGACTTCGGTCCGCTCGTGCCCCGGTTCCCCGATGCGATCAAGACGGTGTCGGGAACCGTCGAGCTCGCCCCGCAGCCGATCGTCGACGACATGGAGCGCTTCGGAACACACTTCGACGACCTCGCCCGGGCCGACGACCAGCTCGTGTTGATCGGTCGCCGCCACCTCAAGACGGTCAACTCGTGGATGCACAACCTGAACATCCTGATCAAGGGCAAGACCGACTGCACGCTGCAGGTCCACCCCGACGACGCCGTCCGACTCGGCTTGATCGAGGGGGCATCGGCGACCGTGCAGTCGCGGGTCGGCA
Source organism: Ilumatobacteraceae bacterium (assembly GCA_963848145.1). Classification (GTDB taxonomy): domain Bacteria; phylum Actinomycetota; class Acidimicrobiia; order Acidimicrobiales; family Ilumatobacteraceae; genus Sva-07. Next base: position 2,734 of record CAWKCN010000041.1, read on the forward strand.
CGGTGGTTGCGCCCGTCGAGATCACCGACGAGGTGATGCCCGGTGTGGTGTGTCTGCCACACGGCTGGGGCTACGACGAGGACGGCATCGAGATGCACACCGCAAAGACCAAGCCCGGCGTCAACTCGAATCGGCTCACCGACGACGCGGCGCTCGACGACCTGTCGGGCAACTGCACGCTCAACGGCATCCCGGTCGACGTCACCGCCGCCTGATTCGATCAACCGGCCGGTTGATCGATCGCCCTGCACCCCGCGAAACAGCAGGTACCCAGCGAACGCCAGCTCACCCGGTATCGAGAGGATCACGACCACGTTCTCGAAGAACCCATCCAGGTCCGAGTCGATGAAGTGGCCGTAGCTCTGCGCCAGGTAGCCAACCGATGCAAGCATCAGCAGCGAGCCGATCCACGACGGCATGAGGTCTGACCGCCTCACCAACATGCCCAGCAGCAACAGATGGAGGCCGAACAGCAGCCCCCACCCCATCACCCCCAGACCGATCATGTCGACGATGAAGCCGACGACCTCGGAGCGATCACCTTCGCCGAGCCCGGAGAGGCCACCACGGTCGACCACGATGAGCACCGCGCCGGCCAGCAGGACGGTCGCCAACTGGATGAGTGCGACACCGGCGCGGGCGAGGGAGGACGAGAACGCCAACGACTCACTCACCGGCCGGAACAGTTTCCAGAGCAGGCCGGCGAGCGTCAGTTCGATTCCCACGATGATCGTCTCCGCGATCATCCCCGCCGTGAAGAGGCCAGTGTTCGACGAGATGTCCGCCACCGTCGTTGCGGCGTCGTCGTGGAAGAGCTCGTCCGGGACGTAGAAGTACACGAACGGGCCGAGCACGAAGAGCGCGAGGTACAGCGCGCCGGCGACACGAGCGGTGCGGCGTTGGTCTCGCATCGTGTCGTCGCTGTCGCTTCGGCCCGTTGCCGGCGTCGACGCCGGTTCGTCGGAAGACGCCACCGCCGCGATCGACGCGGCGAGCGTTGCGACCGATCCAGCAGAACTCATGACTCGCTCCCGACGGTTTCCCCAGCAGGGGATGTCGGACGATTCAGCCAGACGACGAGTCCGTGGATCGCCAGGCCGGCGCTCCACCCGATCAGCGCCCACAGCGACCACCACGCCGACCACGATCCGGCGATGCCCGCCATGAGGTTGGTCGTGAGATTGACGCCGAAGATGACGGCCATTCCCACGAGGAACACACCGGCGTGAGCTTGCAGGACACGGAGCTGTTCCGGGTACTGCCGCAGCTCCGTCCCGCGCTCGACCAGCCCGAGCCGTGCGGGATCGGCCAGCGCGCCGCGTCTGTCTGCACGAGGCTCGATCATCACGACGCGCCTCCCACAGTGACGACGGTCTTGCCGGCCAGCCCACCACGCTCGAGCCGTCCGATCGCATCGGCCACGCCGGCGAGATCGGTACGAGCACCGATGAGCGGGGTGACGCTGCCGTCGGCGAGCATCGCCGCAAGTGGCTCGATGTACTCGACCGACTCGTTGGAGATGAAGGCGGTGAGGCGCTGACGCACGAAGAGCGACAGGAGGACGGCCCGCAGGTTCCGGCCGATGCCGCCGGTGATGCGACCGCCGTCCTCTCCGCCGACGATCACCAACGTGCCGGTCTCGGAGAGCACCCGGCGGATGAGGCGCAGCGGATTGCGCCCGCCGATGTCGATCACGAGGTCGAATGTCGAACCGATTTCGTCGATCGGAGTCTCGCGGTAGTCGACAGCATGGACGGCGCCGAGTGCTCGAACCACGTCGAGGCTCGCCGCGCCGGCCACTCCGGTGACCTGTGCTCCCAGGGCGGTCGCGATCTGTACGGCGAAACTGCCGACGCCACCGGACGCACCGATCACGAGGACTCGCTGACCGGGCCTCACCCGCCCAACCGTGGTGAGTGCCTGCAACGCAGTGATCCCCGAGATCGTCGAGACGCCCGCCTGCTCGGCCGGAACGCTCTCGGGCCGCAGCACGAGCTTGTCGACGTCAGCGACTGCGTACTCAGCGAAGGCGCCGCTCGCAATTCCCATCACGTCGTCGCCGACACGGAAGCGGCCGACCTCGGAGCCGACGGCGACCACGCGACCGGTGACGTCGGCGCCGAGCACGGGCTGTTTCGGTTGGAACAGGCCGAAGCCCAAGAGACGAATGATCAGCGGCAGCCCGGTCATGAGGTGGACGACACCTCGGTCGATGCCGGAGGCCTCGACCAGGACGACGACCTGTCGAGGGCCGGGCTCGGGGACTGCGATGCGTTCGAGGTCCACCACCTCCGAGCCTCCATAGCGGTGTTGAACCGCCGCTGCCATCGACGTCGGAACGGGTCCGGTGGCCGCCTCGCTCTGGGTGACGGAGTTGCTGTCGGTTTCGGTGTGCATCGTCGCTCCTTTGATTTCGTACATTGTACGATGACGTGGACAACCATACTCGTACTTAGTACGATGTCAACATCTGATCGACGAAGGGGCGAAGAATGACTGCGACACCGAAGACGAAGCGACAGCCCATGACCAAGGAACGAGTGCTGACCGGCGCGTTCGACCTCGCCGACCAGATCGGCATCGCCGACCTGACGATCCGGCGACTCGCCGAAGCGCTCGACAGCAAACCGATGACGATCTACCACCACGTCCCGAGCAAGGACGAGATCCTCGACGGCATCGTCGACCTCGTCTTCGCCCAGATCGAACTCCCCGATCCCGACCTCGGCTGGAAGCCCGCCGTCCGCGCCCGATGCGTGTCGGCGCGCGAGGTCCTCGGGCGCCACCCGTGGGCGGTACCGCTGATGGAATCGCGCCGATCACCCGGCCCGGCCACGCTCGGACATCACGACGCGGTGATCGCCTGCCTTCGACGCGGCCTGTCGGTGACGATGACCGCCCACGCCTATGCCCTGCTCGACGCATTCGTCTACGGGTTCGCGATCCAGGAGAGCTCGCTCCCCGCACCTGGCGACGACATGGCCGACGTCGCCGACGAGATCGTCGACGACCAGTTCGCCGAGTACTTTCCCGCACTGCACACATTCACCATGGAGCACGTCATGCAGCCCGGCTACGACTTCGGTGCCGAGTTCGACTTCGGCCTCGATCTCATCCTCGACGGGCTCGACAACAACGCTGGGTAGAACACGTCGTCCGGCGTCCGGCGGCAGCCGTCTCACGTGGCGTCTTGCTGTCCCAGCCAATTCAGGATCGTCCGAGTGGTTTCCTCCGGCCGTTCCTGCTGGATCCAGTGACCGCAGTCGAGATCGACCTCGGCCACGTTGGGAACGAAGTGGTTGAGGCTCGGTGATTTCGGGATCGAGTCCCGGAGACCGGAGATCATGAGAGTGGGCTGGTGGATGATCGGGTCGACGTCTGCCAGCAGGTGCCAGTTCCGGTCCATGTTTCGATACCAGTTGATGCTTCCCGTGAACCCCGACGACTCGAAGGCCGACACGAACGCCGCCAGTTCGCGGTCGCTCATCACGGGGTCACCGAGTGGGGTTGTCGCTCTGGCGAGATTGATCATCATCATCCCTGGTTCGGGCGCTGCGAGGGGGACGTTCTTGCGGTACAGATTGCGAAGGAACTGGAACGTGTTCTCGTCGAGCACGGCGTCCGCGACGCCTGGCTGCCGATTGAAGTGGACGAAGTAGAAGTCGCCACCGAAGACTGCTTCCATGAACTCGATCCAGGGCTGCTCGCCACGCTCCTGGTACGGCAGGCTCAAGTTGATCACCCGCTTCACGCGGTCGGGATGCAGCAGGGTCAGCCCCCACACCACGTTCGCGCCCCAGTCGTGGCCGACGAACGTGGCGTCGTCGTACCCGAAGTGATCGAGCAGCGCGACGAGATCGCCCGACAGATGTGCGATGTCGTAGTCGGTGACGTCGGTTGGTTGCGTGGAGTTGCCGTAGCCCCGCTGGTTCGGGACGATGACGTGGTAGCCGGCCGCGGCGAGGGCGGGAACCTGGTGGCGCCACGAGAAGGCGTGCTCTGGCCAACCATGACAGAGCACGATCGGATTTCCCACGTGCTCTCGGCCGGCTTCGAAGACTTCGAGTTCCACGCCGTTGACGGCGATCAGGGTGGGCTCGGGGAAGTCGATCAGTTCGGTCATTGCATTCCTCTGTTTCTCTCTTGGTCGTTGGTGAAGGTCAACGTAGAGACCATTGCGGACAGGATCCGTCCGCAAGAGATGACAGACTCGGAAAATGCCGAACAACCCCACCGGCCGAGCTCTGCAGCTCCTCTCACTCCTGCAAACCCATCGTTTGTGGAGCGGAGCGGAACTCGCCGAGCGTCTCGAGGTCACGGAGCGAACGGTCCGTCGTGACGTCGATCGGCTGCGCGAACTCGGCTATCCCGTCGATGCCACGTCGGGGACCGACGGGGGCTATCGCCTCGCAGTCGGGAGGCATCTGCCGCCCCTCGTACTCGACGACGAAGAAGCCGTTGCCGTCGCTGTCGGTCTGCGCACCGCTGCCGGCGCCGCCATCGGCGGCATGGAGGAATCATCGCTCCGAGCCCTGACGAAGATCGAGCAGTTGCTGCCCGATCGGCTGCGCCGACAGGTCTCGGCGCTGCACTCGAGCGTCACGCCGATGCCGTGGACCACCACCGACGATGCCATCGACCCCGAAGCACTCAGCGTGCTCGCGGTGACATGTCGCGACCGCGAAGAGGTTCGTTTCGACTACCGCCGACGCGACGGCGAGACCAGTCGGCGACTCGTCGAGCCACATCAACTCGTCACCGCCGGTCGCCGCTGGTACCTCGTTGCGTGGGACCAGCGTCGCGACGACTGGCGCACCTTCCGCCTCGACCGGCTCAGCGACGCCCGGCTCGCCGGCCGTCGGTTCGCACCCCGCGAGATCCCGGGCGGCGACGCAGTGACACTCGTCGCGGCCTCACTCGGCCCAACGCTCCGTCACCATGAAGCGACGCTGGCCATCGACGTTGGGCTCGCCGACCTCGAGGACGTGCTCCGATGGGTCGACCACACACCCGTGGAGTCGGACGCGACGTCATGTCTGGTCACGATCCGCGCCGAGGACCTCGGTCGACTCGCGATGACCGTTGCCCGCATCGCGTTGACCGCCCCCGTGGAGGTCAACGAACCGACCGATCTGGCCGACACCATCAGACAACTCGCCACCCACCTCGCCGCGCCATCACCGCAACCGGCAGCCGAGTCCCTCGACCCGAGTACGGGCGACTGATCCCTGTTGTGCTCGTTGCACGTGTATTGCACGTGCCATCTGGAGCCGGTCTCGCAGGGGATTCGTGCCGTGTTGGCGGGGTGGTGGTTCGTCAGCGGCGAACTCACCTTCGACTTGCTGGTCGCCGGCGTGCTCGAGGTGAACGACGCCGGCCTCATCGCGCTGTGGCGGGACTACTTCGACATGGGCAAGGTCACCGAGATGCTGACCGCCCTGGCTGGCTGACCGACGGGGCGCCGCAAACCTCCGCACCTGGGAGCTGCTGCCGCCACCGCGAGGGCGGTCGTTCGGAATCGATCGGCGGAGCCGCTCGGGACCGCGGGAGCCGAGCAGTTATACACCGCGACCGTCAACGACCGCAGCGAGGCGTCACGCCATGGGCGGACCTGCGAGACTTGTGCTCGGACCCAAACGCAGATGCACGTCTCCGAGCAACCACCCACCCCGGACGAGTCACGTTCCGCTGAGTACGTCGTCGACCTGGCGGCGTTCGTGCCACGACTCGCCCTCGAACTCAGCTCGGAGCCGGGCTCGACCTGGGTGAGCGTCGACGGGTCGATGCTGTCCGCCGACATCTCCGGCTTCACGGCACTGTCGGAACGCCTCGCCGGGAAGGGAAAGGCCGGTGCAGAGGAGATCACCGAGCTGATCAACACCTGCTTCACCGCGCTGATCGACGCTGCCTACAGCTACGGCGGTGAGATCATCAAGTTCGGCGGCGACGCCGTGCTGGTGCTGTTCCGGGGCGACGGCCACCAGATGCTGTGTGCGAACGCTGCCCAGGCAATGCAGATTGCGCTCCACAGTTCGCCAGCCGCCAAGCGCGCGCAACCTCGACATGACCGTCGGCGCTTCCGACGGCCCGTTCGACGTGTTCCTGGCGGGCAACGACTACCGCGAACTGCTCATCATCGGCCCGGCTGCGTCGAAGGTGATCCACCTCGAAGGCGAGGCCGACAAGGGCGAAACGCTGGTCAGCGACGACATCGCCGCAGCGGTCCCCGGCATCGAGACGGGTCGCCGTCATGCGGGCGGCATCGCGCTCCTCGGCGACCCGACCGAACCACCCAGCCGATCCCGCCCACGACCGAACCACCGCCGACCCGGATCGAACAGTTCGTTCCTCGCAGGTTGTCGAACAGCTCGCCGCATTCTCGGAGCTGGGCGGCGAACACCGCCTGGTCAGCGTGGGCTTTGTCATGGTGGGCGGGATCGAGGACGTCGCTGGACGAGCTCGGGCTCGTCGGAGACGGCCGACGGCGCTCGGCCGGCTGATCGACGACATCGTCGCTGCCACGAAGCCCTTCGGCGTGACCGCATTGCACACCGACATCGCACCGGACGGATTCAAGGTCGTGCTCGCGGCCGGGTGCGCCAGTGAACCCGGGCGACATCAGCGATGCGCTGCTCCAGGCCGATGCTCGCCATCGCGTGCGGTCGATTCCCGGTTCACGCTCCGGATGGGCGCCCAGACCGGCCGGGTCTTCGCCGGGTTCCTGGGCGCGCCGTACCGACGCACCTACACGCTGATGGGCGACCCGGTCAACACTGCCGCCCGCATGCTCGGCAAGGCGGGCGACCGAGACGTCGTCGCCGTCGCGGTCGATGGTCGACGACACCCGGTCGGTGTTCGAGACCGAGGCGCTCGAACCATTCCATGGTCAAGGGCAAGACGCGAGCCGATCGATGGCGTACCGGGTGCGCAGAGGTCACCGACTCGGTTCGCCGTGACGGCGCTCCGACCCGACTGGTCGGCCGCACGGCCGAGCTCGAGGTGCTCAGTCGAGCGATCGGCGAGCTCGGCGAATCGTCGACATCGTCGGACCCGGCGGGGGTTGGCAAGTCCCGCCTGCTCGACGCAGCCTGGGATGCCGCCGAGGGCCTCGTCCACCAGCACGGCTCGTGCACCCCCTACGGGGCGACCTCGCCGTACTCGCTGTTCCGCCCGTTGCTCCGCCGCGCGATCGGCATCGACCCCCGCGCCGACCCCGGCGAGACCGGCCGGCAGCTCACCGAGTTCGTCACGTTGCGCGCGCCCCAACATGGTGCCGCAGACTGCCGCTGCTGGCAGTGCCGTTCGGTGCCGAGGTGCCGACCCACAGCCGAGGTCGACGCGATCGACCCCGAGTTCCGTCGGGCGAGCATTCACGAGGCGATCGTCGACCTGTACGACACCACGCTTGGCGGACGGCCGGTGTTCCTCGTGATCGAGGACCTGCACTGGGTCGACGACGCGTCCGGCGAACTCGTGAATCACCTTGTCCGGGCAGCGGCGACTCGAAGGTGGGCCGGTGTCACCACGCGGCGGCCCGAAGGCAACTGGCAGATGGACAGCGAACTACCCCACCTCACAACGCTCGACCTCGAACCCCTGACTGGCCGCGACATCCGAGATCTCGTGATTGCGTCGAGCGAGCCGACCACTCGGCGACGCCACGATCGACCTGATCGTCGAACGGTCAGCGGGCAACCCGCTGTTCGCACTCGAACTCACGCGGGCTGCGGGTCAGGGTGACGAGGATCGCCTGCCCGACTCGGTCGAGAAGGTCATCTCCTCACGTATCGACGAGTTGCGGCCTGACTTGCGTCACGCCGTTCGCATCGCGTCGGTGTTCGGAAACAGCTTCGACCTCGCCGACCTCCAGCCGATGCTCCAACGTGAAGGATCGGCCGACCTCGACGTCGATACTCCGGAGCTGTCCGGCATTCTGGAGCAGCGGAGCGGTGCAACCTGGGCGTTCCGACACGCCCTGTACCGCGACGCCGCGTATGAAGGCCTGCCGTACCGCCAGCGTCAACAGTTGCACCGGTCGATCGCCGAGAGCCTGGAGGAGCGGACGGAAGACACCTCGTCGATCGCCGGGCTGCTGTCGGTGCACTTCGCCGAGGCCCAGGCCCGCGACAAGACCTGGACCTACTCACTTGCTGCAAGCGAGCAGGCAGCGGCCGCTGGGGCGAACGCCGAGGCGGCAGCGACGTTGCAGAGCGCCATCCGATTGGCACCCCGCCACATCAGCCCACACGGCCGGGCAACCGCGTACGAACGGCTCGGCGATGCCAGCTGGAACGCAGGCGCGCTGGCCGCGGCGTCGGCGGCATTCATCAGGGCGCGCCGGTACTACCGGGGCTCCTTGGTCGACGACCTTCGGGTTCGCCGCAAGATCGGCGGCGTGCGGGAGAACGAGGGTCGCCTGTCAACGGCACTGCAGTGGTATGGGCGTGCGCTACGCGAAGCCGAACGAGCGGGCGATGACCCGACGATCAATGCGCACATCGCGCATCTCCTGCTGGCCACCGCCGGGGTGCGGCACCGGCAGGGTGACAACCGATCCTGCGCTGAGCTCGCTCGCCAGGCGCAGATCGCGCGCGTTGACATCGGGCGACGAGCGGGCGCTCGCTCTGGCGCACGACCGGCAGCTCCTCGCCAGCGCATTCCTCGGCACGGGCGACGACGAGGGCCACGGTCCCGCTGCGCTCGAGCTCTACCGCCGGCTCCGCGATGCGAAGGGCGAAGGCCGCGTGTACAACAACCTCGGCATTGCGGCGTACTTCGTCGGCGACTGGGAGCGAACGACTGAGATGTACGCAGCGGCGATGGAACGAAGCGAAGCAGCCGGCGACGTGGTACTCGCCGGAATCGGTGCCGTCAACCAGGCAGAGATTCTCGCCGACCAGGGACACTGGACCCGTGCTGCCGATCTCCTCGACCATGTGATCCGAAACTGGCAGTCGATCGGCTATGAACCGGGCGTAGCTGTCGCCCTGAGCTTCCGGGGTACAGCGCTCGGCCGGAGTGGCGCTCTCGATGCGGCGCAGTCCGATCTCGAGGATGCCTTGGGTCGCTCGAACAGCATCGGGGCAACATCGCTGGTTGCGGGAGCACGGCTCCGGCTCGCCGAGCTCGAACTGCTCCGTGGCGACGTTGACGGCTGCCGCGAACATCTCGGTCGCCTCGACGAAATGCCGGAGGCCGAGCAGTCCGACATCCAGCACCGGTCGTCGTTGCTTCGAGCGATCGCCGAGCTGGCCCTTGATGTCCCTTCAGGTGTGGTGATGCTGGAATCCATGACCGGCGGTGCCGATGGTTTCGATGAAGCCCTTGCGCTCGAACTGCTCGACCGCGTCGCGCCCCTGCCTGTGTCGCGCGCCGATCCCCTGGCCAAACGCTTGGGCATCGTGGCGTTCCCACCGTTCCCGACGCTGCCGAGAAAGTGATCAGTCGTCGACGGCCGCTTCGGTGCGTGTGGTGCCGTCGCCGATCGTCACGAGCACCGACGTACCGGACCCAGGTGCGCTGCTGATCGCCACCTGGCCGAACTCGTCGTCCCGCTCGAATGCGAAGACCGCGAGGACGCCGGGCGTCTCCTGCCGGGTACTGATCACGTAGCCGGCAGCGGCCAGTTCCGCGTCGTAGAACTCGGCCAGCTCGGCGATCGAGCGAGTGCTGACGCCGCTGAATCCGAAGTCGGTGTCGGTCGACGACGACAGCTGGACGTCGAGGTCGTCAGGGATGGGGAACGTGGGACTGACGCCAGCGGGCACTTCGGCGACACCGATCTGAATCGTGCCGGTGTCGGTCTCGATCTGGGCGTCGGCGTCCTCGAGCGCGCCCGTGGCCGTGCCGCCTGTCCCGGGGGCAGGTCGCGTCCGACTGTCATCGCCGAGCGACGGGGGCGCCGTCGTCACGGCTGCGGCGGTGCCCTGCGACCCCGCGACCGTGTCGTCCGTCCCTTCGGCGCTGTCACCCGAGGTACACCCGGCGACCAAGGCCAACAAGGCCATGATCACGATCGCCCGACTCAAGATCGGACCTTGATCCCGCCACGGAGCACCCGGTCACCCTGGACCGAGCCGTTGGCGTCGAAGACCACCCCGTTGTCGTACACGACGTTGGCGGGGTTTCCGTCTTCCCAGACCGTGAGCTGGAAGAAGTCGGTCCTCCCGCTGTCCACACCCTGCACTCGGAATCGGTACCCGCTCTGGCCGTTGAACCGCCCGACACCTTCAGCGACCGCCATCGTGTCGTTGATGATCAGGTAGTCGTAGCCGGTCGACCGGAAGTAGAAGTCGCCCAGCAACAACAGGCTGGTCTTTCCGGACGGAACCGTCGCATTGCCCCGGTACCTGGCGTTGTAGCCGAAGTACGCCCACTCGCCGTGCCGGTCGTTGTCGACATACGACGAGTCGTCAGACCAGAAGACCCCTGCTCCGGACACCCGCCCGGCTTCGGGGTCGTAGACCACGATGTGCTGCTCGAAATTCCACTGGTCGAACTCACCGGCACCGTCGGTGACCGTGACCGTGACGTTGTACACACCAGGCCTCGGATAGGTGAAGTTGGACACCACGACGCCTGCGTTGTCGCCGGCGCCCGGCTCTTGCACGAGTTCGCAACTCGGGTCGCCGGTAACCAACGGGGAGCCGGAGCTCACGGTGCAGGTCGTCGATGTGATCAGCGGGTCATCCGGGTCGGCGTCGCCGTAGTCGATCTCGATCGTGTACTCGCCAGCACCGTCCGGATCGGTGAAGTCGACGTCGACGTCGACCCCGTCGCTGATCAGTTGCGGTGTGGCAGGAACCTCGATCGTCGTGATCTGCGGCGGACCGGCCGCCGCCAACACGGTGTAGCTCGCCGTGGCAGAGCTTTCGTTCCCAACGTCGTCGACAGCGAATACGGTCAGAGTGAACACGCCGCCGACGTCGGTCGGCAGGTCGGCGCCGTCGAATATTTCGAGCGCCGTGTCGAGGCCCGGACCGGTCAGTGTCCCCTCGCAGCTCGGGGCCGCCGAGAGGTCGTCGACGCACGTGAATCCCGCAACCAAGGGGCCGTTCTGCGGAACGACCTCACCGTCAGGCGAGGTGATGGACGCGACCGGATCCACATCGTCGACCGTGTACGTTGCGCTTTCGGTCGTTGCGTTCCCGACGTCATCCGTGCCGGTGACCGTCATCACGTACTGTCCACCAACTGCGGTCGGCAATTCACTGCCGCTCGCCACTGCGAGCGGGCCTGCGAGCGCGTCACTCGTGACTTCCGCCACGCACGTCGATGGCTCCGACAGCGCATCCTCACACGAGAAGCCCGCCTCGAGCGCGGCAGCTGCCGCAACCACGTCACCATCCGGCGACACGACTGACACAGTCGGGCCCGTGGCGTCGATCGTGAACGAGATCGATGCTTGCTGAGTGCCGCTCGTGAAGCTGATGATGTACTCGCCGTCGTCGTTCACGACGAACCCGCCCTCGGGCACCGCTGTGAGATCACCACCGTTGAGGACGTACGAGACCGGCGCGTCGCTTGCATTGGCGTCGACGGTCACCGAACCGAGGTAGGTGGTGCCGTCCACTCCGGTGCCATCGGCCGGCGTCACGGTCACATCCAGAGCCGCCACCACCGCGTAGGTGGCCGACCGAGTGAACGACCGGCCGACTGCGTCGGTGGCGGTGACATCGACGACATAGTCGCCGACGATGGCCGTAGGCAGAGGGTCCCCGCGCAGCACATTCGTGGTGCCACCATTGCCCGTCACTACTGCCGAACACGCAACCAGCGACGAATCCGCGCAGCTGAACACACTCGTGACCGTCGCGCCGACCGCGAACACCGAATTGTTCGCAGGCCTCGAAATCGTGGCGGTTGGCGGCAGCGTGTCGATCCGGAAGTTGAGCGTCCGCTTCTGGCCGTCGAGCGCCATGATCTCGACCTTGTGCGCACGATCGCCGCTGACGACGACGCCCTCCGGAGCGAGTGGTTGGAACCCACCGCTGTTGTTCAGCTTGTACGTGACCGGAAGGCCGCCGGCGTCGGCGGTGACGGTGACGGGTCCGGTGTAGATGTTGTTCTCGAGCGGACCTGCGGGGGAAGCCGCGACTGTCGTCGTCAGGCTCACCGTCGGGAGTACCACTTCCTCCTCTTCGCCGAAGTTGACTGCCTTGTTCGTGTTGACACCGACGTTGCCGGCTTCGTCCTTGGCCTGCACGAGGAGTTCGATCGCTGCAGGCGCGGAAGCGAATGTGATGCCGCCGCTCCAGCGGCCGTTGCCGTCATCGACCAACTCGATACCGAGCCAATCGGCCGTTGCCTCGTTCGGCTGCGGCGTGACGAGGACATAGACACGGTCGACGCCCGTTTCGTCGTCGAGCTCGACGGTCACGCTCAGGTCGGCACCCTCGAGCACCGGGTCGACCGTGAGGATGCGCGGCGCCGAACGATCGGGGTCGCCCGGATCGGCGTAGTACACGATCAAGTCGATGTCGGAGTCGAGCCGTTGCTGGCCGGCGTCCTCGGTGCCGCGGTATTGGCCCGTCGCCAACACGACGTTCTGGCGTGTTCCTCCGGGTGTCTCGAAGGTCGTGATCCGTTGCGGGACGGACGGGAAGACGATGCCGTCGATGTCCGGTTCGACGCCGGGGTTCGACTGGTCGAACACCGGTACCGCCACGACGGGGTTGACCTGCAAGTAGGACGAGTCCATGTCGAGGATGATTGCCCCGCGCGCCTCGCGCTCCAGCTTGGTGGCGTCGACGGGGTCGACGTCGGTGACGTCGACCGTGATCGACGGCTGGATCGGGCGGCCGGGCTGCGTGATGACCGACTCGTCGCCGTCGGCGTTGACGTTGGAGTAGTAGGTCTCGGTCACGCCGTCGCCGCGGTCGACAACGTTCGGCGTGTTGTCGGGCTCGCCGAGGTACGAGGCAGCCGGGTCGTCGGTCTGAGGGTCGATCTCGGGGTTGTTGTCGGGGGCGGGCGGGATCAACGTCGGCGGCACACCGATCCGGAAGAACGGGAGGCCGTAGAAGGTCGACTCCTGGTACGCCTTCTCGTGATACACGCTGACGCTGTCGAGCTCGGCGAACGCCTGCTGCTTGGCGAACTTCAAGGCGTCGCCGATCGACGTTGCAGTCGACGGATCGCTCAGATCGGTCGCCTGCGGCGACGCGAGGTAGCGGGCGAAGAGCTGCATCAGTCGCTCGGTGTACCCGACGACCTCGGTGTCGCCGTAGCCGAAACCGGTGTTCGCGACGTATACGGCGAGTTGATCGCCGAAGACCTCGGCCCAGTCCTCTGTCACGCCCTGTCCGTCCATGAAGATGTTGGGAACGTTGAGGCCGGAGTGGCAGCCCATCGAGAAGATGACCGACCCGTCGAAGCGAGGATCGTCTGCGACGAGCCCCGAGATCGTGCTCGTCTCGAAGTTCTTGTCGAAGCCCGGCACCTTGTCACCGACCGCTGGCAGGGCGCGGTAGTGGTCGAAGTGCGCGTTGAACGAAACGAGGTCGAACCCGTTGTCGATGTACGGAGCCCCGGTGTCGTCCAGTAGGAGCGCGTTCGAGATGTCGTCGCGGTTCCACGCTGTGCCCGTGTCGTTGAATCCGTCGGCGAGTTCGTCGTCGAGGTCGGCCGGTGCGATCGGGCCGGCCGGAGCCTCCAGCTCCCCAGCGATCGCCTCCGAACCATCGACGAGGAAGTCGTAGCCGGCGATCAACCCCGACTCGGCAGCCAGGTAGCCGTCGAAGTCGATGAACTGCTGGACCTGGTCGACGATCTGTTGAGGCGACTCGAGTAGTCGACCGAGCGCGGTATCGGCCACGTACAGGTAGCGATCGCCGAATGGCTGCGCTGCTGATTCGCCGTACGGGTCGTCGGACAGGAACGTCGACGACCAGAAGCTGCCGGTGAAGGAGTTGCGGCCGGTGAAGTCGAAGCGGTAGTCGAACTCGTTGGCAACCTCGGTCTCGTCCTGGAGGCGGGCGAACGGCATCATGTCGTCGTTGCCGATCAGGACGACGTTCTCGATGTCGTATCCGGCGTCGCGGATCGGGTCGAGCACGTCTTCGACGATCGTCGAGACCACGTTGTTGGCCGTGGCCGGATCGCACGCGGCTTCGGCGCTCGCCGGATCGTCCCATGCCTGGTAGGCGTCGACGACCGACTGGTAGCCGTCGACCGGGATCACTGCGGCCGACAGCCCGAGCGGTGCGATTTCCGCATCGCTTGCGAACGCCGTCACCAAGGCATCGAGAGCCCCGGTCACCTGTGATCGGCCGGCGGCGTCGTAGATCTGCTCGAGGCGCATCTCGTTGACGAGGATGAGTGTGTCGAGGTCGCTGGGCAGATCTCCCAGGGCTGGAGCCACCCCCGGCGTGACGCCCGGGTCGAACGGTCCCCGAGCGGCGCACACGGGCACCTCGCCGGCTTCGATGATGTTGATCTGCAGCACGGCCGGCTCGACGCTGTTTGCCCCGTCGTGGCCGTGCACCTGGATGTAGTAGCGACCCCCGGGCAGACGGCTCGTGACAATGGTCTCGTTCTCCTGACCTCGGCTGTTGGAGATCTCGATCAGCGAGAGCGATGGGTCCGCGAGGTCGAGCCGGGGGAACCCCTGGTCGGGAATGGTCTCGGTGCCGTCGGAGTCTGGATCGAGCACCGGCACGAGGGCTTCGGCGTCGGCGACCCGCGTCAGGGCTGTCGAGCCGGCGGGCCCCGACTCTTCGCGGTAGATCACGAGGTCGTAGTCGGCGGGCAGACCGGAGAGATCGACGGCGAGCGCATCGTTCTCGAGCAGGTCGACGGGGAACAGGTCGACGTCGCTGTCGTCGGCGATGTGCAGGAGATAGATGACGTCCTGCGTGATGCCGTCGAGGTCCGCCACGTCGGCCACGACGTCATTCGGTTCGAAGGCCTCGCGAACCTGTAGGAACGTGGTCGACGACGCGGTGCCAGCAGCACCGATCACTCGAGAGTCGGCGTTGACTGCCGTCGACCCGATCGACAGTGTTGGCTGGACGTCGAATTCGACCACGTAGGTCGGGCCCGGTGTCTCGTTGTCGACCCCGGGGTCGATGCCAGTGAAGGTCCAGACCAGCTTGCCGTCGATATCGACCGGTTCGAGGTCGCCCTCGGCGGCCGGGGTGACGGTCGCCGACCCGGGAACGAATGCGGCGTTCGCGGGGATCTCGACCGCGAGCTCGACCGAGCGGGTGCGGGTGCCGGTGAGGGCGAACTCGGCGTTCAGGGTCACCGGCGACACCACACCAGGGATCGATGCGGCATCGATCTTCTCGAAGGCGAGGCCCCATGGCAGTGCCCCGGGCGGGAGCAAACCGAGCAGCAGATCGCTGAGCGTGAAGCCGGCGACCTCGTCGTCGGGCAGCGCCTCGACGAGATCGTTGACTGTCGCAGCTCCCCACTCGTCGGCACCGATGAGATCGGCGATCTTCATGTCGCCGAGGTTCAGGTCGGGGTCGTTGACCGCGTCGATGACGAGCCACGGACCACCGTTGCTGCCTGCGGTCGAGAGTGCTGCATCCAGCTGCGACTCGGTCAGCACGCCGGCGTCAACCAGATCACCGAGGTGGATGAACGCCAGGAAGGCGCCCAGCTCGCCGAGCTGGCTGCCGCCGAACGCCGGCAACAGCTCGGAGAACGTGACGTCACCGAAGGTGGCGAAGTCAGCCAGGGTGAGTGCGTCGCCGTACTCGTCTACGACGGTCTCGAGCTCCCCAGCGGGGTCCGCTGTGCCCGGCGAAACCAGCGCGTTCGCCAGGTCGTCGAAGGTCACCCTGAACAGCCCCGCCTTGATGTCGTTCAGCACGGTCTCGCGGAACAGGGGGTTGTCGGTTGGGAGATCTGCCAGTGTCATGTTGGCGAAGCTCGTGAGCTCGGCGAGCGTGAGATCGGCGCCCCAGGCGTACACAGCGGCGTACAGATCTTCGGCGTCGAGCCCGATCAGGTGCTGGGCCAGATCCGGCAGCCGGAAGTCGGCCGTGGCGTCGCCCAGGTCGGCGAGCGTCGCCCCCTCGAGGATCGCGCCGGCCAGGAAAGCGTCGCGCAGGGTCGCGTTGCTGTCGCAGTCGATTGCCGTGCAGTCGACGATGTCGCCGATGGCGCCGAACGGGATCGCACCGAACGGAATCGCACCGAACGGGCTGTCGACCAGATCGATGGCCCCGAAGGGAATCGTGCCCACGGTGCCTGAGGTGGAGATGGCCCCGAACGGAATCGCACCGAACGGAATCGCACCGAATGGAATGCCCTCGGGTCCGATGGCGCCGAACGGGATGGCCCCGAACGGGATCGCCCCGAACGGAATCGCACCGAACGGTGCAGACTCGGCCGTGATGTCGTCGACGGCGATGTCGTCGAGGCGAATGGCTCCGAACGGGCTGCCCTGCACGTCGATGGCGCCGAACGGGATCGCCCCCACCGACGTCGAAATCGCACCGAACGGGATCGCACCAAACGGTGTACCGGCCAGATCGATGTCGGCGATGTCGACGGCGCCGAGATTGATCGCACCGAACGGCACGTCCGACAGCGAGATCGCACCGAAGGGGATGCCCTCCGGCCCGATGGCACCGAACGGAATGGCGCCGAACGGGATCGCCCCGAACGGGATCGCCCCGAACGGCACCCCGCGTACGCCAAGTTCTGTCACCGTCGTCGTGCCCACCGCGATGGCGGGGTTGTTGCAGTCGAGTCCGAACTCGGCCATGAGGGCGCACCAATCGGCCTCGATCTCGGCCGGTGCCGTTCGGTCGGGGTCGAGCGGGATGTCGCCGATGTTGACCTCTGCGAGCGCGATCGCACCGAACGGAATCGCACCGAACGGCGCGCCGTTCACGTCGATCGCTCCGAACGGGATCGCACCGAACGGAATGTCGGCGAGCGTCTCGTTGCCGATCGCGCCAAACGGAATCGCACCATACGGAATCGCGCCGAACGGAATCGCACCATACGGAATCGCGCCGAACGGAATCGCACCGAACGGGCTGTCCTGAAGCTCAATCGCACCGAACGGGATGGCGCCGAACGGAATCGCACCGAACGGGGTGTCGCTGATCCGCACATCCTGGAGCTCGATCGCGCCGAACGGGGCATCCTGGACGGGGATAGCGCCGAACGGAATCGCACCGAACGGAATCGCGCCGAACGGCACGTCCGACAGCGAGATCGACAACAGTGTGGCGTCGGCGGCGAGCTCGCCGCTGACGCATGCTTCCGACGAGCCAGCCAACACGTCGCACCAGCCGGCCTCGATGAGCTCCGGTGTGGTTGCTGCGGGCCCGGGCGGGATCTGTGTCAGCGGAACACCACCCATCGCGATGGCCCCGAACGGGATCGCTCCGAACGGGGTGCCGTCGACGTCGATGGCCCCGAATGGGATGGCGGAGACACGATCGTTGAGGTCGTCGTCGTCGTTCGGGTCATCAGGAACGCCGAACACGTCGCCGACGGTGACGTTCACGAGCGGGATGTCGAGGAAGTCCAACTCCGAGTCTTCGACATCGAGGATCTGTGTCCAGCCGGTCGTGTTGCCGGAAGCGTCCTCGAGCTCCAGACCGATGCTCAGGATCGGCAGGTTGGCGAGTTCCTCGTTCGACACTGCGATGGCCCCGAATGGGGTCGCTCCGAGCGGCGTGCCGGCCAGCGCCGACGCAGAGACGCCGGTGTCCTGCAGCGCCGTCGACCCGATCGTGGTGGCGTTGTCGGCGTTCTCCTCGATCAACGACACCGCCTGGTCGAGGCGCGAGATCGGGATGCCGGCGTTCTGTCCGATGATCGGCGACTGCCCGCCCACGACGTCGAGGGTGAACGACAGGGTCGGGTCGTCGGGGGCGAGGACGTTGAAGAAGTAGACGGCACCGGCGTCGACGCCGTTGTTGTTGTCGTCGCGCGGCGCACCGATGAGCACGTTGGCGGTGGAACCCACGTCGTCGATGGACAGTGACTCACCGAACAACGCTCCATCCTCCCGGTCCTCCGGCACCAGATAGTCCATTTCAACCCATCCGGTTCCGGAGCGACTGAAGATGAAGGCTGCACCAGAGCGGAACGGGTCACCGGAGGCGTTGTGGGCTGGGGCCCCGACGGCGATGAATTCGCCGTCGATCTGGACTTCCTGACCGAACACGTCACCCGTGCCGGCCGCAGACGGCACCAACAGGTCCGGCGTCTGGGTCGAGTAGGTGGAGGGTGCGCCGTCGTAGACCCAGACCACGCCCTCGTCCTCGGCGGGGAAGTTGTTGAGGCTGTGACCGACGACGAGCGTGGTACCCGCCAGGTCCACCGATGAGCCGAACCAGGCGTCATCGGTGATGTCCGAATCGGGGCTGGTCAGGGTGGTCACCGGCGTTGGCTGCCACGTCCCGGTCAAAGCCGCTCGCCTGTACACGACCACCTCGCCGGGGGCGACGTTGGACGAGTTCGCGACGACTGCGAGATCTCCGTCGATGGCGACGTCGGAGCCGAAGGTGCCGACGGTTCCCGAGGTGGTGAACACCTCGGTCCAAGTCGTTGCGCCGTCCCACTCGAAGATCCGCACCAGGCCCGAACCGGGCTCCCCGACGATCAGCAGGTCGCCTTCGAGATCGATCACCGGGTCGGTCGCAGCGAGGCCGAGTTCGGTGAACCCGCCGACCGTTGCCACCCTGACGCCCGAGCCATCAGCGCCCGTGGTTGCGACGTGCGTGGCCGACATCTCGATCTGCTCGGCACCCGGAGTGAAGTTCGACACGGTCTGCCAGTTCCCGGTCAGCGGATCACGCTGCGTCAACTTCAACGTGGCCCTGGTTCCGCCATCGTCGGACTGAGCTGACGTAGGAGAGATCGCCCTCGATGTCGATACCGGTGCCGTAGCCCGTCGCGACCGAGGCCCGCGTCCGATTCCAGCTTGTTCGCCGGTACCGGCTCGGGTGCCGGGAACGCCAGAACGACGTTGCCACCCACGAGCGACTGCTCGAGCGGAGCAGTGGTCGTCGTCGGCCAGGTCGGGCACGCGGTCAGGCACTCGGCGATGGTGTAGACTGTCCGTGGCCGTCGGCGTGTAGCTGCCAACGGTTTCGAGCGTGCCGTCGAGGGCGCCGACGTCGGTGAAGGAGATCCAGCCATAGTTGTCGCGGGTGGACGAGTCGCCATCGATCGTGATTCGGGTTGTCGAGTCAGCATCGAAGGTGACCGAGCTGTTCAGCGACAACACCGTGCCGGCGTCGAGCGACACGAGTCCGCTCTCGGTGTAGCCAGTCGAAATCGACAGAGTCACCCTGCCCGCCGTCCCGATGACCTCCGTGATCGAATTGGTGGTCGTCTGCCATGTCGGCAGGTTGATCGAGAAACGTGCTCGTGCCGGACGGCGGCTGGCGACGGAACGTGCCGTCGTTGATCCAGGTGCCCGTGCCTTGGAGGGAGTCGGATGCGCTGCCGATGGCTCGGTAGGTGCCGCTGTTGGTGAATGCGTCGGCATTGATCAGCACCTGCGGCGATTGCTGCGCGATCTCGCCGATCAGCGTGGTGTCGGCGGTGACCGTGGCCTGGGGCCCAGCACTCGGGGCGGTGATCCACGTACGAACGAAACCATCGATCGTCCAAGGGTCTCCACGCAGCTCCACCCCGTTCCACTCGAGCATGTAGGCGTTTGCGAATCCTGGGCTCACCGGGCTCTCCGGGAAGTCCAGCGTCGCCGAGGTGCTGGACGTCTTGATACCTTCCATCCGAACCTTGCCAGGCGAACCAGCTGAGAAGTCCCCGACGATGTCGCCGGTGACGAACTGGTCGCCGGCCCAGCGCAACGATTGGCCGGTGTCGACCCGCACGGTCACCGGCAAACCGTTGCCGTCCCACGTACCACCGGCTTCGACGTCCAACGACCCGGACTCGACCCAGAGTCGGCTTCCCGGGGTTCATGTTCACGTCGACGTCGGCCGGGATGATGACGTCGCCGCCGCCGCCGACGCGCAGCCAGTTGTCGACGTTGATCGACGGTGTTCCCACGCCGGTGGCGACGATGCTCTGCGCATTCGCGCCATCGAAGTAGAGGGCGCCGGTGCTCCCGACGTTGAGTTCGACTCCGTCCTGCAGGGTCAGCCCGTTCCGGATGAATCCCGTTGATCCTCAGCGTGATCGGTCCGCCAACGAATGTGGCGTCGTCGAGCAGTGCGTTGAGCAGGAAGGTGACGTCGCCGACAACGGTGCCGCCATTCACTTGGCCGTCCATCTCGACGGCTCCGAGCGCGGTCAGCGACCCGAGGACCGACACGTCGCCTGGCTCGATCACGGTGTCGTCGTGAATCGTCAGGTCACCATCCACGAAGAGGTTGCTCGGCCTGTACGACGAAGCTGCCGACGTCGAATGACCCGGATGGGATGAAGACGTTGTCGAGCGCCCCTGGCACATCGATACACACCGCACTCGTCGATGTCGGCACGCCATTGGTCCAGTTCCCCGGGCACCGACCAGTCGTCGCTCGATGGCGCCGGTCCAGGACGTCGTGCAGTCACTCAGCTCGAGATGCACGTCGTTACCGATCGTGACCTGCTCGAGCAGGCCGAGGTCGGTGGTCGTGAACTCCGAGCACGCCGGACCGAAGCAGCGCAGCACCCGGAACGAGTCGGTGCCGACAGGCGTGTAGCCACCGGCGACCCGCAGCGTCGCCGCGTCGTCGAGCATTGCCGGCCCGTCCCCGAAGACGACGAACCCATAGTTGGACTGATCGGTGGACGGGCCGAGGATCTCGATCTCGAGTTCGGCTGAATCTGCGAACGTCGGTGCGTTCGACCAGCCAGCCCACGCGCCGGCTGCGGACTCGAACGACGCCGAGTTCGGTGTGCCCGCTCTGCATGTCGGTGAGGGTGCCGGGCAGGAACTCGATCTGGCTGCTGGGCGAGCTGATCCAGGTGGAGTTGACCGAGAGGAACGAACCCGACCGGTCGGCCTGGAAGAGACCGTTGTTGGTGAACGTGCCGAGGGAGTTGCCGAATTGCTCGCCTCGGGCAATGACCGTGCCGTCGTTGACGATGTCGCCGTTGGCGTCGTTGGTATGGCTCTGTTCGACGACCAGCGCCGAGCCCGACGAGACCGTCAGGGGCGCCCGGAGATCGAAGCCGGCCTCCACCGTTGCGGCGCCGACGAGGCCGACCGGGTCACCACCGAGAATGAGGTTGTCCCAGACGAGGTTGACGTCGCCGGGTGCCGTCGGGGTGATCACGTCAGCGTCGACATCGAACGTCGCACTCCCTGCGATGGACTTGGTGCCGCTCATCACGATTTCGCCGGGCGTCGATGGTCGGTCGAGGCCGGTGAAGGTGCCGCTGAGAGTCTGGTCGCCACCCCAGTCGAACATTGCGCCATCGGCGACCGACACCGAGATCCCGGTGCCGTCGCCGGTCCAGGTGCCGGCGGCAGACAGGTCGACGATGCCGGCGTCGACCGCAATGGTTCCACCGTCGGACACATCGACCGTCACACCCGGGTCGACGGCGACCCGATCGGCACCGGTCTTCTGCAGGGTCGCGTTGTTGGTGATCGTGCCGCCGCCCGTGACGTCGATGTCGCCGGTGTTGGTGAAGAACTCGAGCAGCGAGTCGTTGATGATCGACGCACCGCTCGCAACGTCCAATGACGCACTGACGACGAGGTGGTCCTGGTTCTCAATGGTGACGCCCGGGTCAATTGTCGTCGGATACGTGACCTGGATGATGCCCTCGTTGGTGATGACGGTGGGCGACTCGATCTGTACGGCGGAGACCACGCCACCTGAGAGATCGGAGAGGTTGAGCGTCGAACCGAGCGGCACCCGGACCGGACCCGCGAGGAATCCGCCGATCGTGCCGCCCCCGCTGAGGGTGACCTCCTGAACGGGTTCGAGACGGCCGGCGACGACGACCTCGCCATCGAGGGTCGACGACTCGTTGATCTTCAACTGCCCGTTGATGGTGATCGGCTCCTGCGCCGTCTCGAAACGGAGGATCTCCTTGAACCCGCCAGCGCCATTGATCAACACCGGTTCTTCGCCCGGGACGTCCATGCAGACAACATCGGTCGGCCCGGGCACACCTGCGGTCCAGTTGGCCTCCGTCGTCCAGAGGTCGTCGCCGCTGACGTTCGTCCACGACGTCGAGCACGGTCCAGCCGCCGTCACCGGCACGCAGCCGGAGAACTCCGATGTGTCGCCGGTGACCGTATCGGTCGCGGTGACGCTGATGACCGAGCCGACGACCACCGAGACCGGCAACGTCTCATCGAAGGCGACGTTGCCGGCGGCATCAGTCGTGACCTGGAAGCTGCCGAGAAAGGTTTCGCCGTCGCCGTGGCCCGATGCCTGGCAGGCCGCCGCCCCGTACACGTCGATGTCGAAGGTTCTCGAGTCCGTGCTGTCGAGCGAGCCTGCGACACGGGTCGTTCCGACATCCGCGGTTGCGATGGTAAGTACCGGGTAGTTCTGGAGGTTGTTCGAGCCGGTATCGGCGTCACCGACATCGTTCGCCGTCACACCGAGGTTCGGAAAGACGTCAGCCGAACTGAGGTCGATGCTGAGCGCCTCCGCGAACAAACCGGCGGCACGAACCACCGAATTGCCCCGGATGGTGTTCCCGGTTGCGTCGGCGAAGAACACATCGATGGCATCTCCCGCTCGCTGGCCGATCAGGTTGCCCTCGCCGGGATTGACGCCGCCGATCAGGTTGTCGGCACCGGAGATCGCTATGCCTGTGCCGTAGCAGCACAACGACAGTGGAGCGCCGGCCGGCGTCACCCCGATGTAGTTGCCACGAACGACGTTGTTGTCCTGCGTGATGAACACACCCGTGTTGAGAGAGGTACTGGCCAGCAGGTTGCCGATGATGGTGTTGCCATCGGCGGCGGCGACGCGAAGCGAAATCGGCTCCGTCGTGCCGGAGAGTGGTGTCCCGGCCGGATCGGTTCCGAGGTAGTTGCACGAGATCGTGTTTCCGGCACTGCCGAGCCAGATCCCCGTCTGGCCGACCCGGTTCATCACGAGACCGGTGACGGTGCTCGAACCGCCGTTGACCGTGAGCCCGAAGTTCCCGGCATTGCTCAGGTCGATTTCGACGTTCAACGTGAGTGGCCAGGTCGAACAGTCGGCGCCGGGCTGTGTCAACCCATCGATCACGACAGGTCGGGTGAGGTTCGGGTACGCCGCTCCCGGCGCGATCGTCTGCACGCCGCCGCCCGGGATGTCGAACACGATGTTGCCGACGATGTCCGACGCATTCGCCTGCTCGATCGCCGCCCGCAGCGTGCACACGCCGTTGCCCACCGACGTCTCACAGATGTCGTCGGATGTGTTCGCGTCCGAACCATCCCCGGTGCTGTTGACGACCGCCGTCGTCGCGTCGGGTCCGGTCAAGGTGATCGCCTGTTCAGACACCGGCCCGGTCACCGCGATGTCGAACGCCCCGATGTCGAGATCGAGCGCCGAGATGTCACCGCAGTCGTAGCAGCTGACGATGTCGTACGAATCGCCCGGGGCAGGGACGTAGCCGGACACGTTCGTCGAGAGGGTGGCCGCGCCGAAGTCAGCTGTCGAGGTACCGCCGACGAAGATCGCACCGAAGTTGCCCAACGAGGGCGGCCCGGTGATGCCGATCTCGATCGCGGCGCCGGACACTGCGGTGATGCCATCGAAAGCGGTCAACTCCGCGCCGGCACCGATGTTCAGACGCCCGGTCGCTGCCAGGTCGAAGAATCCGGAGTAGCTCAGTGCCGTGCCGGCCGCAAGCGTCACCGTGCCGCTCTCGGTCATGGACGGGCTGATGTCCATCGTTCCATCGTCGACGTTGGTCGCCGACCCGGGCGCCGTGAGGTAGTCGATGTTCGTGTCGATCAGCGCCGAGAGGAATCCGGCCTTGTTGAGGGTGCCTTGGTTGTCGAGGGTTCCCGCTCCGCCGATTGTGATGCTCTCGTCGAAGGCGCTCAGGTTGACTTCGCCGCCGCTCTGGATCTCCAGCGTGCCGCCAACGTCGACCGACGACGTGAGATCCACCGTTCCACCCGGTGCGACCCTCAGGGAACCGTTGATCTCAGAACTGGACCCATCGCGGGCGATTAGGAGGGCCAGCGCTCCCCCCGACAGCACCGAGACCTCGCCACCCGAGGTGACCCGCAACGCACCGATCTCCACCGGTGAGTCGATGTCGGCGATCCCGGGCACGATCGCAATGTCCGCATCACCGGGCACGGCACCCACGTCCCAGTTCGTGGGCTCTGTCCAGAGAGCGTTCGTAGCTCCGGTGAACGTCGCGACGATCGGGACGTCCAACGCATAGACAGCTCCGACCTCGGGCGCGCTGTTCCCGGCGGCGTCGTCACCCGGCGCACCGACGATCAGCGAGTTCCCGTCGAGCGCAACGGCGCGGCCGACGCGATCGCCGACATCGGCTCCGAACGGATCGAACGTGTCGTCGCCCCCACCCGAGCGCGCCACCGAGCGCCACACCCCAGTCGACACCGTTGAACCGGAAGATCTGAACCTGATTCGAACCCTGGGCACCCGCAACGAGCGTGCCCCCTTCGAGATCGACGAAGTGGTTCGCGCCCACCTCCGACGAACGAGGGAATGACCCAACCAGCTCGTTGACCCAGTTCGCGCCGGCGTTCGGCGTCGACAGCACATTGACGTTGTCGTCACCGTTGTTGTGGACAACCCGATCGCCGTCCACGTCGACGCTACTCCCGAGCCGGCCCGAGCCAGTGAAACCCGTGCGGACGAAGAAGCCGGCGCCAGTGTCATCGAGGATCTGTACCAGTCCATTTCCGCCGTCGTCTCCGGGCGCACCGACGATGAGGCGATGACCGCCGCCGGGGCGCACAGCGACCGCCACGGCCGAACCCATCTCGGCGCCGATGCCGGACGTCGGTCCGACGGCATCGATCTCGGCGATGGCCTCGCCGTCGTACGAGAACACCTGGCCCTCGGTCTGCGCAACACCGCCGTCGAAGCCGGGAGCGCCGACGACGAGGAGGCCGTCGTCGGCGTAGTCGATCGAGTAGCCGAACTGGAACGAGCCCGCACCGCCGGCGCCGAGAGTTTCGTCGAGCGCCCAGTTCCCGCCAGGTCCGGTCCGGTCGTACACGAGCACGACACCCTGGTCGGCGACGCCGAATGACGAACCCGGTGCCCCGATCGCAATTCGGCTGCCATTGATCGCGATCGACCGGCCGAAGTCACCGTACGACGGGGACGGGTTCGGAATGTATCCCACTGAGACCCAGATGTCGCCGAGCCCGAGGCGCTCATAGATGTAGACCGCACCTGTCGTCCCCGACGGCACCGGCGTCGTTTCGTTCGGTGCGCTGATCGCCAAGAGGTTCCCGTCGACGGCCACAGCGGTACCGAGTTCCGTGCCGGCAGACGGGAAGTCACCGATCTTCTGGGCACTGGTGATGATCGGATCGATCGTGATCGGGTACTTCGCACCAGCGGTCTCGACGTTCAGCGTGATCGCGTCGTCGACCACGTCCATCGCAGCGGGAAGCAACGCGCCGGTCGCGTCCCACACGATCAGGTCGCGGTACACGAAGCGGCCGTCCTCGGTTGCGTCGATCACGACGGTCTGGTCGTTGACGAGCCTCGGGGTTCCCTCCGCCACGTCGACGACGATCGTCGTGGTCGGACCGTTCGTGACCGGCTCCGCGATGGTGAACAGCTGTTGCAACCCGTCGACGGTGTCTCGGTACCACTCGGTCACCATCGGCGTGTGGAGGTAGTCGGCGCGATCGTTGACCATGACCGGCTCGGTCGACCCCAACGTGAGGTCGCCGACGGTGCCGGCCTGCAGGGTGACGCTGCGCTCGGCCGCGGCGGCCGTCACTGCCGCACCCGCGGCGGAGAAGCGGGTGACCATGCCGGCTGATGCGATCTGTGCGGTGGCGCCTGTCAGGGCCGACGAACCCGCGACCGCTCCCGACGCAAGGGCGCCACTCGGCGGAATCGCCACGGCCGCCTCCGCTGCGATCTGTCGTTGGATCGACGACCACTCGTCGGCGGTGAACCCGTCGGGCACTGCGCCATCGGTGACCAACTGACGCTGCGAGGACGCTGCGGTGGCCGACTGCTCTGTCGTGATGTCAGGAGCGGCGGTGCGACCATCGGGCGTCAGGGCCGGAGCCACCACCACCAACAATGAAGTGATCAAGGCGGCGACCACGATCGCCACCAGCGGCCCGCGAAGATCCGGGAGCGTCGGGTACGAGGCAGCCGACCTCCCCGTTCGCCGGCCGATTGCCCCACCTGCAACAACAACACCCATCGGACTCCCCCGCCTTCATGCGCCCGATGCACCCGATCGCCGTTCCCGAATGATCACGGCAAACCGGCTGGACCGGCGTCAGACAACTCGCCGGCAGCTGCCGACACTCTCGAATCACTTGTGTTAGCACGCACCCACATTGACGTCCAGCGAAATGACACAACAATGCGCCGGGTGTGCCGGCTGACACCTCACTTCGCCACACAGTGCGGACGCACGAACGCACATAGTGATTCAGGTGTCATGGAGCCCTCGGGACATCCAGCGTGACCCGGCCCCGTGCCGCGTTGCGATCCGTCGAAGCGGACGCAGGTCGAGTCAGCGGTCGCCGATCCAGTGCTCGATGCCGTCGCCGACCTGCTCGAGCCACAGGTCGAACCCGGTGAACCGGGTGCCCGCAGAACGAGGCCGTCACCCTGTGGGCCGCCCTCGACGAGGCTGGGCGGTTTTGCCCTCGAACGCCTCGACAAGATCGCTGTAGGCCGAACGCAGCCTGCAGGGGACCTCAAGAGCGTCTCAAAGTGGCCGAGCCATCACCGCCCTCCTGACACGGCGTCGAGAGCCCGAGCGAGCCCCGCCGACTGCACAACGGCTCGCGCCCGCCAGGCGACGTGCTGGTCGGGTCGGACGAGCAGCGCTCCGGTGTCGTCGACACCACACACCGCTCGCCACGACTCCAGGTCCGGCGTGTCGATGCCGACCTCGACTGTTGCGACCCACTCCGATGCTCGCCCCAGCGCAGTCGCCCACGCGTCGTGCTCGCCAAAGCTGAACAGCACCGGGCGATCGAGCGGCACCAGGTCGAGCGTCGATCGACCGCCGACCTTCGCGAGCCACGCGTGCGGGAGCCGGGCGCCTGGTCGGCCCGTCGGCTCGTACTCGCTCGGTGAGCCGGGTTCGGCGGGTGGCTCCTCGGCAATCAGTGCCCCGTCGCCGTACACGTAGCCGAGCTGGAGGCCGAACAAGTCGAAGTGCTCGCGCTGCAACTCGACGGCGGCGGCCACCGCCTCGGCCTTCGCCGGGTCGGTCAACGACGCGTGCAACCGTTGGCTCGTCGGCTCGACGTCGGTGCCGAGCGCGATGTCGAGTTCGACCAACTTGATCGCGTTGGTCAGCGACTGGTGCGAGTTGTTGTTCGCGACGGCGAGCCGCTCGGGACCGTACGAGTCGAGCAGTTCGGCCGACGCCCGACCCTTCAGCACCGCGGCGAGGCGCCACATCAACCCGTGGATGTCCTGCACGCCACCATTGAGGCCGAGCCCGCCGGTCGGGGGGAACCGGTGCGCAGCGTCGCCCGCCAGGAAGAAGCGCCCGCTACCCATCGAGTCGGCGGTCTGCGCACTCATCCACCAGGTGCCCTTCCCGATGATCTCGGCGTCGAGGTCGGTCCCGGCTGCTGCGTTCACGATGTCCAGACAGCGGTCGTCGGGGTAGTCGTCGACGGACTCGACGTCGGGGTCGATGCCGTGCATGAACACCCAGTCGGCGTCGACGTCGTGGGCGACGAACACGCCGCCGGCCTCGGGGTCGAGTACGAAGTGCAGGACCGCCGGCCGCTCGGCGGTCAGCGCACGGAGATCGGCGCCGAAGTGGATCATCAAGTAGCACTGGAGCAGCGCCGGCCCGTGCATCTCGATGCCGAGCGACCGCCGGACCCGGCTGCCGGCGCCGTCGCACCCGACGACGTATCGGCTGCGCACTCGGCGTGTCCCGCCGCCGTCGAGATCGGTGATGGTGGACTCGACCGCGTCGCCGACCTCTTCGGAACTGGCCCACTCGTGGCGGTAGCGCAGCTCGGCGCCCGCTGACGCGAGCAGCTCGTCGGCCAGGATCGGTTCGAAGCGGTGCTGGGAGAGGTTGCGCAGCGGGGTCGGGGTGTACTCGAGGCAGGCGTCGCCCTGGCGTTCGAATGGCAGTCGTCCGATCAGTTCGCCGGTCAGCCGTGTGACGAAGTTGACGTGCCCGGCGTCGGCCGCGCCCTGGCCGGCCGCATGGATCCGACCCATGTCGAGCCCGGCCTGGCGGCAGATCTCGTACGTGCGAGCGTTGACGACGTGCGCTGCCGGCGAGGTTCGCGGCCCATCGCGCCGCTCGACCACGAGAGCGGACAGGCCGAGGCGTGAGGCGAGAATGCCGCCCAGCATCCCCACCGGACCGCCACCGACGATCAGGACGTCGACGTCGAGGTCGGACGCGGCCGTCATCTCAGAACACGCCTTCGTAACTGCCACCGTCGAGCTGCAGGCTCTGGCCGGACACATAGCCGGCCTGGGCAGAGCAGAGGTACGCGAACGCGTCGCCGAACTCGTCGGGGCGACCCAGGCGGCCGGCCTTGATCGACGCGACCTGCTCCGCACGGGCCTCCTCGTAGGAGACACCTTTGAACTTCATCACCAGCTCGGCCATCTGCTGCTGACGCCCGGTGTCGAACCGCTCGGGCAGCAACTGGTTGACGGTCACGTTGTGGGCGACGACGTCGTTCGACAGGCCCTTCAGGATTCCGGCGAGGCCGAGACGGGTGCCGTGCGACAGGCTCATCATCGGGTTCGGGGTCTTGACCATCGCAGAGCTGACCGCCACGATCCGCCCGAAGTGACGCTCGACCATCCCAGGCACCACGCGTTGCAGGAACGCGACCGGCCCGACCACCGCCTGCTGAAACGCCGCGTCGAGGGCGTCGCCACCCAGGCGGCTGAACGGCATGGGCGACGGCCCCTCACCGTTGAGCAACACGATGTCGGGCTCCGCACAGGCATCGAGCAGCGCATCGTGCACGTCGCTGGTCGACGAGTCGCCGACCACGCCGCGGACGTCGACGTCGTACGCAGCCTGCAGCTCGACGACAGCGGTGTCGACGTCATCGGCGGTGCGGCCGTTGATCACGATGTGCACGCCCTCGCGGGCGATGCTCTCGGCACAGGCACGTCCGAGTCCCCGGCTCGACGCGAGCAGGATCGCCCGTCGGCCCGAGATCCCGAGATCCACCGCTACGCCCCGGCCCGCTGCTCATCGAGGCGCTCGCGGAACGCTGATTGCCAGTCCGCCAGCGGTTGGAACTCCGAGTCGTCCTGGATCTTGGCGTGCGTGTCGGCTTCGATCTCCGCGTCAGCAGCGGACAGGTCGAGGCCGTCGGCAAACGGCTGCGCAACGTGGAAGGGGCTGTCGACGAAGCACTCGAGCCCGTTGCCCTCCGGGTCGTTGAAGTAGAGCGACCATGCATTGCCATGGTTGATCGGGATGACGCCCTCCACACCGGCCTCGGCGAGACGGGCGCCGATTGCGCGGAGGTCGTCGAGGCTGCCGGTACGGAACGCCAGGTGATCGACCATGACGAAGTGATGCTCGGGCTGGGGCATGCCGGAGACGAACACCATCTGGTGGTGTTCGGCAGGGTCCTGGGAGACGAAGGCCATCTGCGATCCGTCGGGCATGTCACCTCGGTTGGTGACGTGGAAGCCGAGCGTTGCGCAGTAGAAGTCGAGCATCGCATCGAGCTCTCGCACCGCGAGCGTGGTGTGGCTCAACGCGAGGCGCGGTGTTGGTGTCGTGGTCATGTCGGGTCCTTTCGGTTCGGGGTGATGTGATCGGTGCATCCGCCGTCGTCGGGGGTCAGCTTCCGGGAGGCCCGGTGCGTTGTTCGTCGACTGCGCCGACGTGCTTGCCCTGCTCCCAACCGAGGGGTTCGAGATGTGTCGTCGCCCAGTCGACGGACTCCTGATCGGTCACCGTGGCCAGGGCGTCGTTGTACCGGTTCATGAATCCGCCCAGCGCCACGACCGAGATCAGCGTGCGGACTTCTTCGTCGGCGAAGTGCTCGCGAAGCGACGCGTGGTGTTCGGGCTCGACCGCACTCGGCGCCGAGCCGGCTGCCAGCGCAAACGACAGCGCCGAACGTTCGCGCTCGTCGAACAGGTCCGAGTCGTCGAAACTCCACAACGCCTGCACCTTCTCGACCGGCACGCCGAGGCGGTGGGAGTTGTACGCACCGTGCGCCTGGCAGTGACGGCAACCAGCAGCGAGGCTCGACACGGTGAAGACCATCATGTTCAGTTCCAGACCGGGCGGGCTGAAGAACACCACGGTCTGCAGACCCTTGAGGGCGTCGTACATCTCGGGCCAGGACGGCAGGTCCCAGAGCTGTCGATCGCGGAACGTGGACATGTCGTTTCTCCTTCAGCAGACGTGATGGTCGGTGACGCGGACACAGCGATTGGTGAGGGCCCCGATGCCGTCGATGCGGGTGGTGACGACATCGCCGTCAGCGAGGAACCTGCCCTGCGCTGCACCGATGCCATCGGGGGTGCCGGTGAAGACCAGATCGCCGGTCGTGAGCGTCGTGACCCTCGACAGGTACGAAACAAGCGTCGGCACGTCGAAGATCATCTGGTCGGTGGCGCCGTTCTGACGGACCTCGCCGTCGACCTCGGTGACGATCCGCAGCCGGTCGCGGTCGACCGAGTCGGGCGACACCATCACCGGGCCGATGGGGCCGAACGTGTCGAACGACTTGCCGAGATCGAAGTGCGGCGGCTTTGCCGCGAACTGCACCGCCCGGTCGGAGATGTCCTGGCCGACCATCAGCCCGACCACGTGGTCCCAGGCGTCGCCCGGCTCGATGTCCTTGCCACCCGCGCCGATCACGACGACGAGCTCGCCCTCGTAGTCGACTGCGTCGCTGCGCAGTTCGACGTCGGCGTTCGGGCCGACCAGACACGACGCGAACTTCGTGAACACCAGCGGATTGTCCGGCACCTCCATCGCTCCCTCGTCGGCATGGGCCTGATAGTTCAGACCGACGGCGAACACGTTGCGGGGCCGCGGGACCGGCGGGCCGAGCCGAGCGTCGCCGAGCAAGACGAACGGCTCGTGGGAGCCGAGGGCCGCCGTCAGTGCGACAAGGCGATCGGGCACGGCGAGGGCCGCCATCGGGTCGGAACCGAGATCGCCGTCCGAGATCGATTCGAGGTCATGGCAGCGGTCGCCGTCGACCAATGCCGCACGGCCGTCGATGTTGGCAAGCGTGTACGTCATCTCGTCTTCCTCCTCACGAACCGTCGAACGGCTCGTCCCCCGAATGGTACAGAACTGACAGTATTGTCAGAATTGACGAGATTGTCAAATATGGAGACCCGGATCTAAGCTTCGCGACGATGAACGAACTCCGGCCGTCCAAGCGCGAGCGCACCCGGCGCAAGCTGCTCGACGCCGGGCTCCAGGTGATCGCGGAACGCGGTGAGGCACTCACCGCGTCGGACGTCGTCGCTGCTGCCGACGTCTCGAACGGCACCTTCTACAACCACTTCGTCGATCGCGACGACTTCATCCAGGCACTCGCCCACGAGTCGCTCCGGGCGATCACCGAGCGAAGCGCCGACGACACAGCGGGAGCGGACCCGGCCTGGCGCTTCGCAGTTGCGTCAACACGAGTCCTCGACGCCGGAGTGCGCGAGCCGCTGTGGGGACGCGCCCTGCTCCGACTCGCCGAGAGCCCGACCCCACTGCATGCCGCCGTCCAACAGCACCTTCGGGCGGACCTGGCTGACGGTCGACGCACCGGAAGGTTCACCCACGGCGACGACACCGTCACCGTCGACCTCGTCTCCGGCGCCCTGATGGCTGCGCTCCGTCGGCTCGTCTCCCCCACCGGCAGGAGCGAAGGCGCCGGAGTTTCCGACGTGGTCGCTCGCCTGCTCGAGGTACTCGGCGTCGACGAGGACGAGGCCCACGCATTGGCTGTTGCGGCTGCGGACACCGAAGGGCGCGCCGCGGATGCAACGACCGTGGCTCGCTGAGCCCAACCGACGCGCGCCACTTCTTCCAGCCAGGGTGGCGGGCGACCTCGCGAATGCCGTCGAACAAGTGGTCCGACTCCGTGCGCCGACCCTGGTGTGTTCTGCGATCGACGTCCGATGCCGGGATTCGTTCAGGTGGCGCGCATCCTGTTGTTGCGGGCGTTGTGTTCGACCTCGGCGAGGCCGAGGTGCTCGAGTACTGGGGGCACGTAGTTGGCGAAGCGGCCTCGATAGCCCTTGCGAAGGCCGTAGTAGCCACCCACCGGGTTGTCGTCGGCCCTTGCCCAGGCCTCGACGGTGTCCGGTTTCACCGGCTTGGCCTCGTCAGCGTTGCCGAGCACCATCCAGTCCCCATGTTCGGCCAGCATCTCGCGAAGGTCCTCGATACAGCGGAGCTGGTAGCTGAGCTTGGTCGAACCGACCCGAATACAGAGCGCCGGTGGGTCGGCGTCGGAGTCCTTCCAGGCATCGAACTCCGACTTGCCGGGCGGCGTGGTCAGAATCCATGGGTCGTCCTCGGTTCCGCTGCCTTCGATGTGGTCGGGCATGTCGTGGTCTCCTCATGGTTGCGGTCAGCATTCGGCGCCTTCCGTCTGCAATCCTCGCTGAGCAATCCTGACACCATGTGACAGGATTTGCAGAAGTTGGAATGACCACGCAGGAGGACGAATGCGGGCCGGGCGATTGTTGAACTTGTTGCTCACACTCCAGCACGGCGGTCGGATGACCGCTGGTGAGCTCGCACGTCGTCTCGAGGTGTCCGAACGGACGGTGCTGCGCGACCTGGACGTACTCAGCGGCGCAGGGGTTCCCGTGTTTGCCGTGCGCGGACGCAACGGCGGCTTCGAGCTGCTGGACACGTTCGAACAGGAAGTTCCGCCACTGCCGCCCGGCCTGATGCCAGACGGGGGCCGATTGCGCCGAGTCCGAGTTCGCATCGCTCCTCGCGCACTGCAACGGGCGCTCGTACTCGGTCGACCCACCGGGTGGCGCCCGAGAGCCGCAGCGGAGCGCCACCCCGACCGCCCCGACTGGCTCGAAGGATCGTTCCGCTTCGACTCCGACGACAGCGCCACCGCCGAACTCCTGGCCATGGGAGTCGACGTCGAGGTGCTCCTGCCGGTCGAACTCCGCGACGCAATGGCCCGAATCGGCGGGGTCATCGCCTCCCGCCACGGCGACAGCCCCAGACCGTCGCCCTAGGCCACGAGCCAACTGCGCCGACGGCGAAGACAACCGGGAGGTCCCGTGGCAGACTCGTCCGATGGGCGCGGGCACCACCTTGGATTTCAAGGTGTTGGGACCACTGGAAGTGCGCCGCAATGGCGATGCGGTCGACCTCGGAGGGCCGCGCGGGAGAACGCTGCTCGCCGCCCTCCTGGCCGAGCCGGGCACCGTGTACTCGGTCGATCGCCTCATCGACGTGGTGTGGGGGATGACCGACGCCGATCGCCAGCGAGCGTTGTGGACCACCATCTCGCGTCTTCGGTCAGCACTCGAACCCGACCGTCCGAAGCGGTCGGACGGCACGATCCTGCTGACCCGACCGACCGGCTACCTCCTGAACGTCTCACCGGAGCGCATCGACGCCTTCCGATTCGAACGCCTTGTCGAGGCCGGCAGGTCGAATCTCGAGGCGAACCCCGAGGTGGCCGCCGCCGTGCTCCGCGACGCGCTCGATCTGTGGTGCGGTGCACCGTTCGCCGAGTTCGACCACGCACCGTTCGCCGCGCCGCACATCGTCCGTCTCGACGAACTCCGGCTCGCGGCGACCGCCTCGCGGATCGATGCCGACCTCCGCTGCGGACGGTCAGCCGAACTGATCTCCGAGCTCGAGGCGTTGGTGCTCACGCACCCACTCCGCGAGGAGTTCGTCACACCGTTGATGGTTGCGCAGTACCGATCCGGGAGAAGTGCCGACGCACTGCGCACCTTCGGCACCTACCGACGCAGCCTCGTCGAGCGGGCCGGGCTCGACCCGTCACCGAAGATGCTCGACCTCCAAGCACAGATCCTGAGCGACAACCCGCGACTTCGGCCGATCCGACCCTCAACCGACACTGCAACACGACGCACCGACAACCTCCGCCCAGAACCCAACGAGCTGGTCGAACGCCCCGACATCGCCGCCGTCGATTCCAGGCTCGAAGCGAGCCGAGTCGTCACCGTGCTCGGCCCGGGTGGCATCGGCAAGTCCAGATGTGCGCGTGCCGTCGCGCGACGTGCCCGTGACGGCGGGGCCTGGAAGGACGGCGTCTGGTACATCGACCTCACGAGGCTCCACGAAACGGACGGGTCCGGCATCGCCGCCGCGGTTGCGACCGTCATCGGTGCCGGACACCAGGCCACCGTGCCGTCGGCGGCCGACATCGGCACGTATCTGGAGGGACGCGACGTCCTGCTGGTGCTCGACAACTGCGAACACGTCCGGGCGGCGGTGGTTGCGTTCCTGAGCGACGTGTTCGATCGGTGCTCGACCGCAGGGGCGCTGGCAACATCGCGCGTGCGTCTCGGCCTCGCCCGCGAACGTCCGATCGAGCTGCCGACCCTCTCGACCTCGGCGGCCGTTGCGCTGTTCACCGCTCGAACAACCGAACTCGGCACCGGACCGTTCCCGACTGAGAACATCGAGCAGCTGTGCCGCTCGCTCGACAACTTTCCGCTGGCGCTCGAACTCGCCGCAGCTCGAACTCGAACTCACTCGCCGAGCGAGATTCTCGAGCGACTCGATCGCCACCCGTCGCTGGCTCAGTTTCACATCGCAACACTGACGACACCGGACCATCCGCTGGAGCGACACGCCAGCCTCGACGCCGCGCTCGACTGGTCACTCGCCCAACTCGACCATTCAGCCCTCACCACGCTGCATCGATCGGCGGTGTTCGCCGACGACTTCGATCTCGCCGCGGCGGAGTCCGTGCTTCCCGGTGACGACGGCGAGTCGGATCGGCTTCTCGACGACCTCGGCACCTTGGTCGAGCACCACCTCGTCGGCCGCGACCAGTCGTCGGCGCGGTTCACGCTCCTCGAGCCGATCCGCCAGACCGTGCTGGCGCGGGCACCCACGGTCGAGCGAACGCAACGCCGGTACGCCGAGCACTATCTCGACGCGGCGGCCGACATCGGCGAGGACCTTCTCGGCTGCGACGAAGCACGGTCCTGGGATCGACTCCGCGCCGAACGCACCCATCTCCGCGAGGCGGTGCGATGGGCAAGCGAACGAGGCGACGTTGACGCGATCGAGGCGGCGATGCGACGGATGCCACTCGTGGTCGTCAATGGCGGCGAGTTCGGCCCGAGTGCGTGGGCGGACGAGGCGTTGATGATCCTCGACGCCACGCCAGAAGATGCGCCGTACACGGCGCTGACGGCGGCCAGCGGACACTTCTCCCATCTCCGTCTCGACGCCTGCGATCGGACGCTCGAACGACTGGCCGACGCTCCCGACGCGCACGTGCGGGCGCTCAGCGCGTATCTCGCCAGCCTCCGACACCCCGCCGACATGATCCGCTTCGCCGGGGAGATGGGCACTCACGCCGAGCGCGCCGACGACGATGCACTTCGGGTACTCGCCGCCGGACAGGCGCGCCGCAACGATGCGTTCGCCATCGCCGACGCGTACGGCAATCCCACATTGCGGTCCCTCGTGAGATTCTTCTCCTACCTCTCGATGTCGCCCGAGGAACGCCGCCACGGCGCACCGGTGGCTGACGAGTGCTACGTCACGGCGATCGCGTCGAACAACGCGCTCGCCATCAGCCAGGGTTCCGCCCTCCGCGGCAACGCAATCTGTCGAACCGGTGAGGGTCTGGACCGCGGCGCCCCGCTGATCCTCGATGCGCTGGAGATGGTCCTGCGACAACGGTCCGAGCAGACGTGTTGGGGGCTCATCGAGTCGATGGCGGGGATGCTCGCCATGATGCGGCGCGAGCCGACGACGTCGGCCCTCCTGTGGGCGGCGGTCGACGCAACCCCCTACGTGCCGTCGTCGAGAATCACGCGGTATCCGGAGTACCCAGCATGGGTCGAGTCGCAGCTCACACCGAGCGAGTTCGCCGAGGCCCGGGCACAAGGTGCGCTCCTCGGCCTGGATGCAGCTGCTCGCGAGCTGCGCAAGGCCATCGAGCGTTTCACCGATTCGTGATCGGCGGCCCCCGGCCGGTCGACTGCTGCCTGACGATGGGATCCACCGCCGGGCAGCAGTCGGTCGAAGGCCTCAGCGCTCGAAGCGATACAGGCTGTTCACCCCGTCGTCGGACACGTAGATCGCTCCGTCAGGACCGATCGCCACGCTCGACAGGGCACCGTTCGGCAGGAAGCCCTGGATCGGAATCGCCGAGAAGTCGAGCCCGGTGATCACCGGCGCCGTCTCGCCGGTTGCCAGATCGATTGCGGTCACCTGTTGGGCTCCGGTCTCGACCACGAGCAGACGGTCGCCGTCGATCGCCAAGCCCTCGGGCTGGGCCAACCCCTCGATCAGGACACGTGGTCCTGCCTCGTCGACGGCCCAGACGTTGCCGGTCGCCCAGTCGCTCACGTAGAGCGTGGTGCCGTCGGACGCCAACCCGGTCGGCAAGCCGAGCTCTCCGATCAGCACGTCCTCGGGGTCGTCGATGTTGACAACGTTGCCGCCGCCGGCCTGCGTGGCCACGATCCGATCACCATGGCGGATCGCATTGGTCGGCAGGGCGACGGTCCGCACGTCCTGCAAGATCTCACCGGTGGCCGGATCCATCAGCTGCACCGACCCGTTGAAGGTGTTCGTCATCACCAGGTTGTCGCCGTCGGCCGACACGGTCGACGCTCCGGCGAAACCCGTACCGGGCGGGGCGAACGAGTCGTAGAACGACGTGGTCGGCACACCGTCCTCGTCGTAGCCGCGCATCACGAACAGCTCGGCCAGCCAGACGGTGCCGTCCGGTGTGACCGCAACGCCGCCGGGCAGTCCGATGCCGAGGTCGTCGAGTTCGGTGACACCGTCGTCATCGATGCGGATGATCTGGTTGTCGTTGCCGGCAATGACGAACAGCCGATCATCGGCGTCGAACGAGATGTTGTCGATCGTCCCGTCGATGTCGAGCAGCATCTCGTGATCGCCGCCGTCGAGGTCGAGCTTGAAGACCTGACCATCACGGAGGTTCACCACGTGTGCTTCGCCGGCGGAGTTGAACTTCACCGCCGACGACACGCCGAAGCCCGACGCGACGACCTCGGGTGCGACCGGCGCGGCATCGACGTCGATGCGCAACACGTCGCCCGTGAAGAACGACGGCGCATAGAGCAGCCCATCCGGGCCAAAGTCGAAGGCGTTGAGGCCGGCCAACGTCTCGTCGAGCGGGATCGGCGTCGGCCTCGAGCATCGGGTCGATCTCGTAGAGCCCGTCGCCGAGGAAGATCCGCCCAACGAAGAGGCGGCCGTCGTCGGACATGGTGATCGGGTTCACGCCGGGCCCGACCAGCTGGGTCTTGAACTCGCCGTCGGGGGTGAGCATGCCGACGTTGCCCTGGAGCAGATCGGTCCAGTACACCGTTCCGTCGTCGGTCACGAACACGTCGTCGGGTCCGTTGACCCCCCGTTCAGGACCGATGCGATCGAGGATCTCACCGGTCTCGGGGTCGTGGACGGTGATCTCGTTGCCGCTCACGCTGGCCACGTAGACGTTCCCGTCCAGGGGCGACACGCTGACGCCGTTCGTTGCGTTGGTCTCCGCCGGGTTCCCCACCAGCGTGGCGAGCGAGACGTCGAACGGTTCCTCGGGCGGCGGCGGCTCGGTCGTCTCGGGCGCGGCGGTGGTCGCCGGAGCCGCAGTCGTGGCCGGCGCGTCGGTCGTCTCGGTCGTCTCCTGCGGCGCCGACGTGTCAGCCGTTGCATCTGCTCCGTCGTCGTCGCTCGCGCAGGCGGTGGCCAACAGCGCGAACGCCGCCGCTGATGCGACAAGGCGTCGCCGATGCACTCCGAGCGATCGTCGCCCCCGGTGGGGGTTTCTGCTGCCACTTCGTGGGGTTCGGTCAGTGTTCACGTGTGCTCACCTCTCGGTTCGAGTACGGCCCGCCGGTTCGGACCGACCCCCACAGTGCGCGCCCGGACTTACAGTTCACTTACAGCACCCGACCGAGCCACAGGTGCGCCCGCACCGCCTGCCACGACCTTCAGACGGGCTACCGTCGCCGACCATGGTGGGCACCAACGACATGACCGACTGGACGATGTTGACTGCTCGGGCAGGTCGTGCCGGCCACGACGTGGTCGGCTGGTTGATGTGGGATCCGGAAACCATTGCCCGCTACGAAGCGCTCGGGATCCCCAACGGAACCGGTTGGCTGGTCGCCTGGCGCCTCGCGCCGCTCGGCGACGTCACGCCGGCAGCGGCAGCAGCCACCACGTTCTCGATCGATCCCGACGTGATCGGCGTCGTGATGGGGATGTACCGCAACGTCACCGACACCGACGCGATCTGCGCGGTGCGCAACCAATCGGCCATCGCGGGTCTCGAGTCGATCGCACCGGGACTCGCCGACCGGCTCGCACCGTTGGCCGACGACCTCTGGCGAGGTGTCGACTCGGTGCACTTCGGCGCTCGACCGATGTTCGCCGCGCTGCGCGCCCAACCTCGCCCCGCCGCATCCGAGGCAGCCTTGTCGGCGTGGCTGGCCGCGAACTGCCTGCGTGAACTGCGAGGCGACAACCACTGGGCGCTGTGCGCGGCTGCCGATCTCGACGCAGTCGAGGTGGGGCTGCTGCATGCGGCGATGGTCGACGTCGAGGAGTACGGCAGCGAGGAATGGATCGCCCGCAGCCGCGGCAACGACGACGACGCCATCGCTCGGGGCTGGGCCCGCCTCGAGGCGAAGGGCCTCGCAACCGACGCCGCGCTGAACGACGCCGGCCGCGAGTTCCGTCTCGACCTCGAACGCCGCACCGACGAGCTGACCGCTCCCGCCTGGCGTGCTGTCGGCGAGGCGTCGACCCGCGCCTTCTGCGAGGCGGTCGAACCGCACCACCAGGCGTTCGTCGACCGCATCGATGCGACCGCCGGAGCGCGCTGGATGCCGGCGTTGCGCCACCTCCCCGATCAGCACCGGTGAGCAGAGCCACCAGATCTGCGGGATTCGCTCATCGCAGGCGGGTTCACCCGATCAGGAGAGGCGTTGCCAACTCGCCGGGCCGGTGTCGAGCAGACGGGCCGACGAGCGGTAGCACGACTTGGACACGTACGGCGTGACCTCGCCGGCACGCGTCGAACACAATTCCGCCTTGAGCGCTCGGGCTGCAACGACCACTGGCTCGTCGCCGCCACCGAGCGCCAACAGGTCGACGACGTGCAGCGCGAGTTGTGTCCGGCCCTCGTCGGCCAGGACGCGCACGCGATCGAGCACGGCCTGCGGATCGGCGATGGCCGACAACACCGCTGCAGCAGCCTCGTCGGGCGGTGCGGGGTGCAGCGTCGTGGGATTGCGGTCCCACCAGCCGTTCTCCTCCCGGTAGGCATCGCGCACGATGTAGTCGGGTGCGCCATACGTGGCCCGCATCCACGGTCGGTCGAACAGCTCGTCGGGGTAGGTGATGTCGGCGAGGATCTCGCCCTCGCTCATCCCCGCATTCATCCGCTCGACGACCTCGTTGCGGATCCATCGCAGCGCCTCGGCCGTTCGTCGGAGCTGTTCGTCGATGTCGTCACCCTCGACCAACGGGCCGAACTCGGTGAGCAGACGCGTCGCACCGAGCGCGCCGAGTCGGTCGAGCGTCTCGGCCCATCGGATCGTGAAGCGCTGAGTGCGCAACGGCGTGCCGATGTTCGGAATCGTGAATCCGGGAGTTGCCGCACCGCCCAGCAGCAGCCCGTCGTCGGGCAACCACACCGCAAGCGCGTCGTCGGTCTCCGACGGCGCCCAGATCAACTCGACGCGCCGGGTGCCCTCGACGAGGGTCATCTCGTCGGGGAACGTCTCGGTCGGGTCGTGGAGTGCGAACCCGGGTTCGAGCGC
Organism: Ilumatobacteraceae bacterium; assembly: GCA_963848145.1. Lineage (GTDB taxonomy): Bacteria > Actinomycetota > Acidimicrobiia > Acidimicrobiales > Ilumatobacteraceae > Sva-07. The sequence goes on from CAWKCN010000041.1 coordinate 42,783, forward strand.
TGCGAGGGGGACGGGCTGCCGCGACGGAAACTGCATCGCTGCCATCCGCAACTGGAGCCCAGCGGTCTCGCGGTAGCGGGCGTACCGGGTGAGCACGTTCTCGTGCGCGACGAGCCGGGCCGCCGCGTCGCCGCGCTCGGCGTTGTGCTCCTGCCAGATCGGCACCGACGAGTTGTACCCGTGATGCCCGTGGCTGTACACGATGGCGTGCACGGGCAGGTCGGTGTGCTCGCGCAGCTTCTCGATCATCCCTGGGGCATGAGCGGGGCCGCTCGCATCGACGATCACGACACCGGCGTCGGTCTCGATCGCCAGGGTGTTGCCCTGGCCCGGAAGCACGATCAGGCCGGGTCCGATCACCTCTCCGGCCAGTTCACCCACGAGAATGCTCATGGTGCATCTTCCCTTCCTGCCGCGGGATTCTCCGAAGCGGACGGGGCGACACCGTCGACCGATGGGTGCCAGCATGGAGCGGTGACCTCCGACGACGATGCCGCTCGACTCCAACGCGTCCGGCGAGAACCGCCGGCGTTCCGTCGCGTCGGCGTCCGTTCGAAGCGGCTGCTCAGCGAACGAATGTTGCGGGTGGTGCTCGGCGGCGACGAACTCGACGGGTTCACGATCGAGTCACCGGCGTCGAGCGTGCGCCTGCTGCTGCCGGCGCCCGGCGCGGACGCCCTCGAGATGCCGACCTGGACCGGCAACCAGTTCGAGCTCGCGACAGGCGAACGCGCACCGATCCGCACCTTCACACCCCGCGCGTTCGATGCCGAACGGCGCGAACTCACCCTCGACGTCGTGCTCCACGACCACGGTGCCGCCACCGACTGGGCTCGCCGGGCGGAGACAGGCGACGAGGCCGCCATCTCCGGACCGGGCCGCAGCGAGACCCTCGACCCGGACGCCCGATCGTTCCTGCTGGCCGGCGACGACTCGGCGATCCCGGCGATCGCCCAACTGCTCGAGTGGATCGACGCCGATCGCACGATCGACGTCCACATCGAGATCGCTCACCCCGACGCCCGCCTCGAGTTGCCGGATCACCCCCAGGCAACGATCACCTGGCACGACGCCGCCGCCGCGGCACCGCCCGGCAGCTCGATCGTCGAAGTGGTCCACCATCTCGACGAATTGCCCGATGCCGTCTGGGTGGCCGGAGAGGCCGCAGCCGTACAGCGACTGCGCACCCATCTGTTCGACGAACGTGGCCGCAAACGCAGCAACGTCACGGCCCGCGGCTATTGGAAGCGCGGCCGTTCGGCAACCTGATCGGGGCCCAGTCGGCGGGCGATGGCAATCATCCGCGGTCATCGCTCGATCCGGCTGTTCGACACACGACGTCATCCGACGCAGCCGCTACGGTGCCTCATGGCCGCGGTGCTCGACGAAGAGGACATCCGCTCGGTACTCGAAGCAGCCACGTCCCTCGCCACCGAACCCGCCCCTGACATCGAGTCCGTGCTGGAGCTGATGCGTTCGCTGATCTCGTGCACCAGCGCGTCGTTCAACGACATGGCCCTCGCGACCGGCGACTTCCGCTACCTGATCGTGCCACCCGATCATGAAGATCTCGCCGCACAGCTCAAGCCCGTGTACGACCGCCTGGCGGCAACGCAGCACCCCTTGATCAGCTCGGCCACCGTGCATCCTCTGAGCGGTGCGCTGCGCTTCAGCGACGTACCCGGCGGCGACACGTTCACCGACACCGAGTTGTACAACGAGTTCTTCGAGCCCTTCGGGCTGCGGTACCAGATGGTGATGCAACTCCCGGCTCCTCCCGACGTCATCGTCGGCTATGCGCTCAACCGCGGTCCTGGCGAGGGCGAATTCAGCGACCGGGACGTCGGCGTGCTCAACGCGCTCGGGCCGTACTTGGCGATGCACCACCGCCACACCATCGACCTCGAACGCGATCGTGCGCTGGCCGACGAAGCCGACCTACACGGTGGTTGGGCGGTGATGACCGTGCGCTCCGACGGGACCGTCGACGCGTCGTCGTCGCCGGCCACGAGTGCGTTGTTTGCACGTGGTGGCCGCCTCGCCGAGCACGTCGTCGAGCTCCTCCCGACGTCGAACGACCTCGCGAACGAGTCAATGACGTGCGAAGTGACGGTCGGAGATGCCCGGTGGCGGTGCGTGATCCACCCGGTCCCCGTCGGGCCAACCGTGCTGCTCGTCCGTCGACTGGGGGACGAGGGTGCAGCAGCCGTCCCGCTGATCGACCTCGGCCTCACGCCGCGCCAGACCCAGGTGGCACTCGAACTGGCCCGCACGGGAGGCACCAACACACAGCTCGCCCGCGGGCTGCAGATCTCCGAGGGCACGGTCAAGAAGCACCTCGAGGCGGTGTTCAGGGCACTCGGTGTCGACAGTCGCTCCGGTGCCATCGTGGCACTTCGCGCCAGCCGCGAAGGCTCCTGACGGGAGCTCTACCCGTCGATCTCGAGGTCGAGCGCGTTGTGAACCGCGACGTTGTCCTCGCCACGCAGACCGAGCCGCTTTCGCAGCGCAGACAGCTCGTCGAGGTCGTCGCCTTCGAACGACAACGTGTACAGCATCTCGCCGGTCTCACGGATCTTGATGTCGGTCGCCTCGGCCCTGAGGTCGCCGAGCCGGTAGCGGCGGCGTTGCTTGGTGACGAACACCGCACGCACACCGGACTCCGGCTCGAGTGAAGCGATCTCGTCGAGGAGGTCGTACTCCTCGCCTCGCTGGGGACGGTCCAAGCCCAGTTGCTCAAAGACGGCGTCGAAGGGCGACGGCACCGAATCGACGGCGTGGTGACGATCGGAGGTCCACCGCTCGAATCCCTTCCGTTCGGCAACGAGCTGCTTGATCTTCAACGTGTTGTTCCGAATCTTGGCGTTCCATGCGGGGTCGTCCACCAGCAGGTAGCAGTCATTCACGCGCTCGGTCGTCTGCTCGGTGGCCAGCTTCGCAAGCAGCTTCCGGGCCTTGCGGTGCTTGCCCCAGACGCGGTGCTCGAAGCGGGCGCCGGTCGGTTCGGACTTGAGTTGCTGCTTGGTCATGGTCGAGGTCGTTTCATGCGATAGTGCGGTCACCGTAGCGGGAGATCGGCCACCCAGCAGGGCACACGGCTGCGCCTGGCCTTGGCTCCGTTCTGGTCCTGGTTCTGGTCCGGCACGGTGCCGGGCCACCCGGAGGAGGTCGTCAGGAGAGCGTCGAGTTCGTCACCACCGGGTTTCCTGCCCCGAGGTGGAAGACACCTGGGAAGCCACGCGTTCTCGAAGCCGAGACTGGGGTTGTTCGCCAGCAACGACGAGGTGATGAACGCCCGGCCGGTCCGATTGTTCGACACGAAGAAGACGGCTCCTCCACCCTCTGGGGCGATGTTGCCCCGAACCACGCTGCCGACGAGGTCGAGCCGCATCTCGTTGCCATCGAGATAGATCGCGCCCCCGTTGCCTCCGCCCGGTGTTCCGGGCCGCTGCGGGTTGGCGCCGTTGCCGGTCGCCCGGTTGTCGTCGAAGGTCGAGTTGAGGATGCGCCACGACACGCCGATGCTCGATGTCGCCCCGCCGTTCGAGCAGCGATTGTTGCGGAACACACTGCGGGCAACGACGACTGCACGGCCCTCGAACTGGCTGAGGACCCGCAGCGCACCGCCGCCCACGTCGGGGCCGGTCGGATCGCACCGATTCCCGACGAACCGTGCGTCGACCACCTTCACCTGACCGCCGCGCACGAAGACCGCTCCGCCGCCACCACCCTCCATCGTCTCGCCGGTCGCATCGCCTCGGGTGAACGAGATGCGCTGCAGTGTCAACCGAGGATGGTCCTGGTTCTGGCAGTGCGACGTGGTCCAGACCTGCGCCGGATCACAGGTGTTCATGTAGAGGATGCGGCGCTGGTCGAGTCCGTCGAGCGTGACCAGCCCGCCCCCGTCGAGCACCACCGTCGGCGAGGTGTTGACGACCTTCGCGGTGGCGGTCATCGGAATGGAGATCGGGTCCGGGCCACAGTCGAACGTGATCACGCCTCCGCGGGCGACGGCATCGACAACAGCAGCCGAAGTGCAACTCGTCGGGGTTCCCGACCCGACGACGATGTCCGGTGATGAGGTGTCGACCGGTCCGGCTCCGGCAGGCAGGGGAGGCGCACCAGGCGCACCTGCCCCGGGGGCTGCAGCGAGATCGAGCCGATCCGCCCGCTCGAACGACGATGCAGACCGATCGATACGGTCCACGGGACGGGCGAGCGACAGCGAGGTCAGACCGACCGACGCGACGACGGCCAGCGTCCCCAGTCCAACGATGCGGCGCGCGACTCCCACTATCCGGGTATCGGCCACCCAACCTGCCGACTTCAGTCAACATGTGACGCGGCATCGAAATGTGACGCGGCATCGAACTGACGAACGACCGCTTCACCGATCGATCGTCTGGCGCCGTCACCACGGCGGTCTCGCGGGCGACGTCGAACGACCCGACCCGTCCTCAGGTTCCCGCAAGCGCTGCGACGACCGGTGCGAACGTCTCGAGCGCATCGGACTGCACCGTCACGTACGAACCCTGCCACCGCTCGCGCTGCTCGATCAGTTCGTCGACGATCTGTTCGGCCGAACCCACCATCGTGTGCGGACTCGCGAGCATCGTGGGTGCATCCATCCCCATGGCGCCGGCAACCTTGTCCGCCACGGTGTCGCGGTCGTCGGTGACGATGGTGACGAACTTGAGGATGCTGATCTCGATGTCGGCGAAGCGCTCGCCGGCACCGTCGCGTACCCAACCGAGCTTTTCGTCCGTGGCATCGGCCGACATCGAAGCGATCGCCTCCGGGCCGACCTTGCCTTCGCCGACGTTCGGGTTGACCCCGACGATGTCGGCCAATCGGGCAGCGGTCGAGAGCACCCGCTTGGCACCGCCGCCGACGATGATGGGCGGCCCACCCGCCTGGACCGGCTTCGGTAGACCGTTCAGTTCGGTGATGGCGTAGTGGGCGCCATCGAAGGAGAACTCTTCGTCGCCCCACAGCCCACGGAGCACCTCGATGGCCTCGATCATGCGATCGATCCGTATGCCGGGACGCTCGTGCGCGATCCCCGTGCTGGTGTAGTCCTCGATCATCCACCCGGCGCCGAGGCCGACCTCCAATCGTCCGTCGCTCAGCAGATCGAGCGTCGCCATCTCCTTCGCCAGCACGGCCGGGTGTCGGAAGTCGTTGGCGAACACGAGCGAACCGACCCGCAGCGACGAGGTCACCGCTGCCGCCGCTGCCAGGGCGGGCACCGGCGACAGCTGATCGCCGAAGTGGTCGGGCATCGACAGTGCGGAGTACCCGAGCTCTTCGGCCTGCTTCGCTGTGTCGGCCCATTCGGTCGACGAGCGGGCATTCGCAGCCATGACACCGAAACGGAACGGACGTTGAGTCGTCATCGTCGGAGCCTCGCACATCATCCTCGCCCGAAGGGCTCCTGGCACGTCAGGACCAGGTCGTTCGCGAGAGCTCGCTCAGTACGAACGCGGCAGGCCGAGCACCTGCTGGGCGATGTAGTTGCAGGTCATCTCCTGGCTCACCGGCGCCAACCGTTGCAGGCGAGCCTCGCGCCAGTAGCGCTCGACGTGGTACTCGGACGCATACCCGAGACCCCCGTGGGTCTGCAGCGCCTGGTCGGCAGCGAAGAAGCTCGCCTCGGCAGCGAGATACTTGGCGGTGTTCGCCTCCTCGCCGCACTCGCGGCCTTGGTCGTAGCGCGAAGCGGCATCGCGCCACACCAGCCCGGCAGCGTGGAGTTGCATGTGCGCCTGTGCAAGCGGGTGGGCGATTGCCTGGTTGGCGCCGATCGGTCGGTCGAACACGACACGCTCGTTCGCATAGCCGACGGCTCTCCGCAGCGCGACCTCACCGATGCCGCACGCCATCGCGGCGAGCAGAATCCGCTCGGGGTTGAGCCCGTGCAGAATTTGGTGGAAGCCCCGGCCGCGTTCACCGACCAGCCGCCACCCCTCGACCGGCAGGTCGTCGTAGGCCACCTCGCACGATGCCACGGCGTTGCGGCCGAGCTTCGAGATCGGGACGATGTCGCAGTACTCGGGATCGAGATCGACGAGGAAGAGACTGAGGCCGTCGAAGCGGCGGCCGGGGTCGGACGGGTCGGGGTCGTCGGTGCGGGCGAGCAGGAGACACACCTCTGACTCCAGCGCCTTCGAGGTCCAGATCTTGCGACCCCTGATCACGAACCCGCCGCGGCCGTCGTCGATCGCCCGGGTACTGATGCGTGACGTGTCGGTGCCGGCGTCGGGCTCGGTCACCCCGAACGCGATGTGGAGATCGCCGACCGCCGCGCGCGGCAGAAACGCCTGCTGGAGGCGTTCGTTGCCGAACTTCACCACCGGGTTCAGACCGAACATCGTGAGATGCAACGCCGACGACCCGTTCATCGCGGCACCCGACGCAGCCACACGGTTCAGCACCAGTGCGCACTCGGTGATGCCGCGGCCGGCACCGCCGAACTGCTCGGGGATCGCAACGCCGAGCCAACCCCCCGCAGCCATCGCTGCGTAGAAGTCCCACGGGAACTCGTGGCGCTCGTCGCGTTCGGCCCAGTACGCGTCATCGAAGTCGGAGCACACCCGGTCGACGGCCTCCACGATCGCCAGGTGGTCATCGTCGGCGGTGAAGTCCATCGGATCCAGTCTTACGGCCCGGCCACGAGACCCCACCCTTGACGATGGACTCGGTCGATCCGGCCAGCACGCGCACCCTGGGCGATGATCCTGCGCGATCCGCATCCGGCCGGAATCGCGACGGCGTGCACGTCGTCACCGCATCGTCGAGACGCCGGCGTGGGTCAGGACTCGAGCGTCCAGATTCACCGCACCGATGCCGGCGCCACCGGTGCGCCGTCGAGTCGGGCGTGGAGCCTCGATCGCAGCTCGTCGGGTGGCACCTCGGTCCAGGCGCGACGTTGGCGTTGCCGGTACACGGCGACACCGGTGACGCCGAGCACTGCGACCACGCCCGCGACACCCAGCAACTTCGCCCACCTCATGACCACGTACGTTAGGTCGTCGATGACCAGTTCGCCGACAGACTCGACATCCAGCTCGATGAAGTTGCACGATGCCATCGACATCGCTGCGACCGGCGACGTCTGGCTGTTCCGCGGCCGTTCAGTGGCCGATCGCGCGATCCGACTCTTCACGAACAGCCCGGTCAATCACGTCGGCGTGGTGCTGGCGATCGACGACCTCCCGCCGTTGCTGTGGCACGCCGAGCTGGGCGCCAGCATGCCGAACGTGTGGACCGGCGAGCGCGAACGTGGCGCTCAACTCCACCGGCTCGACCGCGCCGTGAGCGTGTGGACGAATCGCTACGGCCAACAGCCGTGGTTCCGTGAGATCGACGTCGATGCCACGACCGAGATGGAGAACCAGGCACTGTCGGTCGTGGCCGAGTACAGCGGTCGGGCGTTTCCGAGCACCCGCACGCTCGCCGGCCACTGGCTGGCGGGCCGCGTCCGGCGCAAGGTGTCGCTCAACGACATCTACTGCGCGGAACTGGTGGCGGTCACCTTCGAACGGATGGGGCTGCTCGGCACGGATCGCCCACCGAACTGGTACGACCCCGGTCGATTCTGGAGCGGCGATCGGCTGGAGCTGGTGGGTGCATCGCTGGGCGCCGAGGTGCAGGTCACCGACGTCCCCCCAGTCGACGACTCCTGGCGCACCGGCTGACCCCAGCACCGAAAAATGCGCACGAGAGCGTCGCGGCTGCACGATCTTGCACACGTTTCGCGCTGACGGGCCTCCCGCTCCCGAAATGTGCGCAGAACGTGCCGCTGGTGGGCCCGGCCCGCACATTTTTCGGGAGGTGGACCGGGGGCGAACGGTGCGTGGGTTCGCGGCTACCGTTGCGATCACGACAACGAAGGGGGACCGCTGTGGCGTATGGGGCCGAACACGTGGAGATGCCGCCGGTCGAGAACTGGCTGACCGACTGGGACTGGCTCGACGACCAATGGGGCGAGAACGCCATCGACATCTGGAACTCGGTGCGCGAGCAGTGCCCGGTCGCCACAACCGAACGGTACGGGCGGGCGTTCATGCCGGTCACGATGGATGCCGTCGCCGCGGTCGCGAACGACACCGAGAACTTCTCGTCGATCTGGGTGAACGTCGGCCGGCCCGACGCTCCCCGCCGACCGGCACCACCGATCACCTCTGACCCACCCGATCACCACGGACACCGACGCTTGCTCCTCCCGGCGTTCAGTCCGAAGAACGTGGCACCCCTCGAGGACGACCTGCGGCAGTTCTGCCGCAAGCTGATCGCCGACCTCGACGGGGCCGACACCGCCGACGCCGCGGCGCAGTACTCGCAGCACATCCCGGTGCACGGCATCTGCAAGCTGACGGGTCTGCCCGAGGGCGACGCGGATCTCTTCCGCGACTGGATCCACCGCAACTTCCAGTTCGGCCCACGCGACAACGCTGTTCGCATCGCCGTTGCGACCGAGATGAAGGACTACGTCGACCAACTCCTCAACGACCGCCTCGCCAACCCGCAAGATGACATGTTGACCATGATCGCCAACGCCGAGATCGACGGCGAGCCGGTCGACTGGGACCTCAAGGTCGGCTACATCAACCTGTTGATCATCGCCGGCATCGACACCACGTGGAGTGCGATCGGGTCGGGGCTCTGGCACTTCGCTCAGCACAACGACCAGGTGGCGCGCCTCGTGGCTGCCGAGAACGACGATCTGCTCTGGAACACCGCGACGGAGGAGGTACTGCGGTACTACGCGCCGGTCACGATGGCGCGCAAGGTGGTCGGCGAGACCGAGGTGGGCGGCTGTCCGGTGCACCCCGGCGACCAGATGCTGCTCACCTTCCCCGCCGCCAACCACGACCCCGATGCGTTCGAGAACCCGGACGTGTTCGACATGGACCGGCTGAACAATCGCCATGTCGCGTTCGGGTTGGGGATTCATCGCTGCGTGGGCTCGAACCTCGCCCGGCTCGAGTGCACGATTGCGTTCCAGGAGTGGTTGCGGGCCTTCCCCGACTACGCACTCGACACCAGCAAACCAACGACGTGGGCCAACGGCCAGATCCGAGGACCACGCAACATCCCCGTCGAACTCAACCGGTAGCGCCGTCCACGCCGAGCGCCTCGACCTTCGCTCACAATTGGTCGAGCGGGTAGTTTCGTCGCGGAACAGGGGGAAACGTGCCACACCAGTCGACGACGACCGCACCGACACCGCGCCCGAACACCGACGGTGACGAGCTCAGCGAGCTGATCGCGACCGCGGTGGCGGAGGCCTGCGACCCGTTCACCGACACCACCGTGGCAGACGCCATCCTGCGTGTACCGGCCGCTGAACTCTCGACGTTCATGCATGCCCGCTTCGACCCCGATGGGGACTACACCGTCATCACCACCGGGCTGCCCGCATCGCCGGGTGCGGCGTCGGGACGCATCGTGACCAGCGCCGAAGCAGCCGTCGAAGCAGCCGACCTGGGCCACGACGCAATACTCGTACGCACCGAGACGACACCCGACGACGTCCTCGGAATGCAGTCGGCGCGCGGCATCCTCACCGCCCGCGGCGGACTGGTCAGCCACGCCGCTGTGGTGGCACGGGGCTGGGGCATCCCCGCAGTCGTCGGGGCCGCCGACGTCGTCGTCTGCGACGGCGGCGTACGAATTGCAGGCGTCTTCCATCCCGACGGAACCGAGATCTCGATCGACGGCCGTACCGGAGACGTCATGGCGGGTGCCGTCGTTGCTTCCACCCGGCCGGCGCCTCCCGAGCTCGAGACACTGCTGCGGTGGGCCGACCTGATTCGCGCCGAGCGTGTGGGCGTGCGCGCCAACGCCGACACCGCCGACGACGCGAGCCACGCCCGACACCTCGGAGCCGAAGGCATCGGCCTCTGTCGAACCGAGCACATGTTCCTCGCCGAGCAACGCCTTCGCCTGGTCCGACGGCTGATCCTCAGCGACGACCCGACCCACGAGCGCGAAGTCCTGCATGAACTCGACATCGTGCAGCAAGCCGACTTCGCCTCGATCCTCGCGGCGATGGACGGCCTACCGATCACCGTCCGGCTCCTCGACCCGCCGTTGCACGAGTTCCTCCCGGACTACGAGCGACTCGTCGTCGCCGAGGCGACCGGCACCCTCGACGACGACACCCGCGCCGAGCTCGCCGCGGTACGTCGACTACGCGAAGCCAACCCGATGATCGGTACCCGCGGTGTCCGCCTCGGCGTGGTCAAGCCCGGCGTCTACCAGATGCAGGTTCGAGCGCTCGCCCGCGCCGTTGGCGAGGCGCTGGCCGCCGGCAACGACCCCAAGGTCGAGATCATGATCCCGCTCGTGATCGGCGCCGAGGAACTGGCGATGGCGCGCCAGTGGGTACTCGACGCGCTCGACGAAGCCGAGGTCACCGACGTCGACGCCGTGAGCATCGGTGCGATGGTCGAGACCCCGCGAGCTGCGCTGGTGGCAGCCGAACTCAGCGCCCACGCCGACTTCTTCTCGTTCGGCACCAACGACCTCACCCAACTGACATTCGCGTTCAGCCGCGATGACGTCGAGGTGCGGTTGCTGCCGGCGTATCTCGAGGCGGGTGCGCTGCCGTTCAATCCGTTCGACCAGCTCGACCAGGAGGGTGTTGGTCGCCTGATCGAGCTCACGTGTCGCGACGCTCGCGCCGTGAAGCCCGACATCAAGATCGGCATCTGCGGCGAGCAGGCCGGCGATCCGGGGTCCGTTCGATTCCTCGTGAACGCCGGCGTCGACTACGTCAGCTGTTCGCCCTACCGCGTACCGATCGCCAGGCTCGCTGTGGCACAGGCACTCCTCGACACCGACCGCGTGCCCGACGAGGAGATCGAACGACTCACCGCCGATGTCGCCGACGACCACGCCGGACCGAGTGTGAGCGCACCCGCGGCCGAGGCGGACGAGATCGACGACGGCGAGGCCCGGTTCCTCGTGCTGCACGCACTGCGGATCAAGGGGTTCAGCGCCGCCTCAACCATCGCCGAACTGTCGACGATCCCCCTCGATCGCACCACGGCGATCCTCGCGGAGTTGGCCGAGAGCGGTCACACCAAGTTCTTCGAGGCACGCGAGCTCTGGCAGCTCACCCCGGAGGGCAGGGAACGCCATGGAGCCGAACTCGTCGACGCCGCTCAGACGCACGTCACCGGGCTGCGCGCCCACTACGACTCGTTCCTCGGCCTGAACAATCGCCTCAAGGAACTCTGCACCGCCTGGCAGACGCGCGGCGACGAGCCGAACGACCACACCGACGCCGCCTACGACACCGAACGGCTCGGCGAGCTCGAACGTTTCAACGCCGAGTGTGCTCCGATTCTGGACGGGTTTGCCGAGGCCGTTCCACGGTTTGCCGCCTACCGCCATCGGCTCACCGGCGCAGCTGCGAGGGCCGTCAACGGCGAAACCAAGATGTTCACCGGTGTCATGTGCGGCTCGTTCCACGACATCTGGATGGAGCTGCACGAAGACCTCATCCAGCTGCTCAGCATCGACCGTGGTGCCGAGGGCAGCTACTGACGCGAGTTCCGGGTCGGTGCCGACCAGGGCGGTTGGTCCCATTCCGACGTCGCAGATGTCACCCCGCCGATCGCGTGGATCCACCCACGAGCGGACAGACTGTGGTCGACATGTTCGTACTACACCGCGCTGGCCGGTGGTTCGCCGGTCTCCTCGAAGCGTTCGACGATGCGCTCGTCGCCCTCGACGACGATGTCGACGCGCCGGCTGCCGGCTGCTGAACAACGCCACGCCCGCCTCGCCGGGCCCTCAGCGATGAGCGAAGCCTGCAGATCCAGTCGTCTGGCTCATCGCTTCGAGCCCATGACATGGGGGATTGCGACGATCAACGAGCCGGCAACGGCGACCGCGGCGACCGAGTACCACCACGCGGTGTCCCAGAACACCTCGAGGAGGAAGTAGTTGCGCAGGAACGGCACGAGGAACACCACGACGTAGCCGAGGGCCATGGCGACCACGAGGCCGAGCTTCCAGGCGACGAGCGGACGGCTGGTCACCGCCAGCACGACCAGTCCGATCGCCAGCAGCGTGACCGTTGCGAGCGTGCGCGCTTCATCGAGTTCGAGGTCGGCGACATGGAGGGCGGCTTCGTAGGCCGCCAACGTCGCCGACCCGGCGATCACGCCGGCGGGGACAGAGAAGCGCAGGACTCGCTGCAGGAATCCCGGACGGATCAGGTCGGCCTCCGGGGCGAGCGCCAAGAAGACGCCGGGCACCCCGATACTGAACGTGCCGATCAGCGTGAGCTGCCGCGGGAGGAACGGGAACGGGCTGTCGACCAAGCCCACGGCGAACGTGAGCAACACCGCGTACGCGGCCTTGGTCACGAACAGATTCGAGACCCGTTCGACGTTGTTGATCACCTTGCGGCCCTCGTTGACCACCGTCGGCAGGCTCGAGAACGCGTTGTCGGTGAGCACCAGGTCGGCGACGGCCTTGGTCGCCTCGCTCCCCGAGCCCATCGAGATCCCGAGGTCGGCGTCCTTGAGTGCAAGGACGTCGTTGACCCCGTCGCCGGTCATCGCGACGACGTGGCCGTTCGACTGCAGGGCCTTCACCATGGCTTGCTTCTGCTGCGGCTTGACCCGCCCGAACACCGTGGCGCCATCGAGCACGTCGGCGAGTTCGTCGATGTCGGTGGGCAGGTCGCGGGCGTCGACCGGCTCGCCGATCACCTCGAGACCGGCTCGCTCGGCGATCGCCGCCACCGTCTCCTGGTTGTCGCCCGAGATCACCTTGAGCGTCACGTCCTGTTCGGCGAAGTAGGCCAGGATCTCAGCGGCGTCGGGGCGGATCTCGTCTTCGAGTTCGACGATCGCCAAGGTACGACTCGTGGGCGGGAGGCGGTCGTCGTCGGGGCCGTCGTCGGACGAGACCACGGCGAGCAATCGTTTCCCGCCGGAACTGAGCCGGTCGACGAGTGCTCGAGCGGGGTCGTCGCTCGTGAGCAGGAAGTCGGGTGCACCCAGGTACAGCCAGCCGTGATCGACGAACGAAGCGGCCGACCACTTGCGTTCACTGTCGAACGGTTCGACCCGGTCGACCTGCCACGACGACTCGGTGCCGACGGCGGCAGCGATCGCAGCCATGGTGGCGTTCGGCGCACGATCGGAAGCGGCGAGCGCAACGAGCACCTCATCGACCTCGTCGGCGCTGCGACCTTGCGCAGGGTGCGCGGCAGCGAACGTGATCTCCCCGGTGGTGATCGTGCCGGTCTTGTCGAGGCACAACACGTCGACCCGAGCGAGCACCTCGACCGTCGAGAGCTGCTTCGCAAGCGCGTTGCGGCGGGCGAGGGCGATCATGCCGGCCATGAACGACAGGCTGGTCAGCAGCACCAAACCGTCGGGCACCATGGCAACGGCGGCGGCGACGGTGCCGAGCAGCGCGTCCTGCCAGCGGTCCTCGGCCCCGAGCAGTCGGATGAACAAGAAGACCGACGCCACCGGGATGATCAAGGTGAGCCAACGCAGGATCGTGTTGATGCCGTCACGCAGGAGGGAATCGACGGCGGTGAACTGCTTGGCCTCGGTGGCGAGCGTGCTGGCGTAGCTGTCGGCACCCACGGACGTGGCCCGGATGCTGCCGTTGCCGGCGACGACGAAACTGCCCGACAACACCTCGTCGCCGACCTGCTTGGGCACCGCCAACGACTCACCGGTGAGCATCGATTCGTCGAGGCGCAGACCGGTCGACTCGAGCGCCACGCCGTCGACAGCGACCTGACCGCCGAGGCGCAGCTGGATCACGTCGTCGAGCACGATCTCGTCGGATGCGATCTCGACCGCAGCACCGTCGCGGACCACGATCGCCTGCGGCTCGGTGACCACCTCGAGGCGCTTGAGCTCGCGACGTGCACGCACCTCCTGGACGACGCCGATCACCGAGTTGGCCAGCACGACGCCGACGAACAGCCCGTCTTGCGGATTGCCCGACACCAGTACCAGCACGAACAGCGTCAGCATGATCGCGTTGACGACCGTGAACACGTTCGAGGCCACGATCTGGCCGAACGTGCGCCCGGGGGGTTCCGGAGTGATGTTCACCCGACCGGCCGCGACGCGCTCAGCGACTTCGGCCGCCGTCAGCCCGCTCGGCTCCAACGTCGATGCGGGAGAGGTGTCCATCGTGGGCAGCATCGTAATGAAACGAAGAGGTCGGGCACCGCTGTTCCGATTCGATGGTTCACTGGAGGCGTGGAGACGACCGACGTCGAGGAGCTGATCGCCTACGTGCGCGAGTCGGTGATCGGCCGCGACGACGTGATCGACGGACCGTACGGGCCCCGACCGATCATCTACGCGGACTACACGGCGTCGGGACGATCGCTCGGCTTCATCGAGGACTACATCCGCTCGGTGGTCCTCCCGCTGTACGCCAACACCCACACCGAATCGTCCGGTACCGGGCTGCAGACCGACGCGTCTGCGCGAGGAGGCCCGAGCGATCATCGCACGGTGTACGGGTGCGGGCCGCGACGAGCATGCCGTGGTCTTCTGCGGCAGTGGCGCAACCCACGCCATCGCCAAACTGCTCGGCGTGCTCGGGCTCAAGATCCCGTCGACCCTCGACGACCGCTACCACCTGAGCGAGTCGATCCCTGCCGACGAGCGGCCGGTGGTGTTCATCGGGCCGTACGAGCATCACTCCAACGAGTTGCCATGGCGCGAGTCGATCGCCGATGTCGTCATCATCGACGAGGACGCCGACGGCCACGTCAGCCTCGAACACCTCGAACGGGAACTGGTCGCGCACGCCGACCGGGCGACGCTCATCGGGTCGTTCTCGGCCGCGTCGAACGTCACCGGCATCATCACCGACACCGTCGCCGTGTCGACGCTGTTGCACCAGCACGGTGCACTGTCACTGTGGGACTACGCGGCGGCCGCCCCCTATGTCCCGATCGACATGGGCTCGAGCGCCGACGGCAACCTCGCCTACAAGGACGCGGTGTTCATCTCGCCGCACAAGTTGATCGGCGGCCCGGGGACCCCCGGCGTGCTCGTTGCTCGCCGCGAGTTGTTCGAGAATCGAGTGCCCGACGTTCCCGGAGGCGGCACGGTGCGCTACGTCAGCACCGCCGAACACGACTACCACCCCGAGATCGAGCATCGCGAGGAGGCGGGGACGCCGGCGATCATCGAGTCGATCCGCGCAGGGCTGGTCTTCCAGCTGAAGGATGCCGTCGGTCCGGAGGTGATCGAGGCACGGGAGTCTGCGTTCGTGCGCACGGCGATCGCCCGCTGGCAACACCACCCGAACATCAACGTGCTGGGCAGTCACGAAGCCGATCGGCTGTCGATCGTGTCGTTCGTGATCCGCCACGGTGATCGCCACCTCCACCACAACTACGTGGTGGCGCTGCTGAACGACGTGTTCGGAATCCAGTCGCGCGGCGGCTGCTCGTGTGCCGGTCCCTACGGCCACCGCCTCCTCGGCATCGACCTCGAACGGTCGCACGAGTTCCAGCGGGAGATCAACCGTGGCTGCGAGGGCATCAAGCCCGGCTGGGTCCGTGTCAACTTCAACTACTTCATCGACGACGCCACGTTCGACTACCTCGTCGATGCCGTGACGATGATCGCCTCGCACGGTGCTGCACTGCTCGGCGAGTACGACTTCGAGCCCGACAGCGGGCTGTGGCATCACCGGCTGGGCACCCGCGGACCGTCGATGAGCCTGGACGAGATCTCCTACGCGTCGGGTCGGATCGAGTACGAGAATCGGCGGCGCAGCGAACCGGTCGATCTGGCGCGCCACCTCGAGTTCGCGCACGAGTTGTTCCACCGAACCGGCCACCGGCACGACCCGCAGCGGCCGCCACGGGCGACCAACGCCGACTTCGAGACGCTGCGCTGGTTTCCCTACGCGACCGATGCCGCTCCTGGTGTCGTCGGGCACCCCGAGTAGCTCCACACCGGGCGACACCGAATCGTCACGAAACCGTCATATTCCGTTAGGCTCAGCGGCCATGTTGGGATTCGGACCGATGCGAGGTGACCGGGCACGCCGCGGCGTCGTACTCGTGGCGCTGTCGCTGTCGGTCGCCGTCGGCTCGACGACGCTCCCGCTGACCGTCGCCAACGCCCAGGACCCCGCAGCGGTACGCGCCGCGCAGGAGATCCAGGACGCTCGCGACCGGGCCAATGCCGCATCGCAGGCGATGTTCGACGCCGAGTCGCGCCTCGACACCCTCGAACTCGAGATCACCGCTGCCGAACAGGACCTGGCGGCAACCGAAGCAGAGGCCGACTCCATGCGCAGCAGCTTGCAGCTCGACGCCCAGCGAAGCTTCGTGAACTCCGGCACCTCGATCCCGCTCCTGATCGACCTCGACCAGGCCAATGCGGGCATCACCGCCGATCGTCAGGCATCGGTCGCCCGTGGCGTCGCCTCGGTCGAACTCGACGACTTCGACGCCGTGATGAAGGAGGTGCGCGCGCAGCGCTCAGAACTCGAACGCCAGCAGGAAGCCACCACGCAGGCCCGCGAGCGTTTCGAAGACCTCCAGGCTGCAGCCGAAGCCGAGGTGGTCGCGCTCGCCGAGATCGAGCGCCAACGCCTGGCCGACGTCGCAGTGCAGCAAGAACTCGAGCGCCAGCGTCAGGCCAAGCTCGCCCAGGAGGCCGCAGCGGCACAACAGGCGCAGCTCACGGCCAGCAGCAACGCAGCCAACGCTCCTGCAGCGGCCGCTCCCGCGCCCTCCGCCGCCTCGTCGTCCGGCGCGTCGACGTCCGGCGCCTCGTCGGCGTCGACCGCCGGATCGTCCGGCGCTTCCCAAGGCGCAGCGAACAACAACCCGACGCCGGCACCCGCACCCGCACCCGGCACCAGCACCTGCACCTGCACCGGTGCCGGCCAGTCCGCCGCCGAGCAACGGCGGCGGCATCGTCTGCCCGGTGCAAGGCGCACATGCATTCGCCGACACCTGGGGCGCCCCGAGGTCGGGCGGCCGAAGCCACGAAGGCGTCGACATGATGGCGTCGAGAGGCACACCGCTCGTCGCCGTCGAGTCCGGCGTCGCCAACTTCCGCAACACCCGCCTCGGCGGCAAGTCGGTCGGGCTCACCGGCAACAGCGGCACGTACTACTTCTACGCCCATCTCGACGCATGGTCGGGCTCGAGCCGCACCGTCCAGCGCGGTGAAGTGATCGGCTACGTCGGCGCCACCGGCAACACCACCGCCAATCACCTCCACTTCGAGGTGCACCCCGGCGGTGGCCGCGCCGTCAACCCGTACCCCTACGTCCGCGCCGTCTGCTGACGCTGCCGCGTCGAGCCCCCGACGTTTGCGTGACGTTCCGGTTGACCCGGTGCGCCGGAACTGCAACGCGAACGCCTCGTGGCGTCGGGCTACTCGAGGTGGTGACGGGCGAGCGGGACGGAACCGGTGCCGATGAATCGGCTGGTGTACGTGGCGATGTTGCCGATGTAGTTGGCCCGCTCGTAGGCAGCTGGGTCCGTGGCGGCATGGCTGGCCACCGCCCCACGCATCTGCGCCACCGAGTCGTAGTCGTGCTCGTCCATCCAGTCGCTGAGCTGCGACTCGATCGTGCGGAGATGTGCCGGACCGTGGTGAAGCAGCGCCGAGGTGGTCATCGCCACATCGGCACCGGCGAGCAGCAGCTTGGCGGCATCGAATCCCGAGTGGACGCCGGTCGAGCCGGCGATCGACATCGTCAGGTGCTCGCGCAGGATTCCGATCCAGCGCAGCGGTAGCCGCAGCTCCTCGGGCGTGCTGAGCGCAATCCGTGGCGCCACTTCGAGCGTCTCGAGGTCGAGGTCGGGCGAGTAGAAGCGGTTGAACATCACGACTCCGGCAGCCCCCGACCGCTGTAGCCCGACCACGAACGACGACATCGACGAGTAGTACGGCGAGATCTTCACCGCCACGGGAACGTCGACCTCCTCGGCAACCAGTGCAACCAGTTCGAGGTGTTCGGCCTCGAGCGACGCCCCGCTGATGTCCGGGTCGGCAGCCACGGTGTAGAGGTTCAACTCCAGTGCGTCGGCACCGGCACCTTCGAGCAGGCGGGCATACTTCACCCAGCCACCGATGTTGGCGCCGTTCAAGCTGGCGATCACCGGGATGTCGACGGTCATCTTGGCGTTCTCGATCAACTCGAGGTACGAGTCGATCGCCGAGCCGTAGTCGTCGACTTCGGGAAAGAACGACGTCGCCTCGTTGAAGCTCTCGCCGTGCACGGTGTACAACCGGTCGATCTCGGCGGTCTCGTGTTCGATCTGCTCTTCGAAGATCGACGGCAGCACGACTGCGCCGGCACCGGCGAGTTCGAGTTCGACCAGCCGGTCGAGCTGACCCGTGAACGGTCCGGCCGACGCCATCAGTGGTGACCTCAACGGCAGTCCGAGATAGGAGGTGTGCAGATCAGGCATCGTCATCCCCTTCGTTGTCAGCCTCGTCGTCGAGCACGACGCGGTGCGGCTCGTGTATCGACCGTTCCAGGCCGGCGAGTTGCTCGTAGTAGCGCCAGCGTTCGTCGATGTCCTGCTGCGCCAGGTCGAGCAATTCGGCAGATCGACCCGGATCGGATCGGGCCAGCATCGAGAACCTCGCCTCCTTCAGCGCGAAGTCCTTCAGCGGGATGCTGGGAGCGGCCGAGTCGAGCTGGAACGGATGCTCGTGCTCCTCGGTCGTCGGCCGGTAGCGGTACAGCGGCCAGTAGCCGGACTTCACCGCGTCCTTCTGGTGCGACATCGAGGTCTCCATGTCGATGCCGTGGGCAATGCACGTCGAGTAGGCGATGATCAGCGACGGGCCATCCCAGGCATCGGCCTCGGCGAGCGCCTTGACGGTCTGGATGTCGCTGCCGCCGATGGCGATCTGGGCGACGTACACGTTGCCGTAGCGGCGAGCGATGGCTCCGAGGTCCTTCTTGCCGGTCGGCTTGCCACCCATCGCGAACTTCGCGACCGCACCGAGCGGCGTGGCCTTCGACGCCTGACCGCCCGTGTTGGAGTACACCTCGGTGTCGAGCACCAACAGATTGACGTTGCGACCGCTGCCGAGGACGTGGTCGACGCCACCGAAACCGATGTCGTACGCCCAGCCGTCACCACCGACGATCCAGGTGCTCGTGCGCACCAACTCGTCGGCGATCGAACTCAGCCGCTGCGCACGGTCGGCCACCACCGGGTCGCTCGAACCGACGAGCTCGTCGAGCCGCTCGCGCAGCACCGCAACCCGGGTGCGCTGCTCGATCACGCCGAGCTCGGTCGGCGTCGGGTCGGCCAGCAGCGCGCCGGCGAAGTCGGAGCCGACATGGTCGGCGAGTTCCTCGACGAGCCGGCGGGCGTCGCGCTGGTGATGTTCGATGCCGAGGCGCATGCCGAATCCGAACTCGGCGTTGTCCTCGAACAGCGAGTTCGACCACGCCGGGCCGAGCCCGTTGGTGTCCTTCGCCCACGGCGTGGTGGGCAGGTTCCCACCGTAGATCGACGAGCAACCCGTGGCGTTGGCGACCACCAACCGGTCGCCGAACAGTTGGGTGAGCAGCTTCAGGTACGGGGTCTCACCGCAGCCCGAGCACGCCCCGGAGAACTCGAACAGCGGTTGGAGCAGCTGGGAGTTCTTCACCGAGTCGTGGGTGATCGAGGTTCGGTCGATTTCGGAGATCGTCGTGAAGAAGTCCCACCGTTCACGCTCGACCTCTCGATGCTCCTCGGCAGGCCGCATGTTGATCGCCTTGCGCTTGACCTGCGACTTGTCCTTCGCAGGGCACACGTCGACGCAGATGCCACAACCGGTGCAGTCATCGGGCGCGACCTGAATGGTCAGCTGGTGACCGTCGAGCTCGCGCGACCGGAACTTCTTGGCCAGGAACCCGTCCGGTGCGCCGTCGAGGGCATCGGGTTCGAAGGCCTTCATCCGGATCGTGGCATGCGGGCACACGACTGCACACTTGCCGCAATCGATGCACAGGTCGGGCTCCCAGATCGGGATCTCGATCGCGAGCTTGCGCTTCTCGAACTGGGTGGTTCCGGTCGGGATACGTGCCGTCGATCGGCATCGCCGACACCGGCAGCCGATCGCCCTGGTTGGCAACCATCGTCATCGTGACCCGGTCGATGAAGTCGGCGTCGGCGTTGCCTCGGGCCGACTCGAGGATGTCGAAGGTCTCGTCGAGCTCGATGCTCGCCGGTGTCTCGCCGCCCTGGCCGGAGGGAACGGTCACCTCGGCGAGTTCGGCCACCGCCCGGTCGACGGCGGCTTCGTTGCGTTCCACGATCAGCCGGCCGCGCCGACCGTACGCGGAGCTGATCGACGCCTTGATCGCCTCGATCGCACGATCGAGACCCATGACGTCGCCGACGGCGAAGAAGCACGGCTGCATGATCGTGTTGATCCGTCCGGGCATCTTCAACTCGCGGGCGATGCGGGTCGCATCGATGGTGAACACGCGCAGCTCACGTTCCTGGATGCGGCGCTGGGTCGCCGTCGGCAGGTGCTCCCACAACTCGTCGGCCGGATGCGGCGCGTTCAGCAGGAACGTGCCCCCGTGGCGGATGTCGTCGAGCACGTCGAACCGATCGAGCAGCCCGAACTGATGGCAGGCGACGAGATCGGCCTCCTGCACGAGATAGGTGGAACGGATCGGCTCCGGACCGAAGCGCAGGTGCGACACGGTCATCGAACCGGACTTCTTCGAGTCGTACACGAAGTAGCCCTGCGCATACAGATCGGGTTCGTGACCGATGATCTTGACCGACGCCTTGTTCGCACCGACGGTGCCGTCGCTGCCGAGCGCGTAGAACACCGCCGAGCGCCCGGGCTGCTCGACGAGGAACGAGTCGTCGACGTCGAGGCTCAAGTCGGTGACATCGTCGACGATGCCGACGGTGAAGCGTCGCTTGGGTGCGTCGAGCGTGAGTTCGTCGAACACCGCCTTGGCCATCGCCGGCGTGAACTCCTTCGAGCCGAGGCCGTATCGGCCGCCGATCGTCCGAACGCCCGTGCGATCGGACTCGGCAACAGCGGTGACGACATCCTGGAAGAGCGGTTCGCCGACCGACCCGGGCTCCTTGCAGCGGTCGAGCACTGCGATCGATCGCACGGTGTCGGGCAGCGCGTCGAGCAGCGCATCGACCGGAAACGGCCGGAACAGTCGGATGGTGGCGACGCCGACCTTCTCGCCGTCGTCCACCAGCTTGGCCACCGTCTCGCCGACTGCGCCGGCGCCCGAACCCATCATCACGACGACCCGCTCGGCGTCCGGAGCACCTTCGTAGTCGACGAGTCCGTAGCGCCGACCGGTGCGCGCCTCGAGCTCGGCGAACACGTCGGTGACGATGCCGGGCACTGCGTCGTGGAACCGGTTGCCGGCTTCACGCGCCTGGAAGAACACATCGGGATTCTGCGCGGTGCCGCGCACGACGGGTGCGGTGGGGCGGAGTCGGCGAGCTTTGTGGGCGGCGATGTCGTCGTCGCGGATCAGCGACTTCAGGTCGTCGTCGCCGAGCAGATCGATGCGGTTGATCTCGTGCGAGGTACGGAACCCGTCGAAGAAGTGCAGGAACGGCACCCGCGCCCGGAGCGTGGCAGCATGCGAGACCGCCGCGAAGTCGTGAGCCTCCTGGACCGAACTGGCGCACAGCATGGCGAAGCCGGTCGATCGAGCGGCCATGACGTCGCTGTGGTCGCCGAAGATCGACAGCGCGTGCGTGGCGATCGCTCGGGCAGCGACGTGGATGACCGCCGGGGTGAGTTCGCCGGCGATCTTGAACATGTTGGGCAGCATCAGCAGCAACCCCTGCGACGCCGTGAAGGTGGTGCCCATCGCTCCGGTCTGCAGGGCGCCGTGCAGGGTGCCGGCTGCGCCCGCTTCGGACTGCAGCTCCACCACTTCGGGCACCGCGCCCCACAGGTTCGTTGCGCCGCCGGCCGACCAGGCGTCGGCGAGCTCGCCCATCGTCGAGGCAGGAGTGATCGGATAGATCGCCACCACCTCCGACAGTGCGTAGGCGACCTTGGCTGCTGCTTCGTTGCCGTCGATGCATGCCGTCGCCGACGGTGCCGGCGTCGGATCGGCTCCCCCCGGTTCAGTCGCAGGGCGTTCGTCGACAACCGAGGTGCTCATGGTGTCCATCCTTGCGGTCTCAAGCGCCCCTGTCGACCGCCCAAAGTCCTGAATCCCCAGCACCCCGCACCCTCCCGACCCACCCGCCTTCCGAAAAGTGCCGCGAGCACATCACGGGCGGGCAGATCCGCGCACGTTTCGGAGCACGCCCATGTCCCAGGCCGAAACGTGCGCAGATCGGCCCGTCGGTGAACACCCGGCGCGCATTTTCGGGGGAGTGGGGCGCGGGGGCATGACGTCGGTCACGTTGGTCCAGGCTGGGTCCTTGGTCCCTAGGGATGCCCGGGGGGGTAGGCCGAAACTTGGTGGGTGATGTTGTTCGCGATCGAAGCCCTCCCGCTCGCCCGCTGGCAGTTCGGGATCACGACCCTCTACCACTTCTTGATGGTGCCCCTGACCATCGGCCTGTCGATGATGGTCGCGTGGTTCCACACCCGCTGGCACCGAACGGGCGACGAGGCCGATCTCCGCCTCACCAAGTTCTTCGGCAAGTTGTTCCTGATCAACTTCGCCATGGGGGTCGTCACCGGCATCGTGCAGGAGTTCCAGTTCGGGATGAACTGGAGCCAGTACTCACGCTTCGTCGGCGACGTGTTCGGCGCTCCGCTCGCGATGGAAGCGCTCGTCGCGTTCTTCCTCGAGTCGACCTTCCTCGGTCTGTGGATCTTCGGATGGGGTCGACTCAACCCGAAGCTGCACCTTGCCACGATCTGGGCCGCAGCGATCGGTACCTGGCTGTCGGCGTACTTCATCGTCGCCGCCAACTCCTGGATGCAGCACCCGGTCGGTGCGATCTTCAACCCCGACACCGGCCGAGCGGAGATGACCGACATCTGGGCCGTCCTCACCAACAGCACCACCCTGGCCGCGTACCCCCACGTGATCAGCGGTGCGGTCCTCACCGCAGCGGTCTTCGTCGCCGGAATCTCCGCATGGTGGCTGATCCGGCGGAACCCGAGTGAGGTCGATCGTCGCGGCTTCAACCGTGCGATGCGACTGGGTCTGTGGCTCTCGATCTTCGCCGGCATCGCACTCAGCGTGTCCGGCCACTTCCAGACCCGGCTGATGTTCGAGCAGCAGCCGATGAAGATGGCCGCAGCCGAAGCGCTCTGCGAAACCGAGACCGGCCCCGGTCTGTCGGTGTTCGCAGTCGGAGACGTCAGCCAGGAGTGCGACGTTCGTTCGCTGGTGATCCCCGGCCTGCTGTCGTTTCTCGCCACCGACACCTGGGACGCCGAGATCCCCGGCGTGATCGACGTCCAGGCCGACCTCGAGGAACAGTTCGGCCCGGGGGACTACCGACCCAACCTGATCATCACCTACTGGAGCTTCCGGGCGATGATCGGTATCGGCATGGTGAGCGTGATGGGCGCCGCCGCAACGCTGATCTACCTCCGGTTCAAGAAGACGCTGCCCACCAACAAGTGGGCCGGACGCGCCGCGATCGCGGTGATCATCACGCCGTTCCTCGGCAACCTGTTCGGCTGGCTCTTCACCGAGATGGGCCGCCAACCCTGGGTGGTGGCACCCAACCCGGAGGGCATCCCCGAGATCCGGCTCCTGACCGCCGACGCGGTGTCCGGCTCGGTCGGCGGCGGCCTCGTGGCATTCTCGATGGTCGCGTTCACGCTGGTCTACGGCGGGCTCGGCCTCGTCGAGTTGCTGCTGCTCAGGAAGTACGTCGAGGCCGGACCCGACGCCGCGATGACCGGCCTGCTGGCGGGCAACGAGCCCCCCGAGGGGGAGGGTTCACACGACGACGGCCCCCGTGGCCCCGAAGACCGCGACGACTGGCCCGACGGGCCGGGCCCCGACCAACCCGACGACGAGTCGGAACGACTCGTGTTCGCCTACTGATCGAAAGGGAACGGATCATGGAACTCACCACCTTCTGGTTCATCCTCATCGCCGTGCTCTGGATCGGCTACTTCTTCCTCGAAGGGTTCGACTTCGGCGTCGGCATGTTGCTGCACCCGCTCGGCCGATCGGACGCCGACCGGCGCGTCATGATCAACACGATCGGACCGGTCTGGGACGGCAACGAGGTGTGGCTCCTCACCGCCGGTGGCGCCATGTTCGCTGCGTTCCCCTACTGGTACGCCACCCTGTTCTCGGGCTTCTACCTTCCGTTGCTGTTGATCCTCATGGCACTGATCTTCCGTGGCGTCGCCTTCGAGTACCGGGGCAAGATCGACAGCGTGCGCTGGCGGCGGAACTGGGATCTCGCCATCGCCGTTGGATCATGGGTTCCGGCGATCCTGTGGGGTGTCGCCTTTGCCAACATCGTTCGCGGTGTCCCCATCGACGCCGGTGGTGACTTCACCGGAAACCTCTTCACCCTGCTCAATCCGTTCGCCCTCCTCGGCGGCGTCACGACCGCTGCGTTGTTCCTCCTCCACGGCGCGAACTTCCTGAGTCTCAAGACGCTCGGCGAGGTCCGCGAGCGCGCCCACCGTGTGGCCGAGATCGCCGGTCCCGTCGCCGTGGTCGGTGGCGGCGCGTTCCTGATCTGGAACCAACTCGCTCGCGGGAAGGGGTGGACGTGGATTCCCGTCTTGGCCGCGGCCGGAGCGCTGGTCGTCGGCATCGTGGCCGAACGACGTGATCGCGAAGGCGTCGCGTTCAGCGCCACGGGCGTCGCGATCGCCATGGCGGTGGTCGCGCTGTTCGGTTCGCTGTATCCGAACGTCATGCCGTCGACCACCGACGAGGCATTCAGCCTCACCGTGACGAATGCGTCCTCTACCGACTACACCCTGAAGGTGATGACGATCGTCGCCTTGGTGATGACCCCGGTCGTGTTGTTGTACCAGGGGTGGACGTACTGGGTCTTCCGCAAGCGGATCGGCACCCAGCACCTCCCGATCGTCCACCGGTGACCGACGTCGACCGGCGGGGCCCGGTTGACATCCGGCTCATCCGGCTCGTCCCGGCGCTGCGGGTCCACCTGTTCGTGATCGCCGGCGTCGCCGCCGTCACTGCGCTCGTGGTGGTGGCCCAGGCCGAGGCACTGGCCAGCGGGCTCGACGACCTGGTCACCAACGGCGCGGTCGGAACCGGTCTCGCGACGCTCGTGGCCGTGCTCACCTCACTGGCAGTGCTTCGCGGGGTCGCCACTGCCACGACCGAGTGGTCGGCGGGCCGAGCGATGGCGGCGCTTCGGGGAGCGGTGCGCGCATCGGTGCTCGACCATGCGACGTTCGACGCCGAGCGCTCGACCGGTGGACTCGCCAGCCGCGAAGCCACGATCGCCACGACCGGAGTCGACCAGCTCGAACCGTACGTCCGTCAGTTCCTCCCCTCGCTGATGCTTGCCGTGACGGTGCCGCTGGTGGCCGGGGCTCGGATCCTGTTCGCCGACGTGCTCTCGGCGGCGCTGATCGCCGTGACCGTGCCGTTGATCCCGGTGTTCATGGTGTTGATCGGCCGGATGACCGAGCGCAGAACCGCCCGGCAGTGGGCAGTCCTCCAACGCCTCGGTGGCCACTTCCTCGACGTCATCGAAGGGATGCCGACACTGCGACTGTTCGGCCGTGCCGAGGCCCAACGCGACTCGGTGCACGAAGTATCCGAGCAGTACCGGACCACCACGCTGGGGGCACTGCGGATCGCGTTCTTGTCGGCGCTTGCGCTCGAGCTGATCGCCACGTTGTCCGTCGCCCTCATCGCTGTCGAGATCGGCCTACGGCTCGCCGGCGGCAGCCTCGACCTGTACACCGCGCTGGTGGTACTGCTCTTGACGCCCGAGTGCTATCTGCCACTGCGTCGCGTGGGCGCAAGCTTCCACGCTGCACAGTCGGGACTCGACGCGTCCGACGATCTCCACGAGCTGCTCGCACGACCCTCGCTGCCGATCGGAGATCTGGCCGCTCCGACGTCCGGTGGCTTGGAACTCCGCGACGTCACGGTGCGGCGTGGCGGCCGACGACTCTTCGACGGAGTGCACCTCGACCTGTTCCCGGGCACGCTCACCGCGGTGTTCGGACCGAGCGGGACCGGCAAGTCGACGCTGGTGGAAGCGTGCCGGGCCCGCCTGCTCGACCGGTCGGGTTCCATCACGTTGGCCGGTGTCGATGTCAACGAACTCGATCCGGCATCGTGGGCGGGCCAGTTGGCCGTGATCGGCCAGCGTCTCGTGGCGACGACTGCGCTCGTCGTCGACGAGGTTCGAGCGGCCACCGCCGCGTCGGACGACATCGTGTTGGCGGCGCTGGCCGACGTCGACCTCCGCGCCGAGGCACTGCGTCGAGTCGACGAGCTCTCAGGCGGCCAACTGCGTCGCGTGCAGGTCGCCAGGGCCCTCGTCGCCGTTCGTGCGGGTCGTGCCCGATTCGTGTTGGCCGACGAGCCCACGGCGCACCTCGACCCGGCCAACGCCGACCTGGTCTGGACGATGCTGTCCGATCTCGCCCATGGGCACGGGGCTGCGGTGCTCGTCGCCACCCACGACGATCGTTGCCGTGCCGTCGCGGATCATGTCGCCGAGCTGTCCGGCCCGGGCGATCGACCAATTCCAGTCGAGCGTGCCGTGAGAACCGGACGCACGGCGCCGCGAGCTGCCGACGTCACGATGTCGCTCACCAGCCCCGACATGACGTCTGGTGTCGGACACCACACGTCACCGGCAGCCACCGCCGCCCGATCGACAGGGTCGACAGGGTCGACAGGGTCGGCGCTACGACGGGTGCTCTCGCTGGTGCGTCCGGTTCGAGGACGGTTCATCGGCGCCGCCGCACTCGGTGGCGCAGCCGAAGTCTGCACGATCGGTCTGGCCGGCGCCGCCGCCTGGTTGATCGTGCGAGCGAGCGAGCGGCCCGAGTTGGCGGCGCTGTCGGTCGCGATCCTCGCCGTGCGTGCGTTCGGCACGGGCAAGGGCGTCTTCCGATACGCCGAGCGGCTGGCCACTCACGACACGGGCTTGCGCTCCCTGAGCGAGATCCGCTCCGCCGTCGCTGCCCGGCTCGCCGAGATCGCCCCTGCCGGTGTTCCCGGATGGCAACGCGGCGATCTGCTGCAACGAATGGTGGCCGACGTCGATCGACTACTCGATCTGTTCGTCCGCGTGCTCGGCCCGATCGTTGCAGTTGGGCTCGCCGCAGTGGGCGCACTCGTCGTGACGCTGCTGCTGGACGTGTCTGCGGGTCTCGTGCTGCTGGCGGCCCTCGTGATCGTCGGTGTGGCTCTGCCGCTGCTCACGGTCGTCGCCGAGTCGGCGATCGGTCCAGTTCTGAGCGATCGCCGCTCCACCCTCGGCAGCCGAGTACTGGCCGTGACGGAGGGGATGGATCAGTTGTGGTCGGACCGCACGCTCGGCGCAGCCCGCCAGGCGATCGACGATGCCGGCGACAGCGTCGACGAGTTCGAGCGACGTCGAGCACGAGTGCGGATGCTCACCGGCGCGGTCGTCACCGCGGCACCGCTGCTGACGGTGACCGCGACGCTGATCGTGATCGACGCAGTCGGCGCGTCGTTGGCCGGTCCTGTCGTCGGCGTGCTGGTGTTGTGGCCCCTGGCCACCCTCGAGCTCGTCGGCACGGTCACCGAGGCGAGCGCCTCGGTGCCGAGCATCGCCAGCGCAGCCGAACGAGTCGTTGCGGTTCTCGACACCGACGACCCGGTCACCGCCCCGGACGAACCACAGCCCATCGCTGCCCGACCGACGCTCACACTCGTTGAGGTGACAGCTCGTTGGCCGGGCGCCGACCGCGACGCGTTCGAGCCGCTGTCGATGCAACTCCCACCGGCTCGCCATGCGGTCATCAGCGGACCGAGTGGCTCTGGCAAGTCGACGCTGGCGGCGATGCTCGTCGACTTCCTTCCGGCACACTCGGGCTCCTACGAGCTCGACGGCACCGACGCCAGGAGTGCTGACGGCGCCGATGTCCGACAGCAGGTGACATGGCTGCAGCAGTTGCCATGGATCGCGGACTCGACCCTTCGGGAGAACCTGCGCATCGCCAAACCGTCGGCGGACGACGAGGAGCTCCTCGACACACTCCGAGCGGTGCAGCTCGAGGAGTGGTTCGGTCATCTCCGGACCGGGATGGACAGCCAGCTGGGACGGGGTGGTTCCTCGATGAGCGGGGGCGAGGCACAGCGCCTCGCCCTGGCACGGGTGCTGCTCGCCGGGCACGACGCCGTGGTGCTCGACGAGCCGACGGCGAACCTCGATGCCGCCACCGCAACGCAGGTCCTCGAAACGGTGCTCGACCGCTGCGCGGACCGCACGACGCTGCTGCTCGGCCACTCGACCTGACCCTCCTGGCGACTGTCCGCGCTGCCCCAGCCCCAGCCCCGACCCCGAACCCGAAAAATGCGCACAAGCACGCCAGGGGCGGGCGGATCCGAACACATTTCCGAACGATCTCGCCCCACGGGCTGAAACGTGCGCAGATCGTCCCGCTGATGCACGCCTGGCGCGCATTTTCGGGGTTGGGGTTTGGGGTTGCACGGTCCCCTCGGGGCAACGCGCTGGCAGGATGTGACGGTGAAGCACATGAGCCGTTTCCCTCTCGGAGTGGCTCGGCGGCGTCGACGATCGGATCCCGCGACGCGATGAGCTCGTCGTTCTCGGTCGATCCCGGTGTGCTGCTGGTCGGGGTGCTGCTGCTCGTCGGTGTGATCGCCAGCGGATTCACGTCGCGGTTCCGAATACCGAGCCTGCTGCTCTTCCTCGGGCTCGGGATGGCCGTCGCGGACGACGGCCTCGCCTGGATCCGATTCGACGACGCGGTCCTGGCGCAGAACATCGCCATCGCTGCGCTGGCCGTGATCCTGTTCGACGGTGGCCTCGGTACCGACCCCCGCTCGTTCCGTTCGGTCGGAGCCCCAGCCGGATTGCTGGCCACCGTCGGTGTGGCGATCACTGCCGGCGTCGTCGCCCTCGCGGCCTGGCGGCTGATGGGCCTCGATCCGACCACTGCATTGCTCCTCGGCGCGGTGGTCTCGTCCACCGACGCAGCCGCGGTGTTCGCCGCCCTGCGAACCGAACCGCTCCCGACGCGTACCAGTCGGCTGCTCGAACTCGAATCAGGCCTCAACGACCCCGCCGCAGTGCTCCTGACAGTGGGCATGGTCGAGGTGTGGCGGGCAGATCCGTCCGGCTGGGACTGGGCCAGCTATCTCGGTGTGCAGGTCGCCATCGGAGTTGCCGTCGGCGTGGCCGTCGGGTGGGTCGGGCGCTGGGTGGTCGATCACGTACGGGGCGGCGCTGCAGCATCGCTCGGGGTCGTGACGCTGGCGATCGCAGCGATCTCGTATGGCGGTGCCGCGGTGTTGGGCGGCTCCGGACTGCTGGCGGTGTACCTCACCGGTGTGGTGCTCACCGGCTCCGAGCGGGCCAGCCGCAGCGTGCTGTACTTCCACGAAGGCCTCGCCGCAACGGCACAGAGCGCGTTGTTCCTGCTGCTCGGCATCCTCGTCTTTCCGAGCGAGTTGTTCGGAGATCTCGGGCTCGCACTCGTCGTCGTCGTCACGCTCGTCCTCGTCGCTCGTCCGATCGCCGTGGTGACGGTGCTGGTGTGGTGGCGGACGCCACTGAGGAACATGGCCGTGGTGTCGTGGGCCGGCTTGCGGGGGGCCGTCCCCGTGGTGCTCGCCACGATTCCGTTCACCGCCGGCCACCCGGACGGTGCGGTCATCTTCGACGTCGCGTTCGTTGTCGTCGTCGTGTCGGTCGCAGTGCAGGGCCCGACGATCAGTGCACTCGCCCGGCGGCTCGGCGTCAGCGCCGACGACAGCGTCTTCGTCCGACGAGAAATCGTGGCCGTCGACGCGCTCGACGCCGACATCATCGAGATCACGGTGCCGACGTCGACCCACGTACGTCCGGTGACCCTGCGCGACGATCCACCGCCGAGCGGGGCGCGGGTGGCGGTCATCCATCGTGGCGACGACACGACGGTGATCCCCACCGGTGGCACGACGATCGAGCCGGGCGACGTGCTCCTCGTCGTCACCCCGCGAACCTGCGATCTCGACGAACTCGAGGCCTGGAGCCGATCGTTCGTCCCCGACGACGACAACTGACGTTCGGTCCCCGTCGTCGGTGAGGAGCCGGGAGGGGTCTCCGGTGGGGACGTCAGCCGTCCGAGGCGAACTGGTTGGCGTCCGAACCGTCTTCGTCGTCGCCTGGGTTCAGCGACCCGAACCGCGGGTTGTCAGTCGTGCAGCATGTCGAGCAGTTCGCCGACGGTGTGCTGACCCTCGAGCGGATGACGCAGCGGTGTGCGATCGATGATCTCGTAGTGGTTTCGCCTGCCGACCTTTTCGCGTCGAAGGTACCCGGCATGCTCGAGATCGTCGAGGATTCGCTGCACGGCGCCGGGCGTGATGCCCACCACGTAGCTGAGGTCGCGCTGACGCAGATCGGGGTCACGGCTGAGCGCCACCATCACGTGGGCGTGGTTGGTGAGAAACGTCCACGACGGAAGGTCGGGTTTCGGTTCGATCAACGTCACTTCTGCATTGTAGGTATTCGAAGACGTCTGTTGCCCGGGGTTCTTCTTCACCGGACCCGGCTTGTGCCGTTCAGTGCTGATCGCCATCGGAGCCTCCACCGGATTCGGTCTCGACCATCGCATCGTGCGCTGCGAGCTCACGCTCGGCAGCCGCCAGATCATCGGGGTTCAGGTGCTCGGACACCGTGGTTCGGTGCGTCGCCCGGAACAGCAGATGCGTGCTCGCAGGCAGTGTCAGCAGCAGCGCCGCAGCTACGACGGCCAGTTCGGCGGCCCCTCTGGCACCCACCTCGATGCCCGCACCGATCGCGACCATCAAGAACGCAATCGGGCTCGCCTTGCCGGCGGCGTGGAACCGCGCGTACGGCGTGTTGAACGTGAGCAGGCCGATTCCGGCGAGCAGGGCGACGAACGCGCCCAAGAGGATGAACACCGAGGAGACGACGTTCATGGCCGACCCGTCGTCTCGATGAATCGGCTGAGCGCCACGGTGGCGGTGAACGCCACGATGGCGATGACCACCAGCACGCCGATGTACAAGCTGTCGCCCGTCTCGGCGACGCGCGTTCCGATTGCACCCATCAGCGCGACCAGAGCCGCATCGAGCGAGATCACTCGATCGGCGAGCGACGGCCCGCGGATCAGCCGAATGCCCGCCAAGATGCCGGCGAGTACGAAGACCGCCACGGCGATGTCGGCGATCATCCGACGACCTCGGTGATCATGGAGCGACCTCCTCGTTGACGGGCAGCGCTCGACAGGCGAGCGCTGCCAGGTGCTGCACGTGCAGTTCGATCTCGGGAGCCTTCTCGGCATGCAGGAGGTGCAGGTAGAGTCGGCCGGTGTCGGCGTCGCTGTCGATCACGGCGGTGCCGGGCGTGACGGTGATCGCCACCACGAGCATCAAGAAGTGCGACCGCGCTTCGATGTTGGTGTCGACCGCAATGATCGCCTCGTCGGTGTAGTCGGTCGGCGTCAGGATCTCCCACGCCACGTTCACCGTCGACACCACGAGATCGACGGCGACGAGCCACACGAAGTGCAGCAGCGCCAGGACGTTCACACGGCCGGCGTTGCGATCGACGCCTGCGAACAGCGACGCCGCCACAGCGACGAGCGTGCCCGACAGGATGTTCGCGACCGAGATCGTGCCCCAGAGCGCGCACCACGCACCGACGAGCACAGCAACGGTCAGGAGGCGCCTCGGCGTCAGGAGCGCCCGGAGGCTGCCACGCAAGGACGAGGTCCAGGATGCCTTCGCAACGGTGGTGGCCATCAGCCGCCCCCCTCGCTCACGGGCTCGGCCAGTACCTCGGTGATGTAGGGCGTGCGCTCGAGCAGGTCGGTGGCCACCTGCTCGCTCATACGCCACAGCGGGCCGGCCAGAACGGCAATGGCAATCGTGCCGGCCACGGCCAGAGCCGCAGCGGTCTGCATCACGGTGACCGAGCGCTTGCTCGACGCCGGAACCGCCGACGGGGTGACCTCGCCCCAGAATGCGCCGAGCCAGATCTTGGTCATCGACAGCAGCGTCAGGATCGAGCCGACCAGCGAGACGGCAACGATCACGTAGGCACCCGACGACATACCGGCATCGACCAGCGCGAGCTTGGCGATGAAACCGGAGAACGGCGGCAGGCCGGCAAGGCTCAGCGCAGGCAGCGCGAAGAGCACGGCCATGACCGGCTTGCTGGTGGCGAGGCCGCCGACCTTCTTCAACGCCGAGGTTCCCTGATCGTCCTCGATCAATCCGCCGGCGAGGAACATCACGGTCTTGACCGGGATCTGGTGGATGAGGAACAGCACTGCACCTGCGACACCGGCAACCGTGAACAGCCCGAGTCCCATGATCATGTAGCCGATCTGGCTCACGACGTGGAACGACAGGATGCGCTTGACGTCGTCCTGCGCGAGTGCGCCAGCGACACCGACGATCATCGTGAAACCCGCGATCACGAGCAGCAACGGTCCGAGTTCGTCGAGCTCCATCAGCGTGAAGAACCGGATCAGGACGTAGACGCCGATCTTGGTGAGCAACCCGGCGAACACTGCGGTGATCGTCGTGGGCGCGGTCGGGTAGCTGTCGGGCAGCCACGAGAACAGCGGGAAGATCGCCGCCTTCGTGCCGAACACGATCAGGAACCACAGCCCGATGCCCACCTGCGTGGCGGCGGGCAGTTCGGGGAACCGCTCGGCGAGCAGCGCCATGTTGACGGTGCCGGTGGCCGCGTAGACGATGGCGACACCGAACAGGAACAGCGTCGAAGCAAACAGGTTGATGACCACATAGGTCATGCCGGAGCGCACCTGCGACTCGCGACCCTGGTGGGTGAGCAGCACGTAGCTGGACACCAGGATCAGCTCGAACGCCACGAAGAGCGTGAAGAGGTCACCGGTGAGGATCGCGAGGCTGACACCGCCGGCGAGCACCAGCAGGATCGGGCTGACCACCGCTGGGTCGGCCCCGGCCGGTGTGCGGCGCTGGCCCATCGCGAACAACTCGACGACGAGAATGGTCGCCGAGGCGACCAGCAGGATCAATGCGGCGAAGAGGTCCGCGACCAACACGATGCCGACCTCAGGCGCCCAGTCGCCGACGCGCAGCACGACGGTGCCGTTGCGGTCGACCTCGGCGAGCAACGCGGCCGCGAGGCCGGTGACCGCCGACATCGTCGCCACCGTGATGACGTCGCGAGCGAGTGCCACCCGGCGCAGCCCGAGCACGAGCGCAGCGGCGAGCAACGGCAACGCCACGCACAGTCCGACCACGGCGGT
Organism: Ilumatobacteraceae bacterium; assembly: GCA_963848145.1. Taxonomy (GTDB): domain Bacteria; phylum Actinomycetota; class Acidimicrobiia; order Acidimicrobiales; family Ilumatobacteraceae; genus Sva-07. The sequence goes on from CAWKCN010000041.1 coordinate 76,172, forward strand.
CATGGTGTGTGCTCCGGCTCGTCTCGCTGTGCCTCGAGCTCACGTGTCTCGTCGCTCGATGCGACCGGCTCGTCACGCGTCGTGGCGATCCGGCGGTCCTCGACGTCGTCCTCGACGAGGTCGTCGCCGGTGAGGAACTGCTGACGTCGTGCGAGTGCCAACACGAACAGCGTGAGCCCGAACGAGATCACGATGGCCGTGAGCGACAGCGCCTGAGGAAGCGGGTTGGCGGTGTCGGGCGCAGGCTCGCCGTCGACGATCGGAGGTGAACCGGCGCGACCACCGGCCGTCAACAGTGCGAGCACGGCGGCGTGCCCGAGCAGTGCGAAGCCCAGCACGATGCGGCTCAGCGAGCGCGACGTGACCAGGAAGGTGCCGGCCGCCACCAGACCAGCGACGGCGAAGATCATGGCCAGGCTCACGACGTCGCCTCCGGGCCGTCCGGCGAAGCGACGTCGGCCGAACCCACACTGACCGGGGCGGGGATCCGGCCACGATCGACGAGGGACACCGCATCCAGACCGTCGAGCAGGGCGATCACCAACCCGACGACGATGCCCACCACGCCGAGGTCGAACAGCAGCGCCGAGCCGCTCTTGACCGTGCCGAGCACCGGGACCTCCCAGGTGACGACGATCTGGTCGAGCAACGGTTCGCCCCAGAACATGGGGGCGATGGCCACGAGGCCGGCGATGACACCGCCGACCGACATCCACACCGAGGCGTACCGGGGCTGCTGGATCCCCGCCACCGTGCGCAGCACGATGACGGCGCCCAGCATGAGCCCGGCGGCGAAACCGCCACCCGGCTGGTTGTGGCCGGCGAAGAGCACATAGGCCGCGACCACCAGCGCGATTGGCGTCACGGCGCGGACCGAGAGTGACACGATCGGTGACGTACGGGCGATCACGAGGCCACCTCCTCGCGGGCTGCAGCATCGGTCGGTGCGGGATCGGATGGCGCCGGCGCTGCCGGGGCGCGGCGGCGCCGGCCTCGCTTGGTGCTGAGGGTCAGGATCCCGACGGCGACCACCATCAGCACGATGATCTCGCCGAACGTGTCGAGTGCGCGGGTGTCGGTGAGGATCACGTTGACCACGTTCTTGCCGCCGCCGTCGGTCTGGGCCGTGTCGACCAACTCGCGCACGGGGGCCTCACCGACAGGGTTGCTGGCGCTCCCCGCCAATGCCACCGCAACAGCGGTACCCATCGCGCCGGCGATGACCAGCCGTCCGGTCAACCAGAGCCGGGTCGGTGTCGGGAACTTCGTGGCCAATCGGCCGAGGCCGACGACGAATCCGACGACCACGACCGTCTCGACCAGCAGCTGTGTCAGGACGAGGTCGGGTGCACCGAGGGCGACGAACAATCCGGCAACGCTGAATCCGACGGCGCCGAGCACGAGTGCAGCACCCAGGCGTGACGACACCACGGTGGCCGAGATCGCGGCCGCGACGATCATCACGACGAGCACGGCCTCGGCTCGGTTGTCCCACCAGTAGAGCGCGTCACTGTCGATCTCACCGACGAACGGAACCGCGGCGGCAGACACGACGAGCACGGTGGTGGCCAGATACAGCGGGAGTGAGCCGTGCTGGACGCGAGCGGCGACCAGACGGGCGAGACGTCCGACGCCGTCGATCATCCAGTCGACGTTGGCCGCGCCGCGAGCGGCGGGGCCACTGGCGACGTGGCGTTGTGCGAGCAGGGCGCCGGTCACCAGACCGAATGCAACGATCACCGCACTGGTGATGAAGGCATCGGTGAGCCCCGGCCAGCGGAACAACGAGTAGACCTCGGCCTTCGGCTCCACCGTCACAGCGGCGGCTCTGACCACGCTGGTGACCCAGCCCAGCGCAACGAAGCCGAGCACCGTCGCGGTCGCCAACGTCACCTCGGGCACGGTCATGGCCGGCCGACGCGGGGCGACCTCCCGGTCGACCATCGGCTCGCTCGAGCCGAACATCCCGATCAGCAAGCGGGTCGTGTACGCAACGGTGAGCACCGATCCGCCGATGATCAATCCGCCCACGATCCAGAACTCGGCACCCGACAGCCCCAGCGCGGCTTCGATCGCGGCTTCCTTGGTGGGGAAGCCGAGCATGGGCGGGATGCCCGCCATCGATGCGCCGGAGATCACGGCCACGACGAAGGTGATCGGCATGGTGCGCCGGAGTCCGGACAGCTCGTTGATGTTCCGGGTGCCCGTTCGCACGTCGACTTCACCCACGACCATGAACAGCGCTGCTTTGAAGATCGCGTGGGCGACCAGGATCGAGATCGCTGCGAACGTCGCCTTGGGTGTTCCGATGGCGAGCAGGGTGATCAGCAGCCCGAGCTGCGACACGGTGCCCCACGCCAGGATCAGCTTGGCGTCGACGTGACGAAGCGCTCCGATGGCGCCCCACAGCATCGTGACCACGCCGAACGACAACCCCAGCGGCTTCCAGACCTCGGTGTCCTGGAACGCCGGGGCGATGACGGCGACGAGGATGACGCCCGCCTTCACCATGGTGGCCGAGTGCAGATAGGCGCTGACCGGTGTCGGTGCCGCCATCGCTCCGGGGAGCCACACGTGGAAGGGGAACTGTGCCGACTTGGTCGCTGCTGCGATCAGGATCAGGATCGCGGCGGCGGTGGCGGTGGAACCGGTGATCGGGGTGATCTCACTGAGGCGAGCGGTGCCGGCTGCGTCGACGAACAGAACGAAACCCGCAAGGAGCGAGAGCCCGCCGGCGGCGGTGATCACGAGCGCTCGGCGGGCGGCCGTGCGGGCGACGGGATCGGCGTGCTTGAAGCCGACGAGCAGGAACGACGTGATCGAGGTGAGTTCCCAGAAGACGAACAGCGTCCACACCGAGTCGGACCACACCAGCCCGACCATGGCGGTGGAGAAGGCGAGGAGGGTGGCGGCGAAGCGTCCGACGCCGACGGCGGTGGCCGAGAAGTACCCGAACGCATAGACGCAGACCAGTGCGCCGATGCCGGAGACGAGGAGCGACAGCAGCGCCCCCAGCGCATCGACACGGAACTCGATGGCGACATCGAGTCCGGGCACCCATTGGAAACCGGCGAAGATCACGTCGTTCGTGCCGAGGAGGGTCGCCGACCAGATCGCCGTGACCGCCATCGGGACCGCTGCAACCAGGAGGCCGTTGCGGCCGAGACGTGCGCCGGTCAACGACAGCAGCACCACGGTCACGACGTGCAGGGCGAGCAGGAACCAGATCAACAGACCCGGATGATACGGCTCGATTTATTTGCATCACAACATTGACCTTTTAGAAAGGGTGTTTTAAGCTCGGTCCATGTCACGAGCCGAGGTCTCCATGCGTTCCCGGGTTCCGAGTTCGTCGCGAGCGGGCGGCCGAGGCCCTCGCCGCGACCATCGAGCGCTGCTGACCGCCGCCGACGAACGATGGCTCGCCCAGGCGATCGAGGCCGGCCGAGAAGCTCAGCGACGTCTCGCCGACGGTTGCGCGCTGGAAGGCGACGATGACGTCGCCGCCGAGGGCGAGCGGGCGCGCCATCACTTCATCGAAGCAAACGTGCGGCTGGTGCAGAGCATCGCCAACCGATTCAGCGTGCCGGTCCACCTCGATCGCGACGACATCGTGCAGGACGGCATGATCGGGCTCGAGAAGGCGGTCGAGAAGTTCGACTGGCGGCGTGGCTACAAGTTCTCGACCTATGCAACGTGGTGGATCCGTCAGTCGATCCAGCGTGGGCTGGAGGCGTCGGCGACCACCATCCGGATACCCGGACACCGCACCCGTGAACTCCGCACGGCCATCGCTGCCGCCACCGCCACCGGCGAACGGCTCGACGACGACCTCGCCATGATCGACATGCTCAGCCAACTCGAGTCGATGGACCGACCCATCGGCGAAGGGTCCGACACGCTCGGCACCCTGGTCGCCAGCGGCGACGAGGGTCCTGACGAGGCGGCGGAACGACGGGTCGCGCGCGAGCAGATCGATGCGTTGCTCGAACACCTCGACGAGACGAGCTCGTTCGCGGTGGCCGCCCGATTCGGGCTCCGCGGGTACGAACCCGCGACGTTCGCCACGATCGCCGATCAGCTCGGCGTCACTCCGCAGGCGGTGCGGCGCCGCGTGGAGCGTGCGATCGCCAAACTCCGCACCCACGCCGAACCGATCGCGGCCTGAGCGTCACCCGCCGAGCACTTCGTTGCGGAGCGACTCGCCCCGCACGAACCTCGCGAGGTTGTCGAGGAAGATCTCCGCAACCCGGTTGGTCGTGCCGTTGCTCGACCCGGAGTTGTGCGGGCTGATGATCACGTTGGGGAGATCCCACAGCGCATCATCGGGGTCGAGCGGCTCGGGGTCGAACACGTCGAGGCCGGCACCGGCAAGGCCACCCGAGGCCAACGCCTCGGTCAGCGCCACCTGATCGACCAGTTCGCCGCGCCCGACGTTGACGAACACCGCCGACGACGGCATCGCCGCGATCACCTCCGCGCTGAAGAGGCCTCGAGTCTCGGGTGCCAACGGCAGCGCCACGACGACGGCATCTGCGTCGGACACCGCCTCGGCGAGCTCCGACAGCGGACGCACAGGACATGGTTCGTCACCGCGTGCCGAACGACGCACGACGATCGGCTCCATCCGGAACGCCGTGGCGAGCCGGACCACCTCCTGGCCGATCGGGCCGTAGCCGACGACGACGAGGCGTTGGCCGTCGAGCTCGTAGAACGGTTCGGGCGACCATTCGTGTGCGGCTTGGGCTCGGAGCCAGCCGGGAAGGTCGCGGCTGAGCGCGAGGAGGTAGAGCATGACGGTGCCGGCGATCGGGGGTGCACTGGCCCCCGACGATGTGGTCAGCCGGGCACCGCGCTCGAGGAACGTCGAGAACACCGGGCTGTCGACGCCGGCGGACATCGAATGGAACCACTGCAGGTTCGTGGTCGACAGCGCAACCTTGAAGAACGGGGCTGCACGGTCGGGCCATGCGTCGTCGGAGAAGAACACCATCGTGATCCGTTCGATGTCGGCATCGGAGACCTCCTCACCCGGGCGCAGCACCACGACTTCGAGGTCGGGAGCGATTTCCTCGATCCGATCTCGGTAGCCATCGAAGAACGTGTCGGTACAGAACAGTGCCACGCCGAACAGTCTCCCCGATCGTGGTTCCCCGTGCCCAGGGCAGCGGGAACCACCGACGGGAACCCGGTTCCCCCTGCCCAGGGCAACGGGAACCATGATCGGCTTCGTGGGGGCGACGCAGGAGCGGCAACAATGGCCGTGCCCGACGAACGCCAGGAGACCCCGATGAAAACCGCCGCCACCGACATGCTCGAGATCGAGTTCCCGATCTTCGCATTCAGTCACTGCCGCGACGTCGTCGCCGCCGTGTCGAAGGCTGGTGGTCTTGGTGTGCTCGGCGCCGTCGCACACTCCCCCGAGCAACTCGAGATCGATCTGCAGTGGATCGAGGACGAGATCGGTGATCGCCCGTACGGCGTCGACCTGATCGTGCCCGCCAAGTACGCCGGCGACGAGGGCGGCGGCTACACCCTCGACGACATCCGGGCGTTGATCCCCGACACCCACCGAGAGTTCGTCGACGACATCCTGCGCCGCTACGACGTTCCAGAATTCCCGCCCGACGAGGAACGGTCGACCGGTCGTTCGACCGGCGGACACAGTGGAATCGCACCCTTCAGCGCCGCTGCTGCCGGCCCACAGCTCGAGATCTCGCTCGCTCACAAGACCGCCTTCGTCGCCAACGCGCTCGGCCCGCCGCCGCAGTTCCTGATCGACCGGGTGAAGGAGGAGGGCCGCCTGATCGGCGCGCTTGCGGGACGCCCGGTACACGCCGAACGGCACCAGGCCGCCGGCGTCGACATCATCATCGCCCAGGGGTCCGAGGCCGGCGGCCACACCGGCGAGATCGGCTCCATGGTGTTGATCCCCGAGATCGTCGACGCAGTCGACATCCCGGTGTTGGGTGCCGGCGGTATCGGGCGTGGGCGCCAGATGGCCGCCGCCATGGCGCTCGGCGCGCAGGGTGTGTGGTGTGGCTCGGTGTGGCTCACGACCGACGAGGCCGAGACCCACCCGGTGGTGAAGGAGAAGTTCCTCGCCGCCACCTCGGCCGACACGATCAGGTCGCGTTCGATGACCGGGAAACATGCCCGCATGCTCAAGACGGCCTGGACCGAGGAATGGGATCGAGAGGACACGCCCGCACCGCTGGGCATGCCGTTGCAACCGATCCTCACCAACGAGGCCCAGGCCCGCATCAACCGGGCGGCACACACGCACGGTTCGGGTGCAGAGAAGCTGGCGGGCTACTTCGTCGGCCAGATCGTCGGAACGATGAACCAGCCGAAGTCGGCCGGTCAGGTCGTGATGGACATGGTCACCGAGTTCATCGAAGCTGTCGAGTCACTCGCCGGCCAACTCGAGTACTGATCTTCACGTTCGTGTTGCAGTTCGGGTGGGACGGTCCACCGGAACTGCAACGCAAACGAAACCGGGTGCTACTCGAACAGGCAGATCGCACGGAGCTCGATGCTCGACCGGGCCGGTCGGCCGACCTCGACGTCGGGATCGCGAAACGCCGAGTGCGGCGTGAACCAGGTGTCGCCGCGCTCGACGAGGTCGGTGTCGTACGTGCGGAAGGCCACCACCTCGTCGAGCTGCAACTCGGGGAACGCGTACCAGCGGTACTGGTCCGGTGACGTCGGGGCGAGCACCGCAATGGCCTCGAAGTCGATGCCCGAGCCCGCATAGTCGTTGACCGGGATCGGGCGGGCGTCGGCGGGCGTCACCGTTCGTGCGTCGCAGAACGCAAGCGGGAAGTCCATCTTCGCCGGGCCGAGATTGCGCCACGACTGCAGGATCACCAGGCGCGAGGCCGCACGAACATCTGCCGGGGTCACCCCGTTGCGTTCGAGGGCCTCGGCCGCGCCCTCGCGTCCAGGGTCGTCGAACGACCGCCGAACCAGGGTGTCGTAACCGACGGCGAAATCGGAGTGCACGAAGGCGATCGGTGCGAGGTCTTCGTGCTGGCGGGCGAACTCCGGGCCACGCTTGATGTGACTCGACACGAGCGCCACGTCACAGCCAGTCAGGCGACGGGCGAGTCCTTCCATCTCGCCGTGGTGGATCGACGCAACGTCGTCGTCGCTGCTCCAATCGGTCACCGCCGACTCGCCGGAGAGCAGTTCGAAACCGCATTCGTTCCAGCCGGGAAGGTCGGCTGCGCGTGCGTCGAGGATGTCGACCTCGACCGCCTCGGGCTCCAGTGCGTCGCCTCGTGCTGCGAAGTGCAGCGTCGATCGGCAGAACACCGAAGCGGGTGTTTCGAGCGGCACGGTCATGTTCTCACGGTAGGTCGCACACCTCGCCCACGTCGATCCGGCGCCCATCGGGGCCGGCGAGCTACTTCGGGGCGAAGCGGGTGCCGGCGTCGAGGCGGATCGTGTCGCCGTTGAGCATCGGGTTCTCGATGATCGCAACCGCCAAGCGCGCGTATTCGTCGGGGCGGCCCAGACGCTTCGGGAACGCCGCGTCCTTGGTGAGGTTTTCGGCACGGTCCTCCGTGACGCCCGCGGTGAGGCCGGTGGCGAACAGGCTCGGCGCGATCGTGCTCACCCGGATCCCGAGCGACCCGAGATCGCGGGCCATCGTCAGGGTCATGCCGGCGATCCCAGCCTTCGCCGCGGTGTAGGCGACCTGGCCGATCTGACCTTCGAACGCGGCGATCGACGCCGTGTTGATCATCACGCCCCGCTCACCGTCCTCGTTCGGCTCGTTGGCGGCCATGTGCGCCGCGCACAGACGATTCGTGTTGAACGTGCCGATCAGGTTGAGATCGATCACGGCCCGGAAGTCGTCGAGGTCGAACGGGCCGCTGCGCCCGAGCGTTCGGCCCGCTTTGCCACCTCCGGCGGTGTTGACGGCCACGTGCAGCCCGCCGAGTGCCTCGACGGCTTCGTCGATCACGACGGCGATTCCCTCGAAGTCGAGCACGTTGGTCGGGTGCCAACTGCCGCCCAACTGCGTCGCCACCTCGGCGCCTGCAGAAGCCTCGCGATCGAGGATCGCCACCGAACCACCACCGGCTGCGATGCGTTCAGCGGTCGCTCGGGCGAACCCCGACGCCCCACCGATGATGATCGCCTTCAGTCCCTGGATCTCCATGTGGTTGTCCCTCTCTGCTCGTCGTGCTCTGCTCGCCGTCGGCAAGCAACTCGGAACGTACCGATTGCGATGGCGACGCTCACGACCGGAGCCACTGCGCGAACGTGACGGTCATGGACGTCGCCCGCGACCTCGACCTGGTGGTGTTCGACTGCGACGGTGTGCTCGTCGACTCCGAACGGCTGACCATCGCGGTCGAGTCCCGAATGCTCACCGAGATGGGTTGGCCGATCACCGTCGACGAGATCGTGCAGCGGTTCGTCGGCGGATCGAGCGACGCGATGCTCGCGGAGATCGAACGCCACCTCGGCCCCGAGCGAACCGCCGAATTCGATCGCCGCTCGACCGACGAGATCATTGCGGCGTTCCACGCCGAACTCCAACCGGTCGAAGGTGTCCGCGAGGTGGTCGAGACGCTCCATCAGCGCAACGTGCCGACGTGCATCGCGTCGAGCGGGTCCCACCGCAAGATGGAGCTCACCCTGGGGCTCACCGGACTCCGACCACTGTTCGAGGGCCGGATCTACTCGGGGAGCGAGGTCGAACGCGGCAAGCCGTGGCCCGATCTGTTCGTGCATGCGGCCCGCTCGATGGGCGCCGAGCCCGGCCGTTGCGCGGTGATCGAGGACAGCAGCAACGGCGCCCGTGCCGCAGTCGCCGCCGGGATGCGCTGCTACGGCTTCGCCGGCGGGCTCACCCGGCGGGCCGACCTCGAGGCGACGGGTGCAACGGTGTTCGACACCATGACCGAACTCGGGTCCCTGCTGTTCGGGCCCGGGTGAGTCGGCGGAGTTCACAAGGCTGAAACTCGGTCGTGACGTTCGTTTCCTAACGTCGTGCGCGGGCACACACCCGGGGAGCACGACATGTCCATCTACGAATCGATCGGCCCCGAGGATCTGGTTCCTCGAGCGGTCGAACACTTCTATTCGAAGCTGAAGGCCGACCCGTTCACCGAGGTGTTCTTCCAGGACACCGACCTCGCGAACCTCGCGACCCATCAAACGATGTTCCTGACGGGCGCGCTCGGCGGACCGGACGAGTACGAGGGCCGCGACATGCGCGCTGCCCATGCGCACCTCCAGATCACGGACACCGACTTCGACAGATTCATCGACTACCTGGTCGAGACGATCGACGAGCTCGGAGCGACCCCGGCTCGGGTCGCCGAGGTCCGGGCAGCGCTCGAACCGCTACGACTCGAGATCGTGCACGCCCCGGGTGAAGGAGCCGACGAGTGGGGATCGTTGGACCCCACCGGCGGCAGCGGCTGACCCTCAACGCTCAGGTCAAGCGCTCGGGTTCAGCGGTCAGCGGTGTCGTAGCCGGGCGCCGGCTCGCTGAGCTTGAAGGTGACACCCTGGTCGTCTTCGCAGATCGCCTCCCGGCCGGAGTCCCACGCGTTGAGTTCGACCACCGTGCCGCCGGCGACCCGCACCCGCTCGACGGCGGCGTCGAAGTCGCGCACGGTGAACCACATCTGGATCTCGCCGGGCTCGGTGTTCCCGTGGGGGTTCTCGGTGGCACGTAGGCCGATCGGCATCTCGGTGTTGATCACGTGTTTGCCGCCGTTGTCCTGGTCGTGGAACTCCCAGCCGAGCACGGAGCCGTAGAACGCCGCACCACGTTCGACGTCACCGGTCGTCAGGGTCATGTAGTACGGCTCGGACGGTGCAACCCGAGCCGCGATCTGCTCGGCGTCGTACACCGGCGTGCCGACGTTCCAACGGTGCCCGAACGGATCGACGATCCAGGCGCTGCGCGTGCCGTGGCCCTCCTCGATCGGGCGCTGCACGACGGCACCACCGCGCTCGGCGCGCTCGACGAACTGTTCGACGGCCGCGACCTGGAGCACGATGCTCACCGCGGTCTGCGAACCGTCGCGTGACGGGGCGACCACGCCGAGCTGCGGCGCCTCGTCGCTGAGATAGAACACGGCGCCGGACACGTCGAGTTCCGCGTGGCCGACGCGGCCCTCCCATGGGATGACGTTGCTGACGTCGGCGCCGAAGTGGTCGCGGTACCAGTCGAGCGCAGCGGTCGCGTCGTGCACGCAGATGTACGGGGTGATGACCTGGGTCATGGTGGTGGTCCTCTCGGGTCGGGAATCGGTGGCGGCGGGCGTCCGTGCGGGCAGGTCGATCGTGATGCGGTCGGACGGTGTGCCGAGAGCGCGCTGCACCCGCGCCTTCAGGCGGCTGGCGAACGTCGGGTCGATCGATTCCCCGCGAGTCGACAACAGCTGTTCGAAGGGATCGACGGAGTCGACGGGTTCGGTCATCACACGCCTCCCTGCTGTTGTTCGTAGACGGTTCGGAACCTGCGTCGGGCCCGCACGAGCAACGTCTCGGTTGCTTCGACCGTGCGGCCGAGGTGGGCCGCGACCTCGGGAACCGGAAGCCCGTCGAAGTAGCGCAGGGCGAGCGCCGAACGGTGATGGGGACCGAGTTCGGTCATCACGAGGCCGACGAGATGCTGGTCGATCACGGCGTCCCAGACATCGTCGGCGTGCACGCTGGGATCGGCGGTGTCGTCATGATCGATCGAATCCGATCGAGGACGGCGGGCAGTGCGACGCCACTCGTCGATCAGCTTGTGTCGGGCGATGCCGATCAGCCATGCCACGGTCACGCGGTCGACCCGGCCCCTGCGGATCTGGCCGACAGCGGCGAGGAACGTGTCGGCGGTGAGGTCCTCGGCGACGGCTCGATTGCCGCAGCGCGCCCGCAGGTAGGTGAACACCTCGCCAACGGCGTCGTCGTAGATCTCGAGCAGCGTGGCGCCGTGATCGATCGTCGGTTGTGGTGCCCCCATCACCGACATCATCGTCGCGAGCCCCCGAACTCCGACACCCCAAATTCATGGTCCAAGGCGGCCAACCACGTTTGTGTTGCATTTCCGGTGGACCGGGTCACCCAGAACGCAACGCAAACGGGGTGGGTGGGTGGGGAACGGGGTGGGGTGACTTCGGGCGCTCGACGGTGCAAATCGGTCGGGATTCCGGCAGCGTGGGGGGCGTGAGTTCGCAACCAGTCGACATCGCCGTCATCGGAGCCGGTCCCGCCGGCGCGGCGACCGCGATCCAGGCCGCCCGGTCGGGTGCCAAGGTGGTCGTCTTCGAGAAGGGCGCTCACGGCCGCGACAAGGTGTGCGGCGACGGGCTGACCCCGCGCGGTCGGTGCGCTGAACGAGTTGAAGATCAACATGGACGACGCCCACCAGATCCAGGGCTTGCGGATGATCGCCGGCAAACAGGTCCGCGAGCTCGATTGGCCGACCACCGATCGGTTCCCCAACCACGGCGCCGTCTGGCCGCGCCGCCGCCTCGACGCCGCGCTGATGGATGCCGCCATCGAGGCCGGCGCCGAGATCGTCTTCGAGACCGAGGCGACGCCGGTGATCGGCGACGACGGTCGCGTCACTGGAGTCGAGGCGAACGGCACCAGGTTCGACGCCGGGCTCACCGTGGTCGCCGCCGGGGCACAAGGGGCCGTCGCGCGGAAACTCGGTGCTGACCGCGTGCCCGACGAGCCGTTCGGCCTGGCCATCCGCACCTACGCAGCAACACCGCGTCACACCGACGTGCACCTCGAAGCGTGCCTGTCGCTCAAGGACGAGAACGGCACCGCCATCCCGGGCTACGGCTGGATGTTCCCGGCCGGCGACGGCACCGTCAACATCGGGGTGGGCGCACTGTCGACGATGAAGGGCTTCAAGAAGCTCAACCTCAACACCCTGCTCGAGGCGTACCGCCATCTGGTGCAGGACGACTGGGACCTCGGCCCCAACCTCGAACGCCCGCGGGCTTGGCGACTGCCGATGTCCACGCAGCGCCGGCACGGTCCTGGCTGGGTCGCCATCGGCGATGCGGCGGGCCTCGTCAACCCAATGAACGGCGAGGGCATCGACTACGGCCTCGAGTCCGGCATGCTCGCCGCCGATCTGTTCCTCGACGATCCGGCCACGGCACCGGCCCGCTACGACCAGCTGGTCGGCGAGCGCTTCGATGCGTTCCTCCGCACCGGCCGGCGGTTCTCGTTCCTGATCGGCCACCCGTGGATCCTCAAGCCGGGTCTGCGCCTGTCGGTGAGCACGAATGCCATCGCCAACATCACCCTCGCGGTGATGGGCAACCTCGTCGACAACACCACCCCCGGCGCCGCCGGTCGCGTGCTGTCGCTCGCCGACAAGACGCTCGGCGTCGCCGATCCGATCCTCCGCAAGACCCGCGCCGCCGCCTGAACGCCACGGCGTTCCAGCACCCACGCCGCGCGTGACAAGCTGTGGCCATGAGCCTGCACGTCGCCGCCATCACCTTCGACTGCGCCAACGCCCTGGAGTTGGCCGAGTTCTGGTCAGCGGCCGTCGGCCGGCCGATCGACCGCGAGGGCGACATGGCCGGCAGCGAGTTCTTCGCCCGGATACCGGGTGATGGTGCCGACCCCTTGATGATGTTCATCCAGGTCCCCGAAGGGAAGTCGGCCAAGAACCGCGTTCACCTCGACATGGACGCCGACGACCGGACCGCCGAGGTCGAGCGCCTGGTGGGGCTCGGCGCCACCGTGGTCCACGAAAAGGCGGAGTTCGGCTTCCAGTGGACGACGCTCGCCGACCCCGAAGGCAACGAATTCTGCGTCGCCGCACACTGATCTCCGCCCAACGATCGGTCAGAGTCCTCCGCGGATCCAGTAGCTCGTTGCGTCACTGTTCACCTCGTCGCTGAGCCTCGAGCGGCGACGTCGAAGCGGAAGCGGCACCCTGCGCCGGAACATCCACCAGCAAGTCATCGCAGTGCGTGGAGGATCGGTTCGAAGGTGTCGAGTTCTCGAACGGCGAAGTAGTTGATGCCCCAGCGTTCGTTGCAGGTCTCCATGTGCGACGCGATCTCGTCGACGGTGCCGATCAGCAAGTACGGCGTGGACGCCGCATCGTCCATCGTCAATCCGTCGACACGGTCGACCACCTTGGCCAGCGTGGACTCGCGATCGTCGGTGATCTGCACGACCTGCACCATCGCGTTGAACTCGACGTGGTCGAATCGCGCGCCGGCACCGACCCGCACCTGCTCGATCTGCTCGTCGAGACGATCGGTCGACCACTTCACCTCGTGGCTGTGACCGTCTTCGCGTGTCCGACCGAGACCCTGGAGGCCGACGATGTCGGCGTGGCGCCCTGCGTTGGCCAACACAGTGGCACCGTTGCCGCCGACCAGGATCGGCAGTCGCTGCTGGTCCGACCGGTCGATGCATGCCTGCGCCAAGTTGTAGTGCTCGCCCCGATGGTCGACGACCTTGCCATCGAGGAGATCGCGGACGACCTGCACACTCTCGACCAGGCGTCGCTTGCGTTCGATCGGTGCCGATCGGGTGATCCCGGTGGCGTCGTACTCGTGTGGGGTGTGTCCGGCGCCGAGGCCCAGCTCGAAGCGCCCGCCCGACAGCCGGTCGAGCGTCGAGACATCCCATGCGAGCTGCACCGGATTGCGCATGTCGTTGTTGAGGACGAGCGTTCCGAGTCGGATCCGCTCCGTCGCCGTGGCGATCGCCGACAACGTCGGCATCGGGGACCATCCCGGCCCGACGTGGTCGGCGGCGAGCACGATGTCGAAGCCGAGCTCCTCTGCGCGCCGAGCGGTGGCCACCGGGTCGCCGTCGATCCGGGCCGAGAGCTGGTGGCCGATCCGCAGCCGTCGAGTCATGCGGCGAGCCGGCGCACGATCAGTCGATGTCCTGGTTCGACAGGCGCCACGATGCAACGGCCAGCGCGGCGACGACCACCACGAGCGGGACGACCACGGCCATGACCAGCGAGAAGTCGGCCAGTTCGAGGTCGGCGCCGGTGCGGTCGACGAGGATCGAACGGGTGTATTTGCGCAGTGCCACCCGGGCCACGCCTGCACCGGCCTGAGCGATGAAGCCCTCCCAGATCAAGATGTAGGCGAGGCCCCACACGATGAACCGCTTGAGCCACACACCGAACAACGTGAAGACGGCGACATAGGCCACGAGGCCGACCACGGTGGCGAGCACCGTTGCCGCAACGATGCCGTTGCCGGCGCCGGTGAGGATCGCTGCGAGCGTGATCGGGATGATCGTGATCGGCGCTGCGAGCGTGCCGGCTGCGAGGGCGGCGCCGACGACGATCGGCCATCGGTCCATCGGCCGCAACCACAGATAGACGAGGGTCTTGTCGTCTCGTAGGTCGCCGATCGCGGCGCCGGCGAACACGAGCGCCACCACCGGCAGGACCAACCCGAGCCCGACGCTGGCGATCAGTCGGACCGAGTCGTCGAGCGACGCGTCGGCGCTGCCGAGTGCGAAGCCCGAGATCGGCGCCACCAGAGCCAGGAGGGTGAGGCCGATGATGCGCGATCGGCTGGTCAGTTGACGCAGGACGACCTGGTAGGACAGGGCGATCGCAGCACCGGCCGCAACGTGGCGGGACGGTTGCTTGCGACCGGACGCCGACACGACGCTCATCGCCCCTCCACCAGATAGCGGAAGACCGACTCGAGGTCGTCGTCGAGCGGAGTGACCTCGGTGAGGCGCACACCCAACTCGACGCTCAACGTCGCCACCTGACGGCCGAACGCATCGACGTCGAGCGTGTCGACCATCACGTGACGGTCGTCGATCGACAGGCCACTCACGAGCCCTCGCTCGACCAGCGCGGTCGCCAACCGGCGCGGGTCGGAGGCCGCAACGCGAATGCGGTGCGCGCGATCGTCCATCAACTCGCGCAGGTCTCGGTAGTCACCGGTCGCCACCAGGCGACCCTGCGCGATCACCAGCACGCGCGAGCCGATCTTGGCGACCTCGTCGAGCACGTGGCTCGACACCAATACGCACCGGCCCTCGTCGCCGAGGCGGTGGAACAACGCGATCATGTGTCGCCGCTGTACCGGGTCGAGGCCGGTGAGTGGCTCGTCGAGGATCAACACCTCGGGGTCGTTGACGAGTGCGGCGGCGACCTTGACCCGCTGGCGCATCCCTTTGGAGAACTGACCGACCGGCTTTGCACCGACATCGGTGAGCTCGACCAGTTCGAGCGCGTGCCGGGCGGCGCGATCGGGGTCGGCCACCGCGTGCGTCCGTGCGGCGAACTCGAGGAACTCGGCCGCACTCAGGTGGTCGAACAGTGCGTCCTGCTGGGGGACGAGCGACACGCGCCCACGGACGTCGCGATCTGTCCGTGGATTCGCGCCGAGCACACCGACCGACCCACGCGATGGTGGCGTGAGCCCACACAGCATCCTGAACAGCGTCGACTTCCCGGCGCCGTTCGGTCCGAGCAGCGCCGTGACACCCTGGTTGATCCCGAACGTGACGTCGCTGACGGCCACCACCGAGCCGAAGAACTTCGACACGGTGTCGACCGCGATCATGCCGCGCGGGGGTGCGGGGGCGACACCGGGTGGAGGCAGGGCTCGGGGCGATGTGGTCGGCACGGGCGCCGGTGTACCGGCAGTTGGCGGGGGGAGGTCGCTCATCGGGCGATCACCAGTTTCGAGTACCGCCACCAGACGATGCTGACACCGCCGATGGTCCAGACGAGGTTGCTCGCGAGCACAGCCCACGTGGCGAGTTCGGGGAAGTTGCCGGGATCACCGAAGATCCGGAACACCAACTCGAACGGCATCGTCGAGATGTCGATCAGTCGCCAGTAGGGCGACAGGTCGGCGCCCTCCACCAGAGCGGCCGCCAGGATCGGTGTGGCGAACAGCAGCAGCACGATGCCGATCGCTGCGAACGCCCGTCGATCGGTGAGGCTCGACGCGGCCATCGAGACTGCTGCGAGCGCAGCCGAGATCGCGATCCCGGACAGCACGATGCGCCCGAGGGTGAGCAACCAACCGCCGAGACCGTCAGGCCCCGAGTTCTCGACCGAGTAGCCGATCAGCATCAGCACCGGAGGCAGCAGGGTGACCAGGCCGAGCATCGCGGCGACCGCAACCGCTTTGGCAACGAGGTAGGTGCGCCGATCCAGTGGTGTCGACAGGTACATCGCGAGCATCCCGTTGCGGCGGTCGGAGACCAACACCTCGGGTGCAACGAGGGCCGTGAACAGCACGATCGCCAGGATGATGAACCCGTAGTAGCCGGGGTAGTCGGCGACCTCTTCCGGCTCGAGGATGTCGCCGGGGATCAACACGGCGATACCGATGAAGACCACCGCAGGCAGGTAGGCGATCACGACGGCGACCACCGGGAAGATCTTGTTGCGGGCGGGGCGCCCCAGGCCGAGCGTGGCGCGGATGCTCTCCCAGCTGACGCTGCGGATCGCCCCGGGGACCCCCGACCGACGGCCTTCGTAGCGTTGGAAACCACGTTCGACGATCTGCGCGTCGCCTCGCTCGGGAACGTTCACGCGCCACCCCCTGAACCCCACCGGTCCGCCTCGGGACCGGTCCCGCCCGGACCGTCGGCGGCGAAGATGTCGTCGAGCGTGCGGCGGTGTTGGCCCAGCCGCCGGAGTCGCGCTCCCGACCGAGCGACGCTGTTGGCAGCGAGGTCGAACAGCTCGTCGTCGCTCAGGCCGACGACCGACAGCGTCGTGCCGTTGCGGCGGACGCCGGCGCCGCCGGCGACCAGTTGAGCGGCAACGTCGTCGATCGACGTCGGTCTGTCGTCGATCTCGACGAGTTCCATCTCGATGCCGCCCGATGCACCGGCCAGTTCGGACATCGACCCCTGAGCGATCAGCTTCCCCTCTGCGAGCGCTACGACGTGGTCGCAGACCCGTTCGACCTCTTCGAGTACGTGCGACGAGAGCATCACGTCGATCCCGAAGTTGCGGTTGACCTGCACGATGATGTTGAGCATCTCGTCGCGCTGTACCGGGTCGAGTCCGTCGGTCGGTTCGTCGAGCACGATCAACCGGGGATCGGCGGCGATCGCCTGCGCGAGTTTCACGCGCTGACGTTGCCCGGTCGACATCGTGCCGAGTGCACGGAACCGTTCCTCGCCGAGGCCGACGAGGTAGAGCGAGTCGCTGGCACGGCTGCGTGCTTCGTCGCGTGGCAGGCCCTTCACCTCGGCGAGGTGCCGAACGAAGTCGTAGGCGCGCAGGTCATCGGGGAACACGTTTCGTTCGGGTCCGTATCCGATTCGGGCCCGGAGTTCGGGACCGCTGGTGGAGGGGTCGAGACCGAGCACCGACAGCGACCCGGAGGTGGGCGTCAACAGGCCCAACACGAGGGAGATCAGCGTCGTCTTCCCGGCGCCGTTCGCTCCGACCAGACCGGTCACCCCGTTGGGGATCGTCACGTCGAGCGAATCGAGCGCCCGTGTGGACGGAAACGCCATGACCAGGCCCCTGGTCTCGATGATCGCCGACACGCGTTCGAGTCTGCCAGCTCACACCGGTCATGCGGTACCAGGCACCGAGGTCGCCGTCCCGGGTCGCTACGGTCGCGTCATGAGCGTCGTGCACCTGCCCCCCACCGCCAGCATCGAAGCGATCCACGAGGTACTGCACCGGGACGCCGCCGTGATCATCGACGAACTCGCGAGCGCCGAACAGATCGACGCGATCACGGCCGAGATGGCACCGTTCATCGAAGCGACGCCGCCCGGAAGCGACGACTTCTCGGGCCGGAACACGAAACGAACGGGTGCGTTGATCGCACGCTCGCCGTCGAGCCACCAGTTGATCCAGCATCCGACGGTGCTCGGCGTGACGGAGAAACTGCTGCACCGGGCCCAGAGCTTCCAACTCCACCTCACCCAGGTGATCTCGATCGGGCCCGACTCACCCGGACAGTCGATCCACCGCGACCAGTGGGCATTCGACTTCTTCGAGTTCCCGAGCGACTACGACGTGCAGTGCAACACGATCTGGGCGCTCACGGACTTCACCGAGGCGAACGGTGCCACTCGGCTGATGCCCGGCAGCCAGCACCTCCCGAACGAGCACACCCACACCGTCGACGAGACCTCGCCGGCGGAGATGACCAAGGGGTCCTGCCTGCTCTACACCGGCAAGGTGTATCACGGGGGCGGCGCCAACACGTCAGACGAGACCCGGATGGGTCTGAACATCACCTACGACGTGGGCTGGCTGCGCCAGGAGGAGAATCAGTACCTGTCGGTACCGCACGATGTGGCGGCCACGTTGCCCGACGATCTGCTTCGGCTGATGGGGTACCGAATCGGTGCGTACGCACTCGGGTACATCGACGACGTGCGCGATCCGATCGAGGCCCTTCGTGAGGGGACGGGGTCGATGAGCTTCGGCGCCATGTCGAGCTGACGGTCGCGGGGCGACCAGTCGGAGAGCCCGTCAGGCGATACCGAACACCCTTGCTGCGCGGTCCGCCGCTGCCGGGCCCGCGAGTTGGCGGAGCAACAGCAGACCGTCGAGCAGCGCAACCGCCGTCTCGGCCTCTGCCCGACAATGTTCCGGATCGCCGTCGATGAACGCCGCGGCCCACTCGATCCAGACCCCGACGAGCGTCGGGACCAGCTCGCGGTACGGGTCACGGCCGACGGCGGCCAGGCCGTTCGCCTCGAAGAACAACCCGAAGACGCCGTCGGCCTCCGGCGTGGCGACCACCGGCCACGCGGCCGCCATCAGCGCTCGGTGATCGGCGGCCGGCACCACGAAGGCCTCGGCGAGCGTCTCCTGCAGTTGCGCGCCCATCGCCAGGATCACCTCGCTGACGAGGTCGTCCTTGGTCGGGAAGTAGTACACGATGGTGCGGTCGCTGATCCCGAGCCGCTTGGCGAGGCGACCGAACGTCAGCTGGCTCAGGCCGTCGTCGAGCGCCGCGGCGAGCGCCCCGTTCAAGATGTCGGCTCTGGTGTGCTTCGGACCCACCCCTTGATTGTAGTGATCACTACGTCTACGGTGTGTAGTGATCACTACATCCCGACGAAGGGTTCCCCGGATGACCACCTTGCCCACCTTGACCCCCGAAGCCGCCGCCGAACTGTTCCGAACCGAACCCGACCGCTACCTCGATGTGGGCGCCGGCGAGGCTGCGTATCGCCGCGTCGGAAGCGGTCCCGACGTGCTGTTCGTACACGGCTGGCCCGTGAGCGGTGCGACCTGGCGCAAACTGCTGCCGCATCTGGTCGACCACGTCACCTGCCATGTCGTCGACTTGCCGTCGGCGGGTTCGAGCCGGTTCGACGCCGACACGCCGATGTCGATCGCCCAGCACATCACCACGGTGCAGCGGGTCGTCGACCTGCTCGAACTCGACTCGGTCGCCGTCGTCGGCCACGACAGCGGCGGGATGATCGCCCGCCATGCGATGGTCGGCGATCCGCGGCTGCGAGCGATGGGACTGATCAACACCGAGCCGCCCGACCCGAGCTGGCGGTTCAAGTCGTTCATCGCCGCACGTCGACTGCCGGGCCTCGCAGCCGGACTCGGCTGGATTTCGGGCGCACCCAGGATCCGCCGGACGAGATTGGTGTTCGGTGACGCATTCGTCGACCGATCACTGCTCGAGGGCGAGTTCGACGAGTTCTTCTTCCGGCCTCTCCACGAGATCCCGGCACGACGAAACGCCGCGGCCGCGCTGCTGAAGAGCTTTCAGATGAGCGACGTCACCGGGCTCGCCGACATCCATCGGCGCCTCGACGTCCCGGTGCAACTGGTCTGGGGCGACCAGGATCCCTTCTTCCCGGTCGCACGGGCGAAGGAGATGGTGCACGAGTTCCCGAACGCTCAGCTGACCGTCCTCGAGGGGGTCGGGCTGTTCTCCCAGGAGGAGTCGCCGGCCGCCGTTGCCGAGGCGCTCCTGCCCACACTGACCGGACGTCGCTGACGAGCAGGCCGGCTACCGGCCCGCCCTGCTCAGACGAGGTCGGCAGCAGTGAACGGGGTCGAGAAGCGGACGCACCACACCACCACGGTGTCGTACACGGAGAGGTCGACGCCGACCGGGATCTCGTAGTTCTGGTCGCCGATGTTGCCCTTCAGCACTCCGAGGTCGACGAAGTCGTCGTCGAAGGCGCCGCTGTCACCGTTGGCGTCCGACGCCGACAGGTAGACCCGCAGATCGGGACCGTTGTCGGTGGAGAAGTTCTCGAATCGCAGGAAGCGCTGCTCGCTGCCGTCGTTCAACACGAGCGCCTGGCCCTCGCCGCTGTAGCGCCCGCGGGGAACGAACGATCCCTCGGCGAGGGTCACGATCTGCGGCTCGGGCGCGACCGTGGTCGTCGGTGCCTCGGTCGTGGCCGGTGCATCTGTGGCCGTCGGGACGTCCGTCGCCGTCGGCGCCACCGTCGTGGGCGGAGCCGTGTCCGCCACCTCGGGAAGGGTCTCGGTCGGAGCAGCCGCACCGGATGCGAACACCGGGCCGTCCTCGTCGACCTTGTCGTCGATGAACAAGGTGTGCACCCCGAACACCCCGAACGCGAGGTACGCGACGCCGGCGAGCACGACGACCGTGACCGGGGCGAGGACCTTGATGTTCCGACGAATCCAACTCATTGCGTCAACGTATGGACGAGATCATCGTGAGGGGCGCGGATCGCAGATCGTTCGCGGTCCGTTCCCGATTCGGAAAGATGTGACGAGTGGTGTCCGACACCACTCGTCACATCAGGCGTCGACGAGTTCCTGGTTGCGCTCGTCCTGCTCGCGCTGCTCTTCTTCGTGGGCGAGGGCGATGGCGCTGGTGTGCGTGCCGCCCTCGACGTTGAGTGTGGGCAGGATGCGATCGAGCCACTTGGGCAACCACCAGTTGCGGGCACCGAGCAACTCCATCGTGGCGGGCACCAGCAGCATGCGCACGAACGTGGCGTCGAGGAACACCGCCGACGCGAGCCCGAGACCGAACATCTTGATGATCCGGTTGTCCTCGAGGACGAAGCCGGCGAACACCACGATCATGATCGCTGCTGCCGCCGTGATCACTCGCGCAGTTGCGGCCAGACCATCCGCGACCGAGCCCTTCGGATCGCCGGTGCGGTCGAACTCCTCTTTCACACGTGACAGCAGAAAGACCTCGTAGTCCATCGACAGTCCGAACACGATCGCAAACATCATCATCGGCAGGAACGGTTCGATGGGCCCGCCCGCCGTGTTGAACAGCGACGCACCCCAGCCCCAGCCGAACACGGCAACGACGATGCCGTAGGCGCCGCCGATCGAGAGCATGTTCATGATCACGGCCTTCAACGGCACCAGCACCGAGCGGAACACCATCATCAACAACAGGAACGACAGCGTCAGCACCGCAGCGAAGAAGTACGGGATCCGCTCGGCGAGGTACGAACTGAAGTCGATGTTCGCGGCGACGGCGCCCGACACGTTGACGACGACCTCGGTGCCCTCGGTGACCGTCGGGACGACGTCGTCACGGAGGTCGTTGACGAGGTTCGCGGTCGCTTCGTCCTGTGGACCCGTCGTCGGGGTCAGCCGGATGATCGCTGCTTCGGCCGTCGCGGGATCGCCGGTGTTGGGGAGTGGACCGACCACGTCGGCGACCCCCTCGGTGGCGGCCAGCGTGCCGGTGAGCTCGGCGAGCACTTGCAGGTCCTGTGGCGACGACACCTCG
The DNA here is from genome assembly GCA_963848145.1 of Ilumatobacteraceae bacterium. Classification (GTDB taxonomy): domain Bacteria; phylum Actinomycetota; class Acidimicrobiia; order Acidimicrobiales; family Ilumatobacteraceae; genus Sva-07. The sequence continues at coordinate 97,855 of CAWKCN010000041.1, forward strand.
GCGGTCAGCAGCAGCGGACCGTTCGTCCCGGGCCCGAACGCCTCGCTGGTCAGGTCGTAGGCCTCACGCGTGGTGGTGCCCTCGGCGAAGTTGCTCTCGTCCGAGAACCCGAGGCGCAGCCCGAGTACCGGCACCGACATCAACAGCAGGAACAACGTCGTTGCGATTGCGATCGGCCACGGACGGTGCTGCACGAACCGGCTCCACTTGTACGCCCACGTCTGACGGAGCGGCTTCTCCTTGCGAGGCGGCAACTCCTTGCGAAGCGGGGCGACGGCGAACGACGCCAACATGACCACCACGGCCAGCGGTGCACCGATCAGGAGCGGTTGGATACCCAGACCCAGGCCCACGAGCGCGATCGCCACCAGACCCGCTGCGATGACACCACGCCAGCGCGAGACCTCGACCTTTCGTTGTGCGAACCCCAGCAGGGCGGGCAGCAGCGTCACCGAGGCGATCATCGTGACGAGCACCGTGACCGCGGCCCCGGTTGCGAGACCGTTGATGAACGACAGACCCATGATGAACATGCCGAGCAGTGAGATCACGACGGTGAAGCCGGCGAACACGACGGCGCGGCCGGCGGTGTCGAGCGCGACGACCGTCGCCTGCTCGGGGTCGAGCCCGGCCTTCAGACCCTCTCGGTAGCGCGTGACGATGAACAGCGCGTAGTCGATACCGACACCGATGCCGATCATGGCGCCGAGCGTGACGGCGAAGTCGGGCACCGACATCACGTTGGAGAGCAGGGTGATGATGCCGGCGCCGATACCGACGCCGAAGAGCGCCACGCCGATCGGGAGACCCATCGCGAGCACCGATCCGAACGACAGGATCAGAATGACGATCGCGAAGCCGAGTCCGATCAGCTCTGACTCCGGCGGCTCGAATTCGCCGAGGGCCTGGCCGCCGATCTCGATCTGGAGGCCGTCGACGTCGGTTGGCGCCAACTCCTCGATCTCGGAACCGATCTCGCCGGTCTGGGTCTCGCTGAGGTTCTCGGAGAGGTCGATCTGCGCGTAGGCGACCTGCCCGGCGAGTGGGCCATCGACGGCGACGAGGCCGATCGCCTGGCCCTGAGGTGAATACGGGCTGGTGAGGGTGACTCCGTCGATCGCTGCGACCTCGTCGAAGAGTTCGGTCATCGCTGCGGTGACCTCGGGGTCGTCGACACCCTGGTCGGCGCGGAAGATGATCGTGCCCGAGCGTCCGCTGCCGGCGCCGCCGAAGTACTGATCGAGCGTGTCGAAGCCGCTCTTCGATTCGGAGTCGGGGATCGAGAACGAACTGTCGCTCGACGCACCGATCGTGCCGACGAGTGCGAACACGGCGACCAGTGCGGTCACCCACGCACCGAGCACGAGCCAGCGGCGGCGGAAGCCGAACCGGCCGAGCTTGCCCCATGCCGAGTCGGGGACCTCGATCGGGATGTGCGGCGCTCCGTGGGCAGGCTCGTACGGGCGGTCGGCATCGTCGGACTGATCGGACGCGCCCCGGGGGGAAGTGGACGTCATGTTCATTATTGGACATTCTGACCACTAGAATCTCCAATGGCAACGGGATCTTGCCGAACGTGTCACACGACACACCGTGCCCGACGCACCACGCACCGTCACCATTGCCGACACCCGATGAGCACCACGTCCCCCGCCCCGAGTACTCCCCGACCCGACGATCCCCGGGTCGAGCGCACCCGTGCAGCCGTCATCGAGGCGGCATCAGACCTCCTCGTGGCCGACGGGCCCGGTGCGATCACCCACGTCAACGTGGCCAGTGCAGCACGGGTGAGCCGCACGACCGTCTACAACCACTGGCCCACCCGCGAAGACCTCCTGCGTGCCACCATCGATTCGATCGGGCGCGTCAAGCCGAGCGAGAGCGACCTCACCGGCCCGATTCGCGCCGATCTCGACGCTCTGTGCGAACCCCTCGTCGTCGATCTGCTCGACGACCAGCGCGCCTCGATGATCGCCAACATGATGGAACGGGCGCTGCACGACTCGACCGTGGTCACCGTGCGCGACGAGTTCGTGAGTCTGTTCGAACAGGCCTTCCGGTCCGCCTTCGAGCGTGCCATCGAACGTGGCGAGTTGCGCTCGGACGTCGACGTGCGCCGCAGCATGGCCTCGATCGTCGGTAGTTTCGTGTTTGCCCGCTTCATGTCGAACGACGGGTTCGACCGCACGTACGCCAACGACGTCCTCGACGAATTCGTCCGCGTCAACGCCCCCGGCTGAGCCGCCCTGGCCGTCAGGCGTCGCGTCGTGCGATCAGCGATTCGATCGGCGCCAGATCGAACGGGTTCCCCGTCATCACGATGATGTGCGTTGCACCAGCTTCGAGGTAGGCGTCGAGTTGATCGACGTCGTCGGGACCGATCGCAACGGTTCGTTCGATTTCACTCGGATCGCGTCCGATCTCCGCGCACCAACGGTCGAGCACCGAGTTCTTGTGCGCAAACGTGTCGGGCGGACCGAACGAGTTCCACGCGTCTGCGTGTTCGGCGGTGAGCTTCAAGGTGACCTTCTCGCCCGAGCCGCCGATCAGCAGTGGCAGGTCGCCGATCGGGGCTGGGTTGAGCTGCTCGAGACGCCCCTTCAATCGGGGCAGATCGTCGCGCAGCTTGTGCAGTCGATTGATCGCTGTGCCGAACTCATAGCCGTACTCGGTGTAGTCGCGCTCGAACCAGCCGGCACCGAGACCGAGGTACATGCGCCCACCGGACACGTGGTCGGCGGTACGCGCCATGTCGGCCAACAGTTCAGGGTTGCGGTAGCTGTTGCAGGTGACGAGCATCCCGAGCTTGGCGCGGTCGGTGTCGGCTGCCATCGCGCTCGAGGATCGTCCACCCTTCGAAGTGACCGGCGTCGGGATCGCCGTACAGGGGGAAGAAGTGGTCCCACGTCCAGATCGAGTCGACACCGACCGACTCGGCTCGTCGCCATGCGTCACGCAGCTCGACGTACGAGGTTGCCTGGGGATGGAGTTGGACACCGACCTGGAAGCTCATGGCACCCAGTGAAGCACCCCACTGCACCTCCACGCCCACGTTTGCGCTGCAATTCGGGTGGGGCGCTCCGCCAGAACCGTCACGCAGACGACGCGGGCGACCAGGGTCAACGCCGGCGGACGACGACGCTGCCGACCGAATACCCCGCGCCGAACGAACACAGCACGCCGACATCGCCGGGCGCGAGATCGTCACGATGACGATGGAAGGCGATCACCGACCCAGCCGAACTCGTGTTGGCGAACTCGTCGAGGATCACCGGCGCTTCGTCCTCGGTCGGGAGCCGACCGAGGACGCCCTTTGCGATCAGCTGGTTCATCTTCAGGTTCGCCTGGTGCAACCAGAACCGCCGAACGTCGTCGGCGGCGAGGTCGAGCTGCGCGAGATGGTCCCCGATGTGCTCGGCCACCATCGGGCAGACCTCCCGGAACACCATCTGGCCGTTCTGCCGGAAGACGAGTTCCTGCGGATCGCGTTCGACGACCTCGGAACTGTTCAAGAACCCGAAGTCGTTGCGGATGTTGTTGGAGAACTTCGTGACCAACTTGGTCCCGAGGACCTCCCACTGATCGGGCGACACCGCGTCGACGGTGCGCTCGAGGACCAACGCGGTGCAGGCGTCGCCGAAGATGAAGTGGAAGTCGCGGATCTCGAAGTTGTTGTGCCCTGAGGTGATCTCGGGGTTGACGACCACCACGCAGTTCGCCGACCCGTTGCGCAGCGCATCGACGGCCGCCTGCACCGAGAAGGTGGCCGACGAACACGCCACGTTCATGTCGTAGCCCCATCCGTCGGCGCCGAGCGCGTCCTGGATCTCGATTGCCACCGCTGGGTAGGCCCGCTGCAGGTTGGAGCACCCGACGATGACGGCATCGACGTCGGTCGGCGCACGACCGGCCTGCGCGAGCGCTTCATGAACCGCAGGAAGCGACATCTCGGCTTGGATCCCCAGTTCGTCCTCGCTCCGGGTCTCGAGGCGCGGCCGCATCCGGGCCGGGTCGAGCACACCCGACTTCTCCATCACGTAGCGACGCTCGATACCCGAGGCCTTGACGATGAACTCCTCGTCCGGCGCCGGTCGTTCGGCAACCTCGCCGCCGGCGATCTCCTCGGCATGCTCGGCATTCCATTTCAGCACGGCCTCGGTGAGCGAAGCGACCAGTTCGGCATTGCTCACCGACTCGGGGGGAGTGAACAGTCCGGTTCCGGTGATCGAGACGGAGGGCAGGTCGACGAGCGGCATTCGTCCGACGCTAACGAAATCAGCCCACCCAGGTCCGCACGAGCGAACGCAAGGCGTCGATGCCATCACCCTTGGCGGCGCTGACCCACACGATGTCGCCCTGATCGAGCCGGCATCCCGCCGCCAACTCCTTCTTTCTGGTCGCCCTCTTCGACGACTTGACCTTGTCGAATTTCGTGGCGACCACAGTGTGCGCCACGCCGTGATAGCGCAGCCAGTCGAGCATCTGCTCATCGAGTTTCGTCGGGCCGATCGGGCCGTCGACGAGGACGAACACCATGGCCAGGTTGTCGCGTTCGAGCAAGTAGCCCTCGATCATCTCGGGCCAGTCGCGTTTGATGTTCTTCGCCGCTTTCGCGAAGCCGTACCCCGGCAGGTCGACCATCGTGGCGGTGTCGGCCCGCGCGCTCTCGACTTCGAACATGTTGATCAGCTGCGTCCGTCCCGGCGTGTTCGACACCCGCGCCAGCTGCTTGCGGTTCGCCAATGCGTTGACCAACGACGACTTCCCGACGTTCGAACGGCCGACGAACGCCACCTCGGCCGGCGACTCCGGGAGCTGATCGACCCGACTCGCAGATTGCACGAACGTCAGGCGAAGCGGGCCACTCATGACGTCATCCTCGCAGCTCCCCACCCACCGGGAGTGCGACGCGTCGTGGCGGTGACACTTGTCGCACATCGGTCCGAATCGCTCGCATCATCGACGACCCGGGTCGTACTGTTCGTCGTATGGGACGCAACGGCATTCAACGAACCGTGGTCATCCTCGGCGCCGCGGGAGTCGCACTCGCACTCACCGCGTGCGGGAACGCCACCGAGTCGGGGATCGAAGAGCTGATCGAATCGCAGGGCGGCGGCGACGTCGACCTCGATCTCGACGGAGATGGCGGGTTCTCGGTCCAGACCGAAGAGGGCGGCATGACGCTCGACGAAGACGGCAACTTCGTGATCACCGATGCCGACGGATCGGTCGTCACCGGCGACGTCGACACCGAGTCGGGCGGGATCAACATCGAGTCCGAGGACGGCAGCTTCCGTTCCGGTGCTGCGACGGAGGTGCCGGACGAGTGGCCCGGCGAGATCCCCGAGCCGAGCGGGCTTGCGATCGCGAGCGCATCGGTCATCGGATCCGACACCGAACAGGCAATCACCGTCTCCGGCACGGTCGACGGCGATGGCTTCGTCGAGAGCTACGCCGACGAGTTGACCTCGGCGGGTTTCGACGAGACATCGACCTTCACGGCGAACGGCACGATCAACAACGTGTACACGGACGATCAGTGGACCGTCGGCATCGTGTTCTTCGGCGAAGCCGACGAGAACCAGGTCACGGTCACGGTCTACAGCAACAACTGATCAGCGCGGAACCGGTCAACCGCTGATCAGCGACGCGAGCGCCCACACGGCTGCCACCAGACCGATTCCGGCATAGACAGCGCTGCGCAACACCGGCGCCCGTTGGAGGTTCGCGTCGTCGAGTTGCCGGGCAGGCGGCTTGACGATGGCCAGGCCGTTCCCGACGAACAGCGCGCCGCCGAACGCCAGCGTCAGCCAGGCGAGGAGGTCTTCTCCGAGGAACATCCCACCAGGATGCCGCCTTCTAAGCTCGTTCGGTGCCACGACGGGGCTTGCTCGCAGCGTTCAAGAACCCCGCGCAACTGGTCGTGGCGGCGTTCGTGGCGTTCATCGCCATCGGCACCGCGCTGCTCTGGTTGCCGCTCTCGGCCGACGGTCCCGGGCACATCGGACTCGAGGACGCACTGTTCACCTCGACGTCGGCGGCAACCGTGACCGGGCTCGGCTCGACCGACATCAGCCGCTTCTCGGTGTTCGGCGAGTTGGTGATCCTGGCACTGATCCAGGTGGGCGGCTTCGGCATCATGACCATCGGTTCCGTGCTCGCCCTGATCGCGTCGCATCGCGTCGGCCTTCGCCAGCGGATGCTGGCCCAAGCAGAGATCGGCGCCGTCGACATCGGAGACCTCCGCCGACTGATCGGTGCGATCGCCAAGATCACCTTGGCGATCGAAGGGGGGCTCGCGGCGGTGTTGTTCATCCGGTTCTGGCAGGGCGGCTACGAGACCAACGTCGGCCACGCCGCGTACTCGGCTGTCTTCCACTCGATCTCCGCGTTCAACAATGCCGGCATCTCGTTGTACCCGAACAACCTGGAACGCTTCGCGACCGACCCCGTCGTCGTGCTCGGGGTGTCGGGCGCGTTCATCGTCGGTGGTCTGGGCTTTCCGATCCTGGTCGAGCTCTGGCGACGCGAGCGTCATCGACGCTCGGGCGCGGCGTCGAGGCCACTGCCATGGAGCCTGCACTCGAAGATCACGCTGCTCGCCACCGCCGGGTTGTTGATCGTCGGGCCGCTCGTGGTGATGTCGTTCGAATGGACCAACCCGAACACGCTCGGACCGCTCGACACGTTCGACAAACTGCTGACCGGCTGGTTCCAGGGGGTGACCCCGAGGACCGCGGGGTTCAACACCGTCGACATCGGCGGGATGAACGAGCCGACACTGCTCGTCATCACCGCCTTGATGTTCATCGGCGCAGGCCCGGCATCGACCAGCGGCGGCATCAAGGTGACCACGTTCGCCGTGCTCGGCTACGTCCTGTGGTCGGAGGTTCGGGGCAATGCCGATGCGAGCGCGTTCAACCGCCGGTTGCCGACCGACCTGATCCGCCAGGCACTCACCGTCGCGCTGCTGTCGATCGGGGTGGTGGTCGGCACGTCGCTGCTGTTGATGAGCATCGAAGACCTCTCGCTGACCCCAGCGCTCTTCGAGGCCACCTCCGCCTTCGGCACCGTCGGGCTGTCGACCGGGGTCACCGGCACGATCGGCGCGACCGGACATCTCGTCCTGGTCGTCGTGATGCTCGCCGGACGAGTCGGGCCGGTCACGTTCGTCACTGCGTTGGCGTTGCGCAACCGTGCGACGCCGTATCGTTATCCCGAGGAGCGACCGATCATTGGCTGAACACATCCTTCACAACATGCTCGGCGGCTTCCGACCCAACGTCGAGCACCGAGGCGAGATCGTCGTGATCGGTCTCGGCCGATTCGGTTCCGCGCTCGCAGGCACGCTGATCGACATGGGACACGAGGTGCTGGGCATCGACGCCGACGAGCACCGGGTGCAGCAACACGCCGGCCACCTCACGCACGTCGTCCAGGCCGACACGACCAACGAAGCCACCCTGCGTCAACTCGGTGTCGCCGATGCCGTCACCGTCGTGGTGGCGATCGGTGCCGACATCGAGGCCAGCGTGCTGACCACGGGCGCCCTGGTCGACCTCGAGGTGCCGAACATCTGGGCCAAGGCGCTGACCCGGCCACACGGTCGCATCCTCGAACGTGTCGGCGCGCACCACGTCGTGTTCCCCGAAGCGGAGATGGGCAGCAGGGTCGCTCGCCTCGTCACCGGCGCCCTGATCGAGTACTTCGCGCTCGACGACGACTTCGTACTCGTCGAGATGCGGGTGCCGCGCAACCTCGCTGGAAAGGGACTCGGCGACACCGACCTGCGCGGCAAGTACAAGGTCACGGTGGTGTGCATCAAGCCGGAAGGTCAGCCGTTCACGTACGCCGAGAGCGCCACCCACCTCGGCGAGCACGATCTGATCGTGGTCGCCGGCCACCGCGGCGACATCGAACGCTTCGCCGACGTCGAGACCTGACCCCGCGTGCGTTACGTCTGGTGTCTGACACCAGACGTAACGCCACGGTGACGAGTGCGGCGGCGTGGCTTTCTACGCTGCAGCGATGAGCGAGGCCGAGACGAGCACGACGACCTTCGACCCCGACGCGCTGCGCGACAAGTACCGCGAGGAGCGCGACAAGCGACTCCGTGAGGTCGGCAACGAGCAGTACATCGAGGTGGCCGGCGAGTTCGAGCGATACCTGCACGACCCGTACGTCGACCCGATCGAGCGCGAACCGCTGACCGACGAGGTCGAGGTGCTCGTCATCGGCGGAGGATTCGGCGGGCTGCTCGCCGGAGCACGCCTGCGCGAAGCGGGCGTCGACGACATCCGCATGGTCGAGAAGGGCGGCGACTTCGGCGGCACCTGGTACTGGAACCGCTACCCCGGCGCAGCGTGCGACGTGGAGTCGTACGTGTACCTCCCACTGCTCGAAGAGATCGGCTACATGCCGAAACAGAAGTACTCCCAAGCTGCCGAGATCCTCGCTCACAGCCAGGCGATCGGACGACACTTCGACCTCTATCGAAATGCATGTTTCCAGACCGAGGTCACCGACATGCGCTGGGACGACGCCGACCGGCGTTGGATCGTCGGAACGAACCGGGGTGACGCGATGCGCGCCCGCTACATCGTGATGGCGAGCGGACCGCTGCACCGGCCGAAGCTGCCCGGTATCGACGGCATCACCTCGTACGAGGGCCACACGTTCCACACCAGTCGGTGGGACTACGACTACACGGGCGGGGGTTCCGACGGCGGTCTCGACGGCCTCGCCGACAAGCGTGTCGGAATCATCGGCACCGGGGCCACCGCCGTGCAGTGCGTGCCGCATCTCGGCGCCGGTGCCCAGCAGCTCTACGTGTTCCAACGCACCCCGTCGTCGATCGACGTCCGCGACAACCGCCCCACCGACCCCGAGTGGGCGGCCGGCCTCGAGCCGGGCTGGCAGGAACGGCGGATGGAGAACTTCAACAACCTCGTGTCGGGCATCCCCGAGTCCGAGGACCTCGTCGACGACGGCTGGACCGACATCATCGGCAACCTGCTGATCCGGGTCCGGCGCGGCGAGGGCGACATGACACCCGACGGCTTGATGAAGACGATGGAGCTCGCCGACTTCGAGAAGATGGAACAGATCCGCTCACGAGTCGAGGAGATCGTTGCCGACCCGAGCACCGCCGCGGCGCTCAAGCCCTGGTACCGGCAGTTCTGCAAGCGGCCGTGCTTCCACGACGAGTACCTCGACACGTTCAACCGTCCCAACGTCGAACTGATCGACACCGAAGGTCGCGGCGTCAAGCGGATCACCCCGACCGGCGTCGTCGTCGAGCGCCACAACAGCACCGGCGATCTCGTCGAAGAGGAGTTCGAGGTCGACTGCCTGATCTACGCGACGGGCTTCGAGGTCGGCACCGACTACACCCGGCGCGCCGGCTACGAGCTGCACGGCCGCGACGGTGTCACGCTGACCGAGGCGTGGAGCGACGGCGCATCGACGTTGCACGGCATGCACAGCCGGGGCTTCCCGAACTGCTTCATCTTCTCCAACGTGCAGTCGGGCTTCACGGTGAACTTCCCGCACATGCTCAACGAACAGAGCAAGCACCTCGCCTACATTCTCGCCGAGGCCGCCGAGCGCGGCGTCACCGTGATCGAGGCCGACGCCGAGGCCGAAGCCGCATGGGTCGACACGATCGTGGGCCTGTCACAGATGAATCTGAAGTTCCTCGAGTCGTGCACGCCCGGCTACTACAACAACGAGGGCAAGCCGAGTGAGCGCAGCGTCAAGAACGGCAGCTACGGCGCCGGGTCGCTGGCGTTCATCAAGGTGCTGGAGGACTGGCGCGCCGAGGGTTCACTCGCCGGCCTCCAACTCAGCTGAGCGTCCGAAGCGATCAGCGAAACCCGCAGATGTGGTGTGTTCGCTCATCGGTGGAGGGGCTTGACCAGCACGTGCTCGTCGTACTCGATGCCGTCGTGTGCGCTGTGGATCAACCGATCGGTCAGTTGCCAACCCACCGAGCGGTACAACGCGATCGCGCGGTCGTTGTCGACCCGTGTGTGCAACTCGGCGTCGGTGTGGCCGGCGTCGGCGATGAGCGCTTCACCGATCGCAAGCAGTCGACTCCCGATCCCTGCGCCCTGGTGATCCGGGTCGACGAACAGGTGCACGAGAAGGTTGCCTTCCACCTGGACATGACCGACGACCACGCCCTCGTTCGCTGCAACCACCGTGCGCATCGAGCTGTCCGGCACGAGCCGGCCGTGGAAGAGATCCAGCCACATCGACGCCTCCAACCGCTCGGCGACGCCCGGCTCGAGTGACGGAGCGGACGCTGCCAGCCAGCACCGGTGGTAGTACTCGGCGATGCGGGGCGCATCGCCGGACACACCCTCCCGGAACTGCACCGTCAGCTGTCGCTGCGGAGTGTGTAGCGGATCGGAAGAGCTTTGGGACCGCCGACGAAGGTGGTCTGCGCCATCGTGGGCTCGCCCGCGAACTCGACCGACTCGATCATCGGGAGCAACCGGTTGAACAGCGACCGCAGTTCCATGCGTGCGAGTTGCGCGCCCATGCAGAAGTGCTTGCCGAACCCGAACGAGATCTGCCGGTCGGCGTTCGGACGCTCGATGTCGAACCGCAGCGGGTCGGCGAACACCTTCGGGTCGAGATTCGCGCCCTTGTACGAGAGGTACACGAACTCGCCCTCGGCAACCGGATGCCCGTGCAGTTCGGTGTCGGCGGTGGCGCACCGCATGAAGTGGCGCACCGGTGCCGTCCAGCGCAGCATCTCCTCGATGGCGTTGTTCATCAGCTCGGGACGGTGCTGGAGGAGCGCGAGCTGGTCGGGGTGCTCGACGAGCGCACGGAACCCTCCGGCCATCGCACTCGACGTGGTGTCGTGCCCGGCGGTGGCCACGATGATGTAGTAGCCGATCGTCTCGAGGTCGCCGAGCGGCGGTGCGTCCGGGCCGTCACCGAGGCGCCCGTTGGCGATCAGTGACGCCAGGTCGTCGGTGGGGTCAGCTCGACGATCGACGGTGATCCCCGAGAAGTAGGCCATGAAGTCCATCAGGATCGCGCCGATGGCTTCGGGGCTCAGCTCTTCGCGCTGCAGGTCGGGGTCTTCGCCGCCGAACAGTTGCTGTGTCAGTTGCAGCATCCGTGGGTAGTCGGCCTCGGGCAGGCCGAGGATCTCGAGAATCACCTGCAAGGGGTACGCCAACGCCACGTCGGTGGAGAAGTCGAGTTCGCCGCCGGCGTCGCGCATCGTTGCGACCGCTTGCTCGCTCAGTTCGTCGAGACGGTCCTGCAGCCGATCGAGGCTGGCCGGTTTGAACTGTGGGAGCCCGAGCTTGCGGTAAGCGGTGTGCTCGTCGCCGTCCATGTGGATCAGCGTCTTCAGCTCGATCGGCGGCGGATTGTCGAGCGCCTCCTGCGTGGTGAGCACCGGCGCCGGGCCGTTGGTGAACAGCTCGGGCTGACGTTCGACCTCGAGCACGGCGGCGTGGTCGAGCACGGCGAGAATCGGCGGGAAACCTTCGCGTTCGATGCGGTGGAAGCCACCCTGCTCCTCGTGGAGGCGAACCGCCGTCCGGTTCCAGGAATCGACGTCGCCGAAACGTACGTTGTCGGTGAAGATGTCGTCGTCGGCCGGCACGCCGATCCCCGGCGGCATCGCTCGCTGGTCGCCCTCGTCGGTCATGTGTCCTCTCCTCAGCTGGGCTGGATGTGCTGTGCGCGATCGCCGAGCGCTTCGATGAATGGATCAGCAGTCGATTTCGTGGGCCGACCGAGCACCGTGAGGCCGGTCCGGTCGGAACGGATCGTGCCGTCGCCGAAGTCGGCCACGAAGTGGCGGAAGCTGTTGCCGGCGCCCTCGTCGTCGTCGAACCAGTACACGGTGATGCCGTCGACCGGGGCGCTGTGCAACAGGTCCTTCGGTCGGTTGCGAACACTCGAACGGGTGCCCAGGATCAGGCGTCGATCGGTGAGCGCGTAGAACGTCGTGTTGTACCCGCTGCTGTACGACCGCTCGGCGCCGAGCGAGTCGGCGAACGCCTCGCGCCGATCGCTGCCGCTCGACGCAGACGGTGTCACGCTCGAGCCCACGCCGGCACTGTTCACCTGGCCGAACCCCGTGGCGACATAGCTCACCAGGGTCTCGCCAGGCGCCTGATCCGCCAGCCATCTGCTGAGTTGCTCGTGTTTGAACGCCACCGGTTGCTCCTCTCGACGCCCAGAGTCTTGCAGAAGGCGCCAGCCAGGGAGTGTGGTCGTCAGCCAGGCAGCGTGGTCGTCGTACTGGTGGTCGTCGTGGTGGTGATGTCGCGGCGTTCGATGAACAGCACGGTCACCTGATCGTCGGGGTCGAGCAGTTCGGCGAGCGTGGTGACCAGGTCGCTGGCGTCGGGAGCGTCCGGGCCGGCGACCTCGACGACGGCACGGCGACCGTCGAAGCTCGTCGAGATCACCTCGACCTGCTCGGCGGCCGCCCAGTCGCGAGCGAGCAGCAAGATGCGCTCGGCGAGCACCTGATCGGGCGTCGGCGGCTCCTCACCGGCGACGCTCTCGCGCTTGAGCCACGTGAGCTGTACCTCGAAGGTCTGATCGAGTTCGGTGTCGAGCATCGTCGTCAACGACTCGAGTGCAGGAGCGTCGATGGTGCCGCTGGCATCGAGGCGGACGACGTTGTCGGCAATCGAGAGGGCGTCGCGCCGACCACCGGCGTCGAGTTCGGCGAGCCAGCGATCCACGATCGACTCGACCTCGGCCGCAAGGCGCTCCTCATCGGACACGATGGTGGTCGTCGGCGCCACCGTCGTGGTCGTCGTGGCTTGGTCGACACGGTCCCATTCGATCGAGACGATGCGCTCGGCCCCGAAGGCGGTCTGCAGCGACTCGATCAGCGGGTCGGGGTCCGGCGGCGTGTCGAAACTGCGCACAGCGATCGTGATTCGCTGGTCGTCGAAGCTGACCTCGGGCGCCGAGCGCCGATCGGTCGGGCCGAGCCACACCGACACGATCTCGAGTGCCTGCACTTCACGCTCGGAACGTTCGACGGCCGACGTCGAGGCGCCGTAGAGCGGCAGCGCAATCGCGATCACGACCACGCCGACGACCGCGGCCACCAGAGAGGTGCGCCGAAACGTGTTGGCGAGCCGCCGCGGCGGGACGAATCCGGTGACGACGAACACGACCACACCGGCGAGCACGATCGCGAACAGGTTGGTGGTGTAGAGCAGCATGGCGCCCCATGCGAAGGTGGCGTTGCCGGCCTCCAACGAGATCCCGACCGCACCCAACGGCGGGACGAGCGCCACCGCCACGGCCACGCCGGGCAGTGACGCGGATGCGTCCTTCCGGACCGTTGCGTATGCGCCGGCGGTACCTGCCGCGAGCGCGACGACGAGGTCGCGGATGTCCGGCGCCGTTCGGCTCGTCACCTCGTTGGGGAGTTCGCCGTTGACGAACAGGGCAGCCAACACGTACGACAACGCAATCGACCACACGGTGGCCAGGACGACCACACCGAACGATCGCAGCGACTTCTGGAACAACGCCATCGCGATGCACGCGGCGGTGCCGAGCACCGGCTGCATCAGCGGTGCCAGCAGCATCGCCCCGATGACCACCGCGGCGGAGTCGGCCGACAGTCCCATGACCGCGACGATCACCGACAACGTGACCATCACCGTGAACCGGTACGCCCAGCGGTCCTGTCGCTTGATCGCCAACTCGGCCATCACCCGCTGGCGTTCGGACGACTCGAGATGGCGATGCCACCAGCGGCGCCGACGGCTGCGGTGCGTTCCCAGACTCGGATCTTCTGGCGGTGTCTCGGCTTCGGACGCCGACGCCGGCGTTGCGGGTTCGACGTTCTCGTCTTCCCACCCCACACCCTCGAAACCGGTCGGGCCGGAGAATCCTCGGGTGTGTTCCACGATGGGATCCTAAAGGAGCCCCGCCCGCTCGATGGGGCGACACACTCGACTCACGGTCCGATCGGCGCCGAACGACGTCCGTGTCTCGCAACGTGGCCGTGCAACGCGAGACTGGCGCATGGCCGACTACGACCTGATCATCCGCGGCGGCTCCGTCATCGACGGCACCGGCATCAAGGCCCGCAACGCCGACGTTGCCGTCCACGACGGCATCATCGTCGACGTGGGCATCATCGGTGAGTCCGGTGCACGCGAGATCGACGCGGCCGGAGCGCTCGTCATCCCCGGCATCGTAGACATCCACTCGCACTACGACGGCCAGGCAACCTGGGATCAGCGGCTGCAGCCGTCGTCGTGGCACGGCGTGACCACGGTGGTCACCGGCAACTGCGGTGTCGGGTTCGCACCGGTGCACGATGCCGACCACGACAAGCTGATCGAGTTGATGGAAGGCGTCGAAGACATCCCGGGTGCGGCACTCCACGAGGGGTTGGCTTGGAACTGGAACTCGTTCGGCGAGTTCCTCGACGCGGTCGACTCGATCCCCCACGACATCGACGTCGCCATGCAGGTGCCCCATGGTGCGCTGCGACTCAATGTGATGGGTGAGCGTGGGGCGAACCACGAAGACGCCACTCCCGACGACATCGCGGCGATGGCCGAACTCGCCCGAGAGGGCATCGAGGCCGGTGCACTCGGTTTCACCACGAGCCGCACACGCAACCACAAGACATCGACCGGGGCCTACACCCCCACGCTCACCGCGGCGCCTGACGAGTTGGTCGGAATTGCCCAGGGCGTGGGCGCCACCGGCACCGGCGTGCTGCAGGTGGTGTCCGACTTCCTCGACCCCGATGCCGAGTTCTCGATGCTGCGCGACATGGTGACCACGTCGGGTCGTCCCATGTCGATCTCGATCGCCCGCAACCCGATGGTGCCCGATGCATTCCGCGGACTGCTCGGAAAGATCACGACGGCCAACGCCGATGGTCTCGCGATGACCGGGCAGGTCGCTCCTCGCGCGGTGGGCCTGATCCTCGGTTTCGAATGCACGCTCAACCCGTTTCTCGCCAATTCGGTCTACCGTTCGATCGCCGATCGACCGCTCGCCGCGCGAGTCGAGGCGCTACGCGACCCGACCGTGCGGGAACGCCTGCTCGCCGAAGCCGTCGAACGCACCCGCGACAAACTCGGAGGAAACCTGATCGGACGCTTCGAGATGATGTTCGAGATGGCCGACGAACCCGACTACGAACCGTCGCCCGACACCTCGATCGCCGCAGTCGCGAGCCGTACCAATCGCAGTCCCGAAGAGGTCGCACTCGACGCACTGCTCGCCGACGACGGCCACGGCCTGCTCTACCTGCCGTTCCTCAACTACGTCGACGGCAATCTCGACGGCTGCCACGAGATGCTCGTGCACCCTCACACGGTGCCCGGCCTGGCCGACGGCGGCGCGCACGTCGGCACGATCTGCGACGGCAGCTTCCCGACCACGCTGCTCGCCTACTGGGGCCACGATCGCGACCACGACCGGATCCCGCTGCCGTTCCTGGTGCAACGGCACTGCCGCGACACCGCCCGCACGGTCGGTCTACTCGACCGCGGCGTCATCGCCCCCGGATATCGGGCTGATCTCAACGTGGTCGACTTCGACAAGCTGCGCCTGCACAAGCCCGAGATCGTCCACGACCTCCCGGCCCGAGGACGACGGCTGCTGCAGCGCGCCGAGGGCTGGCGTCACACGATCGTCGCCGGCCACGAGACCTACCACGACGGCATCGCAACAGAGGCCCTGCCGGGCCGCCTGATCCGAGGTGCCAAGCCCGCACCGGGAGGACCATGAGATGAGCACCACCGAGGCACGGAACGACATCGTCGAACTCGAACCACACGCCAACTGGAGGGCGAGCGACGTCGGCGACACCGCCGACTGGACGCTGCAGCTCACCGACGCACACCATGTCGAACTCGATGAGGCCCTCGCGCACGCCCGCTCGACGACCGACGACGTGCTCGACGTCACCGCTGGCGACTTCCCGCTGCCCACACTGGCCCCGCTGCTCGCCGACGTCGCACAGGAGTTGGTCGACGGCAGGGGATTCGCCCGCATCGCTGCGCTCGACGTCGAGCGGCTGGGCGCCGAGGGCGCGTCATGGATCTACTGGGGCATCGGTGTGCACCTCGGAGAGCCCTGGCCCCAGAACGCCAAGGGTCACCTGCTCGGAGACGTGAAGGACCAGGGCAAGGCCCCCGACGATCCCACCGCCCGTGGCAACGAGATCGGCGGCCACCCACTCGGCTTCCACAGCGACGGTTCCGACCTGGTCGGGCTGATGTGCATCGACAACGGGGTCAGCGGCGGCGAGAGCCTGGTCGCCAACGCCGTCGGCGCGTACAACGCGCTCGTGCGTTCCCGGCCCGACCTCGCCGCGGTCCTCTTCGAGCCGCTGCCATACGACTTCCGAGGCGAACACCGCGACGGTGGACAGCCGTTCTACTTCGTCCCGGCGTTCACCCGGCACAGCGGTCCGACCGGCGACCGGCTGTTCGTCCGGTACATCCGGGCGTTCATCCAAGCATCGCAACGACACGCCGAGGCACCGCGCCTCACCGACATCCAGGTCGAAGCGATGGACGCCTACGACGAACTGATCAACGATGCCGACAACCAGGTCGAAATGGCGTTGCGACCCGGCGACATCCAGTTCGTGAACAACTACCACGTGCTG
>CAWKCN010000042.1:0-26571 GCA_963848145.1 Ilumatobacteraceae bacterium
CTCGATCCTGAGCAGCCGCTGTGTGGCATTGAGCCCCATCCCCTTCGCCGACTCGATCACCGCACGGTCGACGTCCTCGAGGCCGATGATCGTGTTGCGGAGAATCGGCAGGATCGAATACATCATGAGTGCGATGATCGGGCCGCGGTCACCGATGCCGATCGCCGGGATCGAGATGAAGATGGCGAACAGCGCCAGCGACGGGATCGTCAGCATGATCGAGGCGACTCCGAGGATCAGGCCCCGCAGCGCACGGACCCGGTGGACGAGCACACCGAGCACGACCGAGATGATGATGGCGAAGAGCATCGAGATCGCAACGAGTTGCACGTGTTCGACGACACGTTCGAAGATCGGCGACCAGCCTTCGGCATCGGTCATCCACGTCCACCAGCTCGAATAGGCGTCGGGATTGAAGACGAGTGCCGGCAGTTCGACGATGCCCGTGAAGAGCACGTCGAAGCCCTCGATGACGTCGTTGTTCGCGGCGGTGTCGGCGATGAAGAGCCACCAACCGAGCAGGAGCAGGAACAGCGTAATCGCAATCCCGCGGGCCGATATGCGGCGACGCGGCCGCACCCCCTCCGGCTGCGGGGTGGTCGGAGCGGACAGCGTTTCGAGGACATCGCTCACGGTGCGGCACACCTCGTCCGAGCGAGTGCCAACAGGTTCCATGTGAGTTGCGATGTCGGTACTCGAATGTCTTCCTCTCGCGGCCGTCTTGGGAGGCCTCGTTCGCTGAGACGGGCGCGGACGACTGCCCACGACCTCGTTGATGCGTTCCGACGACCATACCCAACGGACTCGGGTTGGCAACTCGATACCCGACCATCCACAGCGAAGTTGTGTGGCGGCGAGGGCCGCATCCACCGGCCATCGCCCGGCTCTGCGGGAGGGGTGGGTGTGCTCATTCGTGTGGGCCGTGCGGGCCCGCATGGCATCGCTGACCAGGGTGTTCGCACTCGGCGCCGTGCATGAACGGCGTCGTCGACCAGCGGCCACCACCGGGTGACCGATCAGCCGAATCGGGGTGCCGGAAATGGCAGGGAGAAACCCGGCGCCGGATTTGACGATCCGGCAGCGAACTCGTCAGAGACAGGCTCGAACGGCCTCGTTGAGCGCGATGGTGCGCGGGTCGCCGGCGATTCCGCCCGCCATCTGGTTCATCACGTAGCCGTATCCGACCTTGGCGTCGATGTCGGCGTAGCCGAGCGAACCACCTGCACCGGCATGGCCGAATGATGCGGCGCTGAACATCGGGGTCAAGGTGCCGTGGAGCATGAACCCCATCCCGAACTGGCTCGGGAACACCAGCACCGCGTCAGGTCCGTTGACCGCTTCGGCGCTCGCGGCCGCGATCGTCTCGTCGTCGACCAGTCGGATTCCGTCGACGGGCCCCACGGTGGCCGCGTACATCCTGGCGAGGCTGCGCGCCGTGGTGATCCCGTTCGCTGCGGGCATCTCGGTGGCGTGCACCGCCCTCGTGTTGAATGCGTTCTCGTCACCGGTGGTGGTCAAGGCGCCATTGACCGTCAACGCCTTCCACGGCGTGGTGCCTGGCCCCATGAACTGCTCCATCAGCGCTGCCACGTTCGGGTCCTCCGGCGGCGGAACGGCTTCGAGCGTCGAGACTCTGGACTCCTCCGACTCGGGCAACCCGATCCAGAAGTCGAGCCCCAGCGGTGTGGCGACCTCCTCGGCGAAGTACCGGCCGAGCGTGCGTCCGTCGACCCGGCGCAGGAGTTCACCGGCCAGCCAGCCGTAGGTGACCGCGTGGTAGCCGTGTTTGGTTCCCGGGTCCCAGACCGGCGCTTGCGCGGCGAGCGCTTCCACCATGGGCGTCACCGCCATGGCATCGTCGAAGCCGAGTTCGACCACGGGGTACGGCAAGCCGGCCTGGTGGCTCATCATCTGTGCGATCGTGATGTCGCTCTTGGCGTTGGCAGCGAACTCGGGCCAGTACGTGGCGACCGTGTCGCCGTAGGAGACGAGGCCCGCTTCGACCAGCCTCGCGATGCAGATGGCTGCGGCGCCCTTCGTGGTCGAGAACACCAGTTGCAGCGTGTCCTCCAGCCACGGACGCTCGGTGGACTTGTCGGCGGTACCGGCCCACAGGTCAGCCTTGACCTCACCGTCGACGTACACCGAGAACGCCGCGCCGAGTTCGCCGTGCTCGACGAAGTTCTGCTCGAACGCGTCGGCGACCGCTCCGTATCCGTTCGCAATCGTGCCATGAATCTCAGGAGCGCTCATCGGGGAGAACGTAGTCAGCTCGCCACCGGGTCGTCTCAGCGCACAGCGCCGGCGGAGCTCGTCGGGGAATGGCTCCGGGACGGGAGGGCGCCGCGCCGTAGGCTGGTCGGCCGGTATGAGCAACGAGAACGACACCCCTCCGCACCGATACTCAGCGGCACTCGCACAGGACATCGAGTTGCGCTGGCAGGACTGGTGGGACGAGCACCACACGTTCGAGACCCCCAACACTGCCGGACCGCTCGCCGACGTCGACCTGGCGCGGGAACGGGGCGAGAAGCTCTTCGTGCTCGACATGTTCCCGTACCCGTCCGGAACCGGCCTGCACGTCGGGCATCCACTGGGCTTCATCGGCACCGACGTGTTCGCCCGCTTCAAGCGGATGACCGGCCACAACGTGCTGCACGCCATGGGCTTCGACGCCTTCGGGTTGCCCGCCGAGCAGTTCGCCGTCGAGACCGGCCAGCACCCGGCGATCACCACCCAGCAGAACGTCGACACCTACCGCCGCCAGCTCCGCCGCCTCGGTCTCGCCCACGACCCGCGCCGCAGCGTGTCGACCACCGACCCCGATTTCTACCGCTGGACCCAGTGGATCTTCAGCCAGGTGTTCAACGCCTGGTACGACCACGACCTCGACCGGGCGCGCCCGATCGACGAGCTGATCACCGAGTACGAGTCGGGCTCGCGGCCCACACCCGATGGGCGACCCTGGGCCGACCTCAGCGCAGCCGATCGGGCCGATGTCATCGACGACCAACGGCTCGCGTACGTCAGCGAGGCACCGGTCAACTGGTGTCCAGGCCTGGGCACCGTGGTGGCGAACGAGGAGGTCACCGCCGACGGGCGCAGCGACCGCGGCAACTTCCCGGTGTTCAAGCGCAACATGCGGCAGTGGATGATGCGCATCACCACCTACGCCGACCGCCTGATCGACGACCTCGAGTTGCTCGACTGGACCGACGCAATCAAGTCGATGCAGCGCAACTGGATCGGGCGCAGCCATGGCGCCGAGGTCCACTTTCCCTCCCCTGCCGGCGACATCACGGTGTTCACCACACGACCGGACACGCTGTTCGGGGCGTCGTTCATGGTGCTCTCGCCCGAGCACCCGTTCGTCGACACGCTCACCGTCACCGAACAGGCGGATGCTGTTGCCGACTACCGGACACAGGCCGGCAAGAAGAAGGACTTCGAGCGCCAGGACGACACACGCGAGAAGACGGGTGTGTTCACCGGTTCGTACGCCACGAACCCCGTCAACGGCGAGCAGATCCCGGTGTGGATCGCCGACTACGTCCTGATGGGCTACGGCACCGGAGCGATCATGGCCGTGCCGTGCGGTGACCAGCGCGACTTCGAGTTCGCCCGCAAATTCGGTCTGCCGATCCCGGCGATCCAGCGCCCATCCGACGCCTGGTTCGAGGCGCAGGGCATCGAGCCGACGCTCGACACCTCGCAGTGGCCCGTGGCCTACGTGGGCGATGCGCCGTACGTGCAGTCGGCCAACGACGAACTCGACCTGAACGGGGTCGACAACACGGCCGACGGCATCGAGCGGATGAACGCCTGGCTCGAAGCCCACGGTGCCGGCACCGCCACCATCAACTACAAGCTGCGCGACTGGCTCTTCAGCCGGCAGCGGTACTGGGGCGAGCCGTTCCCGATCGTCTACGACGTCGACGGCCGACCTCACACACTGCCCGACGAGATGTTGCCGGTGCTGCTGCCCGAGACCGAGTCGTTCTCGCCTCGCACGTTCGACGCCGACGACGAGTTCTCCAACCCGGAGAGCCCGCTCGACCGCCTCGGCGACTGGGTCGAGGTCGAGCTCGATCTGTATCCCGAACGCGGCGGTGGCCCGCAGGTCTACCGGCGCGACACCAACGTGATGCCGCAGTGGGCGGGATCGTGTTGGTACGAGATGCGCTACCTCGATCCGACGAACGAGAACCGGTTCGTCGACCGCGAAGTCGAGGAGTACTGGATGGGCCCGCGTACGGACATCCGGCCCGACCATCCCGGTGGCGTCGATCTGTACGTCGGCGGTGTCGAGCACGCAGTTCTGCACCTGCTGTACTCGCGCTTCTGGCACAAGGTGCTCTACGACCTCGGCCACGTCAGCTCGAAGGAGCCGTATGCCCGGCTGTTCAACCAGGGCTACGTGCAGGCCGCGGCGTACAAGGACGATCGCGAGATCTATGTCGACGCCACCCAGGTGACCGGCGACGACAAGACCGGCTTCACCTACGAGGGCGAGCCCGTCCGGCGTGAGTGGGGCAAGATGGGCAAGAGCCTGAAGAACGCCGTCTCACCCGACGACATGTACGACGAGTACGGCGCCGACACCCTGCGGCTCTACGAGATGGCCACGGGGCCACTCGACGCATCGCGTCCGTGGGAGACCCGCGACGTCGTCGGGATGTACCGCTTCCTCCAGCGGCTGTGGCGCAACATGGTCGACGAGACCAGCGGCGAGTGCACGGTGGTCGACACTGCCGCTGACGACGACACCCGCAAGTTGCTGCACCGCACCATCGACACGGTGCGCACCGAGATGGACGCGCTGCGGTTCAACACCGCGATCGCGAAGCTGATCGAGTTGAACAACGCGGTCACGAAGCTCGATGCCACGCCCCGCGAGGTCGCGGAGCCCATGGCGGTCATGCTCGCCCCGCTCGTGCCGCACATCGCCGAAGAGTTGTGGCGCAAGCTCGGCTACACCGACACGATCACCTACGTCGACTTCCCGGTCGCCGACCCGGCGCTGCTCGTCGACGACACGGTCGAGGTCCCGGTCCAGATCAACGGCAAGGTCCGCGGTCGCATCGACGTGGCCACCGACGCGTCCCCGGACGTGATCGAGGCGACGGCACTCGCCGACGAGAAGATCGCGGCCCTCGTCGACGGAGCGACCCCGAAGAAGGTCATCGTCGTGCCCGGCCGAATGGTGAACATCGTCCTCTGACGCGCGCTCGGTCCGTTGGGACCAAATTCCTCTTGCCTTTTCCAGGCGACGGCGCGACCATGATTCCGGGTCCGATGAGGTGCCCAACAGGGAGCCAGGGACGGATCGGGAAACCGACTCCGTGTACTGATCCAAGCCTTTCCCCGCCAACGGGATTGCACCTCACCGGACCCGATTTCGCGCCCCGACCGATCCCGGCGCTACCGCTCGATCCAGTCGGCGCTACGGTTCGAACCAACGGGGATCAACGAGGGGGACCAAATGAGCAACGACACCCACGCAACCGGTCAGCCGCCTGTGAGCGACTGGACGACCGACTACGACGTCCTCGACGCCGACTACGTCGCCGATCCGTATCCCGTGTGGGACGACCTGCGACAGCAGTGCCCGATCGCGCACACCGAACGGTGGGGCGGATCGTGGCTGCCGACCCGGTACGCCGATGTCCAGCGGTTCGCGCAGGATCACCACGGGTTCAACTCGACCGATGTCGGCGTGCTCACCTTCGATGAAGACGAGCGCCCGCCGCCGCCGGTCGATCTGAGTCTCCCACCGATCGACTCCGATCAGCCCGAGCACACGTGGACACGCCGACTGATGCTTCCCTGGTTCTCGCACACCCGCGTGGCCGAGTACGAGCCGTACACCCGCGATTTGTGCAACCGCCTCATCGACGGATTCATCGAGAACGGGTCCGCCGACGCGGCGGGCGACTACGCCCGCCAGATCCCAGTTCGCGTGATCTCACTGGTACTCGGCGTCCCCGACGAGATGGCCGACACGTTCACCGGCTGGGTCCAGGACCTGCTCGAGTTCGCCCACGAAGAGGCCCGTGCCACCCGCGGCCGCGACGCGCTCACGCTCTACCTCCTCGAGCAACTCGAGCACCGACGCACCAACCCGGGCGACGATCTGATGAGTGCGCTTCTGCACACCGAAGTCGAGGGCGAGGCAGTTCCCGATCTGACAATTCTCGGGATGGCCGCGCTCACGCTGATCGCCGGTGTCGACACCACCTGGTCGGGGATCGGATCGGCCATGCTCCACCTTGCCGAGAACCCTCGAGACGTCAAGCGCTTGATCGACGAGCCGGAGATCATGCCGCTCGCGATCGAGGAACTGCTCCGGGCCTATTCGCCCGTCACGATGGCGCGCATCGCCAGCGAGGACGTCGAGGTCGAGGGATGCCCGATCAAGGAGGGCGACAAGGTGCTGATGAACTTCCCCGGCGCCAACCGCGACCCCGAGGTGTTCGATCATCCCGACGAGGTGATCCTCGATCGGGCCCAGAACCGCCACGTGGCGTTCGGCGCCGGCATCCACCGTTGCGCCGGCTCGAACCTCGCTCGCATGGAGCTGCGCGTGGCCATCGAGACCTGGATCGAGCGCATCCCCGAGTTCCGCCTCGCCGACGACGGCGAGGTCACGTGGGCCGGCGGTCAAGTGCGCGGCCCGCGCACCGTTCCCGTCGTGTTCTGATCGCTCGGAGTTCACTTCTACGGCCCCGTCTGGCACACTGTTCCAAACCTCGATCGCAAGGCAGGAACCATGAGCAACGACACCGCCACCAATCCCGATGCCGGCCCCGTCACTCCCCCGGTCACCGACTGGGCGAGCGACTACGACATCTTCGACCCGCAGTACGTGGCCGATCCGTTCCCGATCTGGGACGAGCTCCGTGAGTCGTGCCCCATGGCCCACACCGAGCGCTGGGGCGGCTCGTGGCTGCCGACCCGCTACGAGGACGTGTACGCCATTGCTCACGACATCGTGACGTTTCCGTCGGGCAACGGCATCAGCGTGGTTCCGATGCTGCCCGTCGGCAACGAAGGCGACGCCGGTCACGTGCCCGCACCCGTGCTGACCTCGGGCGTCCCGCCGATCAGCGCCGACCCACCGCTGCACACCTGGACCCGCCGCCTCGTGCTGCCCACCATGAGCACGAACCGTGTCGCCGAGTACGAGGTCTTCACACGAGAGCTGTGCAAGCGGCTCGCCGACGAGATCGCCACACGAGGTGAGGGTGACGCCGCCGCCGAGTACGCCCAACAGATCCCGGTTCGGGTGATCGGCCACATCCTGGGCGTCCCCGAGGACATGGCGGGCACGTTCACCGAGTGGGTGCGCGACGTCCTCGAGTTCGCCCACGACCCCGAGCGACGGCGCCGTGGCATCACCGGCATCATCGAGTACCTCCAGGCCGCGCTCGACGAACGCGAGGCGAACCCGACCGACGACTTCATCAGCGAACTCCTGCAGTCCGAGCACGATGGCGAGCCCATCACCCGTGATGTCGTGATGGGCATGTGCGCCCTGCTGCTGATCGCGGGCATCGACACGACCTGGTCGTCGATCGGCTCGACGATGTGGCACCTGGCGACTCACCCCGATGACCGACGTCGCCTGATCGCCGAACCCGACTTGATGCCGACTGCGATCGAAGAGTTCCTGCGCGCGTACGCCCCTGTCACCATGGCCCGCCGCCTCGTCGAAGATGTCGAGTACAAGGGCTGCCCGATCAAGGCCGAGGAGCGCATCTTGATGAACTTCCCGGCCGCCAACCGTGACCCGGAGGTGTTCGAGAACCCCAACGAGGTGGTCCTCGATCGCCAGCAGAACCGTCACCTCGCATTCGGTGCCGGGATCCACCGGTGCGCAGGCTCGAACCTGGCCCGCATGGAGCTGCGCGTTGCCGTCGAGGAATGGCTGGCACGCATGCCCGAGTTCGAGGTCACCGACCCGACCCACGTCACGTGGGCGGGCGGCCAGGTTCGCGGACCCCGCTCCATTCCCGTCACCGTCACCTGAGCGCACCTGCCGGCGACCCGGCGGTGTGGTCAATCGGTCGAGATTCGAGACGCCTCCCGCTCAGCGGAGGAGTTGAGTTCCAACGCACGAGAGCCGCCGAGCTTCTGGGCGAGATGCGCAGCGACGGTGACGTCGTCGTAGCTGCTCGAGCCGTCCGATGCCCGACACGGCGCCAACGTGGAAATGGTGGCATCGGCATTGCCGTCGTGGAAGAACGCTGCCGACCGGCGACGGGTCAGACGGCCAGAGGTGTCTCGGGGCGGCGTCACCCGATGCATGGTCGACAGCCATCGATCGTTCGTCCACCGTGCCAGCAGGTCACCGAGGTTGATCAGCAGCGCGCCGGGTTCCGGCATCACCGACCGCCACGATCCGTCGGCCAGGAGGATCTCCAGACCCGGTACCGGGTCGGCCCAGAGCACCGTGACGATGCCGTAGTCGGTGTGCGCTCCCATGCCCATCTGCGCTTCTTCGACGGCGAGACCATCGGGGACGTCGTAGTGGTTCAGACGGAGCACGTCGATCGAGTGGCCGGTCGACTGACGGAGATGGTCGACCGGCAGCCCCAACGCAACCGAGAAGATCTCGGTCATCCGGCGAGCCACCGATCCAGCAGCGACGAACCATGCCTCGACGTCGCGACGGAACTCGGCGCCACCGTCGACGTCCGGCCAGATGTTCTCGGCGTAGATCTCCGGATCGAGCGCCAGGCCGGGGAAGTCGGAGACGGCGGAACCCACGTTGAACGCCTCGAAGAGGTCGTCGGGCGAGACGACGCCGAGGCTGTAGCTCAATCGTTCCGAACGCGGCGGGGTGTATCCCCGATTGATGGACGGCCGAGTCGCAGTCGTCTGTCGCTTGAGGTCCATCGGGAGCGCAAAGAAACGGTCGATCGCGGCGGCAAGTCGATCGACGACGTCGTCGACGCCGTGCCCGACGATCTGCATGAAGCCGACCTGCCGGCACGCGTCGTCGACCGCAGCAGCGATCGCCGTTCGTTCGGCCGGACTGCCGCCGAGCCAGTCGCCGATGTCGATCACGGGCACGTTCGCCGTCGGGTCGACCTGTTCCGGCTGGTCGGTGTGGTGGCTCACAGTGCTGCTACCTCACCACTGTGGGCGACACCGAGAGGTTGGCCGAGACCGCCCGCCGGGTGACACCTTTCGAGATCGAGAGCCGATGTGGCCCGGCGACGGCCACGAGGTTGAGATCGTCGAGAGCGCGGCCGGTTCGCCACCCGACGTTTGAGAGTTCGTCACGCAGCACGTTGCCGGGAGCCACGGCGAGGTCGACGGGCCGGAGATCGCGAATGGAGAACGAACCGGCGTCGATCACCTCGACAGGGTCGTCCTGACCGAACAGCGCAACCGACCCGTGCCGATCCTCGGCGACCACCAGCAGCTTGGTCCCCTCGGGCACCAAGCGAAGTGCGATGTCCACGGCGAAACGCGCATCTTCGAGCTTCCACGGGACTCGAAGGTCGCCGAGCCTGAGCACGACGCGTTCCCACGGCCGCACGACACGAACCGCCATCGTCGGTACCGGGCTTCGGCGACCGACGTCGTCGACGCCGCTGCCGAGCAGATAGTCGGCCGCGAAACGAGGTCCTGGCCAGGCGAGCACGAGCATCGAGGCACCCCGCTCCTCGGCGAGGTGGACAGTGCCCGACTCGAACGACTCGGCCAGGCGAACGACACCGTCGGCGTCGTAGCCGTGCCCGGCGAGCGCATCGACCGATGCTGCAATCCGAGCCGTCGACACATCCAGTTCGCCCTCATCGGCGACGAGATAGGGAACTGCCAGCCCCGAGTCCTTGTGAGTCAGCCGACCGGCCAGCGCGACGAACGTGTCGAGGTCTGATCCCTGGTCACGCACATCCACCATCACGGTGGCGCCGATCGGCGGCACGTCGTCGGTGTCTCGTGGGACCCGACCGGCGAAGTAGCGGGTGCCATAGGAAGTCAGCAAGGCGGTGATCACGATGGCGATCACCGAAGCGTTGACGACGTTCTGTTCGAACATGCCGAGACTCAGACCGACCTGGGCGATCGCCAGGGTCGACGCTGCCTGACCGAACGACAGCGACGCCATCAACCCTGTTTCGGCGATCGAGAACCCGAAGATCGAGGACGTCAGGAGTGCAGCGGCGGTCTTGCCGATGACCACGAATGCTGTGAACACGAGCCCGAGCAGGAGGGTGTCCCGGTCGAACAACAACGCCGGGTCGATGTTCAGCCCGATCGAAACGAGGAACGTCGGGACGAAGATCGCAGCGCCGACGAACTCGAGTCGCTCCATCAACGGCCCCTTGGTCGGGATCAGTCGGTTCATTCCGAGTCCGGCGAGGAACGCGCCGATCAGCCCTTCCACGCCACCGAGCAGGGCAACTGCCGCACCCGCCGACATCCCGGCGAGCGCGAACACGAATCGCTGCATCCGGGATCGACCGATGGTGACGAAGAAGCGCTGCGTCACTTTCGGCAGCAACCACAGGCAGAACGCTGCCAGCAGCGGCAACGCCAACCAGAGCGGCAACTTCGGGTCGGGTGTCGTCGGTTCGATCTGGCCTTGGACGAATTCGTTGGCCACCCGGGAGAACGTGTCGTCGAGCGGATCCAGATCGATGACCGCCGTCGCTGTCACGAGAGCGAGCACGGTGAGCGACAGCAGGTCGGCGACCACTCCAGCCGACACCGCTGCGCTCACCGCCCGGTTCTTCTGGAGGCCGACGGCCTGCACCTCCGGATACGCAACCAAGGTGTTCGACGCCCACATCGCACCCATGAGTGCCGCCGCGAGCAGACCCACATCGAAGACGAAGCCGACCACGAGCAGCGTGATCGTGAACGGGATCAGGAAGCCCAGCAATCCGTAGGCGAGGGCACTTCGGCGATTCGCATTGAACGCCTGGATGTCGAACGTGGCGCCGGCCAGGAACATCAGATAGAGCAGCCCGATCGCCCCGAGTGCGGTGACCAAGCCGTCGGCCGGCAGCCAATCGAGCACGAACGGGCCGAAGAGCGCACCGCCGAAGATCAACCCCACGATGCCCGGGATCCGGAATCGTTCGGCGATCACCGGACCGAAGATCACGACGACCAGGAGAACCAGGAACGTGACCTCGACCGATCCGATCAGCACTGGCAGCCCCCACGCATTCGCCAACAGTGTCACATGCACAGCCGGGGCGTGGCAGTGACGTCGCCGCCGCGGCCGGTGTGGCCCGACGCTCGAGCGAGTCGAACACCTGAGCGCTGCGAGAGGGGACCTCCTGCCCTGTCGCGGGCCCAGCATCGGTGGGATCCTGCAGCCATGAGCAACCCGGACGATCTTCGATCAGCCCGTGACGTCGACGTCGACGCTGAGCGTTTCGTCGACGATCCTGCCGAGGTGGTGATGCCCGCTGCGGTCGACCTGCCGCCCGACGGGTCGATTTCCGACATCATCGACCAACGCACCGACGTCCCCGACGACGACGAGGTCTGAGCTCCGGACGCCGGCTGCTTCGGATCGGAGGGTGCCCTCCCCGACGCTGCCGCCGTCGATAGTCTCGCCGGAGTGACCCCTCGTGCGCTGCAGGTGGCAATGGCCGCGTCGATGATCGCCCTCGCCGGGTGCAGCGCGTCGACCCAGAGCGCCACCGTCGATCTCGATGACGTGGGCGGCACGACTCCGGCCTCGACCGAGGCTGTTGTCACCACCACCGTGGTGGCCCCGACCACGACGGTGCCGCCGCTCGATGTCTACGACCCGTTGTGCGTCGTGAAGGTCGCTGCGGGCGAGTCGCTGAGTCTGATCGCCGACCGCTTCGACGACGACACCGTACGGGTTGCAACGATCCAGGCCGAGAACGACCTCGGCGACACGACCATCCAGCCCGATCAATTGCTCGACGTCTGCGTCGACAACGGTCTCGACGACCGCACCGGCGAGGCACGCCAACCCAACCAGGCACTCGTCGCCGAGGCCACCATGGCCAACGTCGAACTCCAACAGGCCAAGCTCAACGAGCTCTTCGCCGGCTTCGGAATGGCCGAACTCATCATCGACGGCGTCTCCGGGTCGGTGACCCGCCAGCGTCTCTGCGCCGCACGCTTGGGATTGGGTCTGCCGGCGTCGACAGCGGACATGGCCGCCGGCAGCGACGAGGAGCAGGTCCTGATGGCCGCAACCGAACTCAACACTCCGCTTGCGGCGCCGGTCGAGAGCGAGCGCTGGACACTCATCGACCAGACGTGTCAGGTGATGTTCGTCGGCTCGGGCTTCCAACAGATGCAGTTCATCTTCCCGACGTCGACGGGCGAACCAGGTTTCGAGACGCGCCTGCAGGATGCTTCCAGGGTGTACCGCTACGACCCGGCGTCCGACAACGATGGATGGCACGACAGCACCGAGTTCCCGGCGCCGGAGGACAATCCGATCAACGGCAACATGTACAAGCCGCTGTACTTCGATGGCGGTTTGGCGATCCATGGCGCCAACAACGTTCCCACGAGCCCGCAGAGCAAGGGATGCGCACGCCTCCGCCTCGAGAACCAGAATCAGCTGATCGACTGGCTGGGCATCGGCGATGTCGACCGGCCCATCGGCGGTTCGCAGTTCAACCTGACCGTACGAATCGTCGGCGAGTTCCTCCCGCCGGCGTGACCGCTCGGCGGTCTCGGCGCTGGGCCTCTTGCGCCACGTCGTGGACGGCTGCCACCTCGGCGACGATGTCGGTGGGGGCTGCTCGGCTGGTCTCGCCGACCTCGGGCTGCTCGCGTTCGGCCCGTGTCTCGACATCGTCGCGGGCGATACGACCGTCCTGGAGGATCAGACCGGCATTCTCGGAGCACCGACGTGGCGGCAACGATCACGCTGGCCACGACCAGACGATGGCAACGATGGCGAGAACGCATGGGCCTGCACTACAGGCGGGTGCTAACAGTTCGTTAGCAGGCGGGCAGCTCCATGATGTCGTCGAAACGGGTTGGATCGACTCCCGACACTGCACATACGCGCTACAGGCCGGAAGGACTCCAAACTCGCATCTCTTCGAAGAACGACGAACCCCCAGGCCTTTGACCTGGGGGTTTCTTGTGGAGCTAAGGAGAATCGAACTCCTGACCTCTTCCATGCCATGGAAGCGCTCTACCAACTGAGCTATAGCCCCAGATCCGTCGGAACGGGACGGCGTACGTTATCAACGCCCGCTCCCCCATCACAACGAACCGCCCGACACTGCCGCTCGGCCTCGATGCCGGGGGGCGAGCAGCGGCTCAGTCGCTGTTCGACGCCCAGTCGATGCGGGACGCATCCATGTAGAGCCGTTCGATTTCGTAGAACTCGCGAACCGAGTCGAGGAACACGTGCACGACGACGTCGCCGTAGTCGATGAGGGTCCACTGCTGTTCGCGGACCCCCTCGGTTCGCACCGGCGAGCGTTGGAGTTCCGCCTTGACCGCGACCTCGACCTGGTCGACGACCGCCCGAACCTGCCGGGGGTTCGAGGCGCTGGCGATCACGAAGTACCCCGCAATCGACAACAGCTCGCCGACATCGAGCACCAAGACGTCAGTGGCCTTCAGACCTGATGCTGCCCGGGCCGCGGTCAGCGCAAGTTCCTTGCTCGAGTCGACCTCGGGTGCCGGGTCCACGTCAGCCATGTTGTTCATCCATCGGCTGGGACCGTACCGCCAACCTCGGTCGACGGGGCGACGGAGTCGGTCACCTCGGCCTCCGAACGATCGGCGCTGCCCCCTCTGGCAACCTCGTGCTCGAGGTACGACATCCCGAGCGTGATCTGGACATCGATGCCTTCCAACACGGTGGTGGCGACGCGCACCTCGGCACCACCGAGCAGGGTCTCTGCAGCTGCGATGGTCTCTTCGAGTTGGCTCTCGTCGAGCACCTCGATCAGGGTCAGCTCTGGCACACCGGCGGCGGCGGTCTCGACCGACACCACGTTGCCGGACAGGAACAGCAGCCGGCCGATCAGCTCGATCGCCACCTCCGACGACGAGTCGTACAAGCCATTCGACGCCTTCAGTTCGTCCTCGGTGAAGTTTGCGACGATCCGAGCCTTGAGCCCGGTGTTCGGTGTGGAAACCAGAGCAGGTGAGACCTGGGCGAACACGAGCGTCGAATCGCGGCGATCGATCAGCACCACGTCGACCCCCGTCGGGTTCTCCATGTCGTCGATGGGTGAAAGGAGCAGGTCACGCACGGAGACCTCCCCCTGCCACAACCGATCGATCAGCTCACCAACGGACGCCGGCGGGATCGGTCGACCCTGTTCATCGAGCGCCACCGACTCGGGCGGCACCTGCACCGGAGCAAGCTCGCCCAGCGCCTCCCACACCGCCACGTCGTTGGCGTGCGACTCGTCGACCTCGGCCTCGTCGTCGATGGCGGTCAGGATCGTGGTCAGTTCGCTGGGAGTGAAGGTCTGCTCACCAGCGGTCGAGATCAGCCCTCCGCCACCGCGAGTGTCGATGACGTCGGCCGGAAGCACCAACTGCAACGCCTCGGTGTCGGGGAGCATCGCGTCGAGCCCGGCGGCATCGACGATCTCTGCGCGTTCGACACTGATCGACAGCATGTCCTCGACCGTGGCAACGAAGCCCTCGACGTCGGCTGCGTCGAACGACTCATCGAGCGGGCGGCGCTGCATGCCGAAGCCGGCAGTCGCGTCCACGTTCGCGGGAACCGTCACCACGCTGCCACCTTGCCCCTCCGGCAAGAGCGTCATGACCACCACCGAGGCGAGTTCCCCGTTCTCGTCGGTCACCGCCAAGAGCGCATTGGGGGTCGCAGGCAGATCGACTCGCGGCCGGGTGTCGACGCCGACCGCTTCACCCTCCTGTGAGTTCGACAGGGTGACAACACCCACCACGAACATGGCCGCCGCCGCCACCACCAGGAACAAGGCCATCGCCGCTCCGACAATCGTGCGGCGCTGGCGCCGTTTTGCAATCGCCGTCACGCTGGCACTCCGTACAGACCGTGCGCCCGAATGACGTCGAGCACCGGCGATGTCACCAGATAGTCGAGCGGTCGACCGTCGGTGAACCGGGCGCGGAGGTCGGTGCTCGACACCTCGAGACGTGGAACCTCGACACGGATCCAGTCGAGGTCGGCGTCGACCTCGACGTGCTCACCCGGACGGTCGACCACCACCAGCCGCGAGCGGTCGACGACCTCCTCCCACCGGGTCCAGGTGCGCAGGCCGGCTGCCGCATCGTCACCGATGACCGTGAAGAACTCGGCGTTCGGGAACTGGCCGCCGAGAACGCCGAGCGTGTCGGCGGTGTAGCTGGGCCCGCCATGATCGATTTCCTGACGGCCAGGCACCAGCCCGGGAACATCGCGCACAGCGGCTTCGACCATTGCGAGGCGGGCAGGTGCCGGCGTGATCGCACGGCTCCCTTCCTTCTGCCAGGGCACGTTGGCCACCATCATGACGACCACGTCGAGGTCGAGGGCGTGGCGGACGTTGACCGCGGTGACGAGGTGACCGACGTGAGGAGGGTCGAACGTGCCCCCGAAGAGCCCAACACGACGCAACGATGAATCGGTTTCGGGCACGATTCCCAGATTTTATGGGTTCGTGACGAAAATCGGACGCAACCGACCCGACAGCGGGTTGACACGTCTGTTACTGTAAATCGCTCCCCCATATACCCCCGAGTACACGGTTTACGACGGCTTTCTCCCGGGAAGTCCCTCGTTATCGGCGTCTGCCGCACGTTGATCACCTCGCTGGAACCTCACACTGACGTGTTGAATCCGGCGTCGCCTCGATCCACATGGCCGATGCAGTGTGTCAAACGACACAGCTTGGCCCCGGAATCATTACGCACACGAACGGTTGTAGGAAACATCATGAACGACTCCATCGGTCTCTACCTGAACGACATCGGCAAGGTCCCTCTGTTGACCGCCGAAGACGAGCGCGAACTGTCGCGCATCATCGAAACCGGCCGTGAAGCCCAAGAGCAGCTCGACAACGGCAAGCGCGGCGTCGCCCTCAAGCGCCAGGTGCGCGAAGCAGCCAAGGCCAAGGATCGGTTCATCCGCTCGAACCTCCGCCTCGTCGTCAGCATCGCCCGCCGCTACCCACTGCCGCAGGGCATGGACCTGCTCGACCTCATCCAGGAAGGCAACCTCGGCCTGGAGCACGCGGTCGACAAGTTCGACTGGCGCCGTGGCTTCAAGTTCTCCACCTACGCCACGTTCTGGATCCGTCAGGCAATCGGCCGTGCGCTCGACCAGAAGGCCAGTCTCATCCGTATTCCCGGTGACCGTTCGGCCAGCCTGCGCGCAGCGCTGCGTCAGGCGTCCGGCGACGGCGAGACCCTCGACCAGACCAACGCCGAACTGCACCGCCTGACCACGCCGGTCAGCCTCGACAAGACCGTCGGCGACGACGGCGACGCCACCCTCGGCGACCTGATGGCGAACGGTGACGGCACCCCAGAGGACCACGTGATGACGCTGGTCGACTCCGAACTGCTCGACGAGTTGCTCGGCACGCTCGACTCACGTGCCCGCTTCGCCGTCGAGTCCCGCTTCGGTCTCGTCGACGGCGAGCGCAAGAGCTTCCGCGAAGTCGGTGAGCAGCTCGGTGTCACCGCCGAGGCCGCCCGCCGCCTCGTGTCTCGCGCAGTCGCCGGCCTCCGCGACGACGCCGAGCGCATCCTCGCCGTCTGACGTGACGATTGGTGTCAGACACCAGTCGTAACACCCAGGCGCCACATTCCTCCGAGAGCGACCCGTTGAGAAACGGGTCGCTCTTGTCGTTTTCGACGCCGATAGCCTGGCGTGATGCCTGACTCCCGAGGACCATGGTCGCCGTCGTCGTGGCACGACCACCCGGTCGGCCAGCAGCCCGACTGGCCCGACAACGGCGCCCTCGAAGCATCACTGAAGCAGATCTCCTCGATGCCACCGCTGGTGTTCGCCGGCGAGGCCCGATCGCTGCAGGCCGAGCTCGCCCGTGTTGCCGGAGGACGCGCCTTTCTGCTCCAGGCAGGCGACTGCGCCGAGAGCTTCGAGGAGTTCTCCGCCGACAACATCCGGGAGAAGCTGCGCGTCATCTTGCAGATGGCCGTCGTGCTCACGTACTCCGTCGGGGTGCCGATCGTGAAGGTCGGTCGCATGGCCGGCCAGTTCGCGAAGCCACGGTCGTCCGCCACCGAAACCATCGGCGACCTCGAACTGCCGTCGTTCCGCGGGCACATCGTCAACGACGTCAACCCGTCCGAGGCCGCTCGCGTCCCGAACCCCGAACGGCTCGTGCAGGCCTACCACCAGTCGGCATCGACGCTGAACCTGCTGCGGGCATTCACCAAGGGCGGTTTCGCCGACCTCTCCCGAGTCCATGCCTGGACCCAGGAATTCGTCGCATCCAGCCCCGAAGGCCAGCGCTACGAACACGTCGCCGCAGAGATCGAACGGGCGCTTGCGTTCATGCGCGCCTGCGGGATCGACACCGAATCGAACCCCAACCTCGCTCAGGTCGACGTGTTCACCTCGCACGAGGCGCTCATCCTCGGCTACGAGGAAGCACTCACCCGCCAGGACTCGCTCACCGGTGGCTGGTTCGACTGTTCCGCGCACATGCTGTGGATCGGTGAGCGCACCCGCGAACTCGACGGTGCACATGTCGAGTTCCTCCGTGGCGTCGGCAACCCCATCGGCTGCAAGGTCGGGCCCACCACCACCGCCGACTACGTCCTCGAGCTCTGCGAGCTGTTGAACCCGTCACGCATCCCCGGGCGGCTCACCTTGATCGTGCGGATGGGTGCCGACAAGGTCGAGAGTTCGCTGCGGCCGCTACTGCGTGCGGTCGCCGACGCCGGCCACCCGGTCGTCTGGGCATGCGACCCGATGCACGCCAACACCTACACCGCCGCCAACGGCCTCAAGACCCGCCACTTCGACGATGTCGTCGCCGAGATCGGCGGATTCGTGCGAGCTCACCGCGCCGAAGGAACCTGGCCGGGCGGCATCCACATCGAACTCACCGGCGAGAACGTCACCGAATGCCTCGGCGGCAGCGACGCACTGTCGGACACCGATCTCGACCATCGATACGAAACGATGTGCGATCCGAGGTTGAACGCCCGCCAGAGCGTCGACCTGTCGTTCCGGGTCGCCGAGCTCCTCCGCCAGTTCACCTGAGCAGACGGGGTCGGCTGCGGTGACTGCTCTCGACCTCACGGCCGACTGGCCCGTTCCCGACGTGTCGGCAGCGGTTCTCCGCGGCGGCGAGGTCGTCGCCACGATCGGAGACGGCAGCCGGACGCAGCGCCTCGCATCGATCTCCAAGCCGATGGCTGCCTGGGCGATTCTCGTTGCAGTCGAAGAAGGCATCATCTCGCTCGACCAACCCGTCGGCCAACCCGGTTGCACCCTGCGCCACCTGCTCACGCACGCCGGCGGCTACGGCTTCGACGGCGACGAGGCAATCGCACGACCCGAGACCACCCGGATGTACTCGAACACCGGCTTCAGTCTCGCTGCACAGGCCGTCGAAGATGCCGCCGGCATCGCATTCGCCGACTACCTGCACGAGTCGGTGTTCGCTCCCCTCGGCATGACGTCGAGCGTCCTGCGAGGTTCGGCGGCACACGGCGTCCGGTCGAATCTCGACGACACGTGCCGGTTCGCTGCGGAAGTCATGCGACCGACGTTGATCCACGAGAGCACCGCTGCCGACGCCGAACGCATCCACTACCCCACACTCGCCGGTATCGTTCCCGGCGTGGGTCGCTATGAGCAGTGCCCCTGGGGGCTGGGGTTCGAAGTGCGTGGCACGAAGGAACCGCATTGGACCGGGACGACGAACTCTCCGCGCACGTTCGGACACTTCGGTGGGTCGGGCACCATGTTCTGGATCGATCCCGATCTCGACCTCGGGTTGGTCGCGCTCGCCGATCTCGACTTCGATCGATGGGCCAACGCGGCGTTGGCGGCCTGGCCGGAACTGTCCGACGCCGTGGTCGCCGAGTACTTCAACGGAGTGACGGGGTGACCACGTTCAACCACGGCGACCGGATTCGCTACGCCTCCACCGGCGAGGACGGCCTGCCGCTGGTCCGCTACGGCTTCGTCGGCGGGGTCAGCGGCGACAACGGGCCGATCGTGGTGATGCTCGACGGCGAACTCGGCGGCGATGTCGTCGATGTCGATTGCGTCCAGCCGGTCCACATCTGCAACGTCACGCTCACCTTGGGCGGATCCGACCTGCTCGACGATCCGTCGCTGCGCCAAGGGCTCGTCAACCTGTGGGCAGCCGAGGCTGAGAGCGCCGGACTGCAACTCGCTGCGTTGCACAGCATCGGTACCGGCGTGCGCGACTCCAGCGAGGGCTACGCACTCGCCGAGCTGTCGAGTGGCGGCGAGCAGTACGTGCTGCGAGCAACGCGCTGCATCAAGCAGTACGACGCCATCGTCGTCCACGCCGACCGCCCGAACCGCTGGGAAGTCCTCTGACCCGCACCGGGTCCGGCCCTGATGCCATCAGTTTCTCCACAACGGCGTGTCGCGCAGATCAGATGCGCGTGACCTCTCATCTGCAATGACCGGGCCTGCGACCTCCGACGACTTCGTCGAGTTCGTTCGTGTCGCCGAACCCCGGCTTCGGCGGGCACTCGTTGCAGCGTATGGGCCGTCGATTGGTCGAGAGGCAGCTCTCGACGCCTTGAGTTGGGGCTGGGAGCACTGGCAGCGACTGGCGGAGATGTCGAACCCGGTGGGCTATCTGTACCGGGTGGGCCAAAGCCGTGCCGGCGCTGCTCTCGACCGCCGGGCACGCGTCGCAGAGTTCAACGGCAGCGTCGCCTCGTCGACGGCCGATGACAGCGCCTTCGAGCCGAGCTTCCGAAGGCGCTCGATGCACTGTCACCACAGCAGCGAACTGCGGCCGTGCTCGTGCATGGCTACGGCGTGCCGTTGCGCGAGGCGGCCGAACTGATGGAGGTGTCCGTCGCCACGGTCCGCAAGCACTGCGAGCGAGCGATGAGGCACTTACGAACCGCGCTGGAGGTCAGCGATGCCGGCTGAAGACGAACTGCTCCGACAGATTGCGAGCCAACTCGAGCAGGAGGCGTCACCGATCTCGATCGACGAAATCGAGCGGCGAGCACTCACCGCTGCCGATTCCGCTCGAGGACGAGACCACAGCCACCCGACGGCGATGGGCCCCGATCGTCTTGACGATCGCAGCCGCAGTTCTGGCGACCGGCGGAATTGCGCTCGCGCTCACCAGCCGGACGCCGGCGCCCACGCTGCGCACGACTGACACTGCCGTACTCGGCTCGGTCGCACCGACCACACCGCTGGACCCGACGCCGGCCTCCACGGCTCCGCCCACCACGATGCCTGCCGAGCCGGAGCCCACCGTGGCCGCACCGACCACTGTTGCGGTCGGCTTGCCCGGCATCTCACTCGAAGGTGACCCGGCTGAGGTCATCGATGCGATCGATGCCGACCGTGTCGACAAACTCCGCAACCTCGAAGGGTTCACCGCAACGGTCCGTCAGACGAACGAGACCCTCGACGCCGACGGACAGCCGATCGATTCGCAACCGGGCGTCGACAGCCGCACCACGCTGTTGGCCGACGGGTCGATGTGGACCGAGGTCGAAGGGGGCGGCTTCGCCTCGTACGACGCCACGACAGGCGAGTCCCGTGGTGCAATTCTGATGCCCTCGGGTGACATGTACTACCAACTGATCGAAGGATGGACGGAGAACAGCGTCGGCATGTCGATCATGCTCGGGGTCGATCCGTCACGGTTGCTCTCCCAGAGCGGTGCGCCGGGTTCGGTCGCCGTCGAGGAGACGACCTATGACGAGCGCCAGCGTGGATCGTCCAGACGACCCATTCGCCGAGCGGGCGCGAAGCCGAGTACTCGGACGAGCAGATCGAGACGTTCATCGTCGATCAGGCAACGGGACTGATGGTCGCTTCGTCGATCGAGTGGGAGTCACGGCTTGGCGAAACCTCGCGACAGACATCGGAACTACTCGACGTCGAGGTGACCGACGAGATGCCCGACGGCTTCCCCGGGGAGTTTCCGGAGGGCGCACAGATCGATCGGAGCGGCGACCCGACGGCGTTCCGGCCGACAACGTTGAGCGAAGCCGCCGAGTGGTTCGGCCCGGGATTCGTGGCACCACCCGACGTCCCCGCCGACACGAAGATCGTCTGACCGAGTACGAGTGGGACACCGGCAACCCGCAAGCCGCCCGCAGCAAGAACGTCGAGATCCGGGCCCGCGAAGGGTTCGCCACGCCCTGGACCGTCACGATCTTCAAGGACGAACCTGGACCGGACGGAGTGTTCCAGATGGGTACCTGCTCGTCGACGGCAGCTTGTGTGTCGACTTCGACCAGGACGGCACCTGCGGCGTTGGCGACCCAGAGCGAATCGGAATCGATCGACAACGAAGCGCTCGCCGGCTTCACAGTCTCCGGCGAACCGCCTGGGCTCATGCTGGAACGAGGCGGCGTCCGCGTGGTGATCACCGGGAGCCCGCTGGTCGAGGCCAGATCGGTGGCCGAGTCGTTCGTGGCATGGTGAACAGCGCAACCCGGTTGCGTCACCGCTGAGCGTTCACCTACGTTCGCCTTCGTGATCCGCTGACTCGTCTCCACCGCCGCCCGGCCAGCCTGCTCGGGCATCACGAGAGGACATCACATGCGAACATCACTCGACGTCGTGGCACCTTCGTTCCGCGACATGGCCCACTCGATCGTCTGGTGCACGGTCGCCACCGTCATGCCATCGGGCAACCCGAGCACCGGAGTGCTCCATCCGATCTGGGAGTGGGACGGCGAGCGGCTCCAGGGCTGGATCGCCACCGGTCCGCAGACACCGAAGGCCGCCGACCTGGCGCACAACCCGAACATCTCGCTCACCTACTGGGCTCCCGACCAGGACACGTGCACAGCGCACTGCACCACCAGCTGGCTCACCTCCGACGCCGAACGGCGAGCAGGGTGGGATCGCTTCGCCAACGGCCCGGATCCGGTGGGCTACGACCCGTCGATCATCCCGCCGTGGACCAGCCCGGAGGCCGAAGCCTTCGGGGTTCTCCATCTCGAACCGACATGGCTGCGGGTACAACCTGGCACGCTGATGATCGCCGGCTCGGGCGAACTCCTCACCTGGTCGGCGTAGCGGTTCGCGGCGAACGGTAGGTTCGTTCGCCGATGGGCCAAACAATCGCAGCGCTCGACGTCGGCGGGACCTCGATCAAGACCGGGGTGGTCCGATTCACTGACGGCGGCGACCCCGACGTCGAGGTCGGATCCGCGCTGCCGGCGAACTCCAACGAAACAGCCGACCGAGTCCTCGACTCACTCGCCGCAGGGGCCGACGCAGCGCTCGGCCTCGCCGGACGTGAGGCGTCCGGGTTGGCCATCGGCATCTGTGGGCCGTTCGACATCGAGGCCGGCATCTCGCGTATGCAGGGCGTGCACAAGTTCGAGGAGATCCACGGCATCGACATCGGCGCCGCGATCCGGGAACGTTCGCCGGCCGCTTCGGCATTGCCGATCCGATTCGCCCGAGACGCCGAGTCCGCCGGCACCGGCGAGGCTCTCGCAGGTGCGGGCGCCGGCGTCGACCGGGTACTGACGATCACCGTCGGGACCGGGCTCGGCACGTGCCTCACCGATGGCGCCAAACCCGTCGAATTCATCGATGGCTTCGGGGTCGAGCACCTCGCCATGCGTGACACACCGTGGGGCGGGCGAGCCGACGATGTGTTGTCGGCACACGGCCTCGCCGATCGACTGGGCGTGGCGATGAGTGATCTGCGAGCCGCGGTGGACGATCCGGCCAACGCCGACTCCGTGAGCGATCACGGCACGCGCCTCGGCATGTTTCTCCGGCCTGTCGTCGCCGAGTTCGATGCCCACGTCGTCGTGATCGGTGGCGGCTTCTCCGCTGCGTTCGATCGCTTCGGACCCGCACTCCAGGCGGCGATCGGCACCGTCGCCGTCCGCCCCGCGACACTCGGCACCGCTGGTCCGCTCCTCGGCGCCGCCCACCTCACCTTCCGCACCTGAGACCGATCCCATCCGAGAGCGATGAGCGAAATGGCCGTATCCGGTCACCCCGCTCATCACCGGCGGCGTCGACCCGAGAGCGATGAGCGAAGTGGCCGTATCCGGCTCGTTCGCTCATCGGCTTGCGTGGTCGCGGTCAGTTGACCAGCGCGTGGTCGCGATGGGCGTAGATGATCAGTTCGTCGCCGGCTTGCAGATCGATGTCTACCGGGGGTTCGCCGAAGAAGTCCCGACCACGCCGAATGCCGAGAATGGTGACGTCGGGAAACGCCTGCGCGAGGCCGCGCAAGCTCCGAACCGACTCTTCCGGCGTCGTCTCGAAACGAACCGCCTGCACGGCAAAGTCGTCCGACAGCACCAACAGATCGACCCGATCCGACGCCAGCGACGGTGCAAGCCGCCGCTGGACGTAGCGTTGCCCCACGCCCTGCAACCAGCGTTGCGACGGCTTGTTGAACACCGCCATGATGATCAGGAACAGCCCGGAGATCGTCACCAGCACCCGCTCGGTGGTCGAGCCAGGTCCGGGAGCGACGAACCCGACGAGCACCGTCAGCACCAGTGTCGGCGTGCCGAGGCTCCCGACGAACATCGTCGTACCGATGATCCGGCGACGCACCTGGTGGTTGACGACGTTCTCGGCCTCGGTTGTCGTGAATCCGGCACCGCTGAAGGCGGAGCGAGCCTGGAATGCGGCGCTCTCGGGCGGCACCCCGGTGGCGATCAGCGCCCCGGTGGCCAGCTTGGTGAACGCCACCGTGATGACAGCGACGACGAGGAACGTGGCGACGGCGTACATCCCCGCATCCTCGCACGCTCACCCCTCATCCCGCCCATGACAGCCCCACGGCGATGAGCGAGGTGGCGGTTCGGGTCAGCGGGTGTCGCACACCCGGAACAGCTCCGCGCTGGAGCCTTCCGCGAGTCCGTGCTCGACAGCGAGCTGCTGGAAGCGTGCACCGACGCGTTCCATCATCGCGTCAGGGTCGACGTGCTGGCTGACGTGGCACCGCAGCGCGCGGAACTTGCGGTCGACCTGGGCGGTGATGTCGACGACCGCAAGGTCGGGATCGCCGCCCATCGGACCCGCCTGAATCCACACCTCCTGCACCTTCCAGTCGTCGAGCTCTGCGCACGGCATGCCGACGAACGCAAACGGGTTCCGAGCGTCGGGATAGACAGCACACATCGTCGCCTCTCCGGTGGCGGTGTGGTCGGGGTGCGAACCGTAGGTGGAGGCGAGGTTGCGCAACGGCGACTGGGTGATCACCACCTGCGGGCGAACCTGGCGGATGATCAGGCTGATGTCGTGGCGCAACTCCATGGTCACCTCGACGGTGCCGTCCATGAATCCGAGGAAACGAAGGTCGGTGACGCCCACCTCGGCGGCGGCCTTGGTCTGCTCTTCCCGGCGGATCGCCGCCATCTCCTTGCGCGGGATCGAGTGGTCGAAGCCGCCGGCCTGACCGTCGGTGACCAGGCAGTAGACGACCTCGACGCCGGCGTCGGTGAGTTCGGCGACGGTGCCCGCTGCGCCGAAGTCGACGTCGTCAGGGTGAGCGGTGACGACGAGGACTCGTTCGATCTCGGAGAACGGAAGCATCCGACCAGTCAACGCCGCATCGCTCACATTCTCAACTCGTAGCCGACCGGGCCACCGACTCCGGTGTTGGGCTTGCACTCTCGTACAGTCGGACCCATGACGAGCAGCGCCCCCTACGACCCGGTCGGCCTCGACGACTTCGACCTCTCCGACCCGGACTTCTGGACGGCACCGCGAGCTCATCGCGAGGGTGCCTTCAAGGCGCTGCGCGACACGCCGGGGCTGGTGCACTTCGCCGAACGGGAGATCCCCGACCTCCCCTTCCCAGTCGGCGACGGCTACTGGGCGCTGACCCGCCACGACGACATCTGGCACGTCAGCCGCAACGCGCAGCTGTTCTGCTCGGGCAAGGGGGCCAACATCGGTGACCAACCCCAGGAGATGAACGAGTTCTTCGGGTCGATGATCAACATGGACGACCCCCGCCACTTCCGGCTGCGCTCGATCGTGTCGAAGGGTTTCACGCCCCGGGAGATCACCGCCGTCGAAGACACCGTGCGCACCAAGGCCAACGAGGTGATCGACCGCCTCCTCGCAGACTTCCCCGACAGGACGTGCGACTTCGTCGAGCACGTCGCCGCAGCGCTCCCCCTGGAGATCATCTGCGACATGATGGGCATTCCACCCGAGGACTACGCACGGGTGTTCAAGTGGACGAACACGATCCTCGGAGCCGGCGACCCCGAGTTCACGTCCAGCTTCGACGACCTGATGGGTCAGTCGCTCGAGATGTTCATGTACGCCCAGGCCCTCGGCGAGGATCGCAAGGCCAACCCGCAGGACGACATCACCTCGATCATGATGGCTGCCGAGGTCGACGGCGAACAGCTCACGCCGCAGGAGTTCGGTTCCTTCTTCATCCTGCTGGTGGTGGCCGGCAACGAGACCACTCGCAATGCGATCAGCCACGGGATGAAGGCGTTCACCGAGCATCCCGATCAGCGCGATCTGCTGTACGGCGACTTCGACACCCACGCCAAGGGTGCAATGGAGGAGATCGTTCGGTGGGGCACGCCGGTGATCCACTT
This sequence comes from Ilumatobacteraceae bacterium, assembly GCA_963848145.1. Classification (GTDB taxonomy): domain Bacteria; phylum Actinomycetota; class Acidimicrobiia; order Acidimicrobiales; family Ilumatobacteraceae; genus Sva-07. The sequence goes on from CAWKCN010000042.1 coordinate 25,723, forward strand.
CCGCCGCACCGCCACCGAGGACACCGAGATCGCCGGACAGAAGATCGCAGCCGGCGAGAAAGTGGTGATGTGGTACAACTCCGGCAATCGTGACGAGCGGGTGTTCGACGACCCGTACACCTTCGACATCACCCGGGAGCCGAACCCGGCGCAGATCGGTTTCGGTGCCGGCGGCCCACACTTCTGCCTCGGCGCGAACCTTGCACGACGGGAGATGACGGTGATGTTCGACACGATCCGCGAGCGGGTCCCGTCGCTTCGGATCACCGGCGAGCCCGACTACCTGCAGAGCGGGTTCATCAACGGCATCAAACGGTTGCAGTGTGCCTGGGACTGAGTTGACGCCCGAACGCCGCGCCGACCTCGTCCGCCAACTCACGATCGCCGGCTGGCTGCTGCTGGGAGGGCCGATCGGGTTCATCGCCTTTCAGCTCGACCGTGTTCGTCGCGTTGGAGCACAACCGTTTGCGAGCGTGTGGGAGCAGCGCATCGAGGTGCTCAGCTTCCTGATGCTCCCACCCAATCTCGCTGTCCTGGTCCCGGTGGTGCTCGTCGCTGCAGGAGCGACCTGCTCGCCGGGACCCGAGCGCGACCCGTGGCTGAAGACCCTGCTGCTGGTGGCCGCCGGCATGGCCATCACGTTCGCCGCGATCGGCGTGGTGTCGATCGCGACGATCGTGTTGTCCGACGAGCCCGGCGACGCAAGTGACGCCGGCGTGTTCCTCCGCCTCGGCGGTGTTGCGATGGCTGCCGGCCTGGCGATGATGTGTCGCATCGCTGACCGTCCGACGACCTGACGCGACCACCCTCGATGCGGAACTGGTTCCGGTTCCCGCAACGGATTCCGCA
>CAWKCN010000043.1:0-25212 GCA_963848145.1 Ilumatobacteraceae bacterium
CGTACAGTCGGACCCATGACGAGCAGCGCTCCCCTACGACGAGGTCGGCCTCGACGACTTCGACCTCTCCGACCCGGACTTCTGGACGGCGCCGCGAGCTCATCGCGAGGGCGCGTTCAAGGCGCTGCGCGACACGCCGGGGCTGGTCCACTTCGCCGAACGGGAGATCCCCGACCTCCCCTTCCCGGTCGGCGACGGCTACTGGGCGCTGACCCGCCACGACGACATCTGGCACGTCAGCCGCAACGCGCAGCTGTTCTGCTCGGGCAAGGGCGCCAACATCGGTGACCAACCCCAGGAGATGAACGAGTTCTTCGGGTCGATGATCAACATGGACGACCCCCGCCACTTCCGGCTGCGCTCGATCGTGTCGAAGGGCTTCACCCCAGGGAGATCACCGCCGTCGAAGACACCGTGCGCACCAAGGCCAACGAGGTGATCGACCGCCTCCTCGCCGACTTCCCCGACAAGACCTGCGACTTCGTCGAGCACGTCGCCGCAGCGCTGCCGCTGGAGATCATCTGCGACATGATGGGCATTCCACCCGAGGACTACGCACGGGTGTTCAAGTGGACGAACACGATCCTCGGCGCCGGCGACCCCGAGTTCACGTCCAGCTTCGACGACCTGATGGGTCAGTCGCTCGAGATGTTCATGTACGCCCAGGCCCTCGGCGAGGATCGCAAGGCCAACCCGCAGGACGACATCACCTCGATCATGATGGCTGCCGAGGTCGACGGCGAACAGCTCACGCCGCAGGAGTTCGGTTCGTTCTTCATCCTGCTGGTGGTGGCCGGCAACGAGACCACTCGCAATGCGATCAGCCACGGGATGAAGGCCTTCACCGAGCATCCCGATCAGCGCGATCTGCTGTACGGCGACTTCGACACCCACGCCAAGGGTGCAATGGAGGAGATCGTTCGGTGGGGCACGCCGGTGATCCACTTCCGCCGCACCGCCACCGAGGACACCGAGATCGCCGGACAGAAGATCGCAGCCGGCGAGAAAGTGGTGATGTGGTACAACTCCGGCAATCGTGACGAGCGGGTGTTCGACGACCCGTACACCTTCGACATCACCCGGGAGCCGAACCCGGCGCAGATCGGTTTCGGTGCCGGCGGCCCACACTTCTGCCTCGGCGCGAACCTTGCACGACGGGAGATGACGGTGATGTTCGACACGATCCGCGAGCGGGTCCCGTCGCTTCGGATCACCGGCGAGCCCGACTACCTGCAGAGCGGGTTCATCAACGGCATCAAACGGTTGCAGTGTGCCTGGGACTGAGTTGACGCCCGAACGCCGCGCCGACCTCGTCCGCCAACTCACGATCGCCGGCTGGCTGCTGCTGGGAGGGCCGATCGGGTTCATCGCCTTTCAGCTCGACCGTGTTCGTCGCGTTGGAGCACAACCGTTTGCGAGCGTGTGGGAGCAGCGCATCGAGGTGCTCAGCTTCCTGATGCTCCCACCCAATCTCGCTGTCCTGGTCCCGGTGGTGCTCGTCGCTGCAGGAGCGACCCTGCTCGCGGGACCCGAGCGCGACCCGTGGCTGAAGACCCTGCTGCTGGTGGCCGCCGGCATGGCCATCACGTTCGCCGCGATCGGCGTGGTGTCGATCGCGACGATCGTGTTGTCCGACGAGCCCGGCGACGCAAGTGACGCCGGCGTGTTCCTCCGCCTCGGCGGCGTTGCGATGGCTGCCGGCCTGGCGATGATGTGTCGCATCGCTGACCGTCCGACGACCTGACGCGACCACCCTCGATGCGGAACTGGTTCCGGTTCCCGCAACGGATTCCGCAAGGAACAACCAGCCACCGAACTGTGCGACAGCCCGTCGTCATGGTGACGGCATGTGCCTTCAATGTGACGGATATTCCTTCGAGCAGTCGATGCTCTCCCTCGATCTCACGATCCGCGCCTTCGGGTGGCAACTCCTTCAGATCACCGACACCAATCCGTGGTCGTACACGATCGGGCTACTCGAGAGCTACGACCATCCCGAGCTGATGGTCACCGGCCTCGAACTCGACGTCCAGAAGCGCATGATCCGCAAGATCGTCGACTCGATCGAGACGACCGGCAGTGTGGATGACGTCTTTCTCGAACGCGAGGGCGTCGCGCTTGTCGAGGTCCACCCCGATCACCTGGCCGGCGACTGGTTCGGCACTTGGTCGAACCACTACCAGCGTCTGCCGCCACCCGGGAGTTTCCTGCAGATCGTGCCGCCGTCGGACTGGTTCTGCGACTGCCACCAGCACGCGATGCCCCACTTCGAGCTCCCCGAGCCGATCCGGTTCGGCAACCGCGCCGACCGGCGCCGACGGAAGCGCCGATGACGACCTCGCCGTAGTTCGAAGGTCTGCACCCGGTCTACTGTCGGCGGATGGACAATGACGCTGACACCACCCTGCCGGTCGAGTTCGTCGGGACGCTGACGGCCAGTCTCGGCGGTGTGCCGCCGGCTGTCGTCGGCGGACCTGCTGGAACGGTGGTGACGGCCACGGTCACCGGCGGCACGTTCGTCGGCCCACGGATCACGGCATCGATGCCTGAGGGCGTTGCGGCCGCCGACTGGCCGCTCGTGCGCGCCGACGGCAGCCTCGTACTCGACGTGCGGGCCAACCTGCGCACCGACGACGGCGCCGACATCTACGTCACCTACAACGGCATCGGTATCCCTCAGGAGGGCGGCGGCCACGACATCCGTACCGCTCCCCTGTTCCAGACCGGCGACGAGCGCTACGCCTGGCTGAACAACGTGCAGTGCGTCGGTATCGGCGCCACCACCGACACCGGCGTCGAATACCAGATCTACGCGCTGAAGTAGTCCCCTCGAAGCGACCGGGCTGCGCACGATCAGTGCGCCGTCGGTCCCGCTTTCTGGGACGCAGCGGGCGTAGATCGTGCGGATCCTGTGACCGACGACCAGCACCGCACCATCGACTGACCCCGGTCCCCGCGACCACCGCTCGTCTACAGTCACCCACCGGGACGGAAGGGGCAGTGTTGGACGACGTCGAAGCACAACTGGAGGCAGCGCAACGCCGTGAAGCCGCACTTGCCGGTGTGCTGCGTGCGGTCGCCGACGCCGACGGTGACCTCGACGCAGTGCTCTTTGGCATCGCCCGCCATGCCGCCATTCTCACCGGCGTCAACACCGCGTCGGTGTTCCGTCACGCCGGCGACGTCGTTCGGCTGTACATCGATGGGCCCGATCGAACCCCCAGAGTCCAGGACTTCGCCGGCGACGAGACCGCAGCGCTGAACCAGGTGCTGGCGGATCGGCGGACCGTTGTGTTCGACGACCAGCAGTCGACCACCGATCCCGAGCAGACCACCAGCCGGCGCGCCGCCCATGAGCTGGGTATTCGATCGGCGGCGTACGTCCCGGTTCCGGCGGGCGGCCCGGCTGCGGGCCTCGCCGTGTTCAAGAGCATCGTCGAGCCGTTCGACGACCAGGACATCGCCATGCTCGAGACATTCGCCGTCCAGGCCGGCAACGCGATCACGAGCGCCGAGATGGCCCACGACATCGCGAGGAGAAACGCCGAACTCGCCGACGCGCTCGAGCTTCAGACCGCAACGAGCGAGATCCTGGAGCTGATCAGCAACAACCCGGGAGAACTCGACATCGTGCTCGCCGGGGTCCTCGAGCGCACCATCCGCCTGGTGGATGCGAGCGTTGGCTGCTGTGCTTGCGCTCGGGCGACCGCCTCGTCTGTCGGGCCCAGATGCCGCCGGCAGATGAGGTCGGCGAGGACTGGCTCGGCCTCGCGCTGCCGGTGTCCGCAGTCCGTGGCCCCTTCCGCTCGCCGCTGAGCGTCGCGAGCCGGTGTTCATCGACGACTTCGCCGCCATCAAGACCGACGACGCCAACGAGGTCATCCGGGACAGCATCGTCCGCTCCTTCGTCACGATCCCGCTGTTCCACGATGATGAGTGGATCGGCAACATCAACGTCGGCCGTACCGAGGTGCGCCCGTTCGACGAGCGCAGCGCAGCGGTGCTCCAATCGTTCGCCGACCAAGCCGCGATCGCCATCCGCAACGCCGGGCTCTTCAACGACCTCGAAGAGGCGCTCGAACTCCAGACCGCGACCAGCGAGATCCTGGAGCTGATCAGCGCGAACCCCGGCGAACTCGGTGTCGTGCTCGACGGCGTGATCGACCGGGCGATCGACCTCATCGGGGCCGAGACCGGGTCGATGCAGTTGCTGCACGGGGACACGGTGCGGATGGAAGCCGCCCGCGGACAGCGCGACAGGCTGGGTGGGTAACGAGACCCCCTATCAGGACTTCGACGAGCTCTTCCCGCCGGAGCCTTCCTTCCACGACGATCGCTGGGCTGAGGACTACAGCGAGGCTCCTCAGCTTGCCGAGTTCTTCCGAAGCACTGGGATCCGCAGCACCGCTCAGGTGCCGATGCGCATCGACGGCGACTGGATCGGCCAGATCAACCTCAGCCGGAGTGAGGTCCGGCCATTCGACTCGAAGCAGGCGGCGATCCTGCAGACCTTTGCCGACCAGGCCGCCATCGCCATCCGCAATGCCGGTCTGTTCAACGACCTGGAGGAAGCGCTGCAACTCCAGACCGCGACGAGTGAGGTGCTCGCGCTGATCAGCGAGCACCCAGGCGATCTGACGCGGGTGCTCGACCGGGCATCCTCGCAAGGCGGTCGGCGCTCTGCGGCGCAGAGGCGGGCTCGGTCACGTTCGGAGCGGAGCCGAGGGCATCCACTACGTGGCATCGCACGGCCCGGCGATGGAGCCGTACATCGGCACCACGATGCGACCGCCGACCCATGCGACCGCGCGCTCTTCGAACAGTCGGGCCGGCGACGTACTCGACGCCGACGACTTGATGACATGATCCGCTCGACGAGCTACCCGTACTTCGAAGAGATGGCGGAGCAAGTGAACGTCCGCTCGTACGCAGTTCGCCCGGCTTCGACGGTGGACCTCGACGGGGTCACGGTCGGCGGTCTCCACGTGTTCCGCCAGGAGGTCCGGCCGTTCGACCGACGTCGAACTCGAAGGCGCTGGAGGCATTTGCGCAGCAGGCGTCGTCGGCGATCAGCGAACGCCAACCTCTTCAACGACCTCGACGCGGCGCTCGAACGCCAGACCGCGATGAGCGACGTGCTCGAAGCAGTCGGCACGGCGCGCGTCGACATCCAGCCGGTGTTCGAACCGGATCGTCGAACACGCCCACCGGCTGTGCGACGACACCACGCTGCCATCTCCGTTCTGGACGGCGACCGTATGGCGACGCAGTCGACCGCCGGCAGCCTCGGATTCGTCGAGACACGAGCGGCAGAGCCATGCCGTCGCCCAGCGATCGACGTTCGACGCCCATGGCGACGAGATCTCGACGACGGCGACCGTGCAACGAACCGGCGAGCCAATCCACGTCCGCGACTGGGCACGAGGCACGCCCGACGACTACTTCCCGAACTCGCGAGCCCGCCATGACCGGCGCCCGAACGCTGCTCGAACTGCCCATGCGGCGCCACGGTGAAGTGGTCGGCGTCGCTCAGCTTCATCCGCGATCGAGCCCGGCGGCTACACGCGACGACGAGGTGTCACTCCTCCAAGGCGTTCACCGATCAAGCGGCGATCGCCGTCGACAACGCCCGGCTGCTCCGCGAGATCGAGGAACGCAACACCGACCTCTCCGAGTCGCTGGAACTCCAGACCGCCACGACCGAGGTGCTGCGACTGATCAGCGCCAACCCTGGCGACCTGACGCACAGTGCTGGAGGGCATCGTCGCACGAGGCGGTCGCACTGTGCGATGCCGACGCAGGCTAGCGTGCTGCGCAACGGCGACGAGCTCGCGCTCGCGAGGCCGCAGGTCGATGTCAAGCACCGGCACGCAGGCAGTTCCGACGTCATCGAGAGTTCCCGCGCCGACGGCAGCCAGCGCTTCCGGAGCAGCGGCCGAACGCAGCGACACCATTCGTTCGTCGACGACATCATGCCACGCTGAGGCGACCGTTCCGAGACAGCGGCGGCGGCCGGCTTCCGGTCGCGGAGCTAGCGACGATCGCACTGTTCCGCGAGGACGAGTGGATCGGCAACATCAACCTCGGGCGACAGGAGGTTCGCCCGTTCGACGCGCGCACGACCGGAACGATCCTGCAGGCGTTCGCCGACCAGGCGGCGATCGCCGTCGCCAACGCCAAACTGTTCAACGACCTCGACGCCGCCCTCGAACGCCAGACCGCGATGACCGAGGTGCTCGACGCCGTCAGCACGGCCCGACTCGACCTGCAGCCGGTGTTCGAACGCATCGCCCACCACGCCGAACGGCTGTGCCGACGGCACCGGCGCGTCGATCGCCCTCCGCGACGGCGACGAGACTCGTCGTCGCCGCGGTCGCCGGACCGTCGCCGATCCGATCCCGGCCGTCGACTCCTGGTACCCGACTCGACGAGACCACGCTCGACGGGAGCTGCGATTGTGCGCTGCGAGGTGAACGTCCACATCACCGAGTGGACCGAGGAGTGTGCCCTCGCCAACGTACCCCAACTCCCGGCGCACGCGTCACGGCCACCAGAGCGGCCTCGTCGTGCCGATGATGCGCGAGGGCGCGGCACTCGGCGCCATCGTCTTCACACGGGAAGCGGCCGGCGGCTACAGCGACGACGACGATCGCACTGCTCCAGGTCGTTCGCCGACCAGGCCACGATCGCCGTCAACAACGCCCGCCTGCTCCGAGAGATCGAGGACCGCAACACCGACCTGTCCGAGTCGCTGGAGCTCCAGACGGCGACCAGCGAGGTACTGCAGCTGATCAGCTCCAACCCGGGCGAGCTCACCGTGGTGCTCGAGGGCATCGTCACCCGGGCCGCAGCGCTGTGCGACGCCGAGACCGGGCTGCTCTGGCTCAAGCACGGCGACGAACTCCGCTGCGAGGCCGAGGTCCGCGGCCAGGGCGTGTCGTTCGTCGGCGACAGCTGGGATGCGCGGCGACGAGACGCTGTACAGCGTCAGCGCTCGCCGCCGCAGCGCCGATCTTCACCGACGACATCATTGCCGAAATGGCGACTGACCGAGGGGTCCCCGAGAAGAACGTCGGTCGGGAGTTCAGTCGCTGGTCACGATCCCGCTCTTCCACGACGACGAGTGGATCGGCAACATCAATCTCGGCCGCCGACAGGTGCGGCCGTTCGATCAGAAGCAGGCGACGATCCTCCAAGCGTTCGCCGATCAGGCGGCGATCGCCGTCGCCAACGCCAAGCTGTTCAACGACCTCGACGCGGCCCTCGAACGCCAAACAGCGATGACCGAGGTGCTCGACGCGGTCAGCACCGCCCGCCTCGACCTGCAGCCGGTGTTCGACACCGTCGCCCATCACGCCGACCGGCTTTGCCAGGGCACCGGCGCCGTCGTTCTCGTCCGCGAGGGCGACGAGCTTCTGCGTGAGCGCGGTCGCTGGAGCGGTCCCAGCGCAGGTGACCGACCGGGTCGGCTCCTACCGGGTTCCGATCGACGGAGACCTCGGTCACAGGTGCTGCGGTGATCCGCTGCGCGACGGTTCACATCCCCGACTGGGACGATGAAGCAAACACGGCGTTCGCCACCTCGCCAGCTCGCCGGACGGGACACCAGAGCGCCCTTGCGGTACCGATGATGCGAGGCGGTGTGGCCGTCGGTGCGATCGGCTTCACGCGGGAGCAGCCAGGCGGCTACGCGACCGACGAGATCTCGCTCCTCGAGGCGTTCACCGACCAAGCCGCGATCGCCGTCGACAACGCCCGCCTGCTCCGCGAGATCGAAGACCGCAACACCGACCTCTCCGAATCGCTCGAACTCCAGACCGCTACCTCCGAGATCCTGCAGCTCATCAGCGCCAACCCCGGCAATCTCGAAGCTGTCTTCGATGGCATCGTGGCCGAAGCAGCTCGGCTGTGTGACGCGGACAGTTCCGGCGTGATGCGAAGGGAAGGCGACGAACTGGTCATCATCGGCGTGAGCGCCGGCGAGTCCGACGTCGGCCAGCGACTGCCGGCACGAGGGCCGGACTACCGGTCCCCAATCTTCATCGACGACGTCCAGACGAGGTTTCCCGACCTCGGGTCGCAGGTCCGGAGTTCGATCAGCGTCGGGATGTTCGTCGACGATCAGCATTTCGGGCAGATCAACGTCAACCGCTTCGAGGTCCGGCCATTCGAACCCCACCACGGCCGCATCGTGCAGGTCGTTCGCCGAGCAGGCCGCGATCGCGATCTCGAACGCCAACCTCTTCACCCGACTCGAGGAGCAGACGCGGCTCGCCGAGGAGGCCAACGAGGCCAAGGGGTCGTTCCTGGCGACGATGAGCCACGAGATCCGCACGCCGATGAACGCGGTGATCGGCATGAGCGGCCTGCTGCTCGACACCGACCTCCAGCCACGTCAGCGCGAGTTCGCCGAGATCATCCGATCGAGCGGCGAGTCGCTGCTCGGCATCATCAACGACATCCTCGACTTCTCCAAGATCGACGCCGGCCGGCTGGAGCTGGAAGTCGCACCGTTCGACCTGCGGGCGTGCGTCGAGTCGGCGTTCGACCTCGTCACCGAACCCGCCGCCCGCAAGGGACTCGAGCTCGCGTTCCTGATCGACCCCGCCGTCCCCGACGGCATCTCCGGCGACGTCACCCGGCTCCGCCAGGTGATGGTCAACCTGCTCGCCAACGCGGTCAAGTTCACCGAGGTCGGCGAGGTCGTGATGACCGTCGAACCAGGCGAAGCCGCCGACGAGATCAAGCTGGCCGTGCGCGACACCGGCATCGGGATCCCGGCCGACCGGGCGCACAAGCTGTTCGAGGAGTTCAGCCAGCTCGACTCGTCGACCACCCGCAAGTACGGCGGCACCGGCCTCGGCCTCGCCGTCAGCAAGCGCCTGGCCGAGTTGATGGGCGGCACGATGTGGGTCGAAAGCGTCGAAGGCGAAGGCGCCACCTTCCACTTCACGATCACCGCCGCGCCCGCGGACGTGCCCTCGCGGCGGGCTGCAGCCGGCATCCCTGCCGAGCTGACCGGCAAGTCGATCCTCGTCGTCGACGACAACGCGATCAACCGGCGCATCCTCGACCTCCAAGCCGAGGCCTGGGGCCTGCGCTGCCAGTCGTTCCCATCGGCCGCCGACGCGCTCACGAGCGTCGATGCCGGCGACCCCTACGACCTCGCGATCCTCGACATGCACATGCCCGGGATGGACGGTCTCGAACTCGCCAACCGGCTGCGGGCCCAGCGCCCGGATCTCCCCCTCGTGCTGTACACCTCGCTCGGCGGCGCCGAGGCCAGCGATCCGGTGTTCGCCGGGGTGCTCGCCAAGCCGGTCAAGCAGTCGCAACTGTTCGACATGCTCGTGTCAGTGCTCACCGACGTCGAGTCCGCCGCCGAAGGGCTCACCCGCGGAGACGATGCCAATGGACCCGCTGAGAAACTCGGCGACCGGCACCCGCTGCGGATCCTGCTCGCCGAGGACAACACGGTCAACCAGCAGATCGCCATCCTCGTGCTCGAATCGATGGGCTACCGAGCCGACGTCGCCTCGAACGGCGTGGAAGCCGTCGAGTCGGTCGAGAACCTGCCGTACGACCTCGTTCTGATGGACGTCCAGATGCCGGAGATGGACGGCCTGGAGGCGACCCGGCAGATCCGCGCTCGACCGGTCCCGCCGGAGCGCGGTGAACGTCCGATCCGAATCGTGGCCATGACCGCCAACGCCATGCAGGGCGACCGCGAGGCGTGCATCGAGGCCGGCATGGACGACTACCTCGCCAAGCCGATCCGCCCCGAAGAACTCGCCGCCGCGATCGAAGCCACGCCCCGCCGGTCAGACCCTGTGCCGCACGTAGGTGCTCCAAATGACGCAGGAGCCGAGGCCGTGCCCGACGGCGCCCCGTCCTCGGCGACCGCTGCGATCGATCAGGCGGCGCTCGATCGCTTGAGACAGATCGCCCCCGACGACGCGGCCTTCGCCCAGTTGATCACCTCGTTCGCCGACAACGGCGCCAACACGCTCGCCCAACTGGTCGACGCCGCAGGGGCCGGCAACGTCGACGACGTGATGCGGTTCGCCCACACGCTCAAGTCGAACGCCGCCAGCTTCGGTGCCGTCGACCTCACCGACGAGTGCGCTCGGCTCGAAGCACAGGCCCGAGCCGGCACGATCGACGACCTCGACGGCCAGGTGGCCGCAATCGCCGGCGCCTTCGAGCGGGCGAGAAGCGCGCTCAGCGACCTCGGCGGACAAGGATGAGCGACGTGACCTCCTCTCCCCCGGCGAGCCCGGCAACCGTGCTCGTCGTCGACGACGACCCGTTGAACCGCCAGCTGCTCTCCATGTCGATCGGTCACCTCGGCCACACCGTGGTCGAGGCCGGCAACGGCCGTGAAGCGATCGACCAGCTCGGGCAGCACCGCATCGACGTCGTGCTCACCGACATCGAGATGCCCGAGATGGACGGCTACGGCCTGCTCGAACACCGGGCGACCGACGACCGCCTCAAGGCGATCCCGTTCATCGTGATCTCCGGGGTCGACGAGATGGCATCGATCATCAAGTGCATCGGCCTCGGCGCCGAGGACTACCTCCCCAAGCCGTTCGACCCGGTGCTGCTCCACGCCCGCCTCGGCGCATCGCTCGACAAGAAGCGGATGACCGACGAACTGCAGCAGCTCAACGAACACCTCGCCGAGCGCGTCGACGAGAAAGTCGCCGAGGTCGAACGGCTCAACAGCCTGCGGCGCTTCGTCAGCCCGCAACTCGCCGAGGCGTTGGCCGTCGGCGGCGACGACATCCTCGCCAGCCATCGCCGCGAGATCACCGCGTTCTTCTGCGACCTCCGCGGGTTCACAGCGTTCTCCGAGACCGCCGAGCCCGAAGAGGTGATGGACGTCCTGCGCGAGTTCCATCACGCTGTCGGCCCGATGATCTTCGAGCACCAGGGCACGATCGCCCAGTTCACCGGCGACGGCCTGCTGGTCTTCTTCAACGACCCGGTCAAGCTCGACGACCCCGCCTGGAACGCCGTGCAGCTCGCCGTGGCGATGCGCGACCGCACCGCCGAACTGTCCGCGGAGTGGAAGCGGCGCGGCCACGACCTCGAGCTCGGCATCGGCATCGCCGTCGGCTATGCCACCTGTGGGGAGATCGGCTTCGACGGTCGCACCGAGTACACCGCGATCGGCACGGTCGTGAACCTGTCGGCGCGGGTGTGCGCGATCGCCGCCGGCAACCAGATCCTGGTGACCAACAAGGTGTTCCTTGCCGTCGACGATCGGGTCGAGTCGACGTCGCTCGGCGACACCGAGTTCAAGGGAATCTCCCGCCCCGTCCCCATCCACGAGATCACCGCTCTGCGCTGACCCTGTCCCCCGTGTCCCCCGAGCCCAGGGCAACAGGAACCAGCCTGGTCCCGCGGGGCCCGGGTCGGGGGAACACCGTCGGGGCCTTGCGGCATCGAGTCAGGCGCCGAGGTCGCCGCGGAGGAAATGCGCCCTGCAGAGCAGTTCGTAGCGCACGGTGTCACCGAAGAGCGGCGACTCGTTGGGGTTGGTGTCGCCGACCACCACGGTGTCGCCCTCGTAGACCACGTCGCCATTGACCACACGCGCATTGTGGGTGGCCCGAGCACCACACCAGCAGCGTGCCTCCACCTGCAGCGGCGTGTGCTCGTCGGCGATCTCCAACAGGCGCGCCGTGCCCTCGAAGAGTCGGCCACGGAAGTCGGTGAGCAACCCGAACGCAAAGACATCGATGTCGAGTTCGTCGACCACACGCGCCAACTGGTCGCACTGCACGGGGGTGTAGAACTGAGCTTCGTCGCAGATCATGTAGTGGATCGGCCAGTAGCGCACGGCGAGCGCATGCAGGTCGAGGTCCGGTGCCACTTCGATCGCCGGAGCGGCAACACCCAGGCGGCTCGTGACCTGCCGACCCTCGCGGTCGAGCGTGGTCAGCAGCAGCCCGTGCAGCTCACGGTTGGACAGGTTGTGATGGATCTGCAGCGCCACGGTGCTCTTTCCCGAGCCCATGGTGCCGAAGCTGAATCGAAGCGACGCCATGTGAGCCGACGACCCTACCCGCCGTCGGTGACGGGTGGCGCAGACGGATCGGTGACGAACGGATCGAACGACGGATCGACCACGGCAGGCCCGTTGATCCCGCCGATCGACGGTGAATCGTCGTCGTCGGACCCGCTGCATGCGGTGAGCGCCAACACCGCTGTCACGCTCAGTGCAACCGCTCGACGAACCACGACCCCGATGCTAGGGCGACGACCTGGGACGTGAGACGCCCGATCTCGCCGATTCCGTCAATCCGTCAATCCGTCAATCCGAGGACGATGGTCACTTTCGTGGTGCCGTCCCGTGTCGGCGGCTGCCCGGCCACTACGGTGGCCCACCGACAGGCCCGGCAACGGAGCCGGGGCGCTCAACTCCTGGGGGAGACAACATGACGGACACGATCGACCGGCCAGAGGCCGACGGCGACGATGTCGGTGAACACGTCCTCGACCACCTGATCATCCGATTCGCCGGCGACTCCGGCGACGGGATGCAGCTCACCGGCGACCGTTTCACTTCGGTCAGCGCATCCTTCGGCAACGACCTCTCGACGCTGCCCGACTTCCCCGCCGAGATCCGAGCACCGGCCGGCACCGTCAACGGCGTGTCGGCGTTCCAGGTCAACATCGCCGACCACAAGATCACCACGCCCGGCGACGAACCGAACGTGCTCGTTGCGATGAACCCGGCGGCACTCAAGGCCGACCTCCACCGCCTCGAGCCGGGTGGCACCGTCATCGTCAACGAGGACGCGTTCGAAGAGCGCAACCTCGACAAGGCCGGATACAGGGCCAACCCACTCGACGACGACACATTGGCGCACTACCGGGTACTCAAGGTCCCGATGACCAGCCTCACCAAGGAGATCTGCGCGCCGCTCGGCGTGAAACCTCGCGACGCCGAACGCTCCAAGAACTTCTTCGCACTCGGACTCGTGTCGTTCATGTACACCCGGCCGGTCGAGCCGACGCTCGATTGGATCGCCGAGAAGTTCGGCGGAAACGAGCAGGTCGAGGCGGCCAACAAGGCCGCATTCCTCGCCGGGTTCAACTTCGGCGAGACCACCGAGGCCGTCGGGCACCGCTTCGAGGTCAAGCCTGCCAAGCTTCCCGCCGGCGAGTACACCAGCGTCACGGGCAACACGGCGCTCGCCTGGGGCATCGTCGCCGCAGGCCAACTGGCCAAGCTGCCGACCACACTCGGTTCGTACCCGATCACACCTGCCTCCGACATCCTCCACGAACTGTCGAAGCACAAGCACTTCGGGATCCGGACCGTGCAGGCCGAAGACGAGATCGCCGCGATCGGCGTGGCCCTCGGCGCCGCCTTTGCCGGCCACCTCGGCGTCACCACCACCAGTGGCCCGGGTGTCGCGCTCAAGAGCGAAACGACCTCGCTTGCAGTGTCGATCGAACTTCCGCTGCTGCTGGTCGACATCCAGCGCGGCGGCCCGTCGACCGGGCTGCCGACGAAGACCGAAGCATCCGACCTCAACATCGCCCTCTACGGACGCCATGGCGAAGCGCCACTCCCCATTGTCGCCGCCTACACCCCGGCGCAATGCTTCCACGCAGCGATCGAAGCCGTGCGCATCGCCCTCAAGTACCGCACCCCGGTGATCCTGCTGTCCGACGGCTACCTCGCCAACGGATCCGAACCCTGGAACCTGCCGTCGGTCGACACACTCCCCGACATCTCCGTACCGTTCGCCACCGAACCGAACCACACCGACGAAGATGGCAACGAGGTCTACTGGCCGTACCTGCGAGACGAGACCACATTGGCCCGGCCGTGGGCGATCCCCGGGACCCCCGGTCTGATGCACCGTGTCGGCGGCCTCGAGAAGAACGACGGCACCGGCAACATCGACTACACCCCCGAGAACCACGAACGGATGGTCCATCTGCGTGCCGCGAAGATCGAAGCGATCGCCAACGACATCCCCCCCACAGCGGTCAACGGCGACCCCGACGCCGATGTGCTCGTGCTCGGCTGGGGCTCCACGTGGGCAGCGATCGATGCGTCCATCCAGCGGAGCCGCCGAGCCGGCAAGAGCGTGGCCTCGGCACACATCATGCACCTCAATCCGTTGCCGCCCGACCTCGGCGACCTGCTCAAACGGTTCAAACGGGTCATCATCCCCGAGCTGAACATGGGCCAGCTCACCACGCTGATCCGCGGCAAGTACCTCGTCGATGCGCAGTGCCTCAGCAAGGTGCAGGGCATGCCATTCAAGTCCCGCGAGATCGAAGCAGCCATCGACGAGGCCCTCGCCTCGATCGACAACTCGAACGACAACCCGAATGGAGCAACGTCATGAGCACCGCGCAGGTCGCCGTCACGACGAAGAAGGACTGGTCGAGCGACCAGGAGGTCCGCTGGTGCCCCGGCTGCGGCGACTACGGCATCCTCCTCGCCGTCCAGACGCTGATGCCCGACCTCGGCATCGCCCCCGAGAACACCGTGTTCATCTCGGGCATCGGCTGCTCGAGCCGCTTCCCGTACTACATGAACACCTACGGGATGCACTCGATCCACGGCCGTGCGCCGGCCATCGCCACCGGTGTGGCCGTCGCCCGCCCGGATCTCGACGTGTGGGTGATCACCGGCGACGGTGACGGTCTGTCGATCGGCGGCAACCACCTCATCCACGCGCTGCGCCGCAACGTCAACCTCAACATCTTGTTGTTCAACAACCGGATCTACGGCCTCACCAAGGGTCAGTTCTCGCCCACCTCACCCGTTGGCAAGGTCACCAAGTCGACCCCGATGGGATCGATCGACCCACCGTTCAACCCACTGTCGGTGGCGCTCGGCGCCGAAGCCAGCTTCGTCGCCCGCACCCACGACCTCGATCGCAAACACATGATCGAGACGTTCCGCGCCGCCCACGACCACCACGGGTCGTCGTTCGTCGAGATCTACCAGAACTGCAACGTGTTCAACGACGGCCAGTTCGACGAGGTCACCAAGAAGCAGGCTCGCGACGAGATGATGATCAACCTGGTGCACGGCGAGCCGATCACGTTCGGTGCCGACCAACAGCGAGCGGTGGCCATGGGTGTCGACGGGCAGCTCCGACTCGTCGAACGCGCCGATGTCGCTGCCGAGGACATCCTCGTCCACGATGCCAACCGTCACGATCCGTCCTTGGCGTTCGCGCTTGCCAGGTTGAGCCACGACGACCACTCCCCCACGCCGTTCGGTGTCTTCCGTGACATCCAACGCCCCGAGTACGCGGGCGCTGTCGCCGATCAGGTGATGGCTGCCAGCGAACGCAAGGGCCCTGGCGACCTCGAGGGTCTCCTTCGCTCCAACGGCACCTGGACCGTCGACTGAACCGAGCAGCGGATCGGCAGGTCCACCCGGCTGTCAATCGTTGGGCGTGATCGCCGCGTCGGTGGTCGGGTCGAACAACACGTAGTGGTCGAGACGCAAGCGGACCGAATCGCCGCGCGTGAGCTTCGTACCCGACGGAGCCGACACCGTGACCGGGGCCCCGGCGACGGTGCACTGGACACCGCCCGCATGCAGGGGAAGCGACTTCTCGACGCGGGCCGGTACCGAACCGGTTGCCGACACCACCACGTCCTCCGGTCGAACTCCCAACAGCACCGTGCGTCCGACATGGCGGCGCAGCGCCGGGAGCCACGCACGCACCCGCACGTACTCTCCTCCCGACGGGTCCTCACGGACCAACCAGAATCCATCGCTCTCGGCGAGCACCGTCACCTCGATCAACGACAGTGACCCCGTCACCGCGGCAGCGAGCAGGGTCGCAGGGAACCGGCGGACATCGGCCGTGGTCGCCCACTGCACGAGCCGTCCGTGCTCGAGCACGGCCAGCCTCGAAGCCAGCGCCTGCACGTCGGCGCTGTCGTTCGTCGCCACCAACGTGGTGACCCCGTAGCCGGACTGGAGCATGGCGATCTCGGCTCGCATCCGCCGACGCATGTGCTCGTCGAGCGATGCGAAGGGTTCATCGAGCAGGAGCACGGTCGGCACGCGTACGAGCGCTCGAGCGATCTGCACCATCTGCTGCTCTCCGACCGACAGTGTGGACGGGTCGCGGTCGACGAGTCGTTCGATGTGCAGCGCCCGCATCTCGGCGTCGACACGCTGATTGACGTCGTCGGTGTCGAGCCGGCGGACCTCGAGGGGGAACGCCACGTTGCGTCGAGCCGTGAGGTGGCCGATCAGTGCAGGTTCCTGGAACACCATGCCGATGTCACGATCCCCTGGGGACGCCCGTGTGACATCGCGACCGCCGAGTGACACCCGCCCCTGATCGACCCGATCGAGCCCGGCGATCGCTCGCAACAGTGAGGTCTTGCCACTTCCGGAGCCCCCGACGACACCGACGAACGCACCATCGTCGACCGAGAGCGTGAGGTCACTCAGCCGGGTGGTGCGCCCCGAGCGAACGGTGACGTGCTCGAGCTCGACACGTGCCATCAGCAACTCACCCCGAGCACCCAACCCTCTTCGGCGGCGGCCGCATTGGCGACCTCCACCGAGATCACGGGTGAGAACATCGCCTCGAGTTCACCTGCTGCGTCGGCGGCCGCCAGCCACTGCGCGGTCGTGTCGACCTGGGCAGCGTCGCGGATCGACTCGCCCGTGTCGTCGACGTCGAGCATCGACGGCCACACCTCCGCCACCACGATCGCACCGCTCGTACTGGGAGGCGACGCGAATCCGGTGGTGTACGGCCACACGTCGAGCCGGCCGGCGAAGTGGTTCCGCAGACGCTCGAGCACGGGAATGCCGACCAGGCTCTGGCTGCCGACCGCACCCGCTCCGAGCAGTTGCCACGACGAGAACGGTCGATGTCCACGGTTGCGGAGTGCTGCTTCCGTCGCCCGGAACTCGCCGAGGGGTGCCGTCGAACGCGGTTTCGTCGTGCTCAGAAGTGCCCCGGCGGCCGATGGAGGGCAGCCCCAGAACGGGGCAGGCGACCCGGTGAGGCGCTCGTTGAGTCTCGCCGCCACCGCGAAGCGGTTGTTTCGGTTGCGCTCGTCGTCGGTGATCTGCTCGGAGAGCATCGTCCACATCGCCGACCACGGCGTACCGCCCAGGCCGAGCGCCGTTGCTGTTCCGTCGGGATAGCCGAGCGAGAAGTCGACGCCGAGCAGGGTCGCCGACTTCCGATCTCCCTCCAACAGATCGGCGAGGAACGCCTCCGCCGCACGACGGGTGGCGACGTTGGTGGTCGAGACCCGGCCCGTGTGATCGTGCACCCCGATCCAGATCGAGTCGCGACCCAGCTTCGGGCTCGAGTTCGCACTCCAGTCGACTACGACATACCGGTCGAACATCGGCTGCCGGCCTGCTCTCTATGCGAGCACGTCGGCGACCGCAGCGAAGTGCAGTGACGCTGCGACCACGGTGAGTAGGTGCCAGATCTCGTGGTAGCCGAACGTGGTCGGCCACGGGTTCGGGCGCTTGACCATCAACACCGGGAACCCGATCGTGTAGGCGACACCGCCCGCCACGATCAGGCCGAACTGGACAGCAGTGAGACTGTCGATGAGCGCCGGCGTGGCCACGATCGCCACCCAGCCCATCACGATGTACAGCCCCGATGAGATGTGCCGGGCGCCATGGAAGAACGCCAGCTTCAGCACCATCCCGACCGCAGCCAACGTGCCGACGATCGCCAGCATCGGAATGCCCCATTGGGGTGGCAGTGCGACCAGACACAAGGGCACGTAGGTCCCTGCGATGAGCAGGTAGATCATCGAGTGGTCGAGACGCTGCATGATCGTGCGGGCGCGTTCGGACTGCGCGAGGCGGTGATACGCCGCCGAGGTACCGAACAGCAGCAGCAACGTCGTCGAGTAGATGACCGCCCCCACGATCGCGGCAGCGCCACTGGCGATGACGATCAGGGCGATCCCTGCGGGGATCGAGGCGAAGAACGCCCACGAGTGCATCCTGCCCCGCCACACCGGTCTGGCCATCGCCAGGTAGGGGGTCGGAACCGTGCTCACGTCTCTCACCGTACCCGAGGTGATCGCAGGCAGGCCCGCGCGAGGCGCGGTGTTCATCGTCACGTCATCGTGGTTCCCCGTGCCCAGGGCAGAAGGGACCGGTGGTTCCCCGCGCCCAGGGCAGAAGGAACCACGAGCAGTGCGAGTTCAGGTGAGGCGTTGCATCAGCTCGGTGACGGCGTCGCCGTAACGTTCGAGCTTGGCCGGGCCGACACCGGAGATCCGCCCCAGGTCGCGCAATGTCGTCGGCGCCTGACGTGCAATGGCCACCAGCGTCTTGTTGTCGAACACCACGTAGGCGGGCTTGCCGTCACGAAGCTCGTTGCGCAGATCACGCAACGCAGCGAAGCGCTGCTGGCCGGCGGCGTCGAGGTCGGCCGCGGGATCGCCGGAGCCGGCCGACGAGCTGCGCTTGCTGGTCGGAACCGGTTCGGGGCGATGCGACGACACCACCTGCGCGTCGGAGGGTTCGGTGGTCAGCTCGGCGACGAACGGACTCGGATTCGGTCCGGTCGTGATCGTGGCTTGCCGGCTCGCGCGCGTGACCGCAACGTGGAACAGCCGTCGCTCCTCTTCGACATCTTCGGCCAGACGGTGCGGATACTGCTCGGCGTCGGCCAGGTGGACGATCACGTGCGGCCACTCCTGACCCTTGACCCGGTGCACGGTCGACAGCAGCACCCCGCCCGGTGCACGTTTCACCGCCAGCTGGTTGCGCATCCAGCGCTCGAAACTCTTCGGGTCGTCGTGCAGCGCTGCAAGGTGGGTGAGTGCGGTGAGATCGTCGCCCTGCGCCGAGCGGTTCATGCCGCGCCGGTTGGCATCGAGCGTGGCCACCGAACCCGCCAGGCCGATCTCGTCGATGAGGGTCAGCAACAGGTCGGAGGTCGAGGAGCCCGAAGCAACCATCTTCTGCAGCGTCTGCACATCGGCAGCGAAGTCGATGACTCGTTCGGCATCGCGCTCGTTGTTGAGGCGACCGGCCAGCTTGTTGAGATCGACCACCGACGACTGCTCGCTGACCCAGTCCGTGATCCGCGGATGGAACGATCGGGACGGCCGCCGAAGCGCCTCGCGGATGTCGTCGGGGGCGAACGAACCGCCCCGACCCGACGTGGCCAGCCGCATCCAGGCGAGCACGGTGCGAACGGCGGTGCGGTCGGCGAACTCGAGGCCGACCCCGCCTGCGATCGGCACCCCGGCCACCACCAACGCCACCTGCACCGGCGCGAGCAGCGCGTTGACCCGGGTGAGCACCGCGATGTCGGACGGCGCCGCCCCGGTCGACAGCGCCTGTTCCACGGCGGCACAGGAGGCACCAACCGCATCGACACCGGTGTCGATCGACCACCCGCCGCCGTCGGTCGAGGCGGCGCGAATGGTCTTGGAGACTCGACGTTGGTTGTGCCGGAGCAGCCGGTCGACGACGTCGACCACCCCAGCCGGGCAGCGATAGTTGACCTCGAGCGGATGTTCACCCGAGCCGGGGAACAGCTCGGCGAAGTCGATCAGCCAGGCGGGATCGGCACCGTTGTAGCCGTAGATCGTCTGATCGTCGTCGCCCACACCGAACACCGCACCACCGGGAGCGGCCAGCAGACGGATCATCAGGAGGTGGGCTGGCGTGAGGTCCTGGAACTCGTCGACGAGCATCACCCGGCACGCCCGCTGTGCGGTACGTCGAGCCGTCGGATCGCGGAGCAGGACGAGGAGTGCCCGGTAGATCTGATCGTCGAAGTCGACAGCACCGCGACGTTCCAGCATCTGGCGGTACGCCGGCCATGCTGCTGCGAGGCCGTCGACGTCGCCGTCGTACCTGCCCTCGACCTCTTCGGGCTCGACCAGGCCAAGGCGGATCACGGTGAGCGCCTCGATCCATGGCCCGATGGGATCGCTGTTGCGGCGCCGCGGGAAATCGACGAGATCGCCGATGATCCGTCTCACGTCGGGCTCGTCGATCGTGCGCCACGACTGCGGCTGCGGAGCGAACGGCGGTCGCCCGTTGACGATCGCCAGCGCGATGGCATTCAACGTGCGCACCTGCAGGCCGGGAAGGTCGCTGGTGCGCTCGACCATCTCCTCCTGGGCCCGCTTGTTGAACGCAACGAGGCTCACCGCGCTCGGTGGCAGCTTCCATTGGGTGAGGAGGTGGCGGGCCCGTTCGGTGAGCACGCGGGTCTTGCCCGACCCCGCTGGTGCGATGATTCGGGCACCGCCGCCTGGGTGAGTGACCGCTTCGAGTTGGTCGGGGGCGAGGTCGGCCGTCGAGGAGTTGCCCGACGGTACCGACGTCGCGCCGTGCTCGACGACCACGGCGTGGATGACCGGGACCCCATCGAGGGCGCCGATGTGCCGCACCGGCCCGCCGTCCAGCCATGCAACCGTGCCATCCGGCAACACGACATCGCCGGTACCGCCTGGTTCCACAGCGCCGGCTCCGGCGGCCACCGCCCGATCGAGCCCGATCCACACCGGTCGGTCCGGGTCGCGGGCGTCGACGCTGTTCGTCCAGACCAAGTGGTGCAGCTCTTCGAGATCGAACAGGAACGTGGGGCCGAGTTCGTACGGCGCCGCCTCGGTCATCAGCATCGGTTCGCGTTCGAACGACGAACTCAGTTCGATGACCACCCGCGTCCCCGCGTGGTGGGCGGCGCGCAGCAGATCGAGTGCCCGGCCGGGCGCTGCCAGCACCGCGTCGTCGATCACGAGCCGGTCGGCGGCGGTCCACGGCGCAGGGATGGCGCCACCGGACTCGATCACCAGGTGGCGTCCGAGCCGGTCGGGGCCGGCACCGGCAACTGCGACGCCTCGTTCGAGTGGGGCGGGCACCGGTGGAGAGGCGGTGACCCGTGACGTGTCCGGAGCGGGTCGACGCGGCGACGCCGAACGGTTCGAGGATGCCGGTGCCGCCTCGAACGCCGACGGGTCGTCGACCGGAAGCGGTATCGGATCGTCGGCGACGGGAACGTCCGGTTGGCCGCCGTCGTTCCAGCACTGTCGAACCTGTGCCGGCGTGTCGTGTTGCCCGTTGCAGTATGCGCACACGATCGCCATCGGTTCGACCTTACCGATCCCCCGAGCGGTACGCACACATGTTCGATCCGCGGTCCGGAGGACTCCCGCGAGCGCCGTCGCTACCAGGCGATCTCAGGGATGCCGTAGGTGACGCAGAGGCCCGCACCATTCACCACGAGCAACGCCACGATGATTCCGATCACCACGACACGCCTCGATCGGGTTCGACGGATCGGACCGTTGATCGGCATGTACCAGTCGGGCAGCAGCCCTGGGTCCGGAGATCCGCCGAACGGCTCTGCGTCGTCGTCGATCGGCGCGTGCGGATCGGCAGCCAACGCCTCGGCTTCGAGTTCCTCGTCGGTGATCTCGACCACGACTGCAACCTAGCCCCGCCGCCGCCCGAGCGATCGGCGATGAGCGAACCCCGCAGATCCGGTGCGTTCGCTCATCGCCACTGCCGTCAGACGATCTCGGGCTTGCCCATCCGCCGACGGGCGAGGTTGCGGACCGGGGTCCGAACCGCCTCGAGACCGAGGTAGAACGCGGGAAACGCCAACAGGACGAAGAAGGTCGAGCTCACGAGCCCGCCGATCAACGTGAACCCGAGCGACTCCCAGAAGGGATCGCTGAGCGCCAGCGGCAACAACCCGACCACGGTGGTCAGCGTGGTGGCGATCAGCGGTCGGAAGCGCCGGGTGATCGCTTCCTGGATGGCCTCTCCTGCCGTCTTGCCGGCACGTCTGGCCCGATTGGCCGCGTCGACGAGCAGAATCGTGTTGTTGACCGCCACACCGATCAGGGCGATGAAGCCGACGGTCACCAGGAAGCTCAGCGGGTTGTCCGTGACGGACAGGATGCTGAACACCCCGAGGAAGCTGAACGGGATCGCCAGGAAGATCAACAGCGACTGGGCCAGCGAGCGGAACTGCACGGTGATCACGACCAGCATGAGCAGCAGCGCGACGAGGCCGGCCACCCCGAGCGACGCAAAGTCGTCCTGGTTGTCGGATTCGAGCCCGAAGTCGAAGCCGAGCGCTTCGGGAGCGAGCCCGCGCGCCTCGAGTTCGCTCGGCGGGTAGCGGTCTTCGAGGTAGTCCTGCGTTGCGTTGAGGTTGCCCGTCACTTCATCGCTGTCGTACTGAGCGCGCACCTCGATGAAGCGTTCGCCGTCGGTGCGGGCGATCACACCGTCGGTCGACACGATCGAGTCGAGGATGGTGACGGTGTCGCCTCCGACTTCGAGCTCGAGTCCGAGCAGATCGTCGCGGATCTCCACCGCCAACGCCTGCCCGGCTTCGGCCGATGTGTCGTCGACGGCGATCTGCGCTGCGAACGGGAACTCCAGCACCGGCGGACCGTTCTCGGCGGCGGCCACGGTGATGCGAGCGCCCTCGATCCCGGCGATGCCTGCCTCGATCTGCTCGACGAACTGTGGTGCGGTGGGACGGTCGCCGATCGGGCTGAGATCGACGAACGTCTCGGTGAGCCGTTCGTTGCCTCGCAGATACTGCGAGCGTTCGAGGTCGTCACCGAGCACATCGAGTACGACGGCGTCGATCTCGTCGGCGATCTCCTCGGCGTCCTCGATCGTCGTGCCGGACGGGAACTCGGAGTTGACGGCGATGGCAACGGCGTCCTTGCCTGCCGGGAAGATCGAGAACCCGAGCGTGCCCGCGATCGAGCCGCCGACCATCACCATCACGATGGCGAACGCAGCCAGCCCGCCACCGACCGCCCAGCCCTTCGGGCCGTTGCCCGACGGGTACGCAGCCAGACGTCCTGCACGTGCAGCGAGGCGCCGCTCGATACGCGCCACCGGGTTGCGGACGGGGCGCTCGTTGACGAGGAACCGTCGGGCGATCGCGGGGATGAACACGATCGAGAAGAGGAACGACAGCAGCAGCGTGATGATCACCGTCGTGGGGATCGGACGGATGAACTCGCCGAGGATGCCCCCGACGAACAGCATCGGCGAGAACACGACCACAGTGGTGAGCGTTCCCGCGAACGACGCCGAGCCGACCCGGTCGATGGCCGCGCGGATCACCCCGACCGGTTCGGAACTCTCGCCCTTGTTGGCGTCGATCGACTCGGAGATCACGATCGCGTCGTCGACGATGAGACCGAGCGTGAGAATCAGGCCGAACAGTGTGATGGTGTTCAGCGAGAAGCCGATGCCCCAGAGTCCGGCGAGCGAACCGAGCGTGACGAGACCCATGAATCCGGCGGTGAGCAGCGCCACCCGCCATCCGATGAGGATGAGGCTGACGACCGCCACCGCGGCAAGACCGGTGAGGAGGTTGGTGGTCAGCGACGAGAGCTGCGAGCGCACTCCGGTGGCGAAGTCGGCGGTCACGAACGCGTCGTAGCCCTCGGCGAGCGCAACGTCCTCGCCCGCGAGCAGGCCGTCGAGGCGGTCGCTGAACTGCAGCACGTCGAGGTCGGCATCGTCGGCGCGGATGATCCCCACAGTGATCGCATCGTCGTATCCCTCGCTCGAGAGGGCGACGCGTGTGAACCGCGTCTGGCGTTGTTCTTCGGCACCGGTCGACGGATCGATCGACGTCGTGACGAGATTGCGAACGTCGGCGGCGTCGATGGCGTCGTCGGCGGCGAGGTAGGCAGCGAGCGACGCCGCTTGAACTTCGAGGTCCGCTGGCTCGGCGCCCGCAGGACCGATCACCGACACCAACACGTCGTACTGACCGACGAGCTTGGCAGCGTTCACGGCGTTGTAGGTGACATCTGCCCCGTCGGGGGGTGCGAGGTCGAGATCCGACAGGAGCGCGGTACCGGTGGCCGAATCGATGTCGGAGTCGAACTCGACGACGATCGCAAACGAACTCGGACAGCGCTTCGGAATCGACCGAGACCACACCGTCGACGGTCTCGAACTGTTCTTTGAACGGCCGCACGAGCTCGTCGTCGACGACGGTGGCGTCGTCGACGAACCAGGTGCCCGACACGACCGAGATCGGTGTGTTGATCGGCGGGAAGCCTTCCCTGTCGAGACCGAACGTGAACGCCGACAAACCGGCGATGACGACGACGGCGAGGAGCCCGGCTGTCGCCTTCCACTTCGTGGTGGCGAAGACCGCTATGGAGGTGATTACCGAGCGCCTGGGGCGTGCCGGGGCAGATCCGTGCATGTTGTGGAGACTCCGTTCGAGGGCGATGTGGCGTCGACCTCGCTGTTCCGATATTGGGGGTGTGGGGCCGAGGGTCGACGCGTTCAGTCGACCGACGTGTGGTGTTCTGAGCTGTCAACCATGCAGATGGCAGAGAATTCCCACTTGACGGAACATTTAGCGGTAATTGCGGAGCGCAGTGCGCTCGCACGCCCCGAGCGCGCCCACGGGACCGTCAGCGGCCGGTGAACTCGGCGGGTCGACGTTCGAGGAATGACGCCACGCCCTCACGATGGTCGTCACTCTTGAAACATGCGGCGAGCGCTGTCGTGTGCCGCTCCATGTGCGCGTCGACCGGCGAGGTGAGGCCCTCGTGCACCAGCGACTTGATCAGTCCGAGGCTGTGTGGTGAACCGGCGGCGATCGTGTTCGCGAGCGTCATGGCAGCCGGCAGCAACTCGTCGCTGGGCATCACCTCGACGACGTAGCCGAGACCGAGGGCGGCGTCGGCGTCGATCATCTCACCGGTGTACAGCAGCCTGAGCGCCTGTTGCATGCCGACGATCCTCGGCAGGATCCACGTGCCGGCACCGGTGTCAGGCACGAGACCCCGGTGCACGAAGTTCCAGGCGAAGCGAGCCTGAGTGCTGGCCAGACGGATGTCGCACTGGGACGAGAACTCCGCACCCATGCCAACAGCAGGACCGTCGATCGCTCCGATCGTCGGTTTCTTGGCCTGAGCGATCGGCCACCACTTGTGCTTCTCGTCCGCCGATCCCCGCAATCCACGAGTCTCGCCGGGCACCGTGGCCAGGTCGGCCAGATCGGTCCCGGCACAGAACGCCCCGGGAACCCCGGTGACCACCAGGACGACCGTGTCGGGGTCGTCGTCGGCACGCCCCACGGCCTCGATGAAGTCGCCCAGCATGGCGTAGGTCATCGCATTGCGTTTCTCGGGGCGGTCGATCGTGATCACACCGACCTTGCCGTCGACGTGGTACCGGATCAACTCGCG
>CAWKCN010000044.1:0-44930 GCA_963848145.1 Ilumatobacteraceae bacterium
TCGGGGTTCCCGGAGCCCTGGGCACGGGGAACAGGTCAGTGAGCAGCGGCGTGGGCGGCGAGCAGTTCGTGCATCTCTTCGCCTCCGGCGGCGCGGGCGTGCGCACCGAGCGCCAGCGCATGCTCGCCGTCGAGCACTGCATGGCCACCGACCACCACCAGCACCTCGGGATCGGCGGCACGTGCAGCGGCACATGCCTCGGCCAGCGCCGGCAGGTTGTCCTCCGACATCGCCGAGAGACCGACTGCCAGCAGATCGCTGGTTTCGCGAATCACGTGCTCGATCGACTCGCTCGGCATGTCGACACCGAAGTCCGACACCTCCCACCCACGCAACCGCAGGAGATCCCCGAGCATCGCCACCGGCAACGCATGGAACTCACCGGACGGCGCCCCGAGCGCCACGACACCACGGGCTCGGCCACGCCGGGTGAACCGCGGGCCGATCCTGCCGACGATGCGCATGGCGATGCCGGTCGCCCGATGCTCGACCGAGATGTCGAGTTCACCGGCCGCCCAGCGCTCACCGATACTCACCATGGCCGGCGTCAACACATCGAGATAGATCTCGTCGAGCTCGGCGCCTGCTGCCATCGCAGCTTCGATCACACTCCAGCAACCCGGAGCGTCACCGGCCACGAGACGCGATTCGAGCCGAGACGACCACGGCGCCTTGCGGTTCCGGGCGGCCACCTTGCCAGACGGGCCGTTGCCGGCCGATGCTGCCTGCTCTCGGAATCGATCGATCGCCGACCGCTGCACCTGCCAGACACCGCCGGACTTCGCCGCATCCAACACCCCCAGCCGTACGTAGCGGTACGCGGTCATGTAGTGGACGCCGAGTTCGTCGGCAACTTCTTGCAGCGTGAGCACAGCGTCGGTCATGTGAGGTCCCCAGCCATCACTGGCTTCCCGACGCTAGAGCCACCACACCCGAGCGCGCCCAACCGTGCTCGTGATGTCTCCCGACGCCGTCAGCCCTGTTTGGCGTTCCAGCGCTCGCGGCCCAGCCGGCCCCGTTCGAGCAGGTGCGCGGGAACCCGCTTGGCTGCCTCCGACAATTCGGCGCCGCCGCCTCCACCGTCGCCGGAAGGAGCTGCTTCGGGTTCCTCGGGCTGCAGGTCTTCGAAACTCGGCGGCTCGACCCCGGGCTTCCAGTACTGGTACATCTCGCGGATGATGTCGGCGAGGCCCTCGGAATCGTGGCCCTTCTCGATGTCGACAGTGATGATGTTGCCGTACACGTGCACGGCGTCGACCTGCCCGGAGGCGAACATCCGACGGGCCAGTTCATCCGACGGGGTGTTCCCCCAGGCGTCGGCGGCCGACTCGAAGTGCTCGTGGCCCATTCCGGACAGGCTGCGATTGATCTCGAAGCGAACGACTCCGCGTGTCGAACTCGGCTTCTCGGTGACGGCGACCAACTGACCCATGGTGTCCAGACGCTAGTGCCCGAGACCTCGGATCACCGCAATGCATCCGCGAGGATCGCCGGGAAATCGTTCGGCGTCGACGACAGCACCGTCGCTCCCAGCGCCGTCAGTGCGGCTGCGTGATCATGGTCGTGCGCCGGCGTTCCCTCGTCGCTGAGCGCGAGCAGGACGATGACGACGACGCCGGACTCGACGAGCTCCTGGACCCGCCGCCGCATCAAGTCGGCATTGCCTCCCTCGTAGAGATCGCTCACCAGGAACAGCACCGTCTCACGGGGCCGTTCGGTCAACCGTTGGCAGTAGGTGAGCGCATTCGCGATGTCGGTGCCACCGCCGAGTTGCACGCCGAACAGAACCTCAACCGGGTCGTGGAGATGGGCTGTGAGGTCGGTGACCGCCGTGTCGAATGCCACGAACGACGTCCGCAGCGCCGGGAGCTGGGCGAGCACACCGCCGAACAGCGATGCGTACACGACACTGTCGGCCATCGACCCCGACTGGTCGACGGCGATGATCACGTCGCGGGCCAGGCTGCGTTGCCGTCGACCGTGGCCGACCAGTCGCTCCGGCACGACCGTGCGGTGCTCGGGGATCCAGTGACGCAGGTTCGCGGCGATCGTGGTCGGCCAGTCGATGTCGCCTGGCCGGGGCCGCCGAGTGCGCGCCGATCGCGACAGCGCTCCCCGCACCGCTTGACGTGTGTGGTCGGACAGACGACGTTCGAGATCGGCGAGCACCTGGGCGATCACCTGACGGGCGGTGGCCCGGGTCTCGTCGGGGAGGTGACGGTTGAGTTCGACGAGCAGCGTGACCAGATGGATGTCGGGCTCGACGCTCTGCAGCAGTTCGGGTTCGAGGAGCAGCTGGCGCAGATCGAGACGCTCGACGGCATCGCGCTGGAGCACCTGCACGACCGGGGTGGGGAAGTACCGCCGGATGTCACCCAACCAGCGCATCACCGAGGGCTTCGACCGGCTCAACCCCCCGGCCCGCCCCGTTCCCCGGCTGCCGGTCTCACCACGGTCGTACACCGCCCCGAGCGCCGCGTCGATCCGACGATCATCGCCGTGCAGACCGGCACCGCGGCTGCTGGACGATTCGACGGCGCCGTCCTGGACCATCCGACGGGCTGTCGCCCTCCGCCGTCGGACTCGCCGGCTCGCGTCTCTCGGCCTCGGCCAACACGTCGTCGACGGCCGGGCCGAGCAGCAGGCGCCATCGACGGCGGCGCTCGGCCTCCGACACCGTCGGCGTCAGCCCGTGGCCGCTCACGGCGCACCCACCCCGAGCATCTGGCGCACTGTCGTCGAGCGCAGCAGCGGCCCGCTCCGGGTCGACATCGACGCCGAAACCGTTCGCTCGCTCGACGCCGAGACCCATCAGCAGCCGCATCAGCTGTCGACGCTCGGCTGCTTCGAAGGCTCCGAACGTGCGTCGCAGCAGTGCGACCACGGCCTCGAACGCATCCGGCCGGAGCGACGACACCCAGCCGTCGAGCACGTCGAGCAGGTCGGCGTCATGGATCAGTACCGATCCGGAACCGGCCAGGAACCCCTCGACGAACGCTGCACCGCTGGCCGGCGGGGTACCGGCGGACAGCGCTTGTGACAGCCGGCGTTGCACGGCATCGACCGACCACACCCCGGCGTCGTGGAGCAGGCGTGTAGCGCTGCCCTGCACCAACCCGTGTCCTGCCCCGGTGGCCAACTCGACGAGCACGATCGGCAGCCCGTGCCGTCGGGCGGGATGGTCGATCACGGCCAGCGCCCCCTGCAATCCGGCGAGACGCTCGACCAACACCGCTGCGCCGTCGTCGTCGAGGGAGTGGGCCGAAGCGACCACGCCGGCGAGGATGCGGATCACGATGCCATCGACGACCTCACGGAGTGCGCCGGCATCGGTCGAGCGGACGTCGCCGTAGCGCAACGCCCCGGCCAGAGCCGGCAAGGCATCGAGCAGGCGGCCGACATCGGGATCGGTGGCTGCTCGGCCAGCGAGACGGTGGACCGTCGGCTCGACCGCCTGTGGGAGATCGGCGAACAGGGCAGCGGTGATGATTCCGACGAGCTCGGCGATGCCGGACGACGCTGCTGCTCGTTCGAGCAGCCGGGCGGTGGCGGCCGACTCGAGCGTGGTGCCGTAGCCGGCCTGTTCGATGAGCCGCACCGACAGTTCGGGATCCCAATGCAGCTCCCAGGTCTCGCGGAACGTTCCCGACGAACCACGACCCTCGACCACCGATCCCCACGGCACGCCGAGCGCCACGAGACGGTGGAGCAGATGCGACTTGCGCAGACCGGTCGGCGTCCGCAGGTCGACCTCGACCACCGCGGTCTCGGCAGTCGGGCGGAGGCGAGCCGACTTCTGCGCCTTGGCGACGTCGCGGGCGAGCGGCACCTGCGGGGCGGACTCGGGAACGGTGCCGAGCTCGTTGCCGACCACCAATTCGCGGCGAACGAGATCGAGCCCGCCCATCACCGCGTCGGAGGCGTCGAGCACTTCGGCCAGCCCGACGCGAGGTCGTCCACGCATGGCCGCCAGCGACTCGGCGAGCCGTGTGCCGGCGATCAGGTGGTCGGGCGAGGCGGCACCACCGCGTTCGCGCACGAGCCGTGCCGCGTCGACGAAGAACCGGGCGACGCCGTCGGTGCCGGGATGATCGAACACGTGGCGATACCAGCCCGGGCTCTCGACGCCGGCTGCGTAGCCCGACCCGCCGCCAGCCGCCGATGGGTCCACGGCACCCATGCCACCGCGGTCTTCACCTTGGGCAGACCCCGCAGCGTTGCGGCGTCGGTCGAGGCGTTCGGCACTCCGGGAGCGTCGATGTCGAGCACCGGCACGTGCCAGGCGCCGCAGACGACGGCGATGTCGGCGTGGCCGGCGCGCCGAGCGGCACGGATCGCCCGGCGCATGTGGGCTTCGCGTTGGAGTTCGCGTCGTGTTGGCACGAAGCCGTCACGGGCGGCGTCCATCGCTTCGGCGACGGCGTCGAAGGCCGGGGCACCGTCGCCACGATGCTCGATGACGTCCTCCCACCACCGTTCCGGGTCGGGATCGCCGGCAGCTGCGGCGAGTTCCCGCAGCGGGTCGGGTGGGGCCGATCGGTGACGAGCGAACCGTCGTCGTCGCCGAGAGCAGCGAGCGTGACGGCCAGCGGAAGATCGATCGCGTGCACCTCGACGTCGTGTTCGTTGGCCCAAAGGATCGCCTGCCACTCGGGGCTGAACGTGGCGAACGGAGCGAACGCCGCCCGCCCAGGCTCGGCCGGCACGTAGGTGAGCAGCGCAACCGGCGGCACCAGGCCCGGCTCGCCGACCCATCGCAGCGCCGTGTCGACATCGGCCGGAGCTTCGACGAGCACGATGTCCGGGTTGCAGCTCGTCGAGCGCCCGCAGCACCGAGCGGGCCGATCCCGGGACCGTGGTGGCGAATGCCGAGGAGATGGACGGTCACGACGACATCACGCCCCTCGTCGCAGCCGGGCATCGTGTCGAGGGCGCGACAGGCCTCGTAGAAGTCGTCCCAGCCGGGGCGTTCGCGGACGACGGCTTCGAGGTACTCGCGCCAGGCAACCGCATCGTGGACGGGATCGCTGACCACCGCGCCGATGATGCCCGCGGCGACATCGGTGGAGCGCAATTCGCCGTCGCCGAAGTGGGCTGCGAGGGCAAGACCGTTGGTGATGACCGAGATCGCTTCGGCGGTCGACAGCGTGCCGGTGGGGATCTTGACGCTGTTGCGCTCGTCCTCGGTGAGACCCGAACGAAGTTCGCGGAACACGGTGACGACGCGGCGGATCTCGTCGGCTGCGGCCGGCACGTCGGGCAGGGCGAGCGCCACGCCGAGTTCGCCGACGCGACGGCTGACGATGGCGATCTCCTCGTCGATGGTCGCCGGCAGCGGTAGCACCACCGTGTTGAAGCGACGTCGCAGGGCACTCGACAGATCGTTGACGCCTCGATCGCGGTCGTTCGCGGTGGCGATCACGTTGAAGCCGCGAACGGCTGCGACCTCGGTGTCGAGTTCCGGCACGGGTAGCACCTTCTCGGACAGCACGGTGACCAGTGCGTCCTGCACTTCCGGTGGCATGCGAGTGAGTTCCTCGACGCGCACGATGGCGCCACGCTCCATCCCTCGATAGACCGGGCCGGGTACGAGCGCAGCGGTGCTCGGACCCTCGGCGAGCAGGCGGGCGTAGTTCCAGCCGTAGCGCAACGTTTCCTCGGTGGTGCCCGCCGTGCCCTGCACCAGCAGCGTCGAGTCGCCGCTGATCGCGGCAGCGAGGTGCTCGCTCACCCACGTCTTTGCGGTGCCCGGCACGCCGAGCAGCAGCAGCGCCCGGTCGGTGGCGAGCGTGGCCACGGCGATCTCGACGAGACGTTGCTGGCCGACGTACTTCGGCGAGATGATCGTGCCGTCGGACAGCTCGCCTCCGAGCAGGTAGCGCACCACGGCCCACGGTGACAGCCGCCACCCTGGAGGACGTTCACGGTCGTCGAGTGCGTCGAGCGCAACCAGTTCGTGCGCGTACTGGTCTTCGGCGTGAGGACGCAGCACATCACCGTTGGGAACGATCGCACTCATCGACGGTGACGCTACCGACCTGCCACCGCTCACGATGGCCATCAATTGACAGCGCTACCGGTCGACGCGATTGCGTACCGTGCCGGGATGCCCCAATTGCACGAAGCATCCCTGAGCGGGCTCGCCCATCTCGAAGCGGTGACCGCGCTCTTGCAGCGGATCCGTAGCACGCATCCGACCGCGGGGTTGTGGGAGGCCGCTGATCGTCAGTGGTCATGGCGCAACCCTCGATCAACTGACGATCTCCAGCAACTGTTCTGGTTCGACGAGGATGGTCGACCCGCAGCGGCCGTCATCATGACCGACTCTGCACAGGGCATCGGCTTCGATCCGATGTTCATGCCCGACGTGACGCCCGATCAGGTCGTCCACGTCGTGGATCGAGGGCTCGCTCACGCCGCCGAGTGCGGATTCGACGAGGTCGACCTCGAAGTCGACCGCGCCGACGACGTGCTTCGCTCGGTGTTGTTCGAGCACGGTTTCACGATCGCAGAGGAGGGAGCAGTCGAGGCGTGGTTTTCCGCCGATGCCCGTCCCGAGATCAGTCCCATTCCGGAGGGCTACCGGTTGTCGACCCGCGCCGATGCGACGCACGGTCCGCACCACATGACGAGCGTCGTGCGGAGTCACACCGACCCCGAGGAGCGGCTCCGACAAACCTCGCTCTACCGCCCGGACCTCGACCTCGTGGTTCACGACCAGCACGGCAACGTGGCCGCGTACGGGCTCTTCTGGCACGACCCCGTGACGGCCACCGGTCTCGTCGAACCGATGCGCACCGAGGACGATCACCAGCGACGAGGCCTGGCACGGCATGTGCTCACCGCCGGCGTCGACCTGCTCGCCGCCGTTGGCGCAAAACGGATCAAGATCGTCTACGAACCCGCCAATCCGGCAGCTGGCCACCTCTATCGAAGCGTTGGATTCGAACCACACCGGTACACCGACCTGCTGGCCGGCCCCACGCGCCGGTGAGCACACCCCTCGCCGTCCCGTGCTCAGCCAATAAGGTGCCCTGATGGCCACACGCATTGTCGCTGACGTCCTGATCCCCGGCCGAGGGGATCCGATCGAGGGTGGCACCGTCACGATGGACCACGGCGAGATCACCTACGCCGGGCCAACCGACGGCAGCGCCGGCGGCGGCATCGGACGACCACATCGTGGAAGCACCCGCCGTGCTCCCCGGCCTGTGGGACTGCCACACGCACTTCGTCGGGATGTCGCAGCCGAACGTCGAATCCATGGCGACGACGGACATCGTCGGTGCCGCTGCACGTGCGGTCGAAGACGCCGGCAAGGTGCTCGACGGTGGCATCACCAGCGTTCGCGACGTCGGTGGTATCGGGCTTCGGCTCGCACCCGTCGTCGCCGAGGGGCGAATGCGAGGCCCGCACATCTACGGCGCTGGCCGAATCCTCTCGACCACCGGCGGCCACGGCGACATCCACTCGCTGCCCCTCGACTTCGCTCACGAGCTCACCTGCAACGCCGGGTTCAGCATCCTGTGCGACGGCGTCCCCGAGGTGTTGAAGGCCGTGCGCACCAATCTGCGCGCCAACGCCAAGCTGATCAAGATCTGCGCCTCCGGTGGGGTGATGTCCGAGATCGATCACCCGATGCACCAACAGTTCTCCGACGACGAACTCGCAGCGATCGTCGGCGAGGCAGCGCGCGCCGAGCGGATCGTGGCTGCCCACTGCCACGGCAAGGCGGGCATCATGGCGGCGCTGCGCGCAGGGGTGCACTCGATCGAGCACGGCAGCTTCCTCGACGAAGAGGCCGCCGACCTCATGGTCGAACAGGGGACGTGGCTCGTACCGACCCGGTACGTGGTCGACGCGCTGCTGCAGCAGGAAGAGAACCTGCCCCGCTACGCCTACGAGAAGGGCCAGATGGTCAGCGGCGCGCACGAGCAAGCGATGAAGATCGCGATCGCCAAGGGGGTCAAGATCGCAGCCGG
The DNA here is from genome assembly GCA_963848145.1 of Ilumatobacteraceae bacterium. Lineage (GTDB taxonomy): Bacteria > Actinomycetota > Acidimicrobiia > Acidimicrobiales > Ilumatobacteraceae > Sva-07. The sequence goes on from CAWKCN010000044.1 coordinate 7,983, forward strand.
CTGCGACATCTTCGTGTCGGGCCAGATGTACGGCACGGGAACGCTCGAGGTGATGCACCTCATCAACGCCGGAATGACCGACCTGGAGGCGATCGAAGCAGCGACGGCGAACGGTCCCGAGACACTCGGCCCCCAGGCACCCCACACCGGTCAGCTGCGTGAGGGCTACCACGCCGACGTGATCACGATGGACACCAATCCACTCGACGATCGCAGCGTGTGGGGCGACCCCGACCGCGTCACCGGGGTCTGGCAGCTCGGTCGACGCGCCAAGTAGGTCTCGTCGGCTCGAACTCCGCGCGGAGACCTGTCACGCTGCGCTGAGTTCGTCGAGCATGCGTTCGCGGGTGCGGGCCAGGTCGGCGAGTACCGATGCAAGCGCGAAACCGGGTGATGCTCCGTCGATCGCTTCGAGCGCCGTTGCGACCTCGCCGAGTGCATCGGGTCGCATGCGGGCGACCAGGTTGATCAGCACCGCACGATGGGCGTGCGCCAACGCCCCGCCATCGATGGCGTGGGCCAGTTGGTCGCCTGCCCGATCGCCCTCGACGCCCAGCAGCGGTTCCAGGTCGGGCGGAATCGGAAGTGCCGGGAGCTCGGCGATGTCGTCGGCCGGCGGCTCGGGCTGCGTGCTCGCCGCGCCCTTGGGGGCGAACTCGGGCAGGTGCCCGACCAACCACGCTGCGAGCGGCCCGCATGCCAGTTCGGCGCGAGCCCGACGGATCGGATCAGAGCGATGGCGGGTGAGCAGCTCGGGAACCAGGTCGGGCGGCACCCGCCAGCCGTTGGTGAGCAGCGTGAGCATCCACTCGTCCTCGAGGACGGGCCATGACGGAGACCACGTGATGCCAGCGCTCTGCGGCAGCAGGGACGCAGACCGGGCGATCGTCGACGTCGGGGCCCGCCATCGGCGGTCGGGTCGGCCCCGGCAGTACCCCGGCTCGACGGACCGCAACCGTGGCCGCCACCTGCGCCAACATCCGCTCGGACGGTGTGGCCCTGACCGTGTCGTCGACGAGGTCGGCGATCACCGCGGCAGGCTGGGGTGGATTGCGCCGGTCGGTTCCCAGCATGGCGACGGCGACCAGTTCGTCCCACGAGGCCCGGAGGTCGACCTTCGATTCGGTGTCGGACTCGTCGATGTCGGTCATGCGGCACTCACGAACGAGTCGTCCGCCCGGGGGCCGATGTCGAGAGCCCGGTCGTCGAGGTGGACGGCGAGTGGAACGACGCCATGTGGCGTCCACTCGCAGGTGACGTCGACCGAGCCACCCCCGGCGACGGCGAGCAGCGTCGCGAGCGGCCGACCGGCCGCCTCCAACGGCAGGGTGCCTCCCCCGTCGGCGAGGGCGAACCGCGAACCGTCGACGGAAATCGACGCGGTGACGGTGAACGGAACCCGGTCGAGCCACGGCTCGGCGGCGAGCAACATCCCGATCTCCTCACATGCCGTCACGATGTCGACCGCCGGCGGACGAGCGAGCTCGGTTGCCGCTCCGTGGCGCTCGCCCATCAGCGCACGCAACGCCGGGCCGGGGTAGCGGTGCAGGTCGGCCTCGATCGCCGTGCCGACCGTCAGCGACGTGTCGAGGCTCTGGCGATAGGCGGCGAACGACAACAGCAGCGCCCAGCGCCCCGACGTCGCGCCGCGCAACCAGTGGCGTCGCACCTCGATGCGGTCTTCTCTGGTGTCGCTCCGGGCGGCGACGATCCACGTGTCGGTGTCGGGCACACCAGCGAGCACGTCGGCCTGACGCACCTGCCAGCCGACCGTGGTTGCGACCGCGTCAGCGAGCGGGCCGGGCAACGACCGGAGCCGCCGACCGGCCTGCGCGAGCAGGTGCAACAACCCCAACTCGGCGAGCACGTTGCTGTGCCAGTCCGGAGACGCGCCGACGAGACCGGCGAGGCGGCGAATGCGGTTGGCCAGGCTGCCCGCCTGTGCGTCGACGAGCCGCGCCGCCAACTCGTCCCAGGTGCCGTACCTGGCCAGTGCCGGGTCGGCGAGGCCGGTGCGCATCCGGTCGTCGAGCCAACGATCGAGTTCGGTGAGCCCGGCGTACATCCGCTCGACCCGCTCGTTGCGCGAACGCTCCTGCGATTCACCCGCCTCGGCACCCTCGTCACCCGTCGTGAACTCGTCGCTGACGGTTCGCGTCGGCGGGGGTTGGTTCGGCGGTCGACGAAGTCGGTGTGGTGGTCGACGAAGTCGGTGTGGTGGTCGACTCGCTGCGGGTGGTCGGCCAGCCGCCTCGCGCTGCTCGAGCCATGCGGCCACACCGGCAGGGGTCGGTGCGTTGGTCACGTCGCCGTCGCTCCAGAGAAGCAGCAAGGCGAGGATGTGCTTGCACGGATGGCGTCGGCTCGGGCAGGTGCACCGCGACACGACGCCGACATGGTCGACCATCGAGTCGTACGGCTCGGCGCCACTTCCCTGGCAGGACCCCCACACCGCACGTTCGTTGCATCCGAGTCCGGTCCACTTGGTCACGGTGACCAACGGCCGCGCCGCGCTCAGGGCGGCAGGTGACGGCGAGATCGCCTCGACCTGCTCGGGCGACCACCGTGTCACGAGATCGATGGAGCAGACACCGTGACCGGAGTCGCCACCGACTCGGCGGCGACCTTGGCGTGATAGCTCGACCGGGTGAGCGGGCTCGCCTCGACGTGGCCGATCCCGAACGACTCGCCGAGGCCCTTCCACCGATCGAATTCGGCCGGATCGGCGTAGCGCACGATCGGGAGGTGATGCGACGTCGGGCGCAGATACTGACCGATCGTGACGATGTCGACCCCCAGGCCGGCGACGTCGGCGAGCAAGCCCCACGATCTCGTCGTCGGTCTCGCCCAGGCCCACCATGAAGCCGGTCTTCGTGGTGAGACCGGCCGCCTTCGCCCGAGCGAGCACGCCGAGCGAACGGGCATAGCCGGCCGACGGTCGAACCGCTCGCTGCAGTCGAGCGACGGTCTCGACGTTGTGGTTCAGCACGTCCGGGCGACCGGCCAGCAACAGGTCGAGCGCGGTGTCGTCACCCTTGGCGTCGGAGATCAACGTCTCGATCCGGGTGGCCGGGCGTCGCAGTCGGATCGCCTCGACGCAGGCGGCCACGTGTGCCATCCCGCCGTCGGCGAGATCGTCGCGAGCGACCATCGTGAGCACGGCGTGGTCGAGACCCATCCGTTCGATCGCCTCGGCGACACGCAGTCGGTTCGTCAGCGGCGGGCGCCAACGGCTTGTTCGTGTCGACCAGGCAGAACCCGCACGCCCGCGTGCACCGCTCCCCCAGCACCATGAATGTCGCCGTGCCGTCAGACCAGCACTCGGACAGGTTCGGGCAGCCGGCGTCCTCGCACACGGTGACGAGGTCGAGGTCGCGCACCGTCTTCTTCAGCGACATCACGTCGGCGCCGAGCTCGACCTTCGGGCGCAGCCAGTCGGGCTTGCGCGTCTCGATCGACAGTCCCTCGGTGACGCCTGCGGCTTCGAGCCGGGCGGCGGCTCGATCGGACACCAGCTTCACCTGTTCGCCGGGGCCTTCTCCGCGCGAGAACGCCGAGAGGTCGCGGCCGTCGACGGCGTGCTTCCAGGCGACGTCCTGACGTTCGACTGCGCCGTCGGCCCACCGTTGCGCAGCGAGCCGGGCGATCACGTCGACCACCTCGTGCATCGGCAGCTCGATGCCTTCCTCGGCGAGCGAGGTGACGGGCTTGTCGCCGATGCCGCACGGCACGATGTGCTCGCGCAGGTATGCCATGTCGGTGGTGACGTTGAGCGCGAAGCCGTGCATGGTCCGACCGCGAGCGAGTCGGACACCGATCGCACAGATCTTGCGGGGCTGCACCTGCGGGTCGGGATGGTCCACGTCGAGCCACACCCCGGCGAAGCCGTCGAGCCGACCAGCGTTCGGCAGACCGAGTTCTGCCAACGCGTCGATGACGAGACCTTCGACGTTGCAGACGTGATCGGACGCACCGAGCCGGTTGTCGACGTTGACGATCGGGTAGCCGACCAGCTGGCCGGGCCCGTGATAGGTGATGTCGCCGCCCCGTTTGACCGCCACGAGTTCAGCACCCACCACCGCTGGTTCGCAGTGCAGGTTGGTGGCGAGGTCGGCCCGCTTGCCATGGGTGAACACATGCGGGTGTTCGAGCAGCAGCAGGTGTTGGTCGCTTCCGTGCTCGAAGAGCGCGGTCTGCACTGCGAGCGCCTCGCGGTAGGGCACCCGCCCCAGCCACCGGACGCGGAGCGGTTCGGTCACGACATGGCCGAGCGTCAGAGCTCGGTCGACCAGTCCTTGGTCTCGAGGATCTCCTTGACCCGGGCGAGGAAACGAGCGGCGTAGGCACCGTCGAATGCCCGATGGTCCCAGCTCATCGCCAGGTTGCCGACCGGATGGATGGCGATCGCCTCGCCGCCGTCGGGCCCAGTGGTGACCACCGGCTTGCGCACGATGGCATCGGTCGAGATGATCGCCACCTGCGGCTGGTTGATGATCGGCATCGTCAGCACCGATCCGGCCGAGCCGTTGTTGCTGAGGGTGAACGTCCCCCCGGAGATCTCGTCGGGGCTCAGCTTGCGGGTGCGGGCCCGGTCGGCGAGGTCGGAGATCTCCGATGCGATCGCTGCGAGCCGTTTCGTCTCGGCGTCGCGTACGACCGGTGCGAGCAACCCGTCGTAGTCGAGGTCGACGGCGATGCCGAGATCGATGTAGTTGTGCACGATCAGATCGGATTCGCCGACACTGGCGTTGAGGTGTGGGAACTCGCTGAGGCCATCGATCACCGCTCGGGCGATGAAGGGCAGGTAGGTGAGGCTGAAGCCGTGAGTGGCCTTCCACTCGGACTTGACCTTGCCCCGGACGACATCGACGTTGGCGAAGTCGACCTCGACCACGCTGAAGGCGTGCGGACTGGTCGCCTTGCTCATCACCATGTGATCGCCGGTCAGCCGACGGATCTTCGACAACGGCACGGTCGTGTCGCGCTCGCCGGCACTCGGGGCCGGAGCGGACGACGACGGAGCTGCAGGCGACGGGCTCGGTGCCGGCGCGGGCGCTGGCCGTGCGGCCGGGGCGGCCGGGCGCGGCCGGGGCGGCCGAAGGCGGGGCGGCCGGTGCCGGGGCGGGTGTCGAACCCTGGCTCGTGGCACCGGTGGCGTCGATGTGGTCGAGGACGTCGTCACGCGTGATCCGGCCACCGGGGCCCGAACCGGTGATCGCATCAGGATCGAGGCCGTGCTCGTTGACCAGCCGTCGCACCACCGGTGACAGCAGGCGATTGTCGCCCGCCTGGGCAGTCTCGGCGGCGGGGGCAGCGGCCGCAGGCGGCGTCGATGCCGGCGCAGCGGGTGCGGGCGGCGCAGGTGGGGGTGGCGGCGTCGATGCTGCCGGGGCGGGTTCTGGTGCCGCCGGCGGTGCCGGTGCTGGTTCCGGAGCCGGCGCGGGCGTCGACTCGGGTTCGGCGGCAGGGGCAGCAGGTGCCTCGCCATCGGCATCGCCGACGACGGCGATCACGGTGCCGACGTCGACGGTGTCGCCCTCCTGCACCCGGATCTCGGTGAGCACACCGGCGACCGGCGATGGCACTTCGGTGTCGACCTTGTCGGTCGACACCTCGAACAACGGCTCGTCTTCGGCGACGGTGTCGCCGACGTTCTTGAACCACTGGGTGATCGTGCCCTCGGTGACCGTTTCACCGAGCTGTGGGAGTGTGACGTCTGCCATGGTGGTGTCTCTGCTTCTCGTGTCGAATGGGTCGTGTCGGATCGGTGATGGTCAGCCGTTGAAGTTGCGGCCGGTGAGCGTCATCACGGTCTCGCCGAACAGCTCGGAGAGGCTCGGGTGCGGTTGGAGGAATTCGGCGATCTCGTCGACCGAGGCTTCCCAGTTGACGGCAAGGTAACCCCCGCTGAGCTGCTCGGTGACCCAGGGGCCCACCATGTGGACACCGAGCACCTGACCAGCGGAGCCGTCGGGGCGCTTCTTGGCGATGATCTTCACGAGGCCTTCGGTCTCGCCGAGGATCATGGCACGGCTGTTGAACTTGAACGGATGCTTGGCGACGACCACGTCGTGCCCTGCCGCACGCGCCTGCTCCTCGTCGGGCCCGGCCCACGCCACCTCGGGGTGGCAGTAGATCGCCCACGGCACCCGGTCGTAGGCGACGGGAATGGGCGACTCGCCCAGCACCTGTTTGACCACGAGGATCGCTTCGGCATAGGCGACGTGCGCCAACTGTGGAGTGGCGATCAGGTCGCCGACGGCATAGACCTCGGATTCGCCGGTGCGGCAGTATTCGTCGACCTGCACGAAACCGCGCTCGTCGACGACGACGCCGGTGCCGTCGAGGCCGAGCTGATCGGCGAACGGGCGGCGGCCCACCGACACCACGACGGCGTCGACTTCGACCGACTCGCCGTCACCGAACGACACCGTGGTGCCGCCGAAGGCGTTGGGTGTGTGACCGTTGACCATCACGCCGGTGCGGATGGCGATCTTCTTCTTCTTGAACGACTTCTCGACGACCTTGGCCAGATCCTTGTCGAGGCCCGGGAGGATCTTGGGGAGACCTTCGAGGATCGTCACCTCGCTGCCGAGGTCGGCGAACGTCGATGCGAACTCACAACCGATGGCGCCGCCACCGATCACTGCGACACGCTGTGGAACCTCGGTGAGGTCGAGCACCTCATCGCTGGTCATGATCGGGCCACCGCGCTCGAAGTTCGGGATCAGCCGCGGCACGGATCCTGCGGCGAGCATCACGGCATCGCCGGTGATCGTTGCCGACGAACCGTCGGCCATCGACACCTGCACCGTGCGGCCGGCGCCCAGCGCCCCGACACCGTTGAACACCTCGACCTTGCGGCCCTTGCACATCGCGCCGATGCCCTTGACGAGCCCGTCGACGATGCCCTGCTTGCGGGCCTGGGTGCGAGCGAAGTCGACCGTCGAGGTGCCACCGGACTCGATGCCGAAGTCGCTCGAGTGATCGACGTGGCGCTTGACCGCTGCGGTCTCGAGGAACGCCTTGGCCGGGATACAGCCGCGGTTCAGGCAGGTGCCACCCAGGACGTCCTTCTCGACGAGGGCGACGTTGAGGCCCGCCGACGCTCCGTACAAGGCGGCGGAGTATCCACCAGGACCGCCACCGATCACCACCAGGTCGAAATGGTCACTCATCGTGGGCCACCGTAGCGTTCGATCGCAGCGTCGTCATCCAGAGGGGAGGGCGATCATGGTGTTTCGAGCACCCAGTTGCGTTGCTGGTCGCCTCGAACCAGCACGAGCACCCGATTCGACGCATCGGAGCTGCTCACGTCGAAGTCGAGGCGACAGCGCTGGGTGGCCACCGTGATCTCGGTGCACCGGCCGTCGGCAGCCGCTGGCACGGGCGCGAGGCGGTTGTCACCGGTGGCCAGCGAGAAGCTGTCGATGTCGTCGGCGACCCCGCCGACCTCGACGTCGACGGCGAACACCCGGCCTGCCTCTGTCGCTCCGAGAACCGTGACATCGACGTCGCCGACCTGCACCGACTCGCCGACGTCGGCCGGTTCGACCGCCGCCGTCTCGTTGGCGAGCTGCAGCAGCAGCACACCACCAGCGAGCAGGATCACCAAACCCACACCGACCGACAGCAGCAGCAGCGTCCGGGTCTTCATCGCCCTCCGAGCCTACGGATCACCCCTCGTGGTCACACCGCCCTGAGCCGACCGTGCCGGTTCCATCGAGAACCTGACAGTTCGGGAAACACGGTGACCGCCGACGCCCACCCGCATCATCGACTCGCTACCGTTGTCACGGTGACATCGACTCGACGCCGCGCCGCACTGGGCGCCATCGGAGCCACCGTGCTGCTGTTCGCAGCCACGGCCTGCGCATCGGAATCAGACGACACCGCTGGCACGTCGCCCGCGGCAACCCCAGCAGAGACCACGGTCGACGCAACGGCCGCACCGGGCACCGAGGCTCCGGACACGGATCCGTCAACGGCGCCGTCGGAGCCGACGACCGCACCGCCCTCGAGCGACGATCCGACGCCCACCGAGGCACCAGTGGTCGTACCCGAGGCACTCCAGTTCACCGCCCCGCTGGTCGGTGGCGGCACCTTCGACGGAGCTGAAGCAGCCGGCAAGCCCACGGTGTTCTGGTTCTGGGCGCCCACTTGAAGCATTTGCAACCGTGAAGCCCCCTCGGTCGAGGAGGTTGCAGTGCAATTCCAGGATGATGCCAACTTCTACGGTGTGGCGTGGACCGGGAGCGACGATTCGTTCCAGGACTTCATCGACCGCCACGGTCTGACCTTCCCGCAGATCAGCGACGACCCCGGCGACGTGTTCGATCGCTTCGACGTGTCGTACCAGCCGGCACTCGTCGTCGTGAACACCGACGGCTCGACTGAACTCGTCGCCGGCGCCGTCGACGAGGAACTGCTCGGCCAGATCATCTCCGAAGCGACCTGAGCCCCATCTCGTGAACTCTCTCGCCTCTCAGAGGCGAAGCTGTTCACGAGATGACGAACCGGGGGCTCCGTCGAGTCGATGTGGTGGATCGCTCCTACGCTCATGCCATGCGCGTTGCCATCACCGGAGTGACCGGCCTCATCGGTTCGGCCCTGAAACCCCACCTCGAGTCGCTCGGCCACGAGGTGATCAGGGTCGTGCGAAGCAGCCCGTCGGGAACCGACATCGCCTGGTCGCCGGCCGAGGGCCGGATCGATCCGCACGCCCTCGACGGCATCGACGCCGTCGTCCACCTCGCCGGTGCCGGGATCGGCGACAAGCGCTGGACCGACGACTACAAGCGTGAACTCCTCGAGAGCCGCACCAAGAGCACGACGCTGATCTCCGAGGCGATCGCCTCGGCCGACAACGGCCCCGAGGTCTTCCTCTCCGGCTCGGCGATCGGCATCTACGGCGCCCGGGGCGACGAAGAACTGACCGAGGACTCAGCGGCCGGCGACGGCTTCCTCGCCGACATCTGCGTGCAGTGGGAGGCCTCGACCAAGCCCGCCGAAGATGCGGGCGCACGCGTCGTCCACCTCCGCACGGGCATCGTGCTCTCCGCCAAGGGCGGCGCGCTCAAGAAGCAACTGCCACTGTTCAAGTTCGGGCTCGGCGGCAAGATGGGCTCGGGCGATCAGTGGCAGAGCTGGATCTCGATCGACGACGAGGTGGCTGCGATCACCCATCTGCTGAACGCCGACACGTCCGGAGCGGTCAACCTCACCGCTCCGAAGCCCGTCACCAACGCCGAGTTCACCGACACGCTCGGCGACGTGCTGCGCCGTCCGACAATCCTGCCGATCCCCAAGTTCGGGCCGAAGCTGGTGCTCGGCGGCGAACTGGCCCAGAACCTGCTGTTCTCCGGCCAGCGGGTGCTGCCTGCGGTGTTGGATGCCGATGACACGTTCACGTTCCAGCATCCCGATCTGGCCACCGCGCTCCGGGCGCTGCTCGGCACGTGAACACCCCGGTCGCCCGACCCGACGAACCCGTCGCCGTCGTCGGTGCCGGACTCGCCGGGCTGTCGTGCGCCGTGGCGCTGCACGACGCCGGTATTCCGGTGCAGGTGTACGAAGCAAGCGATGGCGTCGGCGGACGGGTGCGTACCGACCACGTCGACGGCTTCCAGCTCGACCGTGGCTTCCAGGTGGCGCTGACCGCCTACCCGGAAATGCATCGCCAACTCGACATGGCGGCGCTCGATCTCCGAGCGTTCGACCCGGGAGCCCTGGTCTGGCGCGACGGCAGGGGCTCCGTGGTCGGCGATCCGTTCCGCAAGCCGACCGCGGCGCTCTCCACCGTGAGTGCACCCATCGGTTCACTGTTCGACAAGGCTCGCATCGCATGGCTGCGCCACCGGTTGCGCAGCGTGCACCCGGTCCGTCTGCTGCAGAGCGACGACACCTCGACCCGAGAGGCGCTCGCCCAGGCCGGGTTCTCCGACACGATCATCGAACGGTTCTTCCGACCCCTCGTCGGCGGCATCCAGCTCGATCCCGACCTCACCGACAGCCGCCGGATGTTCGACATCATCTTCCGGATGCTCGCCGACGGCGATTCGGCGGTGCCCGCCGCCGGCATGCAGGCGATCCCCCGACAACTCGCCGATCGCCTCCCCGACGGTTCGATCCACCTCGACTCGCCGGTCACCTCGACATCCTCGACATCGGTCACCATCGACGGGTCGACGATCTCGGCGTCCGCTGTCGTCGTCGCCACCGAGGGTCCGGCAGCTGCGACACTGCTCGGCATTCCTGCGGTCGAGTCGAAGTCGGTCGGTGCGGTCTACTTCTCGGCGCCCGAACCGCCGGTCGCACAGAAACTCGTGGTCCTCGACGGCACCGGCCGTGGCCCCGTGTTGAACGTTGCGGTGATGAGCAATGTGGCACCGAGCTATGCGCCTGCAGGCTCACACCTGGTGGTCGCTGCGATGCCCGGCCATGACGGGGCATCGATCGACACCGACGCCCGCGCCCAGCTACGGGGCTGGTGGGGGCCACAGGTCGACGCGTGGGATCATCTCGCCACCTACCGGATCGCGCACGGCCAGCCCCGACAACGTCCACCCTTCGATCCGAAGCGCCGTGTGCTGCTCGACGATGGCCGGTTCGTGTGCGGCGATCATCGCGACACCGCATCGATTCAGGGAGCGATGTACTCGGGCCGCCGATGCGGTCTGGGTGTCGCAGCCGAGATCGGCCAGACTGTTCGACATGGCTGACGGGCACCTCGACCACATCGACACCAGCGACGACGGCAAGGTCGTCCGAGGAATCCGGTTCGTCCCGGCCGATCCGCAGGTGATCTTCGACCTGCTCGCCGATCCGGCGCAACACCCGACGATCGACGGCTCCGGGTCCGTGCAGGCGAGCAACGAGACCGCACCGGCACGATTGGAACTGGGTGCCAAGTTCGGCATGTCGATGAAGATGGGCGTTCCCTACAAGATCACCAACACCGTGATCGAATTCGACGAGCCCTCGTTGATCGGCTGGCGCCACATGGGCGGCCACGTCTGGCGGTACCGCTTGCGTCCCGTCGACGGCGGCACCGAAGTCACCGAGGAGTTCGACATGCGCCCCGCCAAGAGTGCCCCCCTGCTGAAGCTGACCGGGGTGCCCAAGCGCAACGCCAAGGCGATCGAAGCCACACTCGACCGTCTCGCCGAGCACTTCCGGCCCGCCGACGCCTGAGCCGGCCGCCGAGGTGTGAGCCGGCCCGATCCGACTCGTCGGGACCTTTGACCATCGCAACAATTGTGAGGGCTGGGTAGGTTTGACGCATGGAGACGAGGTGGCTGACCAGCCAGGAAATGGCCGCTTGGCGGACCTACATCGAGACCTACGGTGATCTCACCGCTGCGATCGAGCGAGACCTGGCCGAACACGACCTCACGCTCGGCGACTATCAGGTGTTCGTGTATCTGTCCGAAGCCGAGGACCACTCGATGCGGATGTGCGATCTCGCCGACCTGCTGCAACTGTCGCCGAGCGGTCTGACCCGACGCCTCGACGGTCTGGTCAAGGCGAACTACGTCACTCGCGAGGCCTCCACCGACGACCGGCGTGTGATGCTCGCCACGTTGACGACCAGTGGTCTGGCAGCGCTCGAGACCGCCGCGCCCGATCACGTGGCGAGCGTTCGTCGTCACATCTTCGACCGTCTCGACGACGAACAGGTCGAGGCGATGGCGTCGATCTTCCAGGCGATCCACGACGGGATGACCGAGTGACCACGCTGCCCGTCGGCTTCCACAGCCACGTCGCGAACATCGGCGTCAAGGACGACACCGACGACTTCGTCGTGATCGCCGCCGAGCGCGCGGTGCCCGTCGCAGCGGTGTTCACCAAGAGCCGCTTCGCAGGCCCGAGCGTGACGCTCAGCCGAACCCAGGTGGCCGACGGACAGGCCAGCGCCGTCGTCGTCATCTCCAAGAACGCCAACGTGGCCACCGGTCCGCAAGGTCACGCCGACGCCATCGAGGTCGCGCAACGAGTCGCTGCGAAGATCGGCTGCGAGCCGACCGATGTCGTCGTCACCTCCACCGGCGTGATCGGTCGCCGCTACCCCATCGATCGGATCCGCAGCGGCATCGATGCAGTGCCGGACGAGCTCACGTCGAGCGATGCCGTCGCCGCTGCTCGGGGGATGATGACCACCGACACGGTTCCCAAACTCGCCGAAGCAGCGGTCGCAGGCAGCACGGCACGCGTCGTCGGGATGGCCAAGGGTGTCGGGATGATCGAGCCCGACATGGCCACCCACATCTCGCTGCTGTTCACCGACGCCGAACTGTCGGCGGGCGACCTCGATGCCACCTTCCGGCGAGTCGTCGACCGCACGTTCAACTGCGTCAGCATCGACACCGACACCTCCACGAGCGACTCGTCGGTGATCATGGCGTCGGGGGCCGCCGGCCCGGTCGAGATCGACGCGTTCGAGGCTGCGCTGTACGACGTGGCGTTGGAGCTGACCAAGCAGATCGCCCGCGACGGCGAGGGAGCGAACTCGTTGATCGAGGTGCACGTCGACGCGGCACGTGACGTCGCCCAGGCGAAGCGGGTCGCCAAGGCGATCGTCAACTCACCGCTGGTCAAGACCGCAGTGCACGGCGGCGACCCCAACTGGGGCCGGGTGGCCATGGCGATCGGCAAGTGCAGCGACGACACCGACATCGACGACGACGACGTGGTGATCCGCTTCGGCGACACCGAGGTCTACCCGCGGTTGCTCGACGACGACGCCCTCGCCGGGCTGTCGTCGTACATGCGTGGCGCGGATGTACTCATTCACGTGTCGCTCGCAACCGGCGACGCCGAGGCCACCGTGTGGGGCTGCGACCTCAGCGACACCTACGTCCGCTTCAACGCCGACTACACGACCTGACCGCCCGACCCCCGGTTCGGCGATGAGCGAACACACCGAATCTGCGTGACTCGCTCATCGGTACCGGCGGTGCCACCCGACGATGGGCGCAGGGCGGCCGGCCGGCTGTGCGAACATGCGCGATGGCCGAACCACGACTGCTGGCGCACCTGGCAACACTCGGCGCCACCGACGCGCAGATCGCAGACCTCGACGACGACGACCTGATCGGCCTCGCGGGCGACCTGCAGCTCGCCGGAGGGCTGCCGCTCACGCTCGACGACGTTGCCCGACGGGCCGACTGCGAACCCGACGATGTCCGGGCGATCTACGAGGGGCTCGGTCTCCGAGTCGACGACCTGGCAGGTTTCGGCGACGGCGACGTCGCCCTCGTCTCGCTCGTCGCACACGACACGAGCGGGATCATCGACACGGTGGGAACCCAGATCCTGCGGGTTGCCGGGAGTGCACTGTCGCGCCTGGCCGAGGCAACGGTGGCGGCGTACGTCCAAGACGTGGAGCATCGAGACGACGCACGCGACCTCATCGCCGAGGCGGATCAGAACGCGTTCGCGTCCACCCTCGTCCTCGTGCTGGGAGACATGTTGCCCACCGTCTTCCGTCACCACATGTGGACATCGGTCCGTCGCCAACGTGTCGCACAGCACGGCATCGCCGATCCAGAGGTCGTCCGCATGGCCGTTGGCTTCGTCGATCTGGTCGGCTTCACCTCGTTCTCGCGGTTCGCGTCACCAACCGAGCTCATCGCGACGATCGAGGATTTCGAGCGGCGAGCGTTCGAGACGGCACACCGGTTCGGCGGACGGATCGTCAAGAGCATCGGCGACGAGGTGATGATCGCAGCGAGCGACGCTCGCACCGTTTCGGCGATCGCGCTCGAACTCGTCGACACGACCGGCGGTGATCCCTCCGTTGCGCCGCGCGCCGGGGTCAGCGCCGGCGACGTGCTGTTCAGACTGGGCGACTACTACGGGCCGGTGGTCAATCTGGCCTCGCGACTCACCGCTGAGGCGGTGCCCGGCGAGGTGTTGACCGATCAGCAGACCGATGTCGGCGCCGACATGGCGCTGCATCCCGCCGGCCGGAGAACCCTCAAGGGGTTCGCCGAACCGGTCAGGGTCTGGACGGTCGAGCCGGTCAACTGACCTCGTCGGGCCGGCAGATCTCGGTCACTTCGGCGGCATGCGGATGCCGCCGTCGACTCGGATCGACTCGGCATTCATGTAGCTGTTGGTGACGCATTCGAGCACCATCGACGCGAGCTGCTCGGGGTCGCCGAGGCGCTTCGGGAACAGCACACCCTTCTGGAGGTTCTCCTTGAATGCTTCGCTCGCGTCACCTTCGCCGTAGATCGGCGTGTCGATGAGGCCCGGCGCCACGGTGTTGACGCGAACGCCGACAGCGGAGAGATCACGAGCGATCGGCAGGGTCATGCCGACGACGCCGCCCTTCGACGCGGAATAGCTCGCCTGCCCGATCTGGCCGTCGAAGGCGGCAACCGATGCGATGTTGACGATCGCGCCGCGCTCGCCGTGTTCGAGCGGCTCGGTGGTGCTCATCGCGGTGGCTGCAACACGGATGCAGTCGAACGTGCCGATCAGGTTGATCGCAACGACCTTCTTGAAGGCGTCGAGGTTGGCCGCCGACTCGAGCGAGCCGTCCTTGCCGACCGTGCGCTGTGCCCAGCCGATGCCGGCAGAGTTGATCAGGACACGGAGCGGGCCCATCGACTTCGCCATCTCGACGGCGTTGACGATGTCGTCGGTGTTGGTGACGTCGACCTTGCAGAACGCGCCGCCGATCTCGTCGGCGAGTTCGTTGCCCTTGTCCTCCTGCAGGTCGGCGATGACGACCTTGGCTCCGCGGGCCGCCAGCATGCGAGCCGACGCTGCTCCGATACCCGATGCTCCACCCGTGACGATTGCGCTTGCTCCAGAAATGTCCATGTGGCGAAAGCTATTCGCTCGTCGGCACGACCGAGGAATCCGACTCGATCAGCCGGTCAGCGCGGCGTCGGACCGATGCCGTTGCGGGTGTCGACGAGACGCTTCGGGACGTTGCCCGTGAAGGCGGGGGATGCGCCGCCGGTGAACCAGCCGGCAATGTCGACGATCAGGTGCGCGTCGGCGCTCGTGAAGACGCACACCGAGCCATCGGCACCGATCGGGGCGATCACCCCGTTCGCAGCGGTACCGCCCTGACCGAAGTTGACGTTGGACGCATCGGGCATCCGACTGCTGCAGGGCCACACCGTCGCATAGCCGGCGGCTTGGGCCTCGACCATCGTCACGTTCAGCGCGACAGCCGACGCATCGGCGGGGACCTGCTGGGTGACCCCGTTGACGTTGACGCTCACTCCCCGAACCGGCACAGCTCTGGGTGTGGCCGGGGTGACGACGCCCGTCGGGCCGCCGATGCCGTTGCGGGTGTCGACGAGACGCGTCGGCACGGCGCCGGTGAACGGTGGTGTCGATCCGCCACTGAACCATCCGAGCACGTCGACGAGCACGTCGGACTCCTGATCCGAGTACAGGCAGACGGAACCGTTGGACCCGAGCGAGGTCACGACGCCGTTCGCGACGACGGTGCCGCCGGCGAAGTTCACGTTCGACGCGACGGGCTTCGGGGCGCCACACGGCCACACCGTGAAGAAGCCGGCACCCGAGGGAAGGACGGCTGTGACGTTCATCGCCACCGCCGTCGCCGCCGCCGGAATCGTCTCGGAACTCCCGTCGGAGCGCCGCATCGCTGCGCCGGCGAGCGGAACGGTGATCGTGCCACCGGCCGGAATGCGAACCGTCGGTACCCCGATCCCGTTGCGGGTGTCGACCACCCGCCGCGGCGTGGCACCGATGAACGTCTCGTTGCCACCGACCTCGCCGGCGAACCAGCCCGTGATGTCGACGAGGAAGTCGGTCGCCTGGTTGGAGTAGAAGCACACCTTGCCGCTCGCGCCCACCGGGGCGATGACGCTGTTGGCAACTGCGCCACCGCTGCCGAAGTTGAGGTTGGATGCAGTGGGGCGCGTGACGTCGCACGGCCAGACGGTGACGAAACCTGGTGTCGCCGGCACGACGGCGGTGATGTTCAGCGCCACCGCACTCGCCCCGGCCGGGATCGTCAGCGACGCCCCGTCGGTGCCGGTCACCTTGGCACCGCTCACCTGCAACTCGATGCGCTGATTCGGTTGGAACCGGCTCGACGGCAGGGGCACGGGGACGGGAGTGGTGCTCCCACCAACCGGGGCCGATGCCCCGGCGATCTGGCGCAACCACAGCGCAAACTGCGCTTGACCGGTCGAGCTGAGATGGACGCCGTCGGAGCGGATCCAGCGGACCCGTTCCGGACCTGCGGCCGCGCTCGCGGCGTTCCAGTCGGCGATGGCCAGATTCGACCAGCGACTACGCGCAGCCTGCAGCGCAGCGTTGGCCGCCGCGTAGTACGACGAGCCACCCGATCCTCGGCGGATCTCGGCCATGTTGACCCAGATGACACGTTTCGTGCCTCGCTGGTTGAGCACCGTCATCATGGCGTCGATGTCGGCGGCCATGTTGGTCGAGGGGTTGTAGCCGAGTTCGACGATCGCCAGGTCGAGACCGGTCGGCAGACCTGCTGCGACCTGGACGCCGCTGGGTGACGGCGGCGTCTTGGTGATGAACCGGCTGGTGAGGGCGTCGACCGTGAGCGACGTGAAGGTGCGGTCGGTGAGCGTGACCAACTCGTTCGTCGCCGACTCGGCGACCGAGTCGCCGATCAGTGCAACCTTGGAGCCGACGGAGTCACGCTTGACCTGACGCACGTCGAAGCCTGGCGACGGGAGGCCGTGGGTACGCCGGAAGTCCCACGCCGGTATCCGCACCGAGCCGGCCGTTCCGGTGAGCACGATGTCGTTGAACCAGATGCCGTCGAAGCCGCGATTCACCGAGGACTCCGCCTCGACCATCGCTGCCCCGGTGAGTGTGCCGAGGCCGTATCGGGATGCCAGGGTGTCGGCGTCGAGCACGCGCGTCCACCGGTGGTTCGGGTTGTTCGACGTGCCGTCACCGGGAGCGTCGTCGACCGGCGGGAACGCTCCGCCGGCGGTCCGGGGACCGTTCGATGCCGAGAACTCGGTCGAGACGATCCTTCCGTCCGACCACTTGCGCACGACTCCGGCCGTGGCAGCGATCGCTGCATCGGTGCGGGAGTCCTCGACCAACCGCGCCGTGCCGGTGGCGATGGCACGCGTCGCTGCGCCTGCATACACCTGGCACGACTGGGAGTCGCACGTGGACGCGTACGAGTAGCGACTCTGCTGCAGACCGTACGACCGAGCGGCAACCGCCTGGGCTCGCACTGCGTTGGCGCCCTTGCCTCCGCCGGCGGTTGCCCAGCTCGCCGAGATCTCCTTGGGGACCACGCCGCGCAGGTACGACTCGGTGCCGACTTCGTTGACGACCCGCGTACTTCCCGACTGGTTCGACACGTCGATCGAGCCCCGGTAGTGCACGACCGAGCTGTTGGGCTGGCACAGCCCGAGTGCCCTGGTGGCGTCGCTACTCGCGGTCGTGGTGAACCTCGGCGTGGCGGTGGTCCCGATCTTGGTGAAGACGCCGCCCGAACCGGCACTGATCATCGTTCGGGCCTCGCTGGCCTCCTCGGTGCGCCACTGCCCGTCCTCGGCCAGGTTGCGGTCGTCCTGGAAACGCCGCACCGCACCTTCGGTCAGATTGCCGAAGTCACCGTCGACACCTCCGGGTTCGTAGCCGAACAGCGTGAGGAACTGCTGGACCTGACGGACCGCGTCGCCCTGCGCGCCCTTGACGAGCGGCCCATTGGGGACTGTCAGCGACGTACTGCCCGAACACGATCGCGACGTCGAACCGTAGATGTCGAACGTTCCCGCGGAGTTGCGACGGGCCTGCATCGAGTTCCGGGTGAATCCGTTCCACTTGACACCGCCACCGTGCGAGATCACGCCGACCGAGTCAGCACCGTCGAGTGCGAGCAGGCGGACGCGGATCTCGCCCGAGGTGCTGACGGTTCCGTTCGATGTGCCGCCGTAGTAGTGGTCGAGGATCCACTGCCACGACTTGTTCTGATCGACCGCCCATCCGTAGGCACCCCATTGGCTCATGCCTCGGCCGTGGCCGTTGCCGACGCCGTCGATGACGACTGCGGCGAGGTCGTTCGGCGCTGCTGCCGCGGTGGACGTGGCGCCCGGAACGGGCAGCAGCGTGAGGCCGAGCACGGCCACGATGACGATCAGAGCTCGACGCATGTCACGGAACTGTAACGTTGCGCGGAGAGGTCGAGTGGTCGCCACGAGTGGTTTCTCGACAGGAAGGTGCCCGACCTTGACCGGTTCTTGCCGATTCCTGCCGGTCGTATCCTCGTGCCCGGTCGTGCTCTCAGCGCGCGGTGGGGACCGCCTCGACGGCCAGCCGGTCGACGAGGTCGTTCATGGGGTCGCCGCTGTGGCCCTTCACCCATCGGAAGCTCACGTCTCCGGCCTGCACCAGTTCGATCAGCGGCTGCCACAGGTCGACGTTGGCCACGGGCTTCTTCTGCGAGTTCGTCCAGCCGTTGCGCTGCCACTTCACCCACCACTTGTCGCGGAAGCAGTTCACGACGTAGGTCGAGTCGGACACGATCTCGATCGGGAGGGGCGCTCCGTGTTCGTCGGCCCGGTCGGCGTGACTGCGCAGCGCATCGAGCACGGCGTGGATCTCCATGCGCTGGTTGGTGGTGTGGGCTTCTCCACCCGCACCGGAGGGCTCGCCGTGCGGAGCAACCGCCCACGCCCAGCCCCCGGGGCCGGGATTCCCGCTGCATGCTCCGTCGGTGTAGATCTCGAGTCCGGCCATGGCCGCAACCTACTCATCGCCTCACTCCCCCACCCACGCCCCACCCCACCGACACCCCCTCCAATCCCGAAAAATGTGCGCGGGGCGGTCGCCGGCGGGCAGATCTGCGCACATTTCGGGTTCGGGCGATCGATTCACGGTCCAGGCCGGTGCGTACCGCTCGGTAACGCTGCGAGACTGGCGGCCATGATCTTCGACGGCCACGTGCATCAGCTGCCCGACATCGATCCGACCGAGACCAAGGAATGGTTGGACAGCCTCGACGCCGTCGTCGACACCCACGGCAAGACTCGCGCCCGCTACCTGCTCACCCGGCTGATGGAGCGAGCAACCGCCAGCCAGGTGTCGTTCCCCGCCACGGTGTCCACGCCGTACGTCAACACCATCCCGCGCGAGCAGGAGCCGTGGTTCCCCGGCGACGAACACATCGAGCGTCGGATCCGGGCCTTCATCCGCTGGAACGCCGCGATGATGGTCGTGCGGGCGAACAAGGTCGCTGACGGCATCGGCGGCCACCTCTCGACGTTTGCCAGTTCAGCTGCGCTGTACGAGATCGGCTTCAACCACTTCTTCCGCGGCAAGGACGACGGCCGCCCTGGCGACCACGTGTACTACCAGGGCCACGCGGCGCCGGGCATCTACGCCCGAGCATTCCTCGAGGGCCGCCTCACCGAGGACGATCTCGACCACTTCCGCCGGGAGATCGGACGCAACGGTCGCGGTCTGTCGTCCTACCCGCACCCCCGCCTGATGCCCGATTTCTGGGAGTTCCCGACGGTGTCGATGGGCCTCGGCCCGATCACCGCGCTCTACCAGGCTCGCTTCAACCGCTACCTCCAGAACCGGCACATCGACGACACCTCGGACAGCCGGGTCTGGTGTTTTCTCGGCGACGGCGAAACCGACGAACCCGAGACCCTCGGCGCGATCTCGTTGGCGTCACGGGAGCAGCTCGACAATCTCGTGTTCGTCGTCAACTGCAACCTGCAGCGCCTCGACGGACCGGTCCGCGGCAACGGCAAGGTCATCCAGGAACTCGAAGCCACGTTCCGCGGCGCCGGCTGGAACGTGATCAAGGTGATCTGGGGTTCGAAGTGGGACGACCTGCTCGCCCAGGACAAGGACGGCGTGCTGCTCAACAAGATGAACACGACGGTCGACGGCGAGTTCCAGCGCTACGCGGTCGAGGACGGCGAGTTCATCCGCGACAGCTTCTTCGGCCCGGACGAGCGCCTCCGCAAGATGGTGGCCGATCTCAGCGACGACGATCTCCGCAGCCTCCCACGAGGCGGCCACGACTACCGCAAGCTGTACGCGGCGTACAAGGCAGCCACCGAGAACCTCGGTTCGGGGCGCCCGACGGTGATCCTCGCGAAGACGGTCAAGGGCTGGACGCTCGGACCCGGCTTCGAGGGTCGCAACTCCACCCACCAGATCAAGAAGATGACCAAGGACCAGATCCTGGCCATGCGCGATCGGCTCCACCTCCACGACGAGATCTCCGACGAGGCCGTCGACGCCGACCATCCGCCGTACATCCAGCTCGGCAAGGACTCGATCGAGTACCAGTACATGATGGGGCGGCGCAAGGCGCTCGACGGATCGATTCCCAAGCGCACCACCGCCGCCCGCCGGCCATTGGAGTTGCCCGCCGACGGCCCGTTCGCCGAGATGCGTGCAGGGTCGAACGGCCAGGAAGTGTCGACCACGATGGCCTTCACCCGTCTGCTGCGTGGGCTTGCCCGCGACGAACACATCGGACCCCGCGTCGTGCCGATCATCCCCGACGAGGCCCGCACCTTCGGAATGGACGCCCTGTTCCGCGAGCTCAACATCTACGCCTCGCAGGGCCAGAAGTACCAACCGGTCGACCACGACCTGCTGCTGTCGTACTCCGAGTCGGCCAAGGGCCAGATCCTCGAGGAGGGCATCACCGAGGCGGGTTCGATGGCGAGCTTCATCGCTGCCGGGACGTCGTACTCCACGCGAGGCGTCCCGATGGTGCCGTTCTACACCTTCTACTCCATGTTCGGATTCCAGCGGGTCGGCGACCTCATCTGGCAGGCGGCCGACATGCGCACCCGTGGATTCATGATGGCCGCCACCGCTGGACGCACCACGCTGCTCGGCGAGGGGTTGCAGCACCAGGACGGCCACAGCCTCGTGCTCGCATCGACGGTGCCGTTCGTGCAGGCCTACGACCCGGCGTTCGCGTACGAGGTCGGCGCCATCGTGCAGCACGGCATGAACCGCATGTTCGGCGGCGGCCCACCCGAGGTGACCGACGTCTTCTACTACATCACCCTGTACAACGAGAACTACGAGATGCCGCCGCTGCCCGACACGCCGGGCCTGGCCGAAGCGATCGTCGAAGGCCTCTACAAGTGGGCGGACGCCCCGACCGGGCCGTCCAAGCACGCGACCATCCTGTTCTCGGGAACTGCTCACACCGCTGCCCGAGAGGCGGCGGCCGAACTCGCCGAGCACTACGACGTCGCAGCCGAGCTGTGGTCGGCGACCTCGTACAAGTCGCTGCGAGAAGAAGCGTTGGCCGCCGAACGGTCGAACCGGCTGCATCCGTCGAACGAACCCCTCGTGCCTCGCGTTGCGCAGATCCTCGCAGGATCGCAGGGTCCGATCGTCGCCGTGTCCGACTTCATGAAGATGGTGCCCGAGCAGATACAGCGGTTCGTTCCCCACCGGACGTTCGTGCCACTCGGCACCGACGGGATGGGACGATCCGACACCCGTGAGGCCCTGCGACGGCACTTCGAGGTCGACACAGGTCATGTGGTGCTGGCCGTCCTCGACGGTCTGCTCGCCGACGGCAAGGTCGACGAGTCGGTCGTCGCCGATGCCATCGCTCGCTACGACATCGACCCCGAGGCGATCGACCCCTACCTGGCCTGATCGACGACGGGGACAACCGGGTTCCGACCCGCGTCGTCCGTGTCGTCCGTGTCGTCCTCGTCGTCGTTCGAGGCTGCCGCCGCCGGGAGACGAGCGGTCGCCGCCAGCAGCACGATGCCGAACGCAACGGCGAACGAGCGGTAGGTGAACCATCCGTGGACGAAGGTGTGTTGTCGCATCACGATGTGCCAGACGAACGGGATCGCTGCCGGTGCGCACAGCACGACGCGTCGTTGCCACGTCGCCCCCAGATCGCGGCGTCGCCACACCAGGACAGCAGCTGCCACCAGCAGCAACGGGACCAGCAGCGGGATCAACGGTTCGTTCAACCACTCGTCCCACGCACTGCGCAGCCCGGCCAGTCGGGAGTCACCCATTCCCGCGGTGTCGCCCGCCAGACGCTCCTCCGCTTGGAATCTCACGACGTCTCTCACCGTCGAGTAGCCGACGACGAACGAAGCGACCACCCACTTCGACAACCACATCCACGCGAAACCGATGATCCATCCGCCCGCAGCTGCCGTCGTGCGTTTGGCCATCGAGCCGATCGTGCCCGCCCCGGCCGCAACGACTGCCGAGATGGCGACCACGAGCGCCCACGCGGCGTCGGGGTTGGTGAGATCAGCGAAGAAGTTGAACGCTCCACCGAGCACGAACGCCGTCACGGCGTACGTACCGACAGAGGAATCGCTGCGCAGGTATCGCAGGATCGCGACCCCGCCGCCGACCGTGACGATCATCCCGAGTGCATGCACCAGCGCGCCGGGGAGATCGATGTAGTCCGTCGTCAGCAGCAGCGGCGCCATGAACAGCGCTGCGGGCGCTCGCCCGACGCGGCGTGCGAGCCCGAGCGCGAGAGCGATCGCTGCGCCTGCCAGCACTCCGGCCGCAACGAGCCGGGTACCGGACACACCGAGGACGGCGACCGACGGACGCAGGACGACTGCGCTGCCATGCCAGTACCGGAAGTAGTAGTACGACCGGGTCAACCCCTCTCCGTCTGCCCAGCCACGGATCTTCGGTACGGCCGTCTCGCAACTCCCGAGCGTCGGGCTCCAGATCGCCGACTCGAAGTCGTTCATACCGGATGGCGCTCCGAGACCGATCGTCATCCGCTTGCACTCGCTGTGTCCATCGACCGTGCCACCCGTGTTTCCGACGCTGTAGGAGTCGTCGTCGAGCTTCCCCTCGAGGATCTCGGTGTGCATCTTCGACATCACCAGTCGGTCCGGGATGAGATCGGCGGCCACCACGAGCAGGAGTGCGAGCGCCGGGAGGGCGACCAGTACGGCGACGCCCCACACGAGAGCCCGCCGGTCGACCATCGGACGCATTGTGGCACAGGAACCGAACTGGTGGCCCGACCTCGAAGCCGGCATGGGTAGGTTGAGCCCATGGCTGGCACGCTGTACATCACCGGTGAGAAGGCTTCCGACAAGCTGCTCAACACCAATGCCAACGCGCTGCTGATCGGGATGCTCCTCGACCAGCAGGTGCCGATGGAGTGGGCGTTCGCCGGACCGGCCACCCTCAAGGCGCGCCTGGGTCACCTCGACCCGAAGAAGATCGCAGCGATGGACGTCGACGAGTTCGTGTCGATCTGTTGCGAGAAGCCTGCGATCCACCGCTTCCCCGGTTCGATGGGCAAACGCATCCACGCCGTCTGCGAAGTGCTCGTCGCCGACTATCGCGGCAACGCGGCCAACATCTGGAAGGGCGTCGACGACGCGAACGAGCTGTATCGGCGCCTGCGAGCACTCCCGGGCTATGGCGACGAGAAGTCGAAGATCTTCGTGGCCATCCTCGGCAAACGCATGAACGTGCAGCCTGCCGACTGGCAGACTGCGGCCGGCGTCTTCGGTGACGACGTCCCGCGATCGGTCGCCGACATCGACGGCCCGGAAGCGCTGGGGAAGGTACGGGAGTGGAAGCAGGCACAGAAGGCGGCGAAGAAGGACAAGCAGGGGCGAACGACGCCCAGCTGACCGCGACGACGCCGAGCGACCGTCTGATCGCTGCGACGCCGTATCTGATCGTCTCCGCTGTCGGTCTCTGGCTGACACGCATGTATTGGATTCCCGGCGGCTATGTCCTCGGGTTCGACACCTACGCATATTCCGGCCCCAACCTCGAGGTCACCCAACAAGCGCTGCGGCGCTGGCAACTCCCCGTCCTCGACGAGCTGATCTTCGGGGGCGTCCCCCACCTCGGCAATCCGTCAGCGGCGGCGCTGTACCCGCCCCAGCTCCTTGCGATGGTGATGAACACCAATCGTGCGATGGGCGTGATCGTCGCCGTCCACGTGGTCCTGCTCGGCGTGGGAATGCTGCTGCTCGCCCGCCGGCTGTCGCTCACACCGCTCGGCGCCACGGCGGCCGGCCTCGTCGCCATGGCGGCAGGGTCCACCCTCACCAAGACCACCCAGTTCGAACAGATCCTGGTGTTGGCCTGGATCCCACTCCTCCTGGCCGCTGTCCACGCGACGGTCACCGCGACGCACCCGTCGCGATCGGTCGCTGCCCTTGCGGCGACGACCGCAGCGATCCTGCTCGCCGGCCACCCGCAACTCGTGTACGAAGCGGCGATCCTCGCCGCGTTCGCGCTGGTGGGGTTCGTCGTCGGCACCGACCGCTGGCGTCGCCTCGGCCACGTTGCGCTCGGCGCTTCGCTCGGCGTCCTGATCGCGCTGCCGCAACTCGTTGCCGTGCTCTACGCCACCGGCGACAGTGCGATCACGGGCGGGCGCGATCTCGAAGCGTTGCGATCTCCGGCGCTCTCGCTCCCCACGGAGTCGGCCGCCCGTGCCGTGCTCGGCACCGTGCAGAACCGTGACCCGGCTGCGTTCGCGTCGGGCTTCGAGAGCATCGTCTTCGTGGGCGTCGTCGTCTCGGTGCTGTTCGTCGTCGGTGCCTTCTCGCTGATCGCCGCGCCCCGAACCCGTCCGTGGGCGCTTGCCCTCACCGGCGCAGCACTGCTGGCGTTGACGTGGGCGACGGGCCCGCGGTCGCTGCTGTTTCGCCTCGCCTTCGACTTCCTGCCGGGGTTCGACCTCGCACGGGCATCGTCGCGATGGTTGGTGGTCGTGGCACTCGTCGCCGCGCTCTTCGCAGGCGCCGGCATCGATGCGATCTGGCGCGGCGCACAGCGGAACCAGCTCGTCGGGGCTGCCGTGGCAGTCGCAGCCGTCGCAGCATTGCTCGGCCTTGGTCTGATCGACACCGCCGATCGTCGGTCGGCGTCGATCTGGGCGATCACCGCAGCCGCTGTGCTGGCCCTGATCGCAGCGAACACGTTCATGCAGCGGGCGTTGCGGGCGACGGCAGTGGTGGTGCTCGCACTCACTGCGGTCGAACTCGGACTGATGTCACTGCACTCGATCCCGCACCAGTTGCGCTCCGACACGTCGTTCACGAGTCTGCGTACCCCGACGACCGACTTCCTCGCGACAGCGGAAGGGGGCTTCACCATCGCGCTCACCGATGACGGCCGTCCCGCCGACTACCAGGTGCCCGGACTCCGACCGAATGCGAATGCGATCAACGGCATCGCGTCGATCGACGGCTACGACGGCGGGGTGCAGATCACGCAACGCTGGGCCGATGCGCTCCGCCGGTTCCAACCGGACCCACCGACCGAGCTGCCACTCCGCAACAGCCTGACGTTGCCGATCGAACCCGAGCCGCTCGCCCGCCTCGGCGTCCGGTACGTCCTGCTCGACCTCTCCCGACCATCCGCCGACTTC
This sequence comes from Ilumatobacteraceae bacterium, assembly GCA_963848145.1. Classification (GTDB taxonomy): domain Bacteria; phylum Actinomycetota; class Acidimicrobiia; order Acidimicrobiales; family Ilumatobacteraceae; genus Sva-07. Next base: position 33,367 of record CAWKCN010000044.1, read on the forward strand.
ATCCCCGGATGGCTCGGACCCGTCGCGGCAGACGACCTGTTCGAGGTCTGGGAGAACCCCGCATGGATCGGCGACGCCACCGCCTGGTCGTCGGCTGTCGTCGCAGCTGATCCGGCAGCGCTGCTGCGTGCCGATGCTCAAAGCGTCGCGACCAGCGCACTCGTGCCCGAGGGTTCGATGGCACTGGAGTGCGCGACCGGATGCGACCCGGTCGACGTCGCGCTGACGCGGCCGCGACCCGAACGCATCGTGGTCACGACAGATCTGGATCGGCCGACGGTGGTCAGCGTCGCCCAGCAGGCGCTGCCCGGCTGGACGGTGAGCGTCGACGGCGAGCGGGCCGACGTCGTCGAGGTCGACGGCATCTTCCTCGGCGTCTCCGTCCCGACCGGCGCGCACGAGATCGTCTTCACGTATCGATCGCCCTGGCTCACCGCCACCCTCGTGGTGTCGGCCCTGGCAATCGCCGCGACCATCGCCCTTGCGGTCGGCGGTACCGTGCATTCTCGTCGGCGGACTCAAGCTGCGGGCGCAAGCGGCCGATAACCGGTTGACGTCCCGCTCCAACTCGAAGGGTTTCCTCCTTGCGCTCTCGCCTTGCGATCTCACTGATCAGCGCCGTGATCGGTTCGACCATCCTCGCCGTGGCGGCGCCGACGCCGGCATCGGCAGCCCAGTACAGCCTGTCCGTCAACGCTGCTGTTCACATCGGCGTCGACGCTGTCGGCGGCACGGCGAGCCCTGGATACGACATCTCACCGTGCGACCTCGGCGGCGGGCCGGGACGCATCGACTTCGGGGTCGGCGGCCGCCCCAACCAGGTGCGCCTCGAGATGTACCCGGGCATCTGCGGCCGGTACAACGGCTGGGAGAGCACCGGCGGCGTGCACATCGAGGCCAACCTCGGCGGCGGTGACCTCGGCGCAATCAACATGCCGGTCGACGGCCAGGGTGGCGCGTTCGCGGTTCGCGGGAAGATCCTGTCGAGCACCAAGATCGGGACGGGACGAGTCGTCGTCGACACGTTCCAGATCCCGACCGGCTATCCCGAACCGCCGGCACCGTTGCAGAACAACGGACGAGTCGAATACGGGGCATTCGCCTCGACGGCGAGCCGTGGAGCGACCTGGAGTGGCGGCATCGGCTGGGCGGGGCGCTATCTGCTGTTCGTGACCGATACGACGACAGGGCGCAAGGTCACGGCGAACGTCGACATCGGACCGGCGGCGATTCCCACGATCGACCTCGATGCGATCTGCTTCGGATTCGACACCTGCAACTACCTCGCGGGCGGCCCGGGCGTGACCGCCGGCTCGTTTCATCCGACTGCGCCGACGCGCATCTTGGACACCCGGCGCGGTCTCGGCATCTGGGGGCCGGTGCGCACCGGTGACGGCCGCCACGCCTCACCCGATCCGATCACCCGCCGCGACGAAGCGGCCAATCACGAACTCCAGGTGACCGGCCGATACGGCGTGCCCGCGAGCGGCGTCTCCGCAGTGCTCCTGAACGTCACGGCCATCAGTGCGGGAGCGCCCGGGCCCGGCTTCATGTCGGTGGTGCCCAAGCCACCTCGGGTCGGTGACATCTTCAACGACCAGGCCAGCTACGGCGCGTTCCCCGCCACGTCGAACCTGAACATCGACAACGGCGACCCGGTACCCAACCTCGTGCTCGCCCGCGTCGGCGCCGGAGGCAAGATCCGGATCTCGAACTACCTCGGTCCCACCCATGTGATCGCCGACATCGCCGGCTGGTTCGGCACGGGCGGCGCACACACTGACGGTGCCGGGTTCGCCGGCGTGGCCCCCGACAGGGTGATGGACAGCCGCAACGGCATCGGTGGACCCTCCAAGCGGTTCTCGGCCGGAGAGATCCGCAGCGTGCAGGTTGCCGGTGTCGCCGGCATCCCGAAGGGCGTCGAGAGCGTCGTCGTCAACATCACCCTGACGGGTGCCGATCGCATCGGCTACGTCACGGCCTTCCCGGCCGGGCAGTCGGTGCCGGACGCATCGAACGTCAACATCGTGCCGGGCGGCGTGCGCGCCAACACCGCCGTGGTCAAGGTCGGCGCGGGTGGCCGAATCAGTCTGAAGATGGCAGGTTCGGGCGCCGATGTGATCGTCGACGTCCTGGGCAGCTTCGGCAACTACGGCGGCAAGGTGACGACGATCACCCCAGAGCGAATCGTCGACTCGCGAACGGGCGTCGGCACCGCCGCCCGCCCGCTGGGTGAGGGCGAAGTCCGCACGGTCGCAGTGGCCGGGCGAGGCAGCGTGCCGGCGAACGCAACTGCGGTCATCGCCAACCTGACGGCGACGAACACCACCGCCTGGGGGTTCCTGTCCGCCTGGCCTGCCGGGCTGTCACAGCCTCCGTCGTCGAACCTGAACTTTCTCGCCGGTCAGACGGTGCCGAACCTCGTGATGCTCAAGCTCGGCGCAGGCGGATCGATCTCGATCGCCAACGGACCGGGGTCGGCCAACGTGCTGCTCGACGTGATGGGCTTCGTCAGCTGAAGCGCAACGACCACCAACGGCGTTCGCGGCGGACGCCTTCCTACGTCGGCGGTCGATCGGTGACGTCGCTCGACAGGTAGCCCGTGAGTCGGTCGGCGAACGCTGTCGCCGAGAAGTCGCCGGCCCGATCGACGGCGGCCTGCGACAGCCGGGCGGTGCGCGCCGGGTCGTCGACGAGTGCCTCGGTCTGCTCCGCGAGTCCGGCGAGCGTTGTCCAGTGCAGGCCGTTCACTCCGTCTTGGACGATCTCGGCCGGGCCGGCCGCCGCGAACACGATCGGCACGGCACCGGCTGCCATTGCCTCGATCACCGAGATGCCGAAGTGCTCGAATCGTTCGGGATGTCGCTGGGCGTCCTCGCCGAGGCCGGCGCCGTGCCAGTACAGCGTCGACTCGCCGAGCAATCGTTCGACCACCGCGCCCGGCGCGTTGACGTGCACCTCGACCGGAAGCCCTCGAGCTGCTCGCTTCACCGCCATCGCGTAGTCGCGGTTGGCAGCGTCGCACCCGCCCACGATCGCCATGCGCCACCCGGGCAGGCGCCCGGACCGATGCAGGTCGCGGAAGGTGGCGAGCAGTTCGTGCTGTTTCTTGCTGTGCCCCTTCGACGGGTCGAAGAACCGGCCGAGCACCAGGATCAGCGGCGACTTGACCGCTGGTCGCACGGTCGGCCGCACCGGCGGGTAGAGCACGTCGCTCGGTCGCCCCCACAGGCGCTCCACCCATGACGCCGTGAACTGCGAATTCGAGAGGAACCGCGTGTAGGTCGGTACGAATTCGACTCGGTGGACACGACGATCGAATGCAGCCTGTACTTCGGTGAGTCGCTGCGGCAGTCGAGGCGCCAACGACAGCGTCTTGACCCCGGCCACCCCGAGTCGGCTGCGGAGACGATCACTGCGGGTCGGCACCTCGCCGGGGAAGTGGACGTAGTAGTACCCGACCGGCGCCTGATTGGCCGCCTTGCTCAGGTAGGTGCCGTTGACGAAGACGTCGAAGTCGGCGCTGGCCTCGCCGGCCTCGACATCATCGACCACCCGCGAATAGCCGCAGGCCGACAGATCGACGCCGAGGCGTTGGACGGTGGCCTCGACATCGGGCACCTGCGGGCCGAGGAGGGTGACGTCGTGGTCGTCCGCGAGCACCTCGGCGATGCTTCCGTCGACCTGTTCGCCTCCGCCCAGTGTCTGCCAGTAGAGGTCGTAGACGCCGACACGCAGTCGGCGAGGGGCGGTCAGACCGTCGGCCATTTGACGACCTCCCACTCCATGACCGCCTCACGCGTCACCGATCGTTGCGTCATCCAGCGATCGCGCAACGTGGCCGGCAGCAGACGCAGATACGAACCACACACCTTCCACCGATGCCCGACCTCCGCACGGGCAGGGAGCCTGAGCGTCAGCGGCCGGAGCAGGTAGTGCCTGATCGTGGCGGTGACGGCACGTCGGATCTCGCCGAGTCCTGACCTCCACGCCAGCGCCGCAGGTGCGTTCCTCGCCAACAGCAACAGCCGGTTGCGTTCGGTGTGGAACCGGAAGACCTCGGAGCCGACCACCGATGACTGAGCATGGTGGTGCCGCACGAGCGCACCGGGCTCGTAGACGTAGCGCCACCCGCGCAGCCGCCCCCGCCACGACAGGTCGGTGTCCTCGTAGTAGACGAAGAACCGATCGTCGAAGGTGCCGACGTCGTCGAGGTAGCTCCGCTTGAGCAGGACCGCTCCCCCGCACCAGGCGAACACTTCCGCCGGTTCGTCGTACTGGCCCTCGTCGACCTCGAGGAAGCCACGGTCGCCGGCGAAACCACCGGCGAAGAGGTTGGAGCCAGCGTTGTTGATGACGTCGAACGGCTCAGCTCGGAATTCGTACGTCGAACCACTGCGCCTCGGTTCCCACGGTGCCGGTGACGGTGTCGACGGCAGAGCGCAGCGTGAACGCACGCGGTTCGAGACACGACAACCGAACCGAGATCGTCGTCGGTTCGGAGCCGTCAGCAGCGACGCGCAACGCTGCGGATGCGCTCGACCATCGTGCGATCTCCTCGCCGTCGCGCAGCTGCGGGGGCTCGGCACCGTGAAAGCCCTCGTCGAACGCCAACCGGTCGTCGATCCGTTCGCCGTCGATCCGGACCCCGGAGACCCGAACGCCGAGCAGGCGCTGCTCGCCCGGCACGATGTGCGATGCATCGGGTACTTCGAACTCGATGCCATGGAACCGGCTCGCGAACAGCATCTTGGCGGCAACCGCGCCGATGGCGTCGTCGGACTCGGCCACCGGCACCATCGCACGGAGCCAATCGGGCGCGATGGTTGCGTCGTTGTTGAGCAACGCCACGTAGTCGTGATCGCCGGTGACTCCGATGCCGAGGTTGCACCCGCCGGCGAACCCGAGATTGGCGAGTGGTTCCAGTACTCGCACCGACCGGTAGCGCTCGTCGGTGGCCACCCGTTCGACGACATCGTCGAGCGAGGCGTTGTCGACCATGACGATCTCGAGACGGTCGCTCGGCCAGTCGGTGGCGAGCAGCGAGTCGAGACATTCGAGGGTCATGTCACCGCCGTCGAAGTTCAGCACGACGACGCGGACGAGCGGCAGGTCGGGACTCATGGGTCGGGTGAGGTTATCGGCGATGGCTCCTGGCCTGTGGCCGGGCCTGGTTCGACGCTGCGGATCGTCGAGGGGTCGAGCTCGGGAACTTCGACCAGCCAGGCGGCGAGGGCCGTTGCTGCTCGGTCGTCGCTCGCCGTCGACGGAATCACGAGGATCGGACACGGGCGCTCGGCCGCGCGACGCAACTGGTGGGCCGTCTCGGTCGACCCGACGATTGCCGAACGGGCGATCTCGAGGGCTTGGAGGTTGGCACCGAAACGAACGCCGACCGACGCGTCGTCGTGAATCCAGAGGTGGCACGGAGTCGCGCGCGCCAGCGCGGACGTGGCGAGATGGTCGGGGGCCGCACCGAGTACGGCGACGACGTCGTCGACGTCCCAGGGGTGCACGAACCGACCAACGGCCCGCACAGGCCACCGATCGGGAGCAGCGTGGGTCGGCTCGGGTGCTGCGGCGGTGTCGACCAGTGCGACGACGTCGGTTCCACCTGCGCACAGCGCGTCGACGACCCCGGCGCTGCGACGGGCGACCCCATCCGACGTCGCCGAACCCTCGAACAGGCGGCCGGCAATGGCGATCCGACGCCGAGGGGGCCGCACCCGTTGGGGCCAACGGGGACCGAGTTCGGCGAGCGCCGCAATCGTGGAGTTCGCCACGTTCGGCCAGGTCCACCGTTCGGTGGCCCGCCGACCGGCTGCCAACAGCGTCGTCCGATGGGCGTCGTCGGTGAGCGCGTGCACGATTGCGGCGGCGATCGCCGCCGGGTCGTGCGGGTCGAAACAGGCTGTCGGTTCGTCGAGCACCTCGGGCAGCGATGAGACGTTCGACGAGATCGCCGGAACTCCGCACGCTGCTGCTTCCAGCACCGGGAGTCCGAACCCCTCCTCGAGCGACGGCATCACCGCGAGCTCCGCGCCCTGGAAGAGCGCCACCAGTTCGTCGTCGTCGACACCGCCGGTGAAGATCACCCGATCGGCAACGCCTGCTTCTGTCGCCCATCGGTGCCAGCGCGCTGCCATGTCAGATGTGTGAGCAGCAGCGATCACGAGATGCGAGGTGCCACCAATTCCTCGATCGACGTGGGCCCACGCGCGCAGGAGTCCCTCGGTGTTCTTGCGTTCGTCGCCGCCGGCGACGGCCACCACGTACCCCTCCACCTCCGGCGGCAGAACTCGGCGGCATCGTTGACGAGGATCGTCGATCGGCGGCGTGAACTTGGGTTCGGCACCGGCACCGATCGTGCGGATTCGTTCGAGCGGATAGTCGAGTTCCTCCGCGGCGGTCGATCCAGCGAAGTCGGAGATGGCGAGGAGCGCGTCGACGGTGCGCGCCAGCGGGGCCCGCAGCGAAGCCTGGCGGCGTGCGTTCGGGTCCTCGAAGTACAGATCGGGGTACCGATACGGGATGACGTCGTACATGACCGCCGCGACCGGGAGACGCGCATCGGTGATGCAACGTGGGATCGGATCGAGCGGGATCGGGTGCAGCATCAACTGCGTGGCCAGGTACCAGGTGCGGTCGGACAGGTGTCGTCGCACGGTCTGCGGGCCCCATCGCTCGGCCGCGATGCCGGGCACGGTGGCGGCGAGCACGTCTGCTTCGGCATCGGTGCCGTAGAGCGCTACAACAGGTGCGTCGATGTCACGCAACCCGGTGAGGAGCCCGGTGACATATCGTCCGATGCCGCGCTGGCGAGCCGTGGGATGATCGAGCGGTCGTGCGTCGACCAACAGCGTCGACACGCTCAGGACTCGGTGGGTCCGCCGGGCGTGGCCGGCGCAGCTGCCGCCGCGGCGAGGCGTTCGTCGAGCAGCGCGAGTTGACGTTCGATGACCTGCGTCGCGCCGATCGCCGTGTCCGCGTCGAGCCGAAGCCGCTCGGAGTAGCCCAAGAACAACGGCAGCGACTGCTCGGCCCCGGAACGGACGTCGTGATTCAGTTCGTTCACCGTGTCCTGCAGTTGGGTGACGACATGGTTGATGTTGAGGACCACCTCGCGCATCGCCGCCACCTCGGCGGACAGCGCCGCGACCTGATCACCGCGGAGTCGACTCATGAGTCCCTTGAACGATGCCACACCGCGAGGCTAGCTCTGCCCCGCTCCTGGCAGAGTCCGTCCGCTGACCGACGCCACTAGTCTCCGGGGTCATGCCAGGCCCCGACGTTGATTCCGAGCTCACCCTGCGCCAGCGGGTTGCACAGATGGTTCCCGACCAGGTCAAGGATGCCCTGCGACCGGCAGCGCGCCGCGTCGGACTCGCCGCCCCCGAGGCCGACTGGTGGGCGTCGAGCGCTCCGGTGTGGCAACCGCCGACACGCACCGAACAGCGCGACCGCTTCTGCAACGTCTGCCGTTGGACCGGGTCGGCGTTCCTGGGCGAGGCCCACACCGAGTCGGCGAACTGCCCGCAATGCGGCTCGATCGCACGCGACCGCTTCCTCCTCTGGTGCTTCACGAGCCGCTCCGGCAAGATGCAGGGTGCTCGGGTGATCGAGACCAGTCCCCGCCTCGGCAGCGAGTATCGCACGTACATGCAGCGCTGGTTCTCGTACCGCACCAGCGACTTCGACCTCAGCGCCCACGTGGGCGACATCCAACTCGACCTGCAGGACATCGACCTGCCGGACGCCTCGGTCGACGTGGTCCTCACGCCGCACGTCCTCGAGCACGTACCCGACACCGCACAGGCCCTGGCGGAACTGTTCCGGGTGATCGCCCCGGGAGGCCGGATGTACCTCCAGGTCCCCCTCGTCTACGGTGCCACCGCCGCGCCGACGACACCTGAGTTCCATGCCGACAACACACCGGTGTTCTGGAACTTCGGGTGGGACCTCACCGACCTCGTCCGTGCTGCGGGCTTCACCACCACGGTCCTGGTCACCAACGAGTACGACCAGGTGCTGCGAGGCGAGTTGTCAGAACCCGACCCGCACGGTGACGGCTTCCACGTCGACACGCTTCTCGAACACGTGCGAGTCGACGAACTCACCGCCGTTGCCGACGAACAGCAGTCTCGCCTGATGGGATTCGAGCCCTGCTACCACTTCGCCACCTGGGAGTGCCTGCGCCCCTGACGGTTGTTACTCGTGGTGTCTGACACCACGAGTAACGGTCAGCGACCGAGGACGCGGCGGCGGACGCACATCTTGATCATGTCGAGGCCGAGCCAGAAGGCCTGCATCTTGTCGCCGGTGACCGAGCTGTCGCCGACCCGTGGCTGGTACTTCACCGGCACCTGCACCAGCGGGAGGCGTTGCTCGACGGTGAGCAGCATCATCTCGTAGCCGAACGCCGAACCGGTCGACCGGAACTCGGGTCGAAGCCGATCGACGGCGTCGCGGTTGAGCACCCGGTACGTGCAACCGACATCGGAGAGGTACACGGTGTTGAAGAGCACCTCGGTCAGTTTGGCGACCGCCCAGTTGCCCCACTTGAGGAACAGACCCATGTTCGCTCCGCTGAGGATGAAGATCCGCACGGTGCGCGAACCGAACACCACGTCGACGTCGACGGTGAACGGCAGGAGCTTCAAGATGTCGTCGGGGTCGAACGTGCCGTCGGGTTCGCAGATGCAGACCAGGTCGGCATCGAGCGTCTCGGCGATGCCGCGCTGGATCGCCGAGCCGTATCCCTGCACGACCTCGTGGACGACTCGCGCCGACGTCGGTACGACCTCGGCGCCGGTGTCCGGGTGCGCGTTGTTGTCGACCACGACGATGTCGTCGACGATCCCGAGCGCCTCGAAGCCACGAATGCACTCTGCGATGCTCTCGGCCTCGTTGTAGGTCGGCAATATCACCGCAAGGGTCTGTCCATGCCACATTGCGCGCCAGTCTGCCAGCTCAGCCGGTCGACGACGCGGCGGATGTCGCTGGAAGCGGCAGATAGACCACCCGGTCGCCGATCTCGAGGCGTTCGTACCGATCCAGCGGCATCAGGAGCTGCGCCGGGTCTTCGTCGCGACCGAGATAGATCACCGCGACCTGCTCCGGCGGGGTGGCTCCGACAATGCGCTGTCGGTCCGGGAACCGGATCGGCCAGAACGGGAAGACACCACTCACGATGCGGTTGTCGCCGGCGAAGTCGACCGGAAGTACCGCCCAGTAGCTGCCGTAGATCCGGTTGATCCCCCGCTCGTCGAGCACGTCGACGATGTCGTCGAGTTGCGCGTTCGGGTCGACGCCGCGGGCGTCGAGGTAGCGCTCGTTTGCCGGCCGGAAGAACCCGGCCATCCAGATCGCGGCGACCAGCGCCAGCACACCGATCGCCCGCCACGGCGGGCGGCGGCCGGCCAACCGGTCGATCCCGGCAGCCAGGGCGACGAGCACGAACGGCAGCGAGATCATGGCGTAGCGACCGTCGTTGGCGTAGATCAGGTTCTGCAGGAACGCCATCAGGAAGAACACCGAGGCGAGGACCACGAACAGCACCATCCGACCCCGACCCGTGCAGTGACGCGCAATCGACCAGAGTCCGAACGCGATCGTGGCGAGGAGCGCCGCGTACAGCACCGGTCCCCAGAACTCGTCGTACCAGGCGAGGCTGAAGTTGCGCATCCCGAACGCCCGCGGCAGCAGGTCGACGAAGAACGTGCGCAGCCGTTCGGTGTAGGTGCCGGGTACGTCGACGGGCGACTCGAGCGACGGCCAGCCGTTGACGGCGTTCCAGAGCAGAAACGGAAAGCAGCCGATGACCCCGCCGGCCAACGCGCTGAGAACGGCATCGAGTCGCCGACGCACGCCCCAGAGCACGAACGCACCCATCGGCACCATCACCGTGAGGAGCATCGGGTGGAGCCAGAACGCGAACCCCCCGAGCGCCCCGAACAGCAACAGCCGACGCCGCGATGGCCCCGGCGGTGCTGCGTCGACGATGGTGATCGCCACGAAGAACGCGAGCGTGACGACCAACATGCCGGACGCGTACGCGGGATAGGCGGTGATCGACAAGACCATCAATGCCCCCGGCGTGATCCAGCACAGTGCCGCGGCGATCAGCCCGGCTCGCTCACTGATCAGGCGCCGCCCGATGAAGAACAACGTGATCGCCGTACCCAGCCACGACAACGTGCTCAGCAGCTTCAACGGCACGACGTTGGCCCCACTGAACAAGTAGGTGAACGGGGTGTAGAGGTATGCCTCGACCGGCAGCGTGTACACCGTGCCGCCGAGCACCATCGGGAACTGGCCGCGCAGGATCTCGTAGGTCTCGATGCGCGAATACGCCTCGTCAGCGTTGATCACTGCGGCCGGCGAGTCGAACAGCGCCCATCGGATCGCCACACCGGCCAGCGAAGACGACCGCCGCCGCGATCAGCGTGATCGGCGACACCCGACGTCGATCGGTCGGCGGTCTCCCGACGTCGACGACCTCGTCGGCCACCCCCCTTCGGGTGGCGGACTCCTCGTCTCGACGCTCCGGAGCGGCGACGACCACTTCCAGACCTCCAGCACGCGCTCGCGCATCGTCGGCAGCGCCGGGCGCCACGTCGGTCAGCAGCGTGACGCGTTCGCGCGGTGATGCCGTCGCGCGGTTCAGCGCTGCCTCGAACGCCATCGCTGCCTCGGACTCGCTGGCATGGTCGGACCAGACGATGAACAACGTGGTCGCGTCCGCCAGGCGATCGCGGGCGGCGATCGCCTCGGCATCGGTCGTCGGACGCGCCGGTCGGTCGGCGAGCTGGTCGGCCCACCGGCGCTTGAACCGGGCATGCGTCACCTGACCGACAGCTGCATCACGTGTGCCGCTGCCCAGTCCGTGATGGTGCAGCACCGGGACGTCGGCGACGAGCCGGGTCCGCTTGCCGCTCGCTTCCATGCGGAGGGCGTAGTCGGCGTCTTCGAAGTACGCCGGGTGATAGTGCCGGTCGAAGCCGCCGATCGCGTCATGATCCGTGCGGCGGACGAGCCAACATGCCGCCGAGGCGTAGTCGACGTCGCGGCTGAAGATGTTCGACCGGTCGCCGGTCAAGACGTCGGGGCCGCCGATCGAGGCCGTGAACGTGTCGCTGAAGATCAGCTGGCCGGCCTCCTGCAGAGATCCGTCGGCGTTGAGCAACACCGGAGCCGCAACACCCACCGCCGGGTCGTCGAGCGCTGCGAGCAGCGGTTCGAGCCAGCCGGGTCCGACGACCAGGTCGGGGTTGAGGAAGCACAAGAATTCACCGGAGGCTTGCTCGACGCCGTACTCGTTGCCGCCGGCGAATCCGAGGTTGTCGTCGATGGCGAACAGCTTGATGTCGGTGCGATCGGCGAGCAGCGTCGACGTGCGGGTACTCGCGTCGACGGGCAGGCAGTCGACGACGACGACCTCGTGATGGATGGGAGTGTGGCGGGCGACGGCGTCGAGGGCCTCGAGCACGATCGGGCCCGTACCGTAGGTGACGACGACGATCGAGACGACCGGCGATTCGATCATCGCCGAACCGCGAGACACA
>CAWKCN010000045.1:0-57279 GCA_963848145.1 Ilumatobacteraceae bacterium
GCCCGCCGCTTCGGACCGATCCGATGGTGTCGCCGGCGCAGGCGGCTCGACAATGGCTGACGCACCGGTCGACGGAGTGGTCACCGTGTCGGTCGCCACCGCTGGTGTGGTCGTCGGCTCGGCGGCACCGGGATTCGGGGCTTCTTCGTCGGTGCGTTGGAACAGCGCTGCTGCGCCGGTCACCGGTTCGTCGGCTGCACCGTTCTCGGACGGTTCACGGTGCGAGCGTCCAGCGCTCGGGTGGCTGCCCGGTTGGGGTACGTCGTCTGCGCGTCCGACGTTCTTGATGCCGCGCGGCGCCTCGGTCGGTCGGGTCTGCTCGCCGGTCGGGTCGATCTCGCCGGAGTCGATGCGGTCCTTGATCACGCGCAGCGGCAGGTAGTTCTCGCGCTGTTCGCGCAGGATGCAACGCAACAACTCGACGTCGTCGGCGTAGAACTTGCGATAGCCGGAGGCCGTTCGCTCGGGGTCGATCAGACCCTGACTCTCGAGGAACCGGATCTTGGAGATCGTGACATCGGGGAACTCCTCGAGCAGCAGCGCCAGCACCTCGCCGATCGAGAGATGCCCGCCCGACGGCGACGCAACGAGGTTGGAGGTCGGCGACTCAGCCATCGTGACGTTCGAAGAAGACGAGCCGGAACTTGCCGATCTGGAGTTCGTCGCCATGACGCAGGGTCATCCGGTCGACTCGCTCCTGATTGACGTACGTGCCGTTCAGCGAGCCGGCGTCGGACACGACGTGCCCCTCCGGTGTCCGCTCGATCTCGGCGTGACGGCGTGAGACGGTGATGTCGTCGAGGCTGATCTCGGACTCGGGATGTCGGCCCAGCCGGGTGGTGGGTCCGCTGAGGGGGAACCGGGCACCGGCCTGAGCGCCCGCCCGCACGATCAGCACGCCGATCTCGTTCGGGAGTTCGCCGACCGCGACGACGACATCGTCGTCGGGACCTGGCGCGTCCTGGAGCGGGTCGACCGCGGTGAGGGTGATGGTGCGGTCGTCGAGCGAGTCGAGCGGGGAGCCGCAGCTGGAACAGAAGGCGCTCGTCGGTGGATTGCGGTGGCCGCACTGATTGCAGAAGACGTAGGTGCTCATCTCACCCCTCCGTCAGCGCACGATACGCGTCGGCATCCATCAGCCCGTCGAGTTCTGATGCGTTCGCAACCTCGATACGACAGATCCACCCTGCTCCGTACGGGTCGCTGTTGAGGAGTTCGGGCTCCGATTCGAGTGCGGCGTTGACCTCGACGACCGAGCCGGTGATCGGGGCGTAGATGTCGCTCACCGATTTCGTGCTCTCGACCTCGCTGAACGAGTCGCCTGCCGCGACCGCCAGTCCCGAATCGGGCATCTCGACGAACACGACGTCTCCGAGTGCGTCCTGGGCGTACTGGGTGATGCCGATCGTGACAATGGTGCCGTCGACCCGCACCCACTCGTGATCGGATGAGTAGCGGAGTTCGGCGGGGATGTCCATGGGAGAAACGGTACCTGAGTTCACGTGTCGGCGGTGAGTGAAACAGAACGAGCAGCGTCGCCGGAGGCGATCGCTGAACGCACCTGCGGAATATAGGCGATTGCAGTCCAGTAGCTCAGAATCAGCCCGGGTATGCCGACGACCCACGCAGCGATCTCGAAGGCTCGTGCGCCGGCGAAGTCGCTGTTGCCCATCAAGAACCCCGGGACGGCGAACATCAGCAGGAACGTGGCCAGCTTGCCCCAGTAGGTCACGTCGATACGGGGCATCTTGTACACGAGTGTGGCGATCGCCATCATCAAGCCGACGAGGACCTCGCGGGCGAGGACCGCCACTGCGAACCACAGTGGGATCGATCCGTCGATGACGATCGCCGTCGTCGCGACCAGGAACAACAGCCTGTCGACAGTCGGATCGAACACCTTGCCGAACTCGCTGACCTGACCGAGCCGGCGTGCCAGGTAGCCGTCGACCCAATCGGTTGCACCGAGCGCACCGAGCATCAACGCCGCAGCGGCGCGGTTGTCGAGGCCGAACAGCACCCACAGGAACACCGGCAGGAGCAGCAAGCGGATCAGGGTGAACGCATTGGGGATCGACCAGATCCCGTCGAACATCGACACCGGCGCCGGCTCGGCGCTCGAATCGGCACTGGCCTCTGACGCGCCGCTGAGATCGGGTCGTGGGACGTCGGTCACGGGCCACAGCGTAGGGTGCGTGCATGAGCACGGTGTTCACGAAGATCATCGACGGCGAGTTCCCGGGCACCTTCGTCTGGCGTGACGATCGCTGCGTTGCGTTCATGTCGATCAATCCGATGGCGCCCGGACACGTCTTGGTGGTACCCATCGAGGAGGTCGATCACTGGGTCGATGCTTCTCCCGAACTCGCGGCGCACTTGTTCGCTGTCACGCACACGATCGGATTGGCCCAACGCGCCGCATTCGCATGCGAACGCGTCGGTGTGATCGTGGCCGGGTACGAGGTGCCCCACACGCATGTGCACGTCATTCCCACCTCGTCGATGGCGGAGTTGAGCTTCGCCAACGCTGCGGCACACGTCGACCGCGATGATCTTGCGGCCTGGGCCGACGCGATTCGTCGTGAACTCCGTGCTGCGGGCGCCGAGGGCGTCAGCGACTGATCACTCAGCTCGGTCTCGTTCCGATCAGATCGGTTCGAGGAGATCTGCTCGGTTGTTGCGCACGTTGTTGACCTCGGTCGACACCGCCTGCATGGTGAGCAGCTCCGGTGGCCCGCCGTCGAGCAGCGGTTCGAGCAGCGCAATGTCGTCGTTGGTGGGGTCGAGCCAGGTGGACCACCGATCAGGAGTGAGGATCGCCGGCATCCGATCATGAACCGGGCGCATCGTGTCGTTCGCGGCTGTCGTGACGATCGTGGCGCTGTGGAGCCACCGGCCGTCGGGGTCGTCCGGGTCCTTCCACGCAGTCCACAGTCCGGCGACCGTGAGCAGTTCGTCGTCGACGCGGTGGATGAACATCGGTTGCTTCAGCGGTTTGCCCCTGGCGTTGACAGGTCCGCCGTCGACGCCCGGTTTCCACTCGTAGAACCCGTCCATCGGGATGATGCAGCGCTTCTTCTTGAGCAGTCCTTTGAACGACGACTTCTCGGCGAGGGTCTCGGCTCTGGCGTTGATCATCTTCGAGCCGATCTTGCGATCCTTCGCCCAGCTCGGGATCAGCCCCCAGTGGAACGCCTCGACGCGTGCGGTGCCGTCGGCGGCAGCGACGACGGCGTGGATGTCCTGCGTTGGAGCGACGTTGTAGTTCGCTCCGAGTGAGTCGGCGACGGCATCGGTCGGCAGCACGGTGTCGAAGTACGCCGCGATGCGATCAGGCCCGGCGGTGGAGACGAAGCGGCCGCACATGAACGCCAGGTTACGTCGTGTCAGATCAGGCCATCGCCTGCACGGAGATGCAAGACTGCTCCGGTGACCGGTCTCGTCGAACGATGCTCCGATCTTCCTCTTCGTCGGGCCTCCGCCGGCGACGTCCTGGTGGAGCAGGGTGCCCCGTTCGGCGCAATCGTGATCCTGGTCGACGGGGCGATCTCGATCGAACGCGACGGGGTCACGCTCGGTGTCATCGACACGCCCGGCGCCATTCTCGGCGACATGTCGACCGTGCTCGAGCGTCCGGCGACCGCAACGATGCGGGCCGCACGTGACTCGACCACACTCTGGGCCGAGGACGGTGCCGCGTACCTCACCGCCCGGCCTGACGTGCTGCTCGAGGTCGCGCGGGCGCTGGCGACGAGGCTCGACAATCTCACCGGACACCTCACCGACGTGCAGCGTCAGTACGCCGACGACTCGGGCCACCTCGGGATGCTCGACGACGTGCTCAGCACGCTCATGCACCACCAGACCCGCACGGTCGTGGCAGGGTCGGCGCGCCTTCCTGATCCCGACTACTGAACGAGCTCCACCAGCTCACGATCAGGGAGAGCAACCCATTCGGCGGAACGTTCGTCGAGGTCGATCACCACATGGGCGGGCATCGGACCGGGTTGGTGTCCTGCGTTGACCATCCAGGTGGCACCGCGTTGGTCGATCCACCCGCCGCCCGGCACCCACGGGGCTTGATGGATGTGACCACAGATCACCAGATCGGGTTCGTACCGGTCGATCCACTCCGCAAGGTCCGGGTCGGGGAACTGCTTGTCCGGACCGGCGACGCACAGCGGTGAGTTCGACGGCGGCGAGTGATACACCCACACCCAGCGTTCGGGTCGGTCGACGGCGTCGGCGGCGAGTTGCTCGTCGACCCGCTGTCGGGTCAGCGGCCCGTCCCACCACGGGCACACCGTGAATCGGGTGCCGTCGAGGTCGCTCGAGTGACCGTCGACGATCAGCCGCTCCCCTGCCAGCGACTGCAGCCACCCGGTCTCCTGTTCGCCGGTGACGCCCGGCCCGTCGAGGTCGTGGTTGCCCGACGATGCCAGTACCGGGGTCTGCTCGGCGATGCGTCGCAGGTATTTCGAGATCACGACGATCTGCACCTCGAGCGGTGCAGCTCCGATCACCTGGAGGTGGTCGCCGGGGATCACGACGACGTCGAAGTCACCGGCATGTTCGACCAACCAGTCGTACTGCGGCAGGCGGTAGTGCAGGTCTGCGGTGCAGAGCAGTCTCACGGGCGTCGTCGAGTCAGACCGGGACGGTGCCTCGGTACAGGGCTTCGAAGTTGGCCCGGTAGAAGCAGTCGAGGGTGGCATCGTCGGCGGTGTCCATCGTCGACTCGAATCGTTGCACGGGGTCCTTGGTTCCCTCGGGGTGCGGGTAGTCGGAGGAGAACATGAACAAGTCGGCACCGGCCTGCTCGATCATCCAGCCGACGGGCTCGCCGGCGAACGGTGTGAATCGCAGGTGGTCGTTGACGTACTCGCTGGGCAACTTGGTGAGGTCGCGAAGTGGGGCTTCGGTCTTGGCGAACTGCAGTCGCGCGATCGAGGCGGCGAATCCAGGGAACGACCCACATCGCTCCCTCCTCGACCGATGCGCCGCGGAGGCCCGGGAATCTCTCGAACACGCCGTCGAGGACCAGTGCCGCCCAGAAGACCTCGGGACGTTGATGGATCGCCATGAAGTCCTTGGCCCGGACGTTCTCGCCCCCGCCCAGGAAGTCGGTGACGGTGTGCCCGTTGTCGTGGAAGCCGGGGCGCACGGGACGGCCGCCGCCGCCGATGTGGGTGACCACCGGGACGTTCTCGGCTTCGAGGAGTCCCCACAGCGGCTGATGGTCGGGGTGCGTGGGAGACACGACCCCTCGGGGGAGATCGCTCGCCACCATCACGGCTGCGCAGCCGTCGTCGATGGCGCGACGGGCGGCGGCGACAGTCCGGCGGGGGTCGCCCCACGGTACCGAGGCGACGGCCAGCAGGCGCGGGTCGTCGGCGCAGAAGGCGGCCATCGCACGGTTGAGTGCCTCGGCGCCGCCGAAGAGGAGGTCGAGGTCACGGCCGGCGAACTGGGTGGCGGCGAAGGTCGGGAAGACGAGCTGCGCGGCGAAGCCGAATTGGTCGAGAACGAACGACCGCTCGATCGAGTCGAATGCTCCGACTGCGCTCCACCCCTTGGGCCGCAGCAGGTGCTCCGGGTCGGGGTCGAGGGTGTCGACTCCCCCGGCCTGACGTGCGGCTGCGTCCTCGACCGCACGATCGGCGAGTGCTCCAGCGCCACCCAACGCCAATGGTCGGAGCACTTTCGCGGTGGCGGCATCGGCGAACTGCTCCAGCCAGCCGGGCAGTTCCATCACATGGCTGTCGGCGTCGAAGACGACACGATCCCCTACGTACGTCATGAGCGAACTGTAGCCGTCGGTGCAAGGCGGCCCCGTGCGGTAGAACTGGGCGATGTCCGATCGCGGCCTCACCAGCACCTACGAACAGTCGCGCCAGCGCTTTCTGGCCTCCGCTCGAGCAGCCGGCGCAACGGTCGCAACGCATCCGCACCCGGTTGCCGGAATGGACGGGGGGCCGCTCGCGCTCGACGTCGCGACCCTCGGGGAGCCCGACGCACCCGCAGCGTTGCTGCTCGTGTCGGGAACACACGGGGTGGAGGGATTCACCGGCTCGGCGCTGCAGCACCACTGGCTCGACGGTGTCGGTGTCGCCGGCGTTCCGGATGGGTTGCGTGTGGTGTTGCTGCATGCGTTCAACCCGTACGGCTTCGCCTGGGTGCGTCGCGTCAACGAGGACAACGTCGACCTGAACCGCAACTTCGTCGACTGGTCGCAGCCACCACCCGCCAACGAGGACTACGGGGGCCTGGCTCACCTGCTCGTCCCGGACGCGTGGGACGAGGACAGCCAACAGTCGACCACCCTGCAGATCCTGGCCTACGCCGAGGAGTTCGGATTTCCGCGGTTGCAGGAGGTCGTCAGTGGTGGGCAGTACACCCATCCGACCGGGGTCTTCTACGGAGGCACCGGGCCGGTCTGGTCGCATCGCTGGCTCGACGACCACATCGGCGCCATCGTCGGCCCGGCGCGGCGTCTCTGCATCGTCGATCTGCACACCGGGCTCGGCCCGTGGGGGCACGGAGAACTGATCTCGCACGAGGGCGGCGACGCCCCCGGCTATCAGCGCGGCACCGAGTGGTGGGGTGACGTGCGATCGATGCTCGACGGTGAGAGCGTGTCGGCCAACCTCAGCGGCGACTGGCTCGGCGATGTCGATCGTCTGGTGCCCGACGTCGAGATCACCGCCGTCGCTCTCGAATTCGGCACGGTCGACACCGTCACGGTGTTGCAGTCGCTTCGCGCCGACGCCGTGCTGCACGCATCGGGCGACCCTCTCGGGCCGGGTTCGGAGGACGTGCGTGCCCAGGTGCGCGCCGCGTTCGCCGACGACGACCCCGCTTGGTTCGACGCTGTCGCTGCACGGTTCGACGAAGTGATCAGCGCAGCCACCTCGCAGCTCGCCCCGATTCGGTGAGGTGAGCGCGCCAGGGGTTCCCGAGCGCACTCATACCCCATAGGGTGTGATGTGTGATCGAGTTCGACGTCCACCCCGATCAGCGGGGCTCCGCCCTGCAGACGTTGCGCAACTGGACCCCGCGCCAGTTCGGCGTCGCTGCGGTTGCGGCGGTCGGCGTGGCAGTCCTGATCGGCGTGCCGACCGATGTGATCCCCAACCCGGTGTTCGGCCGGCCGGTGCCCGTGACGTGGTGGTCGTACCCGACCCTGTTCGTGACAGCAGTGCTCGGCGGGCTGCTCGCCGCCACCTACGTGCGTCAGCAGGCGAGGAAACGACGTCGAGTCGATACAGCTCGACGAACTCGATGCACCGACGCGGACGGGCAGTGTGGCAGGACTGCTCTCCTTCTTCGCCGTCGGCTGCCCGGTCTGCAACAAGCTGGTGATCGTGGCGCTCGGCACCACGGGGGCACGTCAGTGGTTCGAGCCGCTGCAGCCGTTGCTCGCTGCTGCGTCGATCGGGCTGCTCTGGTGGGCGCTTCGCTCGAGGCTCCGCAACACCGACAGCTGCCGGCTTCGCTGAGCGCTCAGCTTGCGACGGCGTCGAACTCGGCGAGGACTCGATCGGGTTCGGGATGCGTGGCGATGTAGGCCTCGACGTCGGAGCGCACCTGTGGTGCAGCGAGCGAAGGTTGCTCGACGGTTGCCCAGCGCACCATGCCATCCCAGAACCGGTCGATCAGCTCTCGCCCGGTGACCGTTCCCCCGTCGTTGGTCCGGAAGGTGACCGACAGGAGTTCGCCGAGATACACGCACAGCGAACGGACGTGGATCTCCTCGTCGATACGGATCCGCTCGATGATCTCCGCAGCCAACTCGGCGTCGTCACGCCGATCGGTGAACACGTCGGGTGACCGAAGGATTGCCTGGGCCTCGGCGAACCCGAGCTCGGCGCGGAACTCGATGATCAGCAGGTTTGCCAGGAGGGAGATCAGTCCTTCGATCTCCGGTGGAAGCTCCGGCATGTAGCGGGTGCCCGCATCGGGCCGGCCGATGTTCTCCGGCGGGTCGACATCGGGGTGTGCATCGGCTCCGAACGCGAGGTCACGGGCGAGGAACCACATCACGTCGTGGCCGCCGACGCCGAGATCGGGCTGCCCGCCCTCGTCGAGGCCGTGCGCCAACAACAGCCCGCCTCCGAGGTGGCCGATCGCCATCTCGGAGATGTCGTCGACGATCACCGGCTGGAGGTCGGGGAAGGCGATGTCGGCGAGCAGCCGGCCGCGTGCCTCGATCTTGCCGGTCACGGTCAGCTGGTTCCAGAACCAGCGTCCCAGGCCGTTGCGGAGCAGCACACGTTGCTGCTCGACGTTCACTGCACGCACACCCGCGAGCAGCGACGAGTCGGCGGCGAAGACGTCGCCGCCACGATCGTTCAGCGCACGGGTCCAGGCGTCGAGCGCTTGTTCACGCACCAGCGCACGCGGCGGCTGGTATCTGCCTTCGGTGTCGAAACCACCGTGGACCCGCTGGCCGAGGATCACGTGCGGCTGCAGGTCGGGATGATCCCGCATCAGTTCGTCCTCGGAGTACACCAGCGTTGCGTCCGTCTGCATGTCGGCACCCTAGGTCGAGCCCTGTCACAGGGCCCGCCCGAGCTGCAAGGGGCTCTCGTGATCGGCGCGCCCGACCCGGAGGCTCGTTCGCCTCCAGCCGAGTCGACATCGCCGATACCCTGCGCCCGATGGCCGACAGCGACACGACCACGACCCGACTCGTGCTGATACGTCACGGGGAGTCCAACGTGACGGTCAACCGGGTGATCGGTGGCCACCGCAGCTGCAGCGGCCTGTCCGACCTGGGCCGCCGGCAGGCGGATCGGCTTCGCGAGCGATTGGCCACGACCGGCGAGCTCTCCCCCGACGTCTTGATCGCAAGCAACTTTCCGAGAGCCATCGAAACCGCCCAGGCCATCGCGCCGGCGTTCGCCGGGCTCTCGATGGAGATCGACGAAGGCTTCGGTGAGCACGACCCGGGGCCGGAGATCGATGGCATGACGTTCGATGCCTACGTCCAACGTTTCGGCACGCCCGACTGGTCGAACCCCGACGTCGAGATCTTCCCCGGTGGGGAGACGATCGCCGCCTTTCACGAGCGAGTCGGCACCGCGTTGCGGTCCGCTGTCGTGGCGCACCGGGGCGCCACGGTGGTCATCTCGTGCCACGGCGGTGTCATCGATGCCACATTTCGTCAGTTGCTTCGGGCCCCGATCACCGGTGGATTCGAGCTGCACACGCTGAACACGTCGGTGACCGAGTTCGTCGCGGTCGCATCCGGTGACTGGCGTCTGCAGCGCTACAACGACGTCGCACACCTGCACGGGCTCCCGACCGAAACGCCGAGGGTCGCACCCGCTCCGTCGTGACGCGCCCGCAGCGCGGGCGATCGTCCGTGTTCGGAACGGTGCGCGAACTCACCCGCGAGACCGTCGACGACAACGCTGTCGACGCGGCAGCCAGCGTGGCGTTCTGGCTGTTGCTCAGCCTTCCGGCAACGTTTCTCGCCGGCCTGGCGACGTTGTCGCTGCTCGGTGACGAAGCCACCGCAGAGCTGCGTCGCCTCACGTTCGAGTTCGTCGACCGCGTGTTCACCAGCGAAGCGGACGAACTCCGAACCGCGATCGACGGGATCTTCGACCAGAACAAGGCGGGCTTGTTCTCGGTGTCGTTGCTGCTGGCGTTGGTGACGGTGTCGCGCGGGTTCGCCGGGCTGATTCGGGCGCTCGACGTGGTCTACGACATCGAGGAGTCGCGGGGCTTCGTCCGGTTGCGTGTCGCCTCGCTCGGACTCGGGTTCGGGACCATCGCCACTGTCGCACTGTCGACCTGGCTCTGGAGTCTGTCCACCGAGGCAGGCGTGCCCCTGATTCTGCGGATCGTGGCGGCGCTGGCCGTGCTGGTGGTGTGGGCTGCCACGATCTTCCACGTCGGGCCGAACCACCACACGCCGTGGCGCTACGACCTGCCGGGTGCGGTGCTTGCGGCGGTTGGTTGGTTCATCGTGTCGGCCGGCTACGGCTGGTACATCCAGGTTGCCGGCGGAGGCAATGCGGTGTTGGGAATCGCCGGGGCGATCCTGCTCGGCATGACGTGGTTCTGGATCGTGTGCTTGATCCTGCTGGTCGGCGGCGAGCTGAACGAGATCGTGGCGCGACGCGCCGGGGTCGTCGGCGAGAGCCGACGGCTCCTGCCGTCGGTCGACCCGGTGGCCAAACTGCAGGCGGCACTGCGCAGAAGCAAGTCGGAACGTCATGACGACTGACGCACCGTCATCGCAACAGCGTGACGAGCGACTCCGACGAACCGGCGATCGATGGCCCTTCGACCCGTCGAAGGTGCCGTTCTACTACGGCTGGGTCGTGGTGGTCGTCGGCAGTATCGGTGTGCTCGCGTCGGTGCCCGGGCAGACCGCCGGGGTCAGCGTCTTCACCGATGAGCTCACCGCGACGACGGGCCTGACCCGATTGCAGTTGTCGATCGCATACTTGATCGGCACGGGCTCCAGTGGATTCCTGCTCCCTCGCGCCGGGCGTGCGCTCGACCGGTACGGATCTCGGCGAGTCGCTCTCGTGGCGATCGGTGGTCTGGCACTCACCCTCGTCGGTTTGAGCATGGTCGGGCCGATGACCACCGTCCTCGGCCTCGTTGCGATGAGCGTCGGGTTCGGCTGCCTCCGGTTCACCGGCCAGGGACTGCTGACGCTCTCGTCGCGCACGATGGTGTCGCAATGGTTCGAACGGCGACGCGGGCTCGTCTCCTCCGCCTCGAACGCCGTGATGAGCTTCGCCTTCGCCGCAAGTCCGGCGCTGCTGTTGGCGCTGATCGAGATCGACGGGTTCCGCACCGCCTGGCGGATTCTCGCGGTGATCCTCGTGGTCGCCATCGGTGCCATCGTGTTGGTGCTGTTCCGCGACAGTCCGGAGACCTCGGGGCTCCAGATCGACGGGGGCGTCGCCGCACCGATCGCACCGGGCGACGCCCCGCGCGCGATCGGAACCGACGACGACGCCACCCGCGACGAGGCCGTGCGCGACCTGCGCTTCTGGGCGGTGGCGATCCCGGTGGTCGCCATGGCGTCGACGTCGACCGCCCTGACGTTCCACATTCTCGACTACGGCGCCGAGCTCGGCATCGCCGACGACCGGATCGTCCAGATCTTCCTCCCGATCGCATTCGTGTCGGTTCCCGTCACCCTGCTCGGGGGTTGGCTGATCGACTCGATCTCGCCGCTCGTCATCGCCGCGGCGATGTCGGCGGTGCAGGTCGTGATGTACCTCGCGGTCACGATGCTGGATCGGCCGGTGGCCGCCGTCATCGCGATCGCCGCGTGGGGCGTGGCGCAGGGCTGCTACGCACCGCTGACGTCGGCAGCACTCCCCCGGCTCTTCGGCCGGCGGCACCTCGGTGCGATCGCCGGATTGCAGATGAGCGCAATGGTGATCGGCAGCGCCGTCGGTCCTGCACTCTTCGCGCTGATCGATTCGATCGCCGGGAGCTACCGCCCGGCGTTGGTGATCAGCTCGGTGCTCCCGGCTGCCGGCGTCGGTGCGGCGCTGATCGCCCATCGTCGCCACTGACCACGCAGTGCTACCGTCCGGACCTCGATCGAGCAGATGGAGACCGATGGTGGGAGTGCTGGAACAACTCGGCTACGAGCTGCGTCCTCCGAATGCAGCACAGCGGATCACCCAGAAGGTGGCGGCGAGCCGCGCCGGAGCCTGGACGGCCCAGCGGATCCTGTACCCGCTCGACAAGGTGGTGTTCCGCTCGACCAATGGCCGCGCAACGGTGGCGAGCCTGACCGCTGGACTCCCCGTGATCATGCTGACGACCACGGGCGCGAAGTCTGGTGAAGAACGCACGATGCCGCTCGTCGGAACGCCGTACGGTGACGACCTCGCGATCATCGGGTCGAACTACGGGCAGGAACGGACCCCGGGCTGGGTGTACAACCTCGAGGCCGACCCCACAGCCACGGTGACGTACCGCAACGTTGCGATCGACGTGGTGGCCCGACGCCTCGACGCCGTCGAGGCCGACCGGGTGTTCGAGGCTGCAGCAGCGAACTACGCCGGCTACGGGCACTACCGGCAGCGTGCCGATCATCGCGAGATCAAGGTCTTCGCGCTGCGAGCAGGCGAGACGGCGGCCGGCTGATCGACACAAGGGGGGATGCATGGAGCAACACACGATCTTCATCACGGGTGCGGCGAGCGGTATCGGTCGTGCCACGGCGAAGCGCTTTCATGGCGAAGGATGGTTCGTCGGTGGGTACGACGTCGATGAGCGAGCCCTCGAGGGGTTGTCCGCCGAACTGGGTGACCGCTGTCTGACCGGTGTCCTCGACGTCACTTCGAAGGAGGCCTTCGATGCCGCGATGGCGAGGTTCTCGGCAGCAACCGACGGGCGACTCGACGTGATGTTCAACAACGCCGGTATCGCCATCGGCGGACTGTTCGACGACGTGCCGTTCGAGCAGTCGATGCGGGTGGTCGACGTCAACCTCGTCGGCGTCCTGGCCGGCATCCACGCAGCGATCCCCCTGCTGCGACAGACGCCCGGTTCACTGTGCCTCACCACGTCGTCGTCAGCGGCGACGTTCGGGGCGGCAGGGTTGGCGGTGTATTCAGCGACCAAGTACGCAGTGAAGGGCCTGACCGAGGCGCTGAGCGTCGAACTCGCCCGATACGGCTGCAGGGCTGCGGACATCTCCCCGGGGATCATCGACACCCCGCTGTGGGACGCAACGCTGTACTCGTCCGATGGCGCCGCGCAGCCGTTCCCGAACATGGCTCGAGCCAACGTCGGCCGCACCGATGCGAGTCGGACGTTGCCCCCCGACGACGTGGCTGCGTGCGCCTGGGAGGCCTACCACGCCGACCGGATCCACTGGTACGTGCCCCCTGAGCTGGTCGAACGCGACCGTGCGAAAGCTGCCGACCCGGAACGACTCCGCGACGAGATGATCGGTCGACAGTCCGCGACCGGCTCGACGCAGCAGGATCGGTGAGGTCCGAACGCAACCGAGGTGGGGCGTCTCGCTCAGCCGGCGGAGGCGAAGAGGGCTTGCAGGCCACCACCGCCGCTGTCGAGCGGGTGCAGCGTCACTGCCGGGAACGGGCCCAGCGCTCCGAGGAGGTGGTCGTGGACGTCTGCCGCTGGCGAGCCGGGCAACGACATCGTGTCGTCCGCCAGATACACCCCCAGCGCGGTTGCACCGTTGGTGTCGACTGCATTCAAGAGTGACCCGAGGTTGGCGACGTTCAGACTGTCGAGGTCGACGAAGTGAACTCGCCGGGTGCTCGACGCACCCGCGTCGGTTGCTGCGACCCAGTCCGCCTTGCCGTGTTCACGGCCGAGTACCACGATTTCGTCTGCACCGTCCTGGTCCGAGCCGAACCGCCATGCGGTGACGCCGCCGTGCCAGCTGAAGCTGCTCGTCGGCATCGCAACCGGTGCGGGTGGACTCGGCGGGGTCGCCGGTCCACCGGTCGGCGTGGCGCATTCCCCTGCGGACACGACCTGGTACGAGTCACCCGTGGCCGTCACGTCGTACATCGTCGATTCGCCCGTGATCGTGCCGCTCGACACGAGCGTCGCCTCGTCGACGTAGGTGCCGTTCAGCACCTTGTGAACCTCTTGGGCCTTGATCAGGTTGTCGAACTCCACCGAGCAGGCATTCTCTGCGCTGCGGTCGGTGATGCCTCGGACGGCGAAGACCGTGACCACAGCGAGGATCCCGAGCACCACGATGACGATCAGTACCTCCACGAGCGTGAACCCGTCGTCGCTGCGTCTCGCGACCTCGCCCATGTCGCCTCATCGGCCGACCCAGGTCGCAACTTGAGCGATCCTTGGCGGCGACACCGGCAGGTACCCTCGACCGGGTGACCGACGGTGCTCAGGCTCCAGGCCCCTCGACGGAGCCGTGGGACCAGATCGCCGAGTGGTGGGTCGAGACGGTCCGTGACGATCCCCGGGATTCCATCGACCTGCTCGACCTGCTCGAAGAGCTGATCGGTGGCACCGGTGGGCTGACGCTCGATCTCGGTTGCGGCGAGGGACAGGTGATGCGGCATCTCGGAGCCCCGATCGTGGGGACGGACATCTCCGACCGCCTCCTGGCTGTCGCTGCCGGTGCGGGACCGGTGGTGCGGGCAGGTCTGCCCGACCTGGGATGGGCCCGGGCCGGGAGCTTCGATCGAGCCGTGTGCGTGGGAGTCGTCGAGATGGTGGAGGATCACCGTCGGCTCTTCACCGAGGTGTCGACGGTGGTGAGACCCGGCGGCCACCTGCTGGTGGTGATGAACCACCCGGTCTCGACCGTGCCCGATTCGGAGCCGTTGGTGGACGAGGCGGGCGAAATCCTGTGGCGTTGGGGCGACTACCTCGAGTCCGGGCGCCTGGTGCAGCGGGTCGAGGGACACGAGGTCGCGCTGTATCACCGCTCGATGGGATCGTTGCTCGAAGCGGCGGCGATCGCCGGGTGGCGACTCGAGCAACTGATCGAACGTGGGCCGAGTGCGCGGACCGTCGCTCGCTTCCCGGAATACGAGGGTCAGGAGCGGATTCCGACCGTCCTCGGTTGTCGCTGGACACGCGACCGCTGAGCGACGGTCCCGCCGGAGCGACGGCCCGTCCCTTCATCGGTCTGTCGGCCCTCATCGAGAAGCCGGGAGTGGGTCCACTGGCGTTGCTACGGTCGAGGGTCGATGAGCGACACGGGTTCATTCCCTCCTCCGAGCTTTCCGCCGCCCTCAGGGCCGCCGAGCACGGGCGAGCCGACCCCCGACGGTGCCGGGGATGCCTGGTGGAAGCAATGGTGGGTGATCGCCGGTGCGATCGTGCTCGTGCTCCTGGGTGCCGGAGCGATCGCGCTCCTCGCTGGAGGCGACGACGACTCGGCGACCACGTCGACCGAACCACTGGGGACCGCCCCCGCTACGACAACGACATCGCCAACCGACTCGAGTTCGTCGACGACTGTCGCACCGCCTGCGACCGAAGCGCCGGCGACGACCGAGACACCGGCGACCAGCGACGCCCCGGCGACCAGCGATGCGCCCGAGACCACTGTCGTGGAGGTTGCTGATCCTCGGTGCGGCTACCGGGGCGTCGACGACTTCGGTGACATGCAAGTCGAGGTGGAGTTCGCCAACCCGCTGGGTGCAGTGCCGGCGGTCGAGGTCTCCTTCGCGCTCGCCGACGCGGCGGGAACTCGTTTCCTCACCGACTCTGGTTCGTTCGACCTTCCGCAGCCGGCGGAGGTCATCCGCGCCGAGGTCGACACGATCACCGAGCTCCCCGCCGATGTCGACGGGGCAGATGTCGTCTGTGAGGTGCTCGAGATCGCCGAGGGGTTCGGTTTCGACGACGTGCTGCCGCCGCCCGAATCGAGCACCTGCGACGTGGAGGGCATCGACGACTTCGGCGACATCCAGATCACCCTGGCCACGACGAGCCCGTTCGACTCCACCGAGAACCTCCAAGTCCTCTACGCGCTTCGAGGGGATGGTGGGGCCAGGTTCGCCGACTCGTCGACCTCCATCGAACTCGTCGGTCCGGGCGAATCGGTGCGCGTGGCCGAGGACACGGTGACCGAACCGGCCGACTGGGTGACCGAAGGCGAGATCTCGTGCGAGATCCTCGGCCTGCGGGCGTCCGAGTTCTGACCTGCCTGTCGCGGCAGGAAGCGAGACCATCCTGTTGCCTTCGGCGACATCTGCACGCACGGTCGGTCGAGGTAGAGATTGGCGGAATGGACCCGATCGTCACCAGCGTGGGAAGAGATGTCGCAGCAGCGGTGCTGTCTGAGGCTGCAGACGAACTGCGCGGTCGCTCGAGCCGCAAGTGGGCGGTGATGCTTCTCGCATTCCTGATCGGCATGGTCGTTGCTGTGATCGTGATCAAACGTCGCGGCGGAACCCTTCCGATCGAGAGTGATCCTCGGTGGATCGAGACCGTCGAGAACCTGAACGACTCATGATCGATCAGGCACTTCCGATCGGGGACGGAGCGTCCGGCAGGCGTCGACCTTTTGGTGTTGTCGGGTGCACCACATGGGTCGAAGTCGAGTGCCTGCGAGCGCCCGATTGTCGAGAGTCTGGGTGGCCACATGTGGGGTCTCGACCGTCGCTTCTGTGATCGGCGGCGCCTTCCAAGGGTTTCCCTAGCGGTGCCGGTACAGAGTGCGAAGTAGCCCAACTTCGGTGCAGTGCGCGATCCATTCGAACAGCCCCTTGTCGAGCAAGAGCCAGCGCGGCCGTTCCCATGGGTCATCGGAAGCGCCGAGGAGCACTTCGTCGGTGTTGATGGCGAGTTCCCGGCGCAGCGACTCGACCGCATCGGTCATCATCTCGACAGCGGCCCCAGCGCTCGACGGCACCTCGATGTCATTCCAGTCGAGCGCTCCCCGTCCGAAGGCCTTGCTCGAGTAGTCGGTGAAGCAGTCGTAGGCGTGGAGCAACCGCCATGCAATCGTTGTTGTCGTCGGTTCGACGCTTCCGTCGAAGGAGGTCTCGACGACCCAGTCTCCGTTGCCCCAGTGGTCTCCTGAGAGGTTTGCCCTGCGCCGGATACTCCAGCACCCGTCCGCAGGTTCCCACAGGTATTCGTCGTCGGTCAGTCGATCGAGATTGGGTTCGATGACCGACCACGCCTCGGCGACGAGACCGTCCACGACGGTCAGCACTCGCCGATTGCCCCATGCCTCCCCGTCGGCTTGGCCGATCATCGGCGGGTCCTGGGTTGGCGTGCATCTTCGTGGAGTTCGTCGTGCACGGTCCTCAGTATCGCCGACAGGTCCAGCGGGACGTCGACCTGCATCGATGCGATCTCGGGGTTTCCCGGCACTGGCTTGTCAGTCTCGTACGGGACAAGACTTGCAGACCGCTGCAGGTGCGGACGCTGTTGTTCGTGATCGTGAACGTCCAGCGTGTCGGAAGGCCTGACTCCGGCGGCGAATCGTCGAATTCGCCGTTGATGGGGTCCCCATAGGTGATCATGCCTTCCTCGTTGGTGGGGGGATCAAATCGCCGACGACCCGAGCGCGTGCCGGAGCAGGTCAGGTGCGGCGGAGTCCAAGGTCCCTGTCGGGATCGAAGTGGCGGTCGTAGCGTCAGAGGTGACGAAAGGAGTCGGTCATGTCCCATCGCCTCCCCGCGTTGGTGATCACGCTCTTCCTCGGACTCGCCATGACCGCCTGTGGTGACGGCGACGATGACGCCGCATCGTCAACGATGCCCCCACCTTCCAGTGGCACCGGGAACCTCGGTGACGATGCCGAGATCATCGCGGAGAAGGGTCTGGTGTATCTCACCGACGACGAGGGCACGTGGACGCTCGATATTGCGTACCCCACCGAGGACGGGCCGTGGCCGTTGATCGTGGTGGTCCCCCCAGCCAGCCGCCAAATCACGTCGGACCTTGCTGAGCGTGGCGCTGTCGCGGTGCGTGGTGAGTGGCAAACGATGGCAGCCCGGACCAGTAACCCTGAACAGCAGTTCGACGGCGACATGGACCGTGCCGCATGCATCGTCTCGTGGGCTCAAGCTCACGCGAGCGAATACAGCGCCGATCCACGAATCACGACGGTCGCGGGCTATTCCGGCGGGGCCATGGCCGCCACATGGACCGGCCTTGGCCTGGCAGACGACAGTGCGTGTGACGAGCCGATCTCGCACCTTCCCGTTGCGTTGGTGGCAGGCGAAAGCCAGTTCCTGTTCCAGCACGAACGATGGGACCCGGCATTCGCCTCGGACGACCCCGAGCCGCCGGAGACGCTCGACGGCTTGCTCGACCCGCAGCGGTGGAACGTGTCACCCGAGATGCGGGTCGGCCTGTGGTCGGCGGCGTACCCGATAGCAGAGACACGCACAATCGAGAACCCGCCCGCACCTGACTCGTGGATCTGGCTCCGCGATGCTGCCACCCCAGTTGTCGCTGATCTGGCCGCCCTGGGCGCCTTCGATGACGAACTCATCGACTGGCACGACAACGCACTCCTCATGGAGCAACGCATGAAGTCCGTGGACATCGACGTCCGCCACGAGGTCTACGACATCGGCCACGAGTACACCGACGAGGTCTACGACCTCGTCTTCTCGGTCCAGCCAGCAGACGGTTAGCAGTGGAGGCCGATCCAGCCCACGTTGGGCACCGCCTCCCGAATCCGCGCAGACCCAGCCGAGATCAGAACTTCCGAATCCGTTCACTCGACTGGCCATCCGCCCGTATCTGCCGCGCTCGGTTCGGCCCGAGCGGACGGTCGACGTCGGCTCGAACGCACTCGCCAGTCGCTGCTGTTCAAGCGGCGCATCCCACTCCACGAACGGCTACGACAGAGGACCACAACGACTTGGATGTCACCGGCCGTCGTCGATTGCACAACGTGACCGCACACACAACGTGCCCGGCAGGTCAACCACCAGACAACCCCCCAAGCGCGGAACAGGGGCTCCTCGTTTCCGAGAAACCCCTGGTCACAGTGTCGGGCTGGGGAGATTCGAACTCCCGACCTCTTGTCCCCCAGACAAGCGCGCTAACCAAGCTGCGCCACAGCCCGTGTGCGTGTGGAGCGCCGACTCTATCGACGCCCGGCCCCGATGCCCTCACGATCTCGCAACTCTGTGACACCCCATCGCCATGATGGAACCATGTCGATGAGCCGACTGGTCGAGCAACTCGAGCGGATCGATCCATCCGAGCTCGATGCTGCCGGTGTGGCCCTCGGCCTGAGCGACCTACGCCGACTCAGGGGTTTCCTCGCCGAGACCGAACATGCCATCGCTCGCAGAGCCAATGAGCTCGCTGCTGCAGGATCGGGAGCGCCGGCCGACCAAGCCATCACGGCTGGCGGAATCTGCTCCCCCAGAGAAGCCGCTCGAATCGCTCGACGCGCCGAAACGCTCGGCTCCCTGCCGTCGATGTCGAAGCAGCTCGGCGCCGGCCGCATCGGCAACGAACATGCCGACAGTGTCGCCGCTGCTGTACACACGATGACCGAAGCAGAGCGGACCCTCCTGCTCTCCCACGACGACGAGCTGAGCCGGCAGGCCGCCTCGAGCACACCTGGCCAGTTCAAGCGATACGTCGCCCGTCTCGTCGATCAACTGGCAGCAGACCGAGGGCTCGAGCGAGCCGCCCGCCAACGAGCGTCGGTCAGCCTCGCCAAGGGCATCAGCGACGACACCGGGATGTACTGGCTCACGGCCGAACTCGACCCCGAGAACGGCGCACGCCTGTTCCGCGCCATCGACGCCGAGACTCGGGCGCTCGAGTCCGATCCGGGCAACTCCGACCGCTCCCGCCGACAACTCGCTGCGCACGCGCTCGTCGATCTCGCCACCTCGTCCACTCGGCAGCGACGACCCGGGCGGATCGAGTTGCTGGCGCTCGTCGATCTCGAGACCATCACCACCGGACTCCACGAGGCGTCGATCTGCGAACTCGACGACGGAACCCTCCTCCCCGTCGAGACGCTGCGCCGACTCGCCTGCGAGGCCCACATCATCCCGGTCGTCCTCGACGGGGCAGGTGTCCCACTCGACCTGGGCCGCAGCAGGCGGCTGGCCAGCAACGACCAGCGCCGGGCGCTCCGATCGATGTATCGCACCTGCGGAATCGGCGAGTGCGACGTGCCGTTCGATCAGTGCGAGATCCACCACATCACCGAATGGACCGCCCACCAGGGCGACACCGACCTCGACTCGCTCATTCCCGGCTGCACACGACATCACCACCTGGTCCACGAGGGTGGTTGGGTGCTCGACCTCGACCCGCACACGCGAGAACTCACCATCACGCTGCCGGACGGCACCGTGCACAGCCGAAGTCGACCACGCTCCGTGGCGGCTGCGACCGCCGGGCGGGCGGCATGAACCCGAACGCACCCGAACGGCTCCGAGGCGACCGATCAGTTGAAGATCTCGACGACCCGCCAACCGAGATACATCACGAGCGCCACGACCATCAGTTTGAAGTGCCATGGCGCCTTCTCGTCCTCACGCCCATCGACCGCGCCAGGCTCTTCGACGACACGACCACAACTCGGACAGGTGCCGTCGTCGTTCATCGCGTTCGGCGTCCAGTACTTGGCGCACTCCTCACACCAGGGCATCGTTGCTCCCGCTCATCGACCCGGCCCCGACCTACTGACGCTTGCGGACACGGATCTTGATCGCTGTCGCACCGAGACCGAACTCCTCGCGGATCGTGCGTTCGATGTAGCGCAGGTAGTGCTGAGGCACCTCACGGTTGACGAACAACGTGAATGTCGGCGGATCGATCGCGCCCTGCACGGCGTACAAGATCTTGGCGCCGCCACCGATCGGCTGACGCTGCTGCGCCGCTGCGATCACCTTGTTGACGTCGCGGGTCGGCACACGTGTGTGGTACTGACCGATCGCCTCCTGCAGCCGTGGCCGCAGCTTGTCGACGTTCTTGCCGGACAGCGCCGAGATCTTCAGCACCGAACTGTCGGCCACGAATCCGAGCATCCGGGCCACTTCCGCCTGGATCTCGAGACGTGCCTCGGTGCCGACGAGGTCCCATTTGTTGAGAATCAACACGATCGGGCAGCCGGCGGAGTCGACACGCTCGGCAAGCCGCTGATCCTGTGCGGTGACCCCAACGGTGGCGTCGATCACGAGCAACGCGACGTCGGCGTCGTCGATCGACCGCAGTGCGCGGACGAACGAGTAGTACTCCGCCGAATCGTCGATGCGGCCCTTTCGGCGCATACCAGCGGTGTCGATGAACACGATCGGTCCGTCGTCGGTGTCGACCATCGTGTCGATCGAATCTCTGGTGGTGCCGGCCATGTCGTGCACCACCGACCGGTCCGCCCCGACCAGCCGGTTGAACAGCGTGCTCTTGCCCACGTTCGGGCGGCCGACGATGGCGACGCGGGGCACCTTGGCCTCCGCTTCGGCCGACGCTGCTGCCTCGTCGTCATCGAGCGGTTTCCACGGATCGATCGGCTTGTGAGCCGGCTGGCGGAGCTGCTCGGGGAATCGCTCGAGCACCACGTCGAGCAGGTCGCCTGCTCGACGACCGTGCAGCGCGCTGACCGGCACCGGTTCGCCCATCCCGAGGCTCATGAACTCCCACATCTCGGCTTCTCGGCGTTCGTTGTCGGACTTGTTGGCGACAACGACGACCTCGGTCTTCGAGCGTCGGATCCAGTTGGCGATCTGCTGGTCGTCGTCGGTGAGGCCCACCGAGGCATCGACCACGAACAGCACCACGTCGGCTTCCTTCACCGCAGCCTCGACCTGCCGGCTCACCTTGGCGTCGAGCACGTCGCCGCCCGGCATCCATCCGCCCGTGTCGACCACACGGAACGGGACGTCGAGCCACTCGGCTTCGAGCTCCTTGCGATCGCGGGTGATTCCGGGTCGGTCCTCGACGATCGCCTGCTGGCTGCCGACGATCCGGTTGAAGAGGGTGCTCTTGCCGACGTTGGGTCGCCCGATGATCACGACCGTGGCGAGCTCGTCGCTCGGCTCGTCGTCGGCTGCTCCCCCGGTTGCGACGGTGTCGGGCTCGTCGGGTGTGGTGTCGTCGATGTCGGTCACGCTGGCTCCAGTGCGGCACGGAGCGCGATGCCGTCGGTTTCGATGATCTCCACGACCCGGGGCAGGTCGCCAATGGTCAGCCCGTCGAGGAATCGTCCCTCGTCGGACAGGCACACGTCGGGCAGCAGGTAGCGGTGCCCCTCGGGTTGTGCGGCCAGAGTGCGACTCACGTCTTCGCCGGTCATCAAGCCGGTCACTCCGGTGTTTCCACCGAAGAACTCGTTGCGTACGGCGATGACGCGGACGTCGTCGCGATCCATCGAGTCGACGAGTGGCGAGATGACCGGAGCGCCCAGTTCGCCGGTGAGAATGCCGATCGGCGCGGTGCGGCGAGGCCGTAGCGAGATCGATGCGGTCGTGTCGGCGACGCCGGTCCCGCATGGCGTGCTCGTACGGAGCCCGGTGTACGCAGCCGGGTTCGGTGGGGCGTCGACAGCGGCGAAGAAGCCGCGTCGCACGCCGGTGGCGTCGGCGGTGAGGCCGTGGAACTCGGCTTCGAAGGTGCGGGCCATGCCGATGCCGTCCTCGTGCATGGGAAAGCCGTCGTAGCGCTCGGCCGACGGGAACGGACGTTGTGCCATCAGGTAGTACTCGTCGGCGGCGTAGACCATCCGTTTGCCGAGGGTGGCCTCGAAGACGTCCTGCCAGTCGGCGACGATGTCGACCACGGCCTGTGCCTCTGCAACGGTGTGGAACCGCATGGCGTCCTCGCCGTTGAACTTCGAGATGCCGAGCGGCACGACGGCCACCGAGTCGAGTTCGGCGAACCGATCGAGGATGCCTGCCATCGTGTCGGCGAGCACGGCGCCGTCGTTGACACCCGGGCACACCACGATCTGGCCGCGCACCACGATGTCGTGGTCGAGCAGTGCTCGCAACCAACGCAGGCTCATCGCGCCGCGTGGGTTCTTGAGCATCTGGCTGCGAACGTCGGGATCGGTCGCGTGAATACTGACGTGAAGCGGCGAGAGACGCTCGGTGACCACCCGCTCGAGATCTGCTTCGGTGAAACGGGTCAGCGTGGTGAAGTTGCCGTACAGGAACGACAGTCGGTAGTCGTCGTCCTTCAGGTACAGGCTGCGCCGCATGCCCTTCGGCAACTGGTAGATGAAGCAGAACTCACAGTGGTTGTCGCAGGTGCGCACCCGGTCGAACACTGCGCTCGACACGTCGATACCGAGCGGTTCGCCGTCGCGCTTCTCGACGGAGAACGCCAAGTCGAGACCGCCGCGGGAGACGTCGAGTTCGACGTCGGCCTCGTCGGCAGCCATCTGCCATTCGATGATGTCGCGGGGGACCTCGCCGTTGATCCGGAGGATCTCGTCACCGGCCAGCACACCGACCTCGCCAGCCGGGGACCCCGCTGTGACCGACACGACCACGGGAGCGAGCGAGCGCGACGGCGCTGCTCGCCGGATCTCGTGCTCGGTGGCGCGACTGGCGTCGCTCAGGACGCGGGTGTTGTCGGACATGGGTTCGTCAGGCTACCGGCGCGGTGTCGCGGGTAGCCTGGGATCGGATGTCATCCACCAACAGCGACTCACGCGTCGAGCTGGTGCTCCTTGCGCAGCCCCGTGGGTTCTGTGCCGGCGTCGAAATGGCGATCAAGGCCCTCGCCTGGATGGTGCGGACGTTTCCGGCGCCGGTGTACTGCTATCACGAGATCGTCCACAACAAGCTGGTCGTCGACCGGTTCCGCGACCAAGGTGTCGTCTTCGTCGACGACATCGCTGATGTGCCGGTCGGGAGTCCGATCATGTTGTCGGCGCACGGCTCCGCCCCCGACGTGGTCGAAGCGGCCCGCAGCCGCGGCTCGTACGTCGTCGATTCGGTGTGTCCGCTCGTGACCAAGGTGCACCACGAGGTCAAGGTGCGTGCCGGCAAGGGATACCGCATCGTGTACGTCGGGCACGTCGGCCACGAAGAGGCGATCGGCACCATGGCGGTGGCCCCGGAAGCGATCGATCGGGTCGAATCGGTCGATGAAGTCGATGCGCTCGAGCCATCCGACCAGCCGGTGGCGCTGCTGGCCCAGACGACGTTGTCACACCGCGACTGGGAGGGGGTGGCCGTTCGTGTCAAGGAACGGTTCCCCGATGTCTGGACTCCTGGGCGAAGCGATCTGTGCTTCGCGACCACCAACAGGCAGGCGGCGTTGATGGAGCTCGCACATCGGTGCGACGTGGTGGTGGTCATCGGCTCAGGCAACTCGTCGAACACCCGTGCGCTGGAACAGCTCGCCCGTGAAGAAGGCTGTGACCAGGTCTATCGGATCAATTCGGTCGACGAGTTGCCCGCCGACGTCTCCGGCATCGTGGGCGTCACTGCCGGCGCGTCGGCCCCCGAGGAGTTGGTCGACCAGGTGCTGGACTTCCTTGCCCCGTCCGGCGGCATCGAACTGGTCGACGTGACCGAGGAGGACGAGTACTTTCCGCCTCCACGCAACATTCGCGAGTTGCAGGGATCGATCGAGGCGGCGTCGACGGTACTGCTCGGCGGCAGCCTGCTCGATCGGCCCGGAATGGACGACCGAAGCCTCGGAGCCAGCGACGTGCTCGCCAGCCTCGATCGCTGACCAGACCAGTCGGCGATGAGCGAACGGACCGGATGCGGCCAGTCCGGTCATCGCTCACCGATCAGCTGCGTGGTACCTCGGACCAGGGCTTGTCGCGGTCGACACGGATGTCGCCGGGCAGGCCCAGCACCCGTTCGCCGAGGATGTTCTTCATCACTTCGGTGGTGCCGCCCTCGATCGAGTTCGCACGGCTGCGCAGGAACGCCTTCTGCAACGTATCGGAGCCCATCGCAGTCTCCGGGCGGATCATCTCGTAGCTGCCGTACAGGAGACCATCGGCGCCCATCAGATCGATCACCTCGTCGTAGATGTCCTTGTTCAGATCGGCCGACGCCATCTTGCCGATCGATCCCTCCGGGCCCGGGTCGCCCATCTTGCGGTTCTGGTTCGCTCGGATGTTGGTGAGACGCAGCACCTCGGCCCGTGCCCAGAGCTTCATCACGTCGTCGCGTTCAGCCGCACCCTTCGCCGACTCGGGCAACTGCTGCCACGTCTGCACCAGCGCGGCGATCGTGCCCGAGCCCCGTGCAGGGATCGTGCCGCCGATCGACACGCGCTCGTTCATCAACGTCGTGAGCGAGACCCGCCAGCCGTCTCCCGCACCCCCGAGCATCTCGGCATCGGCGATACGCGTGTCGGAGAAGAACACCTCGTTGAACTCTGCTTCACCCGTCATCTGACGCAGCGGGCGGATCTCGACGGTCGGATCCTCCATGTCGACCACGAAGGCCGTCAGACCGGCGTGCTTGACAGCGTCGGGTTCGGTGCGGACGACGAGCAGACCCCACTTGGACAGATGTGCCAACGTGGTCCAGACCTTCTGGCCGTTGACGATCCACTCTTCTCCATCCTTCACGCCGGTGGACGACAGCCCGGCGAAGTCGGAGCCGGACCCGGGCTCGGAGAACAGCTGGCACCAGATCTCCTCACCGGTGAACAGTGGGCGGAGGTACCGCTGCTTCTGGTCGTCGCTCCCCCATGCCACCACGGTCGGACCGGTCATCCCGTGCCCGATCGGGTTGCGGTACATCGGGTTCGGTGCACCCTGGGCATACACGCGCTCGTTGATCAACTTCTGCAGCTTCGGATTCAGGCCGAGCCCGCCGTGACCTTCAGGGAAGTGCACCCAGGCGAGACCGCGGTCGAACTGTTGGCCGAGGAACTCCTTCGGCTCGGTGGTCGCCGGCGGGAACGAGGCGAGGAGCTCGTCGACGAGTGTGCTGACGCGCTGTTCGTCGGCGGTCAGGTCGGTACTGCTGTCGGTCATCGTCATGGACGCTCACCGTACTGACCGAAGGTGAGCCGGATCCTGTTGTGCGAGCACGACCGAACCGATGCGCAGCGGTGAGCGAAGCGACCGCGCACGGCCAGTTCCGTCATCGATCGGTCAGTTGAAGACGGCAGCGGAGGAAGTGATCTCGGCAGCTTCGAGTTCAGCGAGTTCGGGGACGGCTCCGCGCATGTCCATCACGATCGCCAGCCGTACCGCATCGGAGCGCCCGGCGAACACGCTCTTCAGGTTGTTGAGCATGCGGACCACGATGTCGCGGTTCGGGGTGGGCTGCAGGAACTGTTCGTTCCACGGAACCTGCCCGT
Source organism: Ilumatobacteraceae bacterium (assembly GCA_963848145.1). Taxonomy (GTDB): domain Bacteria; phylum Actinomycetota; class Acidimicrobiia; order Acidimicrobiales; family Ilumatobacteraceae; genus Sva-07. Next base: position 25,723 of record CAWKCN010000045.1, read on the forward strand.
TCGTGACGTGCTCGAACAACGAGCGCACGCCGGCGCGGTCGAGGTGGCGGCCGCCGTCGAACGGGTCGAAGAAGGCATCCTCGTCGTCGGCGACCCGCACGAGGAAGTGCGCGGGAAGGCCGACTCCGACCAGGTCCAGGCCGACGCGGCGTGCGACCTCGATCATCAGCACCGACAGGCTGATCGGGATACCGATTCGACGCTCGATCACCCGGTCGAGACACGAGTTCCGCCAGTCGTAGTAGGCAGTTCGGTTTCCGGAGAAGTGCTCGTCGAAGAACAGGTGTCGCGCGACGGCCTCGGGCGTCCGCCCGGCGCATCCCGCCGCGAACGAGTCGAGTGAGGCCAGCCAGACCGACTCGTCCAGCCCGGGCTGGAGCGCCCTGGAGATCAACAGTGCGGCCTCGTCGAGCGGAACCCCGGTGCCGCCCTGCTGCATGATCTCGGCGAAACGGGCTCGGACCATGACCGAACCGTAGCGCCGCCATGCGTCGAAGGAGCCGAGTCGGCTACGTTGCCCGCCATGTTCCCAGGCGCACATCTCGACACCCACGGCGACAAGCCGGCCCTCATCATGGGCGGTTCCGGCTTCACCCAGACCTACCGCGAGCTCGATGCCGCAGCGAACCGGCTCAGCCGGCTCTTGCGATCCACTGGGCTGCAGCCCGGCGACCACATCGCCATCTGCATGGAGAATCACGACCGCTACCTCGAGGTCGTGTGGGGCTGCCACTACGCCGGCTTGGTCTACACCTGCGCCTCGTCGCGCCTGACCAGCCACGAACTCGAGTACATCCTCAACGACTGCGGTGCCCGGGCGTACATCACCTCGAAGTACAAGGCCGACCAGGCGATCGAAGTCATCGACACCACACCGAACGTCGAGCTGCGCCTGATGCTCGACGGCACCGTCGGCGGCTACGAGAGCTACGAGGACGCCGTCGCCGAGCAGTCGCCCGAACCCCTCGACGAAGTTCGCGTCGCAGGTCTCGACATGCTCTACTCGTCGGGCACCACCGGCATGCCCAAGGGCATCACGCGGGCGTTCCCCAACGAACCGCTCGACGCTTCGCCCGGTGCTGTACAAGGGCTGCTGCAGTTGCTGTTCGGGATGGACGACTCCAAGCGGTACCTGTCGCCTGCGCCCTTCTATCACGCGGCTCCGCTGCGCTTCTGCCTGGCGGTGCATGCCATCGGCGCCACCATCGTGGCGATGGAGCACTTCGACGCCGAGGAGTACCTGTCGCTCGTGGACCAGTACGACATCACCCACAGCCAGGTCGTTCCGACCATGTTCGTGCGCATGCTCAAGCTGCCCGAGGAGACCCGCGCCAAGTTCGACGTGTCGTCGTTGGAAACCGTGATCCACGCGGCCGCGCCGTGTCCTGCGCCGGTCAAGAAGCAGATGATCGAGTGGTTCGGTCCGGTGATCCACGAGTACTACGCGGGCAGCGAGGGCAACGGCTTCGTCTACTGCAACAGCGAGAGCTGGCTCGCCCACGAAGGCACCGTCGGTCAGCCGATCGTCGGTGTCCTGCACATCGTGGGCGAGGACGGCGAAGAGGTTCCGCAGGGCGAGTCCGGCACCGTCTACTTCGAGAGCGAAGGCGAGTTCGAGTATCACAACGATCCCGAGAAGACAGCAGCGTCGCGTCACCCGAAGGGCTGGACCACCCTCGGCGACGTCGGCTACCTCGACGCCGACGGCTTCCTCTACCTCACCGACCGGAAGGCGTACATGATCATTTCCGGCGGGGTGAACATCTACCCACAGGAGGCCGAGAACGTCCTGGTCACCCATCCGAAAGTGATCGACGTCGCCGTGTTCGGCGTCCCGAACGACGACTTCGGCGAGGAGGTCAAGGCTGTCGTTCACCCGGTCGAGATGCCGGCGGACGACGCTGCGGCATCTGCACTCGCTTCGGAGCTGATCCAGTTCTGCCGCACCGAACTTGCTGACGTGAAGTGCCCCCGATCGATCGACTTCCGCGAAGAACTCCCCCGCCACCCGACCGGCAAGCTCTACAAGCGCCTGCTCAAGGACGAGTACTGGAAGGAAGCGGGCCGCTCGATCTGAGTCCCCCATCTCGCGATGAGCGAAGTGGTCGTCTACGACCGGTTCGCTCATCGCCGGGTCAGTTGCTGGCGATCACGATCTGGCCGGTCAGTGGATCGCCCTGCGCGTCGATGGCGGCAACGTCGAAGACGAACTCGGTGCCAACGATGCCTGAGGCGCTGAACGTGATCGCTCCATCGGAGCGGGCGCAGACCTCGGCGCCATCGTTCGCGAGGCATTCGACGGTCGCATCGTCAGCGCAACCGGTCAGTGCCCCGATCGCCAGCGCGCCCCCGAACACCACCATCCGAGTCGGCGATCGCATCTCCTGAACCTGACACACCCACACCGACGCCACCGGCTTCGCTACGGTCGCGACGTGAACGCGATCCACCCATATCTCGACTGGCCCGGTCCGATCCCGTTCGCCCACCGTGGCGGGACGAGCTCCGCTCCCGAGAACACGATGCCGGCGTTCGAGCATGCCGTGTCGCTCGGCTACGGCCACCTCGAGACCGACGTGCACCTGAGCGCCGACGGCGTCCTGATGGCCTTCCACGACCCCGACCTCTCGCGCACCTGCGGCGTCGACGGCACCATCGCGGACATGACCGCCGAGGAACTCGCAACGGTTCGAGTCGATGGCCGGGCATCGATTCCACTGATGAGCGAGCTCTTGGAGCGCTTTGGGGACGTCCGGTTCAACATCGACTGCAAGTCGGATGCAGCAGCAGGTCCGCTGGCTGCGTTGATCCGACGGTACGAAGCGATCGACCGGGTGTGCCTCGGCGCATTCAGTCACGCGCGCCTCGCCAAATTGCGCACACTGCTCGGACCCGAACTGCTGTCGTGCACCAGCCCGCAGGAGGTGGCATCACTTCGCATCGTCGGCCGGATGTCCGGACATGCCCTCCGGGTCGCGCAGGTGCCGGTGAGGTATGGCGCAGCCACCGGTCCGAAGCGCGTCACCGTCGTCACCGAACGGTTCGTTCGCAACGCACATCGGCGCGGGGTACCCGTGCACGTGTGGACGATCGACGATCCTGTCGAGATGCACCGGCTGCTCGACCTCGGGGTGGACGGGATCATGACCGATCGGCCCGAGGTGCTTCGCGAGGTGCTCGTCGATCGAGGCGAGTGGTACGGCTCCACGACCTGAATCCACTCGCCAAGGAGCGGTCGAGCGCAATGGGGCGAGTTCGATGGTCACTTCGCGACACAGGCAGGGTCTGCACCCCGCCGACGACCTAACGTCGCACGCATGTCGATCGCCACCCCTCGAGCCACCGTCCGCGCTCCACGCCACATGGTCGCCAGCGCCGACCAACTCGCCACCTCCGCCGGGCTCGAGGTCTTCGCCCAGGGCGGCAACGCAGTGGACGCGGCCATCGCCACCAACGCGGCCATCGCCGTCACCGGCCCACATCTCTGCGGAATCGGCGGCGACCTCTTCGCCCTCGTCCACGTCGATGACCCCGCCCGTCCGGACGCCCCCGGCGAGACCTTCGCGCTCAACGCATCGGGACGAGCAGGCTCCGGGGCCGACCCGGCCGCCCTCCGAGCCGAGGGTTTCACCGAGATGCCGTTCAAGCTCGACGTCCGTTCCGTGACGGTCCCAGGCTGCATCGACGGGTGGATGGCACTGCACGAACGATTCGGGTCGCTGCCGCTCGAGGTGATCCTCGCGCCTGCCCGACGCCTGGCAGCCGAAGGCTTCCCGGCGAGTCCGCTCCTCGTCGGATCGCTCCGTCGCCTCGATGCTCCCAGCCGCCACAATCTGTCCGAACTGGCGACGCAGGCGACGACGACGGGTGCCACAGTTCGCCGCCCGGGTGCTGCCCTGGTGCTTGCCGCACTCGCCGTGAGCGGACGCGATGGCTTCTATCTGGGCGCATTCGGTGACGGGCTGCTCGAACTCGGCAACGGCCTGTTCGATGCAGACGACCTCGGCACCGTGCAGGCCAACTGGGTCGAGCCGCTCACCACGAGCGCGTTCGGTGTCGACCTGCACACGATCGGACCCAACTCGCAGGGCTATCTCACGCTCGGTGCTGCTCGCCTCGCCGAGCGCCTCGACCTGCCGGACGACCCCGACGACGAACGCTGGGCGCATCTGCTGATCGAGGCAGCCAGCGCTGCGGGTTTCGACCGGCCGGACGCGCTGCACGAGGGAGCCGACGGTGGAGCGCTGCTCGACTCGATCGATCGGCGGCTCGACCTGATCGGTCTGGAACACGCGAGCGAACGCCCGGCGCCGGGATTCGACGGCGACACGACCTATCTCTGCACCGCCGGCATCGACCGCGACGGACGTCGGATCGGGGTGTCGCTGATCCAGTCGAACGCATCAGGTTTCGGCAGCCACCTCGTCGAACCGAACACGGGCATCAACCTCCACAACAGGGGGATCGGTTTCAACCTGATCGACGGCCATGCGGCCGAGTTCGGCGCCCGTCGCCGCCCGCCGCACACCCTGTCTCCTGCGGTCGCCACCCGGTCCGGGCAACTCGCGTCGGTGTTCGGCACGATGGGCGGCGACGCGCAACCGCAGATCCTGCTGCAGATCGCCGCCCGGCTGTTCCACCACGGCCAGTCGCCGACAGCGGCGATCGACGCGGCGCGATGGATCCTGCATGGCCCCGACACCGGCTTCGACACTTGGACCGGGGTCGGCGGGCCGCTGGTCCACGTCGAGGGACACGCCCCGGAAACTGGGTGGATGCCCTGGCCGGCCGAGGCCACCGCAGCGAGCAACGTCCGGCTTGGGATTCCGGCTTCGGGCACGCTCACGCGATCGTCGTCGAACCCTCTGGCACGTTCGCGGGCGCGGCTGACCCGCGCGCCGTCGTGGGTTCCGCTGCCGGTCTGTGACGGGTGGATTCCGACCCAGCACGTCGGACACCACCCATCCGCACGTCACACGAGGGGCAGGACCTCTTCGGCGAAGCGAGCCATCTGTTCGTCGGCCTTCTTGTACGGGTCGCCGAGCAGGTGCGGGAACAGCGTGAGGTACTCGAGGCCGAGCAGGTCCCGGTAGAAGGCGATCTCCTCGGCGACCTTCTCGGGTGGGCCGACCAGGATCGTCTTGTTCTCGATCGACTCGTCGAGCGTCGGGATCAGACCCGGCTGGGCCGGTTTGCCGTCGGGACCCATGTAGCCGCGGCTCCAGCCGTACGGGCCGAGGAACTTCCAGAACTCGTCGTGACCGGGCAGCGCTGACGCCCGAGCCTCCTCCATCGTGTCCTCGATCCGATACGAGACCACGAGCATCCGCTTCTCGTGTGGCGCCAATTCGATGTCGTGCGCAGCGTGGTAGTTCTCGCCGTAGGTGTCCCAGAACCGCTTGATGAAGCTGTAGTGCTGGTTCCAGAACACGGCGCCGTGGTCGACGACGGGCACGTAGTCGAGAGTGGGCGGCGACGTGACCGCCTGCCAGATCTCGTAGGGATGGATCGGCTTGGGGATCAGCGTCAGTTCCTGCACCGTCTCGCCGCGATCGGGGATGCCGGGAATCGGGATCTGGAAGTGCTTGCCCTGGAACGAGAACGATTCCTGGCTCAGCGCCCGTCGGATGATCTCCATCGACTCTTCGAAGATCTCACGGTTGTGCAGATCGGCAGCCACCTGGTCGGGATTGTCCATCGAACCGATCGACACCCCCTTGTCGTTGAGGTGCAGCACCTCACGCGGCACCGTGCCGCGCCCGACCCCGAGCATCGCACGACCGCCCGACAGGTTGTGCAGGGTGGCGAAGTCCTCGGCGAGCCGCATCGGGTTCCACTGCGGCACCACGTTGAACATGGCGCCGAAACGCAGCTTCGTGGTCTGCGCCGCGATCCAGGTCGAGATCAACAGTCCGTTCGGGATCACCTCGTAGCCCTCGTACTGGAAGTGGTGCTCGGTGGTCCAGAACGAGTCGAACCCGAGCCGTTCGGCCTCCTTGGCCGAGTTGACGTAGTCGAGTGTCGCCTGCCAGCACGCCTCGTTCGAGTAGCGACGATCCATCGGTGCGGGGGCCCCCGCACCGGCGTCGTCCATCTCGACGCCTCCGAAGAAGAAGGCTCCCAGTTTCAGATCGGGGCGTTGGTTCATGGGGCTAGCTTCGCGCACATGTCCAGCACGCTCCTACGGCAGGCAACGATTGTTCATGGCGGCGTCACACGACCGAACCACGACATTCGCATCGTGGGCGGCACGATCACCGAGGTCGGGCCCGACCTGCCGGTCGAGCACTCGACGGTCACCGAACTGGCCGGGTGGATGGTCGTCCCTGCAGCTGTCGAACCGCATGCCCACCTCGACAAGGCGTTCCTGGCAGAACAGATCCGGAACGAGACCGGCGATCTGATGGGCGCCATCACTGCGATGAAGACCAATCGACACCTCCTCGACGTCGACGAGACGATCGAGCGAGCCGAACGAGCAGCTCGGCTCATGGCCCGCAACGGCTACCGAGCGGTCCGTACCCATGCAGACACGACGAGTGAGCACGGCCTGCGCAGCATCGAGGCACTGACCGAAGTGCGCCGACGCGTGGCGGAGGTCATCGACATCGAGATCGTCGCGCTGTGCGGGTGGCCGGTCGTCGGCCCGAGTGCGGCTGACCAACGGGCGTTGCTGCACGCTGCACTCGAAGCAGGTGCCGACCTCGTCGGTGGATGCCCGCATCTGGAGGAGACCGGCCGCTCCGCCGAGGCGACTGCCTTCTACCTGCAGACCGCATCGGACCACGACATCGGCGTCGACCTGCACACCGACGAGACCCTCGACCCGCAGGCAACGGGCCTGGTCGACTTGGCGGCGATGGTGTCGGACGGCTTCGAGTACCCCGTGACGGCCAGCCACTGCGTCAGCCTCGGGATGCAGGAAGCCCCACGTCAACGCGAGATCGCCGAGCTCGTCGCCGGGCAGGCATCGGCGTCGTTGCCCTCCCCCACACGAACCTCTTTCTCCAGGGACGCGGATCGGCGCCGATGCCACGCGGGCTCACGGCGGTGGCTGAGCTTCGAGCTGCCGGGGTGGTCGTTGCGGCCGGAGCCGACAACCTGCAAGACCCCTTCAACCCGCTCGGACGCGCCTGCCCGTTCGAAACGGCCGGTCTGATGGTCCTGACCGCTCATCTCCAGCCGCACGAGGCATGGGCTGCGGTGACCGACGACGCTGCGCGACTGCTGCAGCTCGACACCCTGTCGGTGGCTCCCGGCGAGCGGGCTGATCTGCTCGCCGTGCGCGCGGCTACTGTTCGCGAAGCAATCGCGTTCGGACCGAATGATCGCATGGTGTGGCACCGTGGCCGCACGGTGCCCTCGGCCTGAAACAAGATGTACACACGTGTGACTCACCGAAGTTGCACAACCGCCATAGGGTCGACCGAGGCTGCCAACTCCGGGTGGTCGCGAGGGAGAATTGTTCAACGTGTCCACGAGCGCCGAAACGTCGACAGCCACCGCCACCATCGCTCCCGGGAGCGAGTCTGCTGACGTTGCGCTGCGCTTCGACGGGCTGTCGATGGTGTTCGCCGATGGCACTCACGCCCTCGACAACGTGTCGCTGTCCGTACGTCAAGGCGAATTCGTGACCGTCGTCGGCCCCTCCGGATGCGGCAAGTCGACGCTGCTTCGGGTCGCATCCGGCCTGGAGGAGAACGCCTCGGGTGTCTGTGAGGTCGATCGCGAGTCGATCGGGTACGTCTTCCAGGACGCGACACTGCTCCCCTGGCGAACCGTGCAGCGCAACGTCGAGCTGATCGCCGAACTGCACCACATGCCCAAGCAGGAGCGTTCTCGACGAGCAGCCGAGGCGATCGAACTGGTGGGGCTCGACGGACATCAGGACAAGCACCCCAAGCAGCTCTCCGGCGGCATGAAGATGCGGTGTTCCCTGGCGCGATCTCTGGTCATGGACCCGAAGGTGTTCCTGTTCGACGAGCCGTTCGGCGCCCTCGACGAGATCAGCCGCGAACGACTCAACGACGAACTGCTGCAGCTGTTCACCGGCGTCGGTTTCGCCGGGTTGTTCATCACTCACTCGATCGCCGAAGCCGTGTTCATGTCCACACGAGTGATCGTCATGTCAGGGCGCCCCGGACGCATCCTGGCCGACATCGACATCCCATTCGAGTATCCCCGGCGACCCGAACTCCGCTACGAAGCAGCATTCGCCGAGGTGTCCGGGCAAGTGTCCGAGTACCTCAAGGAGGCACACGGATGACCATCATCGCCGAACCCGAACAGATCGGATTCGACGGCCCCCGTGGCGACGGCGAGAGCGCTCAGGCGCCGCCGGAAGTCCAGGCTCGAGGTCGTTTCGCCTCAGCGCTGTGGCACTACGGGCCGATCCTGCTGGTCTTCGCGCTCGTTCATCGGCTTCTGGTACCTCACCCACTACGTCCTGCTCAGCGAGAACCGGCGTTTCATCGTGCCACCACCGCACGACGTGATCCAGGACTCGTTCTTCAACGAGGTCGCACGAGCGGAATTGTTCGAGGGCTTGATCAACACCGCCCGAATCGCTCTGTACGGCTTCGTGATCGCCACCGTCCTCGGCATGGCGGGAGCCATCGTGATGGCCTACAACCGCACACTCGAGCGGGCGCTCTTCCCGTACGCCGTCGTGCTTGCAGACGATCCCGGTCCTTGCGCTCGTTCCGCTGTTCTCGGTGTGGTTCGGGCCGACTCGTACCGCCCGGGTCGTCACCTGTGTGCTCGTCGCCATCTTCCCGATGCTGACGAGCTTTCTCTTCGGTCTCAAGTCGGTGGATCGTGGCCACCTCGACCTGTTCAAGCTGCACGGCGCCAGTTGGTTCACACAGCTCCGCAAACTGCAGCTGCCGGCAGCGATGCCGTCGATCTTCACCGGACTGCGCATCGGCGCCGGCCTGTGCGTCGTCGGAGCGCTCGTTGCCGACTTCTTCTTCAGCCGCGGCGACCTCGGCCTCGGCCGTCTGCTCAACAACTACGCCAAACAGCTCCAGTACGAGCGCCTCTTCGGAGGCGTCATCCTCGCGTCACTTCTCGGCGTCACCATCTACGGCCTGATCAGTTGGCTGTCGAACCGGTCGCTGCGCAGCTGGCACGAATCCGAGTCCGGTCACTCGTGAACCCGGGCACGGAAGCTCCACACAACAACCACCCCATTCACCAACACCACTCCTCAGGGGGAGAACCCACATGACACCAACCACCAAGAAGGCGCTCGCGCTCGTCGTGGCGCTCGGCGCCGTCGCCGCCGCGTGCGGCAGCGACGACGACAGCTCGAGCGAGCCGGCAGCGACCGACGGCGAGACGACCACCACCGATGGTCGAGACGACCACGACTGACGAGATGGCCGAAGGTGAAGCGGTCTGCCCGCAGAACCTCGTCATCCAGAAGGACTGGTGGCCCGAGACCGAACACGGTGGCACCTATCAGCTGATCGGCGCCGGCGGCGAGTCCGATCCGTCGCTGTTCACCTACTCGGGTCCGATCGACCCCGCGTACGCCGTCGGCGGCATCGAGACCGTCGAGATCCGCGCCGGTGGCGATGCCATCGAGTTCCAGCCGGTCGCAGCGGTGATGAAGACCGACCAGGACATCACCCTCGGCTACGTCAACACCGACGACGCCATCCAGACGTCGCCGACCGTCGAGGTCACCGGCGTTGCAGCGACGCTCGAGATCAACCCACAGATGATCATGTGGGATCCCGAGCAGCTCGACGCTGATCCCACCGACCCGGCGACGATCGGCGAGACCGGCGCACGCGTGCTCCACTTCGGCGATGCGACCTACATCGACTGGATGATCGCCAACGGCTACCTCGACGAGAGCCAGAGCGACCCGAACTACGGCGGCTCGCCCGACCAGTGGATCACCGACGGCGGCGACTTCATCCAGCAGGGGTTCGCCACCAACGAGATCTTCAAGTACGAGAACGAGATCGAATGGAAGGACGGTGCCCCGGCGCCGGTCGACTACGCGATCATCCACGAGCTCGGATGGCAGCCCTACCCGGCCGCCTACTCGGTGCTCACCGAGCGTCTCGACGAACTGTCGCCGTGCCTCGAGTTGCTGGTGCCGATGCTCCAGCAGGCGTGGGTCGACTACTTGGACAACCCCGAGCCGATCGGTGACGTCGTCATCGAGGTGACCGAGGCGTACAACAACTACTGGACGCTCACGCCCGAACTGAACGCACGGGCATTCGAGCTGTTCGAGTCGGAGGGCTACGGCTCGAACGGCCCGGACGCCACCTACGGCAACTTCGATCCCGAGCGGATCCAGACGTTGTTCGACGACTTCGCGGTCGTGCTCGAAGACCGAGGGATCACGCTTCCGGACGGCTACACCGCCGAGAGCGCCTACACCAACGAGTTCATCGACGAGTCGATCGGTCGCTGATCAATCCGTCCTGAACACCCCGAACACATGACATCGAACGGGCCGGCTCCACTGTGTGGGGTCGGCCCGTTCGCGTCAGACGTAGGCGCAGAGATCGAACGGGTTGCCGTCGGGATCCGTGAGGTTCGCGATCGATCCGTAGGGCTCACGCCGAGGTTCGCCGACCTGTGAAGCGCCGAGCGCCACGATTCTGGCCAGCTCGTCGTCGAAGTCGTCGGGCGTGCAAGCGACGTCGAGGTGCATCGATCCGGGACGAACCGCACCTCGTTGGAGGCCCAGCCTTCGAACACCGACAGCATCAGCGAGCACGATCCAGCGGTCGCCGTCCTCACGCTCGATCTCGTGGAGATCGAGCACCGCCGACCAGAATCCGGCGAGGCGATCGGTTCCCGGCGAGTCGATGGTGACCAGGTCGAAGAGGGCTGCCACGACGTCAGGTCCCGCCGTCGGAGGTCAGCAGCTCGAGCGCCACCTGCAGCAGTACGTTCGCCCCGGCCTCGATGTCGGCGGCTTCGGTGAACTCGGCGATGTTGTGACTGAGCCCGTTGACGCTCGGTGTGAACACCATGGCGGTCGGGCACAGACGAGCGAGCATCTGGGCGTCGTGGCCCGCGCCGCTCGGCATGCGCCTCGACGAGTAGCCGAGCTCGTGCGCAGTCGACTCGACCAGATCGATCACGGTCGGGTCGAAATCGACCGGCTCGAACCTGGCGAGTGAACGGGTGCTGATCGTGACGCCTTCCGATTCGGCGAGTTCGTCGAGGAACGTGGCAAGGCGGGCCTCGGCCTCGCAGAGAATCCCGTCGTCGGTGTTGCGGAGATCGACGGTCATGACCGCACGAGCGGCCACCACGTTGACCAGGTTCGGGTACACGTCGAGGCGACCGACCGTGCCGACCTGCGCCGACCCGAGATGGCGGGTCAGGTCCCGGACGTAGGCGGCGATCGAAGCAGCGCAGAACACCGGGTCGTGACGCAACCGCATCGGCGTCGTGCCGGCGTGCGCCGATTGGCCGACGATGACGATCTCGGTCCAGGAGATGCCCTGCACCCCCTCGACCACACCGATGGTGACGCCGTCCGCCTCGAGGATCGGGCCCTGCTCGATGTGCAACTCGACGAACGCATGCGGCGCCTCGACCGTCGGACACCGGACCTCGCCGGCGTAGCCGATCCGTTCGAGTTCGTCGCCGAGTCGGGCGCCGTCATCGGAAGCGACCAGATCGAGCGCCTCGTCGAGGGGCATCCCCCCGACGTACACCAGGCTGCCGAGCATGTCGGGAGCGAACCGCGAGCCTTCCTCGTCGGTGAAGAACGCCACCTGCATGCCGCGCTCTGGTTCGACTCCCGCCTGCTCCAGTGTCTCGACGATCTCCAGACCTGCGAGCACCCCCAGATTGCCGTCGAAACGACCGCCGGTCCCGACGGTGTCGATGTGCGAGCCGATCATCACGGGCGCCAACGACGGGTCGGTACCCGGCCGCGTCGCCACGACGTTGCCGATCGCGTCGATCGCGACCTCGAGGTCGAGGTCGCGCATCCAGCCCACGACGAGATCCCTCCCGGCCCTGTCGGCGTCGGTGAGCGCGAGCCGAGCGTTGCCCCACTCGCCGTTCGGCCCGTCGATCCGGCCGATCTGGCCGAGTTCGTCGATCCGTCCGAGCAGGCGGGCCGCGTCGACTCGCAGTCCCGATGCTTCGTCGTCCCGAACTCCCATTCAGCCCACCATCAACCCGTCGGGAGCTCGAACGCTGCGATCTCGCCGAGCGCTTCGCAGAAGGCGGTGACCGCCTGCTCGAACAGCTGAGCGCCGCGTTCCGCGGTCGCCGGTACCGGGTCGCCGATGTGGCCGTCGGGCCCGAAGTCGTTCGACAACCAACCGAAACCGACCGAACCACCGAACCTGACGTATCGGTTGTCGGCGAGTTGGGCGGGCACGTTCCGAGAGGCCGCCGACATGTCGACGAGCTCGGGTGCGAGGTGCAGCATGAGCGACGTCTCGTCGGTGCCGCCATGAATGCCCATCCCGAGCTCGTCCGGAGCGGAGACACCACCCTGATCGGGCGGCACGCCGGGATGGGCGAGAAAGGTCATCAGACCATGGGCGAGTCGGATCTCGCGGTTCGCCACGCCCACCAGCGCCGAGTTGCCGCCGTGTCCGTTGAAGAACACCAGCCTGCGAGCTGCGGTGGTGGCAACGCAGCGACCGATGTCGTCGAGCACCGCCAGCAGCGTGGTGGCCGACAGCCAGACCGTGCCCGACGACCAGGCGTGCTCATTCGACTTGGTGTAGGCCAACGGCGGCAGCATCCAGACGTCGAGCTCCGAGCCCACCCGTTCGATCGCCGCCTGCGAGACGCTGTCGGCGATCACGAGGTCGGTGTTGAACGGCAGGTGCGGGCCGTGTTGCTCGATCGCACCGAGCGGCTGGACGAAGGTGCTGCGATCGGTGATCAGGCGACTCACATCGGGCGCCCGGAGGTCGGCCAGGTTGCGCGAAACGAAAGCCACATCGGCACGTTACGCCGCGGACACCGAACCGCGAGAGACTGTCCTGGTGACCTCGGCATCTTCCGCACCCGGAACTCCGGACGCGGACTTCGATGCGGTCGTGGTCGGCGCCGGCCACAACGGCCTGGTCACCGCCGCCTACCTGGCCCGCGCTGGCCTGTCGACCCTGCTCGTCGAAGCACGGCCCGACGTCGGTGGCACCGCATCGAGCGAACAATTCGCTGGGGCCACGGTCAACATCTGCAACTGCGACCACCTCACGTTCCGTACGACACCGGTCATCGAGGAGCTGGGCCTTCGCGAGCTGGGCCTCGAGTACATCGACGTCGAGCCGGCGCAACACAACTTCTCGTGGGCGAGCGCTGCCAGTGGCGAGGGCTGGTCGCATCACGGTGATCTCGATGCGACGCTCGACGACATCGGCCGGCACTTCCCCACCCAGGTCGCCGGGTACCGCCGATACGTCGAGACCGCGGCGCCCGCGGTACGGATGATCTTCGAGGCAGCTTCCGAGCCGCCGACGGTTGCCGGACTCACCAGACTCGCACTGCGACGGCGCTTCAGCGGCGCCGGCACCCTGATGCGTTGGTCGCGTCGGAGCGCTGCAGATGTCCTGCGCTCGTACTTCGACGAGGAAGCGATCCTGGGGCCGGCAGCTCTGACCGGGCCGATGGTGTGGGGCATCTCACCGGAGATGCCGGGAAGCGGACTGGGCGCACTGACACACGCAATGCGCCACGTCGGCACCGTCGGCCGCCCCGTCGGCGGGAGCGGACAGGTCCCTGCCACCTTGCTCGCCGCGTTCGAACGCGCCGGAGGCACGCTGCGCACCAAGAGTCCCGTCGACACGATCATGTGCACCGGCGAGGCCGTCAGCGGCATCGCCCTGGTCGACGGCACCCGGATCACCGCGCCGATCGTGGTGTCGGCATGCAACCCGCACGACACCTTTCTCCGCTGGCTCAAGTCGCCGCCACCGTCGGCGCGGGGCTTGATCCGGCGCTGGAGCAGCGCACGCCACGACGAGGGGTACGAATCGAAGATCGATGCCGTGCTCTCGGCGGCGCCGGTGCTACGCGGTTTCGATCGGCCGCTCGGACCGACATCGGTGATCTCGCCCAGCCTGGCCGACATAGATCGCGGTGCGACGATGATGACTGACGGGCGGATTCTCGACCGCCCTGGGCTGTTGGTCAACGTGCCGACCCTGCTCGACCCGTCGCTGGCACCGGAGGGACGCCACGTGCTCTCGCTGGAGGCGCTGTACACGCCGTTCGGGTTCACTGGTGGATGGCCCAATTCGGTCGAACCCCGACGCTGGCTCGAGGCGTTCGCCGGACTGTGCGAACCGGGCGTTCTCGACTCGATCATCGAGTGGCGGGCGATGACCCCTGAGGTCTACGAGCGTGACTTCCATCTCCCTGCTGGCCATGCCACCAGCTTCTCGGGAGGTCCGCTCGCCGCATTCCGCAACGCCGACCCCGAACTGACCAGGTACGAGACCGCCGTCGATGGCCTCTACCTCACCGGCGCGGCGACGTTTCCCGGCGCCGGCGTCTGGGGCGCCAGCGGCCGAAACTGTGCCACGGTGATCCTCGAGCAACGCTCCTGACCAGGAGTTGTGTGCCAACCGGCGACATTCGTCGCACCCGCTCCTCGCCCGGAGGCGGAATACCGCGGGCACCGAGATCGTTGGACCTCATAGACTGACACCAACACATGTTCGCTCGAAAGGAGCACTCCCCCGCCATGGCCCCCGGTTCGATCCGTCTCGGCACCTACGCCGGCATTCCGGTGCGTGCGCACTGGAGCATGGCGATCATCGCGCTGTGGCTCGGGGTGATCTTCGCCGCGGATCTCGGCATCGTCGGCGGCGCCATCCTCACGGTTGCGTTCTTCGCCTCGATTCTTGCCCACGAGTTCGGCCATGCAATGGTGGCTCGCCGCTACGGCGTGAACACCCAGTCGATCGACCTGTGGGCGCTCGGCGGGGTCGCCCGGCTCGATCGTGAGTCACCGAGCCCACGAGCCGACGGGCTGATCGCGATCGCCGGCCCCGCAGTCAGCCTGCTGCTCGGCATCGTCGGCCTCGGCCTCGGATTCGGCCTGCAGTCGAACGTGCTGTTCCTCATTGGTTCCCTCAACGTCCTGCTGGCCGTGTTCAACATGCTGCCGGGTGCACCGCTCGACGGCGGACGGGTCCTCCGAGCCGTTCGGTGGGCACGAACCGGCAACAAGTATCGGGCAATGCGTGACGCAGGCAATGCCGGCCGAGTGCTCGGTTGGGGACTCGTCGGCGTTGGCTTCGTCCTGATGCTCAACGGCCAGTTCGGCGTGCTCTTCATGATCACCGGGCTGTTCATCGCCCTCAACGCCCGCGCTGAGATCATGACGTCCTACGTCGCTGAACAACTCGACGGCGTCAAGGTCCGCGACCTCACGTTCTTCGGCATTGCGCAGGCGGGGACCGACATGGACACCGACTCGATGATCGACCAACGCCAGCGGCTCGGTTCCGCAGGCGCAGTGGCAGTCGTCGGAGACGACGGCGAACTCGACGGGCTCGTGCTCGAGGACCAGCTGTGGGCCGTTCCGTCCGAGAACCGTTCGCTGACGATGCTCACGCAGCTGATGGTGCCGTTCACCAACCTCGCTCAGGCCTCGCTCGACGAGGACCTGTCGACGGTGCTCTCCCGCCTCGACCCCAGGCGACCGGTCGTCACCGTGTGGAACGACGGCAAGCTCCTCGGCATCGTGCACCCCAAGCGACTCGAGGAGCGGTTGAAGCAGGCCCAGCGTCGGGCGTTCCCCAGCGCAGCCGGGGTCTGACGGCCGTCGACCTCCGGGGCCCTCGGGCCCCTGCGATCAGGCGTCCTTGACAGCCCAGTCCCGCTTGGCGACCGGATCCTGGTCGCTCCACGGGAAGTTGATCCACATGTCGGTGCGCTTCCAGATGTAGTCGCACTTCACGACCGAATGCGACTTCTCGTAGAGCACGCCGGTACGCACCTCGGCCACCTTGCCCTCGACGAACTCCTGCACCGAACGCAGCGTGTGCCCGGTGTCGGCGACATCGTCGACGATCAAGATCCGGGCGTGGGACACGTCGACGAAGTCCGGCGCCGGCGGCAGGATGCGTGGCACCTCGAGCCGCTCGTCGACCCCGGTGTAGAACTCGACGTTCATCGTGTACACGTTCTTGACCGACAGTGCGTAGCCGATTGCTCCGCCGATCAGCAGCCCACCACGAGCGATGGCGAGCACCATGTCGGGCTCGTAGTCGTCGTCGACGACCATCTGCGCCAGCGATCTCGACGCCGTTCCGAAGACGTCCCAGGTCATGATCTCGCGCTCGTCAGACATGCACAGCGAACCTAGCGGGCGAGACTGTTACTCATGGTGTCTGACACCATGAGTAACAGATTCAGGTTGGGATTCGGTCGAGGGTGAGCAGGCAGTTCCACGATGCCACCTCGCGGAAACCCGGCACCTTCATGATCCACTTCTGTGACGGGTAATACCTCGGAACCGCCGAGCGGATCTCGAGTCCCGGACGTTGTTCGACTGCACGAATCGTCGGGCCGATGTGCGCAGGCCACAATCCGTCGTACACCCGGTTGTGCGGTGGCTCACCGCGCAGCTTGACGTGTGCCCGGTAGCCGAGGTTGGGCCCGAGGTAGTGGAACGGGGTGATGAAGTGACCGCCCCACGGCGAGTACCAGTTGGTCCAACTCACCCAAGCCCAGCCGCCCACCTTGACGACCCGTTGGATCTCGTCGAACAACGGTCCGACGTCAGGGACGTGTTCGACGAGGTTCGAGCTGAACACTCCGTCGAAGGCGCCGTCCGGAAACGGCAGTCGTGCGGCGTCGGCGACCATGCCGGACATGCCCTTGTCGACCACCTGAGCGATGTCGTCCTCGCCCAGGTCGACCGCCACCACCGTGGCGCCCGCTCGCTCGAGCGCGGCGGTGTAGTGGCCCGGCCCGGAGCCGAGGTCGAGGATCCGGGCGCCGTCGAGCGGCAGTTCCATCAGCGCGAGGGTCCGGTCGGCGAGCTTGTTGTAGAACGGCTCGGGATCGCTCTGCTCGGAGAGGAACAGCTTGAACAGCTCGGTCTTGCTGGCGACCTGGGGAGGCATCCGTCGAACGATAGGCCGTCGGCCGCTACAAGCAGATGTCACTCGGGCGCACCGGCACCCGATCGAGCGGCTTGCCGACCCCGTCGACCTGACGCAGTGCGTCGCGGATGGCGTTGACGATCGCCGGCGTCGACGACACGCACGGGGGTTCCCCGACGCCCTTTGCTCCGAGTGGGGCGTGCGGGTCGGGCTCCTCCACCAGGGTGGCGACGACGTCCGGCATGTCGAGGAACGTCGGGAGCAGGTAGTCGGTGAAGTTGCCGTTGCGGATCACGCCGTCGATCTGGATGATCTCCTCCATGACGGCCAGCCCGAGCCCCTGCGCGATTCCACCTTCGATCTGGCCGAGCACCGACAGCGGGTTGAGCGCGCGACCCACGTCCTGCGCCGTTGCGATCTGAACGACTTTCACCAGGCCCAGTTCGGGGTCGACATCGACCACCGCACGGTGGGCCACGAACGCGAACGCCGTGTGGCAGTTGCCCTGGCCGTTCTCGTCGAGCTCCGTGGTGGGGGGATGCCGGTACTCGACGGTCTCGTCGAAGGCGGCGCCGGCGGTGGCATCGACGACGGAGATCCGCCAGCCCGACACCGTGTCGACGACATCGGTCCCTTCGATGGCCAGGCGCAGAGGGTCCACGTCGTGTGTGCGCCCCACGTGCTCGAACACCAACTCTCGGACGGTGCGACACGCCAGGTCGACCGCGCCGCCGCTCATCCACGTCTGACGCGACGCCGACGTCGACCCGGCCGAGCCGACGCCGGTGTCGATGCGGTCGAGCACGACGTCGTCGACCCCGAGAATCGTGCGGGCGATCTGTGCTGCGATCGTGACGAAGCCCTGGCCGACCTCGGCCGTGGCGAACTTGAGCGTGGCGACACCGTCGGCCAGACGGCAGCGTGCGGTCGAGTAGTCGTCGAAGCCTTCGGAGTACATCAGGTTCTTCATCGCCACTCCCCAGCCGATGCCGCGGACGATGTCGCCCGGGCCGGCGGTGCGCCCGGCAGCGCCCGGCAGCTTCATCACGTCGAGCGAACCATCGGTCAGTGGATGTCCGCCGACGGGTTCGTCGGGCAGCGGCAACGCCGAGGTCTCACGGATGCAACGGTCGACGGGCGCCACGTTGAGCACGGGCTGTCCGGTGATCAGACGGTCGCCGGTGCGCATCGCATTGCGAAGGCGGATCTCGGCGGGGTCCACATCGCAGGCCAGCGCCAGCTTGTCCATCTGCGACTCGTGGGCAAAGCAGGCCTGCACCACCCCGAATCCCCGCATGGCGCCGCAGGGGAGGTGGTTCGTCCGCACGGCGTAGCCGTCGACCACCGCGTTCGGGCACCGGTACGGGCCCTGGGTGTGCGTGACGGCGTTGATCAGCACCGCTGACGACGTGGAGGCGTAGGCACCACCGTCGAACACCATGCGCGACTCGATCTTCACGATCTCGCCGTCGGCGCGTGCGTGGTGACGCATCCAGATCGTGGCCGGGTGTCGATGGACGTGGCCGAGGAAGCTCTCACCGCGGCTGTAGGCGATCTTGACCGGCCGGCCGAGGCGAAGCGCGAGCAGACAGGTGTGCACCTGGAGGCTGATGTCCTCCCGGGCCCCGAACGCTCCTCCGACACCACCGAGCACGAGACGCACCGCTTCCTCGGGAAGACCGAGACACGCAGCGATCTGCCCGCGATCCTCGTGAAGCCACTGGGTGGCCACGTGCAGCTCGACCCCACCGCCTCCCTCGTCGGGGATCGCCAGTGCCGCTTCGAGACCGAGGAATGCCTGATCCTGCATGCCGATCTCGTAGGTGCCCTCCACCACGACGTCGGCGGTGGCGTCGGGATCGCCGCTCACGATGCGCTGATGCCGGATCAGGTTGCCGTCAGGATGGATCGCTTCGTGGGTGCCGGCGATCGCAGCCTCCGGGTCGAGCAGCGGCGTCAACACCTCGTAGTCGACCACGATCGCCTCGAGCGCCCTGCGGCACGTCTCGGGATCGTCGCCGGCAACCGCTGCGACCGGTTCACCCACGTATCGAACGACGGTGTCGGCGAAGACCGGCTGATCGTCGGCGATCAGGCCATAGGTGAGCTTGCCCGGTACGTCCGCCGCGGTGATCACCGTCTCGACACCGGGGACCCGCCAGGCGGCGCTGACGTCGATCGAACGGATGCGCGCCGACGGGTGCGGTGAACGCAGCGTGGCACCCCACAGGCATCCGTCGGCCGAGAGATCGGAGGAGAACTCGAAACTGCCCTGCGCCTTCGCAACGCCGTCGGGGCGCGCCGGCGACGTTCCGATCGCACCGGCGCGGGTGACGCCGACCGTGCGATTGGCGACATCGGTCATGTGGACCCACTCCCCCGCCTGACCGACACCTGCTGCACCGCGTCGATGATCCGTCCGTAGCCGGTGCATCGGCACACGTTGCCGGCGAGTTCCTCGCGGATCTCGGTCTCGGACGGCCGTGGCGATCGCTCGAGCAGTTCGTGGACCGCCATGATCAGCCCCGGCGTGCAGAACCCGCACTGGACCGCGCCCGCCTCGACGAAGGCGGCCTGCACGTCGCTCGGCGAGCCCGCGGGCGCGACTCCCTCGATGGTCTGGATCGGTTGGTCGACAGCCGCCGCCGCCATCACGAGACACGAGCACACGAGCACCCCATCGAGCATCACGCTGCACGATCCGCATTCGCCCTGCTCACACGCACCCTTGGTGCCGAACAGGCCCAAGCGATCACGCAGCACGTCGAGCAGGCTCTCACCCAACCACGAGTCGGTGACCTCCCGATCGACCCCGTTGACGTGCAGTACGTAGTGGTCACTGTCGTGGGTCACGCTGCCACCTGCTGTTCGGCGGCCCGGCGCACGAGCCGCCGGGCCAGCACGCCGACGGCGTGGCGGCGGTACTCGGCCGACGAGCGGTGATCGGTGATCGGCCGGCTCGCTGCTGACACTGCCGCACCGACGTCGACCAGCGTCGCCTCGTCGACGCTCAGCGTCGACCAGTCGATCGACGATGCGAGCATCACCTCGGCCTCGGGGCACCTCAGGATCGTGGGTCCCACCGAACCGAGCGCGATCGCCGCACGCCGCTCCGTCCGGTCGAGCACCACGGACGCACTCGCCACCGCGATGACCATGGCGTTGCGGACGCCGACCTTCGCGTAGCCCTGCCAACCGTCGACGAGCGGCATGGTGACGGACACGATGAGCTCGCTCGGGCGCAGCGCGGTGCGCTTGGGGCCGACCATGAAGTCGGCCACCGACATCGTGCGGCGGCCGTCGGGCGAAGCCAGCTCCACCGTCGCGTCGAGCGCAGCCAGGACCGGCAACCCGTCACCCGCCGGTGAACAGGTGCCGAGGTTGCCGCCGAGGGTGCCGGCATTGCGAATCTGAGGCGAACCAACCGTGCGAGATGCTTCGGCGAGGGCTGGAACGATCTGTCCGAGTGGGCCCGTTTCGATCTCGCGATAGGTGACCGCTGCGCCGATGGTGACCGACGCCTCGTCGCGCCGCCACGATCGCAGTTCGGCGATTCGGTTCACCACGACCACGTTCCCGTCGGGTCGGCGGTGACCCTCGTTGACTTCGACCATCAGATCGGTGCCGCCGGCGAGAACGCTCGACTCCGGGTGCTCGGCCAGATGGCCGACGGCCGTTTCGACGGTGTCAGGCAGGTGGACCGGCATGCACCGTGACTGTACCGGTGCCCGGGTCGCTCGGCGACACACTGCTAGCGTCTGAAGAGCCCGAGTTCCGGGCATTTTCGACACGCACATGACCGACACTTCCCACGATCCGCTCCAGGGCAACAGCGAGATCGACGCCTCCCTCGACGTCGAGGCGTCGTGGCGTCGAGCGCTCACCGTGGGACTCGCGGTCTACGTCGTCTCCCGCCTGTGTGTCGTTGCCGGCACCGCTGTGCGTGCGGCGCAGATGGCCGTCGACGCCCGCGCTGACGGCGAAACCGAACCCAGTGCCGGATCGGTGATCGGCCAGGTCCTCACCTCGTGGGACGGACGGTGGTACCTCGAGATCATCCGAGGCGGCTACCCGTCGAGCGTGCCCCCGAACATCACCTACGAACAGCTCGAAGCCCGCGCCGCCTTCTTTCCCCTCTACCCGTGGACGGCGCGAGTGCTCGACGCGATCCTCCCGGGCGGCGACACGTTCGCGGCGCTCCTGCTCAACTTCGTGCTCGGCGCGGTCTCGGTCGTGCTCGTCGGTGTCCTGGCCCGCCGGATCTACGGCATCAATGTCGCCGCCAGGGCCATGACGCTGTACGCCATCTTCCCCGGCAGCGTGGTCCTGTCGTTCGCGTACTCCGAGGCGCTGCTGATCGTGCTCGCGGCTGCGTGCCTCATCCTGCTGCTCGACGAGCGGTGGCTCTGGGCCGGTCTGGCGGCCGCGTTGGCCACTGCGACGCGGCCCAACGGGGTCGCAGTGGTCGCTGCCTGTGTGGTGGCCAGCTTCCTCGCCATCCGGCGTTCACGCGACTGGTGGTCGCTCGTCGCCGTGGCGCTTGCCCCGATCGGGTTCGTCTTCTTCCAGTGGTACGTGGGCTCCAACGCGGGCGAGAACCTGATCTGGTTCCGCGTGCAGCGCGAGGCCTGGGCCGAGGGCACGAGCTTCGGTGCGACCGCGGTCACCAACACCTTCGGGTTCGTCACCAATCCGTTGTCGTCGCCGACCGACGCACTGACCGCACTCACCATGTTGTCGTTGCTCGGCATGGTCTACTGCGCATGGAAGGTGCGGCTGCCGTGGATCCTGGTGGCGTACTGCGCGGTGATCGTCGCGTTGATGCTGATTCCCGAGACGGTCACCGCTCGCCCGCGCTTTCTGTTCACCGCGTTCCCGTTCTTCATCGCGGTCGCCGCGTGGTGGCCCGAACCGCAGAACGAGGCGGATCACCGCCGAGCCAGTTGGGAATATGCCGGATGGGACTTCACGCTCGTGCTGTGCGGAGCCGGAATCGCTGCGCTCACGGGGTTGTACGCGGTCTTCGGCGTGATCCCATGACGGACATCGCGACGTGAGCCTCAGGGCACGAGCGAGCCGCCACACCACCGCCGTGGCGGTCGGAGCTCTCGCACTGCTCGCCTACCTTCCCGCACTCGCCAGTTCGCCTGGTCGGATGCCCGCCGACACCAAGCTCTACCTGTACCTCGATCCGGCCGGGCTCGTCGGACGGGCCGCCTCGACGTTCGAGCCCGACCAGTTCGCCGGCTGGGTTCCGTTCCAGCAGATCACCTATCTGTGGCCCAGCGGCCCGTGGTACCTGCTCTTCGACGCCATCGGCGCGCCGGACTGGATTGCGCATCGACTGTGGATCGCCACGATCATGTTCGTCGCGGGTACCGGTGTCTTCTGGACGGCGAGACTGCTCGGTTTGTCACGTAGCGGGGCGTTCATCGCTGCGCTCGTCTATCAGGCGACCCCGTTCGTGCTGGCCTACATCTCGCGCACGTCGCTGTTGCTGCTCCCCTGGGCAGGGCTGGGTTGGATCGTCGGTCTGACGGTTCGTGCGACGCTCGGGCACGTCCCCACCGGCGGAGGCATCCGAAACCGCCTGGCACGCTGGCGTGACCCGGCCCTGATCGCTCTGGTCGTCGCCACGGTCGGTTCGACCAACGCAACCACGCTGGCGATGATCGTCCCGGCCCCGGTGCTGTGGATCGTCCACGTCGCCTGGCAGCGCCGAATCGCCTGGCGAGCGGCTCTGGCCGTCGCCGGCCGCATCGGTGTGTTGTGCCTCTCGGTGTCGGTGTGGTGGGTCTCGATGCTGTACGTGCAATCACGCAGCGGTGCACCGGTGTTGGCCTACACCGAGACGCTTGCCGACGTCAGTCGCAACGCCACGGGTTCGGAGGTGCTACGCGGGCTCGGCTACTGGCTCTTCTACCAGCGCGACCCGGTTGCGGCGACCACCACCGCCTCGCTCGACCACCTCGTCAGCCTGCGGACGATTGCGCTCGGATACGGGGTGGTCGTCGTCGGGCTGCTCGGATTGGCGCTGACGTCATGGCAGCACCGACGCTTCGCGGCGATGTGCGCCGGCGCAGGCGTGGTGCTCGCCGTCGGGGTCCACCCGATCGACGACCCGTCACCGTTGATGAGCCTGCTGCTCGGTGACGACGAGGCCGGACTCGCACTGGCGCTGCGCAGCAGCACACGAGCGGTCCCCCTGCTCCTGCTCGGCGTCGGGCTCGGAGCGGGCGGACTGATCTCGGCGGCACGATCCCGTCTGCGACTCCCGGCGCCACGCCAGCACCTCGTCGGACTCGCCGCCACCGGCCTCCTGGCCGCCGTGATCGTGGCCAGCCTGCCGGCACTCTGGAATCGTGCGCTCGTCGATCCGGCGATCGACCGTGATCAGGATCCCCCGGCTGCCTGGCAGGAGGCGTCCACCCACCTGGACACCACGGATCGGACAGCACGGGTCCTGCAGCTGCCCGGTGCCGAGTTCGGAGCGTTCCGATGGGGATACACGACCGACCACCCGCTCGTGGCGCTGACCGACAAGCCGGTGGTCACACGTGACCTCCTGCCGCTCGGTTCGCCAGGAGCAATGGATCTGCTCTTCGCACTCGACGACCGCGTGCAGGACCTGACGCTCGACCCCGACGCGGTTGCACCCGTCGGTCGGCTGCTGGGCGCCGACACGGTCTGGCTCTCGAACGACGCGGCCTTCGAACGATTCCGGACGACCCGCCCCGAACTGCTCGACGAACTGCTGACCGACTCACAGCCCGAGGGGCTCGCCGTGCCGCTGCGCTTCGGCGATCCGGTCGTGAACGTCCCCGAGGTCGACATGATCGACCCAGCAGCGTTGGTCGAGCCGCGCATCGGCACGCCGAACGCACCGGTGGCGCTCATCGCCGTGGAGGACCCGACCGGAGTCGTCCGGGCCAAGACCGAGTCCGTGGTCGTGTCAGGGTCGGGCGACGGGATCATCGACGCTGCAGAGGCCGGGCTGCTGTCAGGGTACGAACTGATCAGGTCGAGCGGCGACACCGACGACCTGGCCGGCGCCCTCGCCGAGGCGCGCGCCATGATCGTCACCGACACCAATCGGGACCAGGCGCGCCACTGGCGCGGCTCGCAGGACACCCGCGGCCACACCGAGCCGGGCGGACCCGGAGACGACGTGCTCACGTCGACCTCGGCCGATCAGCGCCTCGCCGTGTTCGACGACGACGCAGCGCTCCAGACGGTCGCTGTCCAGGACGGGCCGGTACAGGCTGTTGCATCGAGCTACGGCGAACCCTTCGCCTACCGCCCCGAAGACCGTGCTGTTCGGGCGATCGACGGCGACCCTGCCACCTCGTGGTCGGTCGGCGATCATGGCGACCCGATCGGCGAACGCATCCGGCTGACGATCACCGGTGCCGACTCGTCGACCGAGATGCTCCGCCTCGTGCAGGCACCGACTCCGAGCGGTGGTCGATCGATCAGCACCGTGCGAATCACAGTCGACGACGAACCGCCGGTGGACGTCTCCGTCGACGACTCGTCGTTCGCCGGCGGCCAGGAGGTCCGGATTCCGACGGCGAGCACCGCGAGCACGATCGATGTCGAGATCATCGGCGTTGCGCCTGGTGAGGCACCGCTCGCCGCAGCGCTCGCAGGGGTCGGGTTCGCCGAGCTCGACCTCGGACTCGGCCCGACGACCGAGTGGATCCGGCCGCCCGTCGACGCCATCGACGCCATCGACGGTCTGGCCCCAGCCGACGCACCACCGCTCGCGCTGCTCTTCACCCGTCTACGCGTCGATCCCACCGACCCGTGGCGTTCGGACCCCGAGCCACACGTGCTCAGACGATTCGAGCTGCCCTCGCCGCGAACCATGGATGCGAGCGCAACGATCCGCCTGGACCGGCGTGCCGGCGATGCCGACCTCGCAGCACTCCTCGGGTCGGCCTCGGGTGCAGCGGTCCCCATCGCGTCGGGCCGCGTCACCGGTGGCGCAGCACAGCGCGGTGCCGCCGCTGTCGACGGCGACCCGACAACCGCATGGATGACTCCATTCGATGGTGCCGTCGGGGCCACCCTCCGATTCGACGAGCTGGGATCGCTCGGCGGTTCGTTGGTGATCGACCAACCCACCGAGCTCTCCTCGCCGATCACCGCACTCCGGTTCGAACGCGACGGACCCGAACCGGCGGCCGTCGAAACGACGGTTCCGCCACCGGATGCCCAGGGGCGCAGCGTCGTCGACCTCCCAGCGGGCGTGGCCGACGCGGACGGCCCGCTGACCATCACGATCACCGCCATCGAACCGGTGACCACGGTCGACCGCAGGTACGGAGACCCTCGAACACTGCCTGCTGCCATCACCGAACTCACCGGCACCGACGGAATCGACGCCGTGCGCATCGAGGACGACGTCGTCGTCTCGGCAGCCTGCGACGACGGCGGGAGTGGACTGGGGTCGGTGCTCACCATCGACGGCAGCGACATCGCGTTCTCGTTCACGACCACGGCAGGTGCGCTGCTCGCGGGCGAGGCGTTCACGGCTCGGGCATGCGAGCCCATCGTCCTGGGATCCGGCTCCCACGACCTGGCCAGTACGCCCGGGGACGCCACCGGGCTCTCGATCGATCGGGTGGTGCTCGCCGACACGGGGTTCCCAGCCCCCGCATCCGCCGATTCGATGATCGGGGTCGAGGTACTCCGCAACGATCCACGAGCACGCGACGTCGAGGTCGAACCGTGTCCAACGGGCTGCTGGATCGTCTTCGGCGAGGGGTACAACACCGAGTGGGACGCCACGCTCGACGGCGACTCACTCGGGCCGCCGAGCTCTGTCGACGGCGGCTTCAACGGCTGGTTGCTACCACCATCAGCGGACCCGCGGGCGGTCGCCTTCCGGTGGACCGCCCAGACTCCGGTCACGATCGGACTGTTCGTCTCCGCCCTTGCAGCGCTGCTGTGTCTGTTGATTGCGTCGATCGCCGTGCGACCAGTGTGCGATCGGGCACGCAGCCCGCGGTTGAGCCGCATCTCGGGCGCACCGTCATCGCAACGGATGCGAGTGTCAGCGCTCGTGCTCGTGGCCACGAGTGCGTTGCTGATCTCACCGATCTGGGGAGTCGTGTCGCTGCTCCCGGCAGCCGTCGTGCTCGCTGCGTCGACACGCCGACGGGCTCCCGGACGACTCCTGGAGCTCACCGGTGTGCTGTGCGCGGTCATCGTTGCGGTGTCGGTGCTCTGGATCGTGCGGAACGACCGCCCATTCCCGAACGCAGGCTGGACACTCTCGGTCGATCAGCTCAACGGAGTTGCCGTGTTCGCCATCGTCTCGATCGCCGTCGGCGCCATGTTCGCGCAGGACGCTGCGAGCGAGCCGAGCTGACCCTGTACGTTTGCCGACGATGTCCGGGCCCGTCCGAGCGATGATCGAGCGAGCCTCGAGACACCCCGACCGCGCCGCAGCGGTGGTGTTGGCACTGTTTGCGTACGTGCCGATCCTGCTGACGGACGTCGGACGGGTCAGCGCCGACACCAAGTCGTATCTGACGATCGACCCGTCGGCACTCCTCGCACAGGCGACCTCGATGTGGGACCCGAGTGTGGGTGCGGGCACGGTGCCACACCAGAACATCGGGTATCTGTTCCCGCTCGGCCCCTACTACTGGTTGTTGGATGCCATCGGCAGTCCCGACTGGTTCACCCAGCGGCTGCTGTGGGGCACGATCGTCTTCGCAGCGGCCTTCGGTGCGTACCGCCTCGCCCGATGGCTCGGTTGGAGCGCAACCGGGTCGTTCGTCGTCGGGTTCGCCTACGGCTTCAGCCCGTACGTGCTCTCGTACCTGGCCCGGTTGTCGATCATCCTCGCACCGTGGGCGGCCCTGCCCTGGATGATCCTGCTGGCAGCGAAGGCGGCGCGCACTCGTTCGTGGAAGCCGGCCGCCCAATTCGCGGTGATCGTCGCGCTGGTCGGGTCGGTGAACGCGACGTCGTTGGTCCTCGCCGGCCTCGGCCCGGTGATCTGGCTGATCACCGACGTCCTCTCACGGCGGGTGGCGCTCGGCGATGCCGTCCGAGCCGCAGCGAAGATCGGGGTGCTCTCGGCGCTGGTGTCGGTGTGGTGGATCGTCGCTCTCCGAGTGCAGGGAACGTACGGCATCCCCATTCTCCGCTACACCGAGACCTACGAGTCGGTCGCCGGCGCGAGTACACCGGCCGAGATCATCAGAGGACTCGGCTACTGGTTCCTCTACGGAGGTGACCGGCTCGACCCGTGGGTCGAACCGGCCGGGCCATACTTCGACTCGCCCGTCGTGATGGCGGTCGGGTTCCTCGTGGCCGGAATCGGGCTGCTCGGCTTCCTCACCCGGTTCACCGGGCGTGTCACGATGGCCGTGCTCTTGGTGGTCGGCCTCGCGGTTGCCGTCGGCGCGGCGCCACTCGACAACTCGACGCCGTACGGGCGGCTCTTCAACTGGTTCGCCTCGGACACGACCGCCGGGTTGGCGTTGCGATCGACCCCACGCGCTGCGCCCCTGGTGATCCTCGCATTGGCGTTCGGTGTGGCAGCCAGTACCGAATGGTTGCGTCGAGCCATCGGTGCGAAGACTCCCCCGACCCCGGTTGCACGGCGTGCCTGGCAGCCAGGCCTGGCAGCCCCGATCGGGATGCTTGCACTGCTCGCGGTGCAGTTCTTCCCCTGGTTCACGTTCGACTCGCTGTCGTCGTCGTTGCAGCGCGACGAAGAGCTGCCCGAGTACGTCACCGAGTACGCGGAGTGGCTCGACGCAAACGACCGTGAGGGCAGCAGCGGACGTGTCTGGGAGATCCCGGCAGCCGACTTCGGCAACTATCGCTGGGGCGGCACCGTCGACGCCGTGCTGCCTGGCATTCTCGACCGGCCCTACCTGGCACGCGATCTGGTGCTCCAGGGTGGCGTGGCCACCGCCGATCTGCTCAACGCGTTCGAACGGCGCCTCCCCGAGGGCTGGTACGAGCCGGAAACGCTCGCCCCGATCGCCGGCCTGCTCGGTGTCGACACCGTGGCGACCCGCAACGACCTCGAACACGAGCGCTATCTCCTGGCCCGGCCGGGAACCTTGTGGCCCTTGCTGACCGGTGAGCTCGGGCCGCCCTCCTACGCCGGACCGATCGTCGCCGACGAGACCGAGATCCCGCTGATCGACGAGCGGACGCTCGCCGCCGTCGACCGGGTCGACACCTTCCCGGCTGTGGCGGCGTTCGACCTCGCCACCGCAACAGTGGTGCGATCCCAGTCGGCAGCTTCACCAGCGGTGATGGCGGGCAGTGCCGAAGGCATCATCGATCTGGCCGGAGCCGGGCTGCTCGACCCGGATCGCCCGGTGTTGTTCGCTGCGACGCTCGACGATCTGCAGTCACGGGGCGAGTTCGATCCGGCGGTGCTCGGGTCGGAGCCCTGGTGGATCGTCACCGACACCAACCGCCGCCAGGCTCGTCACTGGTCGACGATCAGCTCGAACCTCGGCGCGCTCGAAACCGTCGAGGGGACGATGACGCTCGACGACGACCCCGGCAATCAGCAGCTCGACGTGTTCGAGCCCGAGAACGACGACCCCGGCAACCCTCGCCAGACCGTGGCGGTCCACGACGGTGACGTCGCCGACGTCCGTGCGAGCTACTACGGCAACCGGGTCGCGTTCACGACGGGTGATGCGCCCCATTTCGCCATCGACGGCGATCCCGGTACCGCATGGCGCGCGGGCGCATTCGGCCCGACGAGTGGTCTGGTGTGGGAGGTCGACCTGGTCGAACCGGTCACGACACCCACGATCGAAATCCTCCAACCGATCACCGGAGCGACCAACCGCTTCATCGTCGAGGGCCGGATCACGCTCGATGCGGGCCTCGACAGTGAAACCGCTTTCGACGTGACCCTCGGGGAGGAGTCTCGCAGCGTGCCCGGCCAGGTCGTCGAGCTCCCGACCGACTCGTTCGAAACGCTGCGCTTCGAGGTGCGCCGCGACAACATCGGCAAGATCGCCGACTACACCGCGTGGCCGGGCGTCGGGTTGGCGGAGGTGACGATCCCGGGCGTCCGTGACGATCGCGTCGTGCGGGTCCCGAGCCTGGAGGCGTTCGAAGTCGGCGAGGAAGCCGAGCGGACGGAGCAACGTCTGTCGTATCTGTTCACTCGGCAACGGATCGATCCGGCGACTCCGAACGAGAGTCCCGCCGAGACCACACTCGTCCGAGAGTTCACCGTCGAAGGCCAACGCTCGTTCGCAGTCACAGGTGAATCGAGGCTGTCGGCCGAGGCCAGCGAGGCGTCGCTGGCACGGATCTTCGACGACGAAGCTCTGGTCGTCGCCGATCGGCGCCTCCGCGGCAGTCCGAGCTCGCGAGGTGCCTCGGCCTTCGACGACGACCCCGACACCGTCTGGCAGACACCGTTCAACGACGTGCTGGGAGCGTCGGTCACCATCGACCATCCCGAGCCGGTGGATGCCGACGTACTCACGCTCTCCTGGCTCGACGACGGGTTGCACTCGGCGCCGGCCGAGATCACCCTGATCGGCGACGACGGCGGACCGATTGTGCTCCCGGTGCCCCCGAGCGCTCCCATCGATGGTGTCTCGTCGGTGCGGCTGCCCATCGACGGGTACCAGGCCACGACGTCGACGATCACCGTGTCAGGTGTCGATGAGCGAACGAGCCTCGAGTACTTCTCGAGGCTCCCGAACGTGCTGCCGCTCGGGATCAGCGAACTGCACTTCGACGGCCAACCGGCCATCACGTTCGACCGCGATGGGGAGCTCGACCGCTCCTGTCGGTCCGACCTGCTCACCGTCGATGGGGCAGCCGTCCCGGTGCGCCTCGTCGGACAGATGGGCGATGCGATCAACCGGCGTGAGCTTGCACTCGAAGGATGCGAACCGGTCGAACTCGCCGACGGCATCCATCAGCTTCGGGCAGCACCGGGCGCAGCCACCGGCTTCGACGTCGACCGAATCGTGCTCGACGCGCCGCCCTCGGCCCCCTCGGCGGCCGTGGCATCTGGGCCTGAGGTGACGACAGATGCGGTGAGCGACACCCGCCTGGAGATCACGGTCGATCCGTCCGAGTCGGATTCGTGGCTCGTACTCGCACAGAGCTGGAACGCCGGCTGGACGGCCAGCGTCGACGGCGAGTCGATCGGCAGTCCGATCCTGATCGACGGCTACGCGAACGGCTGGCTGCTCCCGGCGTCCGGTGAGGCTCGAGATGTGGTCCTGACCTGGACACCGCAGCGCACCGTGACCATCGCACTGTGGTTCTCGCTCATTGCGGGCCTCGCCGTGGTGGGACTGCTGCTGCGCACCCGGCGCGACGAGCTGCCTGCCTCGATCCAGGCCGCCGACGCTGCCTCTGTGGCCGCATCGAGTGACCCAGAGCCACCATGGCGCCGCAGCTGGGCACTGGCGGTGATCTGGCTCGCCGGTGTGGCCTTCCTGGCCGGGCCGATTCCCGCCCTTGGAGCGTTCCTGGTGCTGCTCCTCGCACCGCTGCGCCCGTGGGTACCACTGGTCCTCGTTCTCGTCGCAGGATCCGTGGTCGCTGGTGCGATCATCGCGATCGAGTGGCGTTACGACTATCCGCCAGGACCTGACTGGCCGAGTCGCTTCACGTGGACCGCCCCACTCGTGTGGCTCTGCGTCGCAGCGGTGACCACCGTCGCGATCATGCCCACCGGCCCGAAGCGGGCGAACTAGGGTCCGCTGGTCGTGCGCACACTCATCATCGTGCCGACTCACAACGAGGAGGCGAACATCACCAGCGTGATCGAACGCATCCGTGACGCCGCACCGGCGGCGGACGTGCTCGTGATCGACGACACGTCGACCGACGACACGCGCAAGCTCGTCACCGGGATCGCGGCCGCTGACGGCCAGGTTCGGCTCGAGACGCGTGAAGAGAAGCGAGGCCTCGGCGATGCCTACCTGCATGCGTTCGCCATCGGTCTCGACGAGGGCTACGACGCACTGGTCGAGATCGACGCCGACCTCTCGCACGATCCCGCCGACCTGCCGATGATGCTCGACCTCGCCGAGCGCGAGATCTCCCTGGTCATCGGGTCGCGGTACATACCCGGCGGCTCGGTGATCGGCTGGCCCCGCCGTCGCACCTGGCTCTCACGCTGGGGCAACCGCTACGCGGGTCTCGTGCTCGGCTTGGCCCTCAACGACGCCACGTCCGGATATCGCGTGTATCGAGCAGACACGTTGCGCACGATCGGGATCGACGGCGTGCAGGCCGATGGCTACGGCTTCCAGGTGGAGATGACCTACCGGGTCGTCCAGGCCGGACTGAGCGTGGTCGAGGTGCCGATCGCCTTTCGCGACCGGGTCGCAGGAACGTCGAAGATGCACCGTGGGATCGTGATCGAAGCCTTCAAGCTCGTCACCTACTGGGGTCTGCGAGACATGGTGACGCTGCGTCGAGCCCGACGCACCTACCGATCGCTCCCCACCGAGCTCGACGA
>CAWKCN010000046.1:0-11199 GCA_963848145.1 Ilumatobacteraceae bacterium
GAGTTAGCACTCTCGGGTGGCGGTTGCCAACGACGGGTGGCGGCCCTAGCATTGGCAGTCGCCCGGGTCGAGTGCCAACTCGATCCGGCACACCAGAACCGACCGGGGAACCAACCCGCCGTGAACAAGCCAATGGAGGCTGACACATGAACCTGAAGCCGCTGGATGACCGCATCGTGGTCCGGCCCAACGAGGCCGAGACGCAGACCGCATCGGGTCTCGTCATCCCCGACACCGCCAAGGAAAAGCCGCAGCAGGGCGAAGTCCTCGCCGTGGGCCCGGGCAAGCGTTCCGAGACCTCGGGCGACATCATCCCGGTCGACATCAAGGTCGGCGACACGGTCCTCTACTCGAAGTACGGCGGCACGGAAGTCGCCGTCGACGGCGAAGACCTGCTCGTACTCAACAGCCGCGACGTGCTCGCGGTCGTGGCCTGACGTCGCGCTCGCGACGCCAGCAATCACACCGCACCACCCACCGCAAACGCAAATTCGACAGCCAGAGAGGAACCCCCAATGGCAAAAGTACTGAAGTTCGACGATGAGGCCCGCCGCGCCCTCGAAGCCGGCGTGAACAAGCTCGCCGACGCCGTCAAGGTCACGATCGGTCCCAAGGGCCGCAACGTGGTGCTCGACAAGAAGTTCGGCGCACCGACGATCACCAACGACGGCGTGTCCATCGCCAAGGAGATCGAGCTCGAGGACGCCTTCGAGAACATGGGCGCCCAGCTCGTCAAGGAAGTCGCCACCAAGACCGACGACATCGCCGGCGACGGCACCACCACCGCCACCGTGCTCGCACAGGCAATGGTGACCACCGGCATGAAGAACGTTGCCGCCGGCGCCAACCCGATGTCGGTGAAGCGTGGCATCGAGAAGGCCGTCGCTGCGGCCGTCGACTCGATCGCCAAGCAGGCCAAGGACGTCGACGACAAGTCCGACATCGCCAGCGTTGCCACCATCTCGGCCGCTGACGCCTCGATCGGCGAGGTCATCGCCGACGCCATCGACAAGGTCGGCAAGGACGGTGTCGTCACCGTCGAGGAGTCGAACACGTTCGGCACCGAGCTCGACTTCACCGAGGGCATGCAGTTCGACAAGGGCTACCTGTCGCCGTACTTCGTCACCGACGCCGAGCGTCAGGAAGTCGTCCTCGAAGACGCCTACATCCTGCTCAACAGCGCCAAGATCTCGACGGTGCAGGCCATGCTGCCGACCCTCGAGGCCGTGATGCAGACCGGCAAGCCGCTCGTGATCATCGCCGAGGACATCGAGGGCGAAGCCCTCGCGACCCTCGTCGTCAACAAGATCCGTGGCACGTTCAACGCCGCCGCCGTCAAGGCGCCCGGCTTCGGCGACCGTCGCAAGGCGATGCTGCAGGACATGGCCGTCCTCACCGGTGGCCAGGTCGTCAGCGAAGAGGTCGGTCTCAAGCTCGAGAACGTCACACTCGACCTCCTCGGCACCGCCAAGCGCGTCGTGATCACCAAGGACAACACCACCATCGTCGACGGTGGCGGAACCACCGACGACATCGACGGCCGCGTCAACCAGATCAAGGCCGAGATCGACAACACCGACTCGGACTGGGATCGCGAGAAGCTCCAGGAGCGCCTCGCGAAGCTGGCCGGCGGTGTGGCGCTGATCAAGGTCGGCGCCGCCACCGAGGTGGAGCTCAAGGAGAAGAAGCACCGCATCGAAGACGCCGTGTCGTCGGTTCGTGCAGCCATCGAGGAGGGCGTGGTCGCCGGTGGCGGTACCGCCCTCATCCGTGCCCGCAAGGACGTCCAGGTCGTCGTCGACTCGCTGGAAGGCGACGAGAAGACCGGTGCAAAGACCGTGTGGGAGGCGCTGACGGCGCCGGCTCGCAACATCGCGAACAATGCGGGCCTCGAAGGCTCCGTCGTCGTCCGCGAGATCGAGTCCGCCGAGGGCTCGACCGGTATGAACGCCGCGACCGGCGAGATGATGGACCTCATCGCTGCGGGCATCATCGACCCGGCCAAGGTGACCCGTGCGGGTCTCCAGAACGCCGCGTCGATCGCTGCGATGGTGCTCACCACCGAGTGCCTCGTCGCCGACGAGCCGGAAGATGGCGGCGACGCCATGGCCGGCATGGGTGGCGGCGGCATGGGTGGCATGGGCGGCATGATGTGATGACGGCGTGAGCCGTCGGATCACCATCCGAACCTGAAGACATCGAGGAGGCCCCGGGATCCGTCCCGGGGCCTCCTCGCGTCCCGGGTCAGTCGAGTGCGGGAGGCGGTGGTCCGAGGATCTCGATGCCGTGCGCGGCCGCAATGGCGGCGACGCGACCGGGGTCGATCTCGACGGGGTCTGGCTGCGTGGCCGTGGCCGTGGGCTCCCCCAACGCCGCAACGAACTCGTCGAACGTGTGAGCGCTTCGCCTCCCACCCGCAACGGTGAGAAATGTCGCCTCGGCCGAGGTGACCTGGAAGGTGTGGGGAACACCGGCCGGGAGCGACACGACGGCGCCTGCTGACGCCTCTCGCTCCTCGCCGTCGACGACCAATCGCATCGTGCCGTCGACGACGTACATGATCTCGTCTTCCTCGTGATGCCGATGCAGCGGCGGCCCGAAACCGCGCGGTGCGGTGAACTCGACCGCGTTCATCCCCGAGACGGTGCGGTCACGGGGAGACTTCACGGTCGCCAGGTGGTTGAGGAAGTGCAGGTGGTCGCCCGCGCCCGCCTCGGTCAGCGATGGTTGGATGTCGGTGGTGGTCGTGTTGCTCATGCGGGCAGTGTCGGTCACGACCCTTTCGGGAACCTTCAGGTGTGTTGTTCAGCCGGCGTCGGGTCCTGCCTGGCGCACGTCCTCGACACTGCGAATGGCTGCCCGGAGATCGGCGAGCCACGCATCGGCGTTCTGGCCGACGAGCCGCACGCACCACGCCACGGCGTCGGCGCGTCCGAATCGGTGTTCGGCTTCGCGTGCGACCGCACAATCACAAGATCACGAATCTGAGCGTGATCCGAACTCGTCGTCGAGTTCGTCGATGCCGGCGGTGTCCACGCCGAGTTCGGCGAGGCGCCCGGTGTAGACGCGGCGGGCGTCCGCTGCGGCACCGAGCCGGCCTGACCGGACGTGGGCGGTGATCAGCGCCCGGTGCGCCCCGTCGTGGAACGGATCGGCGGACAGGATCGTGGCGGCCAGTCGAGCCACCTCGTCGTGGTGACCTGCCATCGCAGCGAGGCGACGGTCGGCAGCGGCGAGGAACCGCATGTGTGCCTCGGCGCGGGCGCCCTCTGTCCACTCGTCGTAGCGGTCGTCGGGCAGGAGTTCCCCGGTGTAGGCCTCGACGATCGCTGCGTCGTCGTCGAGCGAGTGGAGTCGCACGAGGTCGATGTCGAGAACGTCGAGGTCGAGTCGGATCGATGAACGGTCGGCGACGACTCCACCGCCCAGCACGCGGCGAACCGCCGAGAGTTGTACGGACAATCGCGGCCGCAGGATCGCGTTCGTCGTCTTCGTCGGGCCAGAGCATGTCGGTGAGCTCGTCGCGGGTGACCGGCCAGCCCCTGGCGACGACGAGCCGCTTGAGGAGTTGGCGGGCACGGCGCGATCCCCAGTCGGCGGGTGCGACTTCTGTGCCGTCGGCGAGTACCCGGAACCGGCCGAGGACTTCGATCGTGACGCGACCGGTTCGTCGAGTCCTGCGGTCGAGGGTCGTCCCGGTGACGAAGCGCTCGATCTCCGTCAGGAGGGTCTCGGTGTCGGCGGCGTAAGTGAAGTGGTCGCCGCCCGGCCGCTCGACCAGCCTGGCGTCGGGGAGGGCGGCTGCCACCTCGCGGCCGTACTTCACCGGTACGACCAGGTCGTCGGTGCGATGCAGGACGAGTGCTGGTGCCTCCACACTCGGGAGCACGTCGCGAACGTCCATCAAGGCGTTGAGCCGCAACAGATCCCCAAGTGCGTCGCGGGTCGCCGACTGTCGCTCGTAGCGCTCGTGCCACGACCGGAACGCAGGATCATCTGCGAGCGACGGTGCGAAGAGATCCGCCGTCGTCGAGTTCGGTGTCCCCCAGCCGTCGACGAACTGCAGCATCAGATCGAGTCGTTCGGGGTCGATCGGATCGGGTTCATCGACGTCGCCGAGGCGGGCGCCCGTGGCTTCGAGGATCAGCCCGGCCACACGATCGGGATAGGTCGCGGCGAACAGGATCGCCATCGGGCCGCCTTCCGAGGTCCCGAACAAGTGGGCCCGTTCGATCCCGGCGTGATCCATGACGGCGCGCAGATCATCCACGCGTTGGTCCATCTCCGGAACCGGAACGGTGCGATCGGAGGCCCCGGTGCCGCGCTTGTCGAAGTGGAGGTAGCGGGAGAACGAGGCGAACCGTTCGAACATCGCTCGAATCGCCGGCCACTCCCAGGCGAGCTCGACGTTCTGGGCCATCGGCGGGATCGCGACGACCGGGGGCCCCTCACCGAACACCTGATAGGCGAGGTTGGCCCCGTGGGCTGGGGCGAAGTGCACCTGGGGGACGCCGTCGACCATTTTCCCAGTCCAGCACAGCCCGCCGCGGTGAGTCGGTCTGAAGGTTTCCGAAAGGCGCACGCCGATGGTGGAGGACATGAGATGCACACGACACCATCCCGTCCGTTCGACCTTCCTTGCCATCTCCGCACTGGCTGTTCTCGCTGTGGGATGTGGCGGCGAGGCCGATGACGGCGCGACCAGGGCCGAGCCGATCGAGGTGACTGCCGTCGACTACGGGTACACGGGTTTGCCCGCAGAGGTGGCCGGCGGCACCGAGATCCGGCTCGTCAACGACAGCGAGGCCGAGGCGCACGAGTTCGTCGCCGTTCGTCTCGACGACGACGAGGAGCGTTCCGTCGCGGAACTGATGCAG
Source organism: Ilumatobacteraceae bacterium (assembly GCA_963848145.1). Lineage (GTDB taxonomy): Bacteria > Actinomycetota > Acidimicrobiia > Acidimicrobiales > Ilumatobacteraceae > Sva-07. Next base: position 4,878 of record CAWKCN010000046.1, read on the forward strand.
CTCCCGCCGGCGGAGTTCGGTGCGTTGCTGGCCGGTGTGACGACCGTGATCGTTGCCCCGCCGACCGCCGAGGGCATGGTGGTGGAAGGCACCGGCGTGCTCGACGAACCCGGCCGCTATGCGATCGTCTGCGTGATCCCGACCGGCGCCGACCCCGACGAGTACCTCGCAGCTGCCGCGGAGGCGGAGGGCGGCCCACCCGACGTCGACGGTGGGCCGCCGCACATCGCGCAGGGGATGTTCGCCGAACTCACCGTCACCGGTTGAGTGGCGGGGTGCGGACTCAGATCGGCGAGGTGATGCCGGTCAAACGCTCCGATTCGGTCCACAGCGCCTGCTGCAGGTCGCTGTCGTGGGAGCGTGCTGACGACGTGACGATCACCGGGTCGCCGCGCCCCTCCATGAACCCGTCGGGGCCGTAGTACTCGCCGCCGACGGCGCTCGGGTCGGTTGCTGCTCGCAACTGAGGCAGTGCGCCCCGGGCGGCGGGCTGTGCGATCAGACCGCTGAACCGTTCCATGATCTGCAACACCTTCGGCGAGTTGCGGACGAGTTCGGTGGACGAGATTCCCGGGTGCGCGGCGAGCGCAGCCGTTGCCGAGCCGGTTGCCGCCAGACGACGCTGGAGCTCGTAGGTGAACAGGAGATTGGCCAGCTTCGAGCGGCCGTAGGCGGCGATGCGGTCGTACTTCTCACCTGACATCATCGTTGCGGGATCGAGCTTCGACTTGATCTTGTGGGCCACGCTGCTCACGTTGACGATGCGGGATCCGTCGGTCTCCTGGAGGCGGTCGAGCAGCAGCATCGTGAGCGCGAAGTGCCCCAGATGGTTGACGCCCATCTGGAACTCGAAGCCGTCGGTGGTGGTTTGCCACTCGGTGTACATCACCCCGGCGTTGTTGATCAGCAGGTCGATGTGATCGTGCTCGGTGAGCAGCGACGTCGCAGCGGCGCGCACCGAGTCGAGTGAACCCAGATCCAGCGTCTGCAGATGAATCGTTGCGCCGGGGTGCGCCTCGAGGATCTGCTGTCGCGCGGCATCACCCTTGTCGGGGTTCCGTATCGCCATCACCACCTCGGCGCCCGCTCCGGCGAGGGCCGAAGCGGTCTCGAGTCCGAGACCGGTGTTCGAGCCGGTCACGACGGCCACACGACCCGATTGGTCGGGGATGTTCGCGGTGGTCCAGTGGTTGTCGGTCATGGTGGGTCCTCGTTTCTTGGCCAGCGGGTTCAGTATGCACGTCGTAGGCTCGGGGCGATGGTCGAGATCGATCGAGTTCGACGTCCGTTCTGGGCGCATCAGCTCGTCGAGTACCTGCTCGGCATCGGCCTGATCAGTGCGGCGATACAGATGCCGCAGCCTGCGGTGCCTGCGGTGCTCGGGCTGGTCATCATTCTCAACGCGGCCGTGGCGAAGGGCGCCGCCGGCGCGTTTCGTCTCGCGGGCAAGCGTGCGCACAAGTACCTCGACGTCGTGGTGATGCTCCTGCTCGTTGCCGGCGCTGTCCAACCGTGGATCTCGATGGACAACACGAGCCGATTTCTTCTCGGGGGGATTGCGTTCGTGCTGTGGTTCGTCTGGTTCCACACCGACTTCACCGAGAAGATGCCCCGCTCCGAGCGCAAGGCGGCGGCCGCCGGTGCCGATCGACCGACCAGTGAGAACATCGGTCGCGGCGCAGGCCGTGCGGTCGGTGGTGGCGTCAACTCGTTGAAGCGTTGGAAGGACTCCTTCGACAGCGGCGCCGACGCCGACGACTGAGCAGCCCATTGCATGCGGCGGTACCGTCGCCGTGATGACCGACTGGACCACGTCGACCTGGCTGGTGGCAGGCGCCCGCAATCGGATGCCGGGCGAGCCGCTCAACGTGCCACCGGTCTTCGCGTCGAACTTCTACCTCACCGACGACCGCGTCTACAGCAGGGCGGAAGGCACCCCGACCACCGACGCACTCGAAGAACTGCTCGGTCGTCTCGACGGCGGCCGGGCATTGGCGTTCGCGTCAGGGATGGCGGCGGCGGCCGTCGTGTTCCAGCGTCTCGCGGTCGGAGCTCGGATCGCGGTGCCGACCGACCCGTACCACGGTGTGGCCGGCATCGTCGCGGAGGGTGAGCAGCAGGGACGGTGGACCGTGCGTCGGCTCGACCAGGCCGACACCGACGCCTGGGTCGAGGCGGTGGGCGAGTGCGATCTCGTGTGGCTCGAGTCGCCCGAGAACCCCCTGATCACCGTCGCCGATCTCCCGACGATCTGCTCGGTGCCGCGCTCGCCGGACACGATCGTGGCGGTCGACAGCACCTTTGCGACGCCGCTCAACCAGCAGCCGCTGGCGCTCGGCGCCGACGTGGTGATGCACTCGGCGACCAAGTTCATCGGCGGTCACTCCGATCTGCTCGCCGGGGTACTCGTCGTCGAGCGCGACGACCTCTACGACGAATTCCACCATCGCCGCCTGCTCCACGGTGCGTCGATCGGTGCGATGGAGGCGTTCCTGACGATCCGCGGCGCCCGCACGATGGGGCTGCGACTCGACCGGGCGCAGGCCAACGCCATGGAACTCGCCGGTCGCCTCGAAGGTCACCCCGACGTGCTCCGCGTCCGCTACCCGGGGCTGCCGAGCCATCCGACCCATTCGATTGCTGCGGGCTTCATGTCCGGGTTCGGGGCAATGCTGTCGTTCGAGACCGTCGGTGACGGCGCTCGGGCAGCGCACGTGTGCGAACGGGTCGAGCTGATCAATCACGCCACCAGCCTGGGCGGGGTCGAATCGACCATGGAACGACGTGCGGCCATCCCGGGCCAGGAACGGATCCCGCCCACGCTCATCCGCTTCAGTGTCGGCTGTGAGGACGTCGAGGACCTGTGGGACGACCTCGACCGGGCCCTGCAACAGTGAGCAAACGGCGCCGAGGCGGCAACCAACGGATTCCACGGCCGGAGGTCTGGACCGAGCACGACGAGACGCCCTGGAACTTCGGGGCGACGTGGACGGTTTCCGAACTCGTCGCCGAAGTTCCCGAACGCTCGGCGCCGTTGCTGCCGTCGTTTCCCGATGCGCGGGTGTCGGCGGTGTTGATCGCGCTCGCTGACGGGCCCGAGGGCGCCGAGGTGCTGTTGACGCGACGCTCGATGCAGATGCGCAACCACCGCGGCGAGATCAGCTTCCCCGGTGGCCGGCTCGACGCCGGTGAGACGCCGCTCGAAACAGCATTGCGCGAAGCGCACGAGGAGGTCGGGCTCGACCCGGCCGCTCCGCAGGTCGTGGGTGAGCTCGCCCATCTGAACACGATCGTGAGCAAGAGCTACATCGTGCCGATCGTGTCGGTTCTCGACGATCGGCCCGAACTCGAGCCGTTGACGTTCGAGGCCGACCGTGTGTTCTGGACGCCGATCGCAGAGTTGACCCGTCCCGGCACCTACCACATGGAACGTTGGGGGAGCCCACCGCTCGATCGTCCGTTGCACTTCTTCGAGCTCGACGACGAGACCGTGTGGGGCGCGACCGCACACATGCTGGTCGACCTGCTGACCGGACGGGCGACGCGTCGCTAGCGATCAGGTGTTGGGAATCAGGTGCTCCAGCCGCCGCTGAAGCTGAAGAACTGACCCGTCTGGAACCGGCTGCTGCCGTCGAGCAGCACCGAGGTGAACGCAGCGAGTTCGTCCATCGTGCCGAGCTTGCGCATCGGCACCTGGGCTTCGATCGCAGCCCGGCGTTCGGGGTCGGTGTCGGCTCGTGACGCCTTCAGGAAACCGGGGAAGTCCATGTAGTTGGTGCCGATCGCATTGACCTGGACTCCGTCGCGCGCATGCTCGAGTCCGACCGCCCGGACGATCCCGTTGGCACCCGCACGGGTGCCGCCGTAGATCGACGTGATCGGGTCGGGTCGGGCGCCGGTGGCCGACGTGAAAACGACGACCTGACCCTGCCTGGCGTCGACCATCGACGGCAGCACGGCTTGCAGCCCGTGGAAGACCATGTCGAGGTTCATGCGCTTGACGCGCTCCCACTGGTCGATCGTCATGTCGAGGAACTTGCCGACGACGATGAGTCCGGTCACGAGGCACGCCGAATCGAGGCGCCCGAAGCGGTCGAGCGCCTGGGCGACGAGGGCCTGGTTGCCCTCGGCGGTGGACAGATCGACGTCGCTCACCGTGTGGACGTCTGCGCCGAGTGCGTCGAGCGCTTCGAGCTGATCGTCGAACGACTCCTCCACGCCGACCATCGTGTCGTCGCCGGCGGCGCCCTGCAGTACGAGGTCGTAGCCTCGGCTCGCCAACGAGCGTGCCAGCGCCGGTCCGACGTAGCCGGTGGCCATCGTGATCAGTGCAACAGGACGCGACTCGCTCATCGACCCATCGTGCCAGGCCTGTTGCTGCGCATCCGACTCGGCACGAGCGATGAGCGTGCGCGCCACCCGAGGACGCCCAGACCCATCGCCCGGCGGGTGCTCATGGCAGCGGGGGTCACGGGGCGGCGGGAGCAGTGTGTTGCAGGAGGCGCCAGGCGGCTTCGACGTGATGACGCTCGGTGCGGCGAGCACCGATCGAGATCCGCAGCACCGAGCGGCCGTCGAGCACCGTGCGAGTGAACAGTGCCTCACCGGTCGCATTCGCTGCCTCGATCAGTGCGTCGGTCGCTTCGTCGCCGCTGCGCAGGGACACACACACGAGATTGACGGGGTGCGGTGCCACGATCTCGAACCGGTCGTCGTCGGCGATCCAGCCGGCCAGCTCCTGGGTGAGTTCGACGTGGCGTCGGATCATCGTCTGGAACGACGCGACGCCCTCGTTGCGGATCGCGAACCACAGCTTGAGTGCTCGGAACCGCCGCCCGAGCGGGATCTGCCAGTCGCGGTAGTCGATCACGGCCCCCGCCTCGGCTGCTTCGGAGCGGAGGTACTCGGGCAGGATGCTGAGCGCACCGAGCAGCGCTGCGCGGTCGGCGGTCCAGTAGAGATTGCAGTCGAAGTTGACGCCCATCCACTTGTGGGGGTTGGTGCAGTACGAGTCGGCGGAGTCGAGCCCCTCGTTCATCCATCTGAACTCGGGTGCGAGGGTCGCGATACCGGACATGGCCGCGTCGACGTGCAGCCAGAGGCCTTCGCGGGCGCAGATCTCACCGACCTCCGGCGTTGGATCGAACGCCATCGACGAGGTCGTGCCGTGCGTCGAGCACACGAAGAACGGCACGAATCCGGCCGCCCGGTCGGCGGCGATCATCTCGGCGAGTGCGTCGGGGCGCATCGCGAACGCGTCGTCGTGCGGCACCGTCCGGGTCCGATCGGTGCCGATGCCGGCGATCCGTAGGCCCTTCTCGATGCTCGAGTGGGCCTGCGAGGTGGCATATGCCACCAGGCGTGTGGTGTCGCCGTCGTGGTTGACGGCGCCGCCCGTGGCACGCCAGCGAGCGGACAGGATGGCCACCAGCGTTGCTTCGCTGGCGGTGCCCTGGATCACGCCGCCGCCGGTCGTGCTCGCCGACCGGAACCGTTCGGGCAGGCCGAGCAGTTCCTGCATCCAGTCGAGCATCAGTGTCTCCACCTCGGTGCACGCTGGCGATGTCACCCAACTCATCCCCTGGACGCCGAGGCCGGCCGACAGCAGCTCGCCGAGAATCGACGGAAACGAGGTGTTCGACGGGAAGTAGGCAAAGAAGCCCGGGTGCTGCCACTGCGTGAGACCCGGCACGACGACGCGCTCGATGTCGGCCATGACGTCATCGAACGACTCGACCTCGGTCGGTGGATGCTCGGGCAGTTGCGACCGTACGTCACCTGGCTGCACCGTCGAGCCGACGGGGCGGTCCTCGACAGTGTCGATGTAGTCGGCGATCCAGTCGATCAGTTCGTGGCCGTGGCGGCGAAACTCGTCGGGTGTCACGCGCTGGATCGTACGGCGTGGTTCCCCGTGCCCGGGGCTCGGGGAACCACGCTCAGGGGTCGGGGGTCGAGGCCGCCGCGTTCTTCTGGCTGCGTCGAACGCCCCAGGCGACACGGCCGAACACGAGGAGGAGTCCCGACACCATCACGATGGCGACGACGTTCTGGTGCCATCCGCCGCGGGCTTCGCTGCCGCAACCGGGTCGCTGGAGCATGCCGATGCAGTCGGTGAGGTTGCGTTCGTCGGGGAGGAACGGGTTGGCCTCGTCGATGACGAGCTCGGTCGTCGGGGGAGCGACCGGCTCAGGGGTCGGCGTGGCAGCAGCAGCCGGCTGAGGTGCGAGCAGTCCGGCGGTCAGTGCCAGCGCGAACAGGATGCGGATGATCCACGGGCCTGATCTACGATTCACACCCTTGAGTCAACCGCAGCATCACGACC
>CAWKCN010000047.1:0-11494 GCA_963848145.1 Ilumatobacteraceae bacterium
GCAGCCCGGCGAGCAGGACCGGTACGCGTCACGGTTCAAGAAGCGCCGCCGAGATCCCGATACCCAACATGGTCGACAAGAGTCGACGGGCGACGGGCGGAGCAGCGTGGCGACAGCACCACAAGAACTCGAGGTGGTTGGAATCGGAGCGCGTTGGGTGCGCCTCGAATCTGGCGGCTTGGCAGGTTCCCGATCGTATTGCGCTGACTGTCACCGCGCTCGGTACGTTGTCGCTGGCCGTCGCCGTGGTGGTCGCAGTCATCCGCGCCGACCTGTACAGCGAGGTGCCGGCAGCCGACCGACCGGTGCTGGTGTTTCTCGGCCTCGGGCTGTTCGTCGGCGAGACGAGCCGCCGGTGTTGGATTCGATCGGGTCCGAACACCTACGTCACCCCGGTCCATCTCTTCGCATTCGGCCTGTTGCTGGTCGGCTCGCCGACCGGGGCGGTGTGGGCGTCGATGTTCGGGACGGTTGCCCACGCGCTCGTCGTACGTGCGACCCCGATCTCGACGCTGATCCAGTTGTCGAAGGTTGCGCTGACCGTGGGCTCTGCGGCATCGGTGTCGATGTGGCTCGACGCCTCCTGGTCGATGGACAGCGTCGCCGGTGTCTCGTGGCGTTGGGTGGTCGGCGCGATGATCATCGGAGCGACCATCCTGCTGGTCGACGGGGTCGTCACGGCGATCGACGAAGCGGCGCGATCACGAGTTGCGCTCGCGAACGCGCTGGCGCACAGCGTCGGCGCATGGGTGACCGCCCAGGGTGCGCTGCTGTCACTCGCGCCGATCTGGATCGTCGGCGTCGAGTTCAGCCGCGCGCTCGCGCCACTGCTCATGATCACGACCGTGTTGGTCTTCCAGTCGACGAGACACGCCTTCGAGCGGGCGTACGAGTCGCGGCACGATGCCTTGACGGGCCTGGCGAACCGACGGGCATTCTCCGAGCGTGTGGAGATGGTGGTCGGCGGGGCCGGGGGGTCGACTTCGGCGATGGTCATGCTGATCGACCTCGATCGGTTCAAGGAGGTCAACGACGAATTGGGCCATGACGTCGGCGACGCACTGCTCGCGGCGTTCGCCGGGCGGCTCGCCGCGAGCCTGCCCCCCAGCGCAGTGGCGTCGAGGTTGGCAGGCGACGAATTCGCCGTGCTGCTGCCGCTGCGAACGAACGCAGAGGGCAGTGAGGAGGTCGAGGGGCTGGTGAGCGCGCTCAGCACCGATCTCGCCAAGCCGCTCTCGGTTCGGGGTTTCCCGATCCGCGTCGATGTCAGCATGGGTGTGGCATTTGCTCCGCGGCACGGCCGGTCGGCGTCGGACCTGCTGCGTGCAGCTGACATCGCGATGTACCGTGCGAAGCGGCTCGCGACGAACGTCGAGCGCTACGACGACTGCGTTCGTGTCCAAGGACGCGGCCGTGTCGAGCTGTTGGCCGACATCGACCGAGCTCTGGTCGAGGAGCAGTTCAAGGTGTACTTCCAGCCGCAGGTGCGGATGGACACGGGCGCGGCCGACACGGTCGAGGCACTCATTCGTTGGGATCACCCGGTGTACGGCAGGATCCAGCCGAACGACTTCATCGCACTCGTCGAGCAGACCGAGCTGATCGGACCGGTCACCGAGATGGTGCTGCGGACTTCCGCACAGGGCATGCGGTTGGCCGGGATCGACGACGTGAAGTTGGCGGTCAACGTGTCGCAGCGGAGCCTCCAGGATCGGAACTTCCCGGCACTCGTACTCGGTGTGCTCGCCGACGTCGGGTTCCCGCCCTCTCGCCTGGAGGTCGAGGTGACCGAACGGGCGCTGGGGGCGAACCCGGAGCAATCGTGGTTCACGGTCGACCGACTCCGAGAGGCCGGAGTCACGATCGCCATCGACGACTTCGGTACCGGCTACTCGTCGTTCGAGACGCTGCGCCAACTCCCTGTCGACCGCGTGAAGATCGACGCAGTGTTCGTCCGCGGCCTGCTCTCGAACCGGGCCGACCGGGTGATCGTCGAGAGTGTCGTCGATCTCGCACATCGACTGGGTTTCGACGTGGTGGCCGAAGGCCTCGAGACGAGTGACACGTGGTACGCCCTCGCAGCGCTCGGCTGCGAGTTCGCCCAAGGCTTCGGGATCGCGCGTCCAATGCCGTTGGCCGACCTGCGACCCTGGCTCAGGAGCCGGGTCGTGGCGATCGCGGATCCGCTCCCGAGACCCGTCGGGGATCCGATGCCGGCCCCTCGTGTCGAACCGCTTCGTCCGGCCTGAGCACTCAGCCGGGGTCAGTGGCGCTTGACGCCGCCGTACTTCATGCGGGTGTCGCTCATCGCGGCCGAGCGGGCGTCGTCGTCGTTGATCGCGCCATCGACCAGCTCGCCGACGAAGAGGGTGTGTGTGCCGAGATCGAGGGTGTGGCGAACCTCGCAGTCCATCCAGGCGATCGCGTCGGCGAACACCGGCGCACCCGTCGTCGCAGCGCTCACCGTCCAACCGTTCAAGTTGTCGCCGTCGTCGACGGCAGGCTTCGAGAACTTGACGAACGGGCGGGTGTTCTCGCTGTTCCAGAGGTTCACCGTGAACGCCGCACTTGCGGAGATCAGCCGATGCGTGACCGCGGAGTTGTCCACCCCGATACCGATCAGCACCGGTTCCATCGACAGCTGGGTGATCCAGCTCGTGGTCATCGCATTGCGTTCGCCGTCGTGTGCGGAGCCGACCAGCGCGAGGGCGTTCGGGATCTTCCACGTGATCCGGTTGGTGAGTTCGTCGTCGATGGCCATGTTCCCAGGGTAGGAGCGGCAGATACCGTGCCGCCCGTGGAACCCGTGACGATGCCGACGCCGGTTGCCGATGCCCTCAGCGAATGGCTGCGCGTGCACGACCAGCTGGCTCCCGGCACCATCGAGGGGCTGTACGTCGTGGGATCCGTGGCGCTCGACGACTGGACCCCGCACAGCGACATCGACGTCGTGGCAGTCGTGGCCGACCCGTCGGACCCTGACCTGTTCGGAGACCTCGCGGCCGCGCACGCAGCGGTCACGTCGGGCATCCCGATCGACGGCCCCTATGTGGCATGGGGCGATCTGGTCGTGCCACCGATGGCGGTGCACCGGCCGTGGGTGCTCGACGGCGAGTACCACGTCGACGGTGAGTCGTTCGAGATCAACCCGATCACGTGGTACACCCTCGCCTCCCGCGGCATCACGCTACGCGGCGAGCGCCCCGATCGGGTCGGGGTGTTCGTCGACGAGATCGAGCGACGGCTGTTCGTTCGCGAGAACTTGCAGACCTACTGGCGAGGCGTCGGTGAGCGGCTCGCTGCGGAGGTCGAGGCGAGCGACGAGACCGAGTACGGCGGCGAGGTGCTCGAGTGGGTGGCGCTCGGTACGGCCCGGATGCTGTACACGTGGGAGACGGGCGACGTGACGTCGAAGTCGGTCGCCGGTGGGTGGGCCGCCGAGCGCGCCCCAGACTTCGCCGACATGCTCCACGCTGCAGTGGCTGTTCGGGCCGATCCGTCGTCGGCATCGCGCTCGCAGCTGCTCGAGGCTGCGTCGTTCGTCGAAGCGGTCGTCGAGGTCACCGGCACGTGACGACTGGTGTCGGACACCAAGCGTCACACCGACGGGCTCGGCGGGTTCAGCCGGCCAGGCGGGCGACGGTGGCGGCGAACCCGCTGATGGTGTCGTCGATGATCTTCGCGACGGTCTCGACCGATTCGATGCGCCCAGCCACCTGGCCGGACAAGGCGATCGCTGCGTTCATGTCGCCGCCGAAGTAGAGGTCGATGGCATTGCCGAAGTCGCCGAACACGTTGTGTTCGGCACCGACCAGGGCCTCGGTCTTCTCCGTTCGCAGCGCCCGAAGGGCCGGAGAGTGGCGCTGGTTGAGGAACAGGGTGTCGGTCTCGGCGGCGTCGACGATCGCCTGCTTCCAGTTGTCGTGGACAGGCGATTCGGCTGCCGACACCATGCGGGTGCCCATCTGGACACCTTCGGCGCCGAGCGCGAACGCTGCGGCCATCGTGGCGCCGTCGGTGATACCGCCGGCGGCGATGATCGGGACGTCGACCTTCGAGCGGACCAATGGCAGCAGCACCATCGTCGACACCGGCGTTGGGCTCTTGAACCCTCCGCCTTCACCGCCTTCCACCACGAGCCCGTCGACGCCGGCGTCGACCGCCTTCAGTGCAGCGGCAAGCGTGGGTACGACGTGATAGACGGTGAGACCGGCCTCCTTGAGCACGCCGGTGTACTTGGTCGGGGAGCCTGCCGAGGTGGTCACGAACTTCACGCCCTGATCGATCACGAACTCGGCGATCGCCGGGTCGCGCACGAACGCCTGGGCGATGTTGACGCCGAACGGCCGGTCGGTGAGGTCGCGGATCTTGCGGATCTCGTCCTTGACCGCGTCGAGTTCGCCCGACGAGGTCTCGATGATCCCGCAGCCGCCTGCCTGCGACACGGCGGAGGCGAGCTGCGATCGTGCGATCCAGCCCATCGGCGCCTGAACGATCGGGATGTCGACGCCGAGGTCGCGGCTGACTCGGTTGTCGAACGCGGCGGGGAGTGCTGATGTCATCTCGCCATCTTGGCGATCAGAACGCGACGACAGGGAACCGGGGATCACCATCGAGCCGACTTCCCTCGACCAGACCATTGGGTTCGTACGGCGGGGAGGTGTCCCATGGCCGGACGCCGAATCGCGCATCATCGCCGAGCCAGCGCAGGCTGACCGCCCGGCGCCGGGTCGCAGACTGGTTGCCGGGCGCACCGTGCAGCGTGCGGTAGTGGAACGCGATCACGTCTCCCGGCTCGACGTCCCAACCGATCAGCGGCTGTCCGGTGACGAGTTCGTCTGCGTCGGGGAGCAGTTCGAACCGTTCGTCGGCAGGGCCGTACGGCGCCTGGTCGATGAACCTGCGCGGGACGAATCGACGGTTCCACAGGTGTGACCCGGCGATGAACCGCAGCCCCGACGACGCCGGCACAGGGTCGAGGGCGATCCACATGCTGACGTTCTGCATGCCGTCGACGCAGTAGTACGGGTCGTCGTGATGCCATGGCGTGGGCTCGACCGCCCCCGGCTCCTTGACGAGCACGTGGTCGTGGAAGAACCGCACCGTGTCGGATCGCATCAATTGCCCGGCGACCTCGGCGAGTCCGCTGTCGAAGGCGACCTGGCGGTACGCGTCGACGTTCGGCCACGTGACGTAGTCCGACCAGAACCCCACGGCTCGGTCCTGGTCGGTGTACCAGTGTGCCCAAGCGCTCGGGTGGAGGCGGTTGTACTCGACGCCGTCGGCGAGCAGCGCCAGCCATCGGTCGTCGAGAGCGCCGCGCATCGCTACGGCTCCGTCACGCTGGAAGTCCTCAACGAGCGCCGGTTCGATCACCACGGCCCTCAGGCTGTCACGAAGGAGCCCGGCTCCACCAGTTGCGTCTCGCCACCGTCGATCGACACCGCGACCGGGGCATCGTTGTCCGGTGCGGCCCGGACCGTGGTCGTCGATCGGGTCGCGCTCACCGAGATCCGCTGACCGTGCACGATCGCCGCGTAGTCGAGTGTCGACCAGTGCCGGGGGAGTGCCGGCGTCAGTCTGCACCACGCCGCCGTCGACGTCGAAGCCGCCGAAGCCGAACACGGCGGTCTGATAGGCGCCTGCGTTCGCCGCAGTGTGCATCCCGCCGATGAACGTCCCTCCGACGACCGAATGTGCGGTGCTGCGCAGGTCGAGCGCAGCGGTGTCCATGAAGTAGGCGTGGGCCTGGTCGAGGTAGTGCTCGCCGAAGCCGCCGAGCCGTGCGGCGACCGTCGCGTGGACAGAGTGACTCAGCGACGAGCCATGTGAGCAGCGCGGCTCGAAGTAGTCGTAGTTGGCGCGTTGTACCTCGAGATCGAACGACGGATCGACGGCGAACATCTGCACCACGTCGGGCTGTTTGGAGACCTGGGTGTGGACGGCAACGCCGTTCGGCCAGCCCCAGTACTCGCCGGGGTCGAGCAACCGCATGCGCAGGTCGTCGGGGCGACAGTCCTCGAGGCCGAAGAACCCGTCGAACGGAGCGATCAGCAGCGTGTCGGGATCGGGTGCCGGTTCGTGCAGTGACGCCTCGAGGCGTGCCCAGGCATCGAACTCGGCGTCGTCGAACCCGCAGCGGTCGACGAGTGCGGCCAGCGCGTGCGGCCGGCGCTGGCTCAGCATCTCTCGCACTGCGGCGGCGTGACGCAACGCCAGCCGAGCGAGACGGGCGGTGTAGGCGTTGTTGTCGACGTTCTCGTGCCACTCGTCGGGGCCGAGCAGTCGGAGGAGCTCGTAGCGCTCACGAACCTCGTCCCAACGGGCTCGCGAACGCAGGAACCTGGCGACCTCGAACACGATCTCGGCACCGTGATCCGCCAGGAAGTCGAGATCGCCGGTCGCGTCCCAGTACCTCCAGACCGCATGGGCGATGTCGGGGCTGACGTGGATCTGCCAGACGTTGAAGTGGTTGCGGATCGGTCGGCCGGTCAGCACATCGGCGAAGAAGAAGTCGGGGCACAGCTCGTCACCGGTGTCGCCGCTGATCCAGGCGTAGAACGCTCCCTCGTATCCGAGTCGTCGGGCCTTGCGGCGAGCGCCGTCGAGGGTGCGCCACCGGTAGACGAGGAGGCGCCGGGCGATGTCGGGCGCGGTGTAGAGCACGGCGGGCAGGTTGAACATCTCCTGATCCCAGAACGCTGCGCCCTGGTACGCCTGGCACGACAGGCCCCGTGCGCCGACCGGCAGCCGGTCGCTGTGGGCCGGCAGCGCGATGCGGTTGTGGTAGATCGAGAACCGCAACGCCGCTTGTGCTGCGAGGTCGCCGCCGACGCGCACATCGGCAGTCGACCAGAACGACGCCCAGGCTCGTGCGGAGGCCGCAAGCGCTTCCCGGTAGCCGTTGCTGCTGATCTCCCGGCAGGTTCGAACGGCGACGGCGACTGGGTCGCCGTCGACGTCGTGGTCGTTCGTGCTCGCCGCAGTCATCGTCGACGAGATGGTGACTGCCGCTCCCGACCCGACACGACCCGCCCATCGCCGAGCGGTGATTCCCCGCTCGCCAGTCGGGGGCGCCAACGGGTCGGACGCCGGAGCGAGTTCGTCGACGCTCACCATCGATGCCACTGCGATCTCGATGCCTCGCTCGAGGGTGACGCAACGACTCGTCACGACCTCGTGCTCCATCGAGGTCGACACCGAGCTGAAGTGGTCTCCGTTGAGACTCCACTCGGCGTCGTCGATGCCCGCGACGACGGTGATCTCGCAGTCCTGGTCGGGGATCACGACGACCCGTTGCGCGAGTGCGTGGAGCTCGGCCAGGCTCGCGAACCGCCGCATCGAGACCAGCGCCGTGCTCCCCGCCTCGGTACGACCGAACCAGGCGTGGGTGACCTCGCCGGTCTCGATGGTCAACTCGATGTGGGCCTCGCGATCGGCATCGAAGCTGAGCGGCGCACCGTCGAGTTCGACCTGCACGAAGAGGCCGTTGGGCACCGTGCAGAGCTCGCGCCAGACGCCATCGGCCATGTCGTAGGTGTCGGTCACCACGCAGCCGACGAAGTCGCCTGCGCGCTGCTCTGGACGGGTGCCGCGATAGCCGAGGTAGCCGTTTCCGACAAGGAAGCACGAGCCGGTGGCGACGCCACGATCGGGCGTCGGTGACGTGTCGACCACCTCCCATCCGGAGGTGGTGTGAGCGTGCTCGCTCAGCGAAGCGATCGACGGGTTCACCGCAGCAGCTTCGCGCGACCGACTGAAAGCGCTTTCATCGATCGTGCGACCAGGTGGGACGGTGGTCGTGTCATCGCGACCGGCCCTCAGATCGTGCAGATCTCGAACGGGGCAACGCTCGCGAGCAGGTCGGCGGCGTGCTCGAGTGCATCGGGGGTCGGCTCGACGAGAGCGGGCACTTGCGGGCGGGCGCCGTGACTACGAAATCCGATCAGCTTGACCCGCATCGCCGGGTCGACTGCGGCCAGCCACTCGGCGGTGCGCACCAGCAAGCTGTCGTCGTCGTTCACCCCGGCCACCAGCAGGAGTCTGGTCTCGTACAGCACGCCGAGTGCGGCGAGGTGTTCGATGCTCGCCAGGACCTGGTCGTTCGGCTGGCCGGTCATTCGTCGATGCGTTGCGTCGTCGAGGCACTTCAGGTCGACCATCACGCCGTCGACGACGGGAGCCAGCCGGTCCCAGACCGAGCGCGGGGCGGCGCCGTTGGTGTCGACGAAGCACGTCAGGTGGGCGAGGTCGGGATCGTGCTTGATCGCTGTGAACAGCGCCCGCAGGAACTCCGGCTGCTGTGTTGCTTCACCCCCCGATGCGGTGATCCCGCGGATGAAGGGTGCAGCACGACCGATGTCCTCCATCAGGTCGTCGACGCGCAGGTGCCGCGGGTGATACCCGTCGAGCGGTTGGTGACCGGGGATCGTCTGCGGGTTGTGGCACGCCACGCAGTCGAAGTTGCACCCTTGCATGAACACCACGAACCTGTTGCCGGGTCCATCGACGCAGCTGAACCCGATCGTGTCGGCGACGTAGCCCGTCACCGATCGAAACGAGTCGTCCGTCACGCCGGTCTCGAGGGGGTTCAACGGGGATCGCGCTCGTGGCAGCCGATGCGCTTCACCGCTCGTTGCGTGAGGTGGTAGGCGTTCTCGCTGCCGGCTGCGAGGTGATCGCTCGCATGGCGGACCACACCGTCGCCGGCGATCGCCTCGAGGTCGCTCCTGCGGACGAGGTAGCCGGTGATCCGGACGAACTCGTTGTCGTCGAGGTTGAACGTGAAGTCGCGCATGCCGCTGGTGAACGCACCGCGGATGATGTCGACGAGCGCCTCGGGATTGCGAGTTGCGGTCTCGTCGACGTGGAAGATGTCGCTCACCCCGGAGGCGAACAGGTGGTGGTGAGGAGCGCAGGCAGCGATGTGATCGAGCAACGGCGGTTCGTCGCCGACCGGTATCCGAGTGCCCGCAGTGACCGCATCATCGAGGTCGATGCCGCTCTGGCTGTGCAGATGGCAGTACCCGCCGCCGCCCTTGCAGTACGGCATCGGGCGATCGGCCACCAGCTCGGCGACCCGCTCGACGATGCGTACGGCCAGTGCGTTCGCGTCGGCATCGTGGCCGTATCTCGCCTCGCCGTCACGGTCGAGCCCGTCGTAGGCCATCAAGAGGTTGGTGCACTCCGCGAGCCCGAAGATCCCGAACATCGCGGAGAACTGGTCGAGATCGATCAGCTGCTCGGCCGCGAGCCAGTGCGTCTCGTAGAACCGCTGGCGCTCGACGAGCGATCGCACTCGTGCCTCGCCGAGTTCGGCGGTCAGCTCGACGTAGTGGGGGAGCGCGTTCTCCAGGAACTCGTGGGCGGACCCGGCGTGCAGGAGTGCGGCCTCCTTCAGGTTGAGGCGCACCAGTGTGTGCGCGCCGCCACCGATCTTGAGCGAGTTGTAGCAGCTGACAGCGGCGTAGCGCTCGCCGTGGTCGCTGACCATCATCGGATGGTTGACGAAGTGCGGCTTGCCGGTCTCGAACACGGTGCGAACGGCGTCCTCGATCAGATCGTCGGGCGTGACGTCGGGGTCGACCTTCAGCGTGATGTTCGGAACCGCCTGGCGCAACGAGCGTTCGACGCGAAGGATCGATCGGGTGACCCGACTGTCATGGGGGCCGAGATCGACGTGAACGAACGCATCGGGCAGCATGCGATCGATTCCGATCCAGAAACGGCGGAGCTGCACGTCGAGATCGTCGTCGGAGATCTCCTCGCCGACGAACGGCGCGAGCACCTTGTCGAGGTCGCCGATGTAGACCGGGTAGGTCGTGACGCTCGGAACGTGGGTGTACATCACCTGCAAGAACGCGAGTGCGTCCTCGAGCGTGGTCGGTGCGGGCATCTCGAGGTGGTCCAGACCCTGGCGCACTGCGAGTTCGTAGTCGGGGAGCACGTAGCGGGGGGTGAACGGGGCGTGGCCTTCGAACATGTCGCAGATCACGCGCTTGTCGAGCGCAGCTGCGCACTCGGCGGAGATGTCCGGATACGGGAGTGCCTCGGTGGCCAGGGTGGCGAGTCGACGCAGCTTCTGGTCGTACGACAGCGTGCGGCTCTGCACGAGTTCGGTGGCGCGCTCGGTCAACTCCTCGATGTCCATGGACCCAACCTACGACTGGTGCGACCCCGAGAACAGTGCCAGAGGTCGGTGCCGTTTCCGGCGCTGAGGTACGTTCGCATCCATGTCTGCGCTCCCCATCGCACCCTTCGGTGCCACCGGTCATCAGTCCACCCGGGTGATCTTCGGCGCCGCGGCGCTGGGTGGGATGAGCCAGGAGCGCGCCGATGCGACGCTCGATCGAATCGAATCGTGGGGGATCAACCACATCGACACCGCTGCCGGTTACGGCGCATCGGAGGAACGTCTGCGTCCGTGGCTCGGTGCACACCGTGGCGAGGTGTTCCTCGCCACGAAGACCGGTGAGCGACACGGCGAAGCAGCACGCTCCGAACTCGAACGATCGCTGGAGCGGATGGGTGTCGATCATGTCGACCTGATCCAGTTGCACAATCTGGTCGAGGACGAGGAGTTCGATGCGGTGTTCGCTCCCGGTGGCGCCCTCGAAGCGCTCACCGCTGCGCAGGACGAAGGGCTCGTGTCGAACATCGGCGTGACCGGGCACGGACTTCGCATCCCCGGGATGCACTTGCGCAGTCTCGAACGCTTCAGCTTCGCATCCGTGCTGTTCCCGGTGAACTTCATCCTGCTCGACAACCCCGCATACCGCTCCGACGTCGAGGAGTTGCTGGACGTGTGCGCTGATCGTCAGGTCGCGGTGCAGACCATCAAGTCGATCGCTCGTGGCCGGTGGGCCGATGGTTCCACCGCGGGGTTCAGTTGGTACGACCCGCTGACCGATCCGTCGGCGATCGATCGGGCCGTGCGCTTCGTGCTCGCCCATCCGCAGATGTTCCTCAACACCACCAGTGACGCCAGGCTCCTGCCGCTGATCATCGATGCGGCCGGCGGTGACCTGGCGGCACCCACGGCCGAGGAGATGCGAGCCGACGTCGTCGCCGAGGGAATCACCCCGCTGTTCGACGGCGAGGTCCTCGAACGCATCTGACGTGCGGTGATGAGTTTCCGCGACGCCTGTCGGCGCGGAAACTCATCACCGGCGGTCAGGCGGTCGGGACGGGTGCGATGCGCACGGGGCCGCGGCGTTCGGTGACGTCGGCGTACTCGGCGACGATCGCCTTGATCTGCTCGCCTTCGAGTTCGTCGCTTTCGCACAGTCCGTCGGCGATGCGCAACAGTGCATCGCGGTACTTCGACGTCATCAGTGCCGCCCGCTCTGATCCTTCGACCATCAGCGCCTCGGCAGCCTCCCGGCTCGGTTCGTCGGAGAGCACCTTCGCCACCAGGTTGCCTGCCGTGGGCATGCCGGCGGCATCGAGGCTCAGCAATCCGGGACCGTTGCCGAGCTGGCCGACGAGCTGTGAG
>CAWKCN010000048.1:0-22329 GCA_963848145.1 Ilumatobacteraceae bacterium
CTCGTCGACACGCACTGCGATTCTCGCTGCCGCTGCTGACGCCGTCGTCGAGACCGGACCATCCACCGGCCTCGGAGAGATCGCTCGACGAGCAGGCGTGTCGACCGGGGCACTGCAGTATCACTTCGCCTCCAAGACGGATCTGCTGGTTGCGGTCGTCGAGGTGGGGTGGAACGAGCTGGTCGAGCGTGCGGCGACAATGGATCGCGGCATACCGCCCGCTGACCGTGTCGCCGCGTTGGTGTCCTCGACGTGGGAGCCCTACCAGCGGCCCGCCTGTCGTGCTGCGTTCATCGTGTCGTCGGACCTCAACGTCGATACGGACGTCTCCGAGCGGGTCGGTCCGACCTTCGACACCGCACGGTCCCGGCTCGACCGCCTCTGGCTCGACACGTTCGCCGACCTCGATCTGCCGCCCGAGCAAGTCGCCGCGGCGCGCCGCTTCGCCCGGTCCCATCTGAACGGCATGGTCGTGCAGCGCCAACTCGCATCGGTCGAGCCCGATCCAGCGGAGGAACTCGATCTGCTCTGTCGGGCGACGCTCGACATCCTGACCGCGCATCCACACGACCGACACCACATCGACAACGGAAAGCAGCGACGAACATGAGCGAGCCCAACGCAACACCCGACCATTCGAACCGCACGATCATCCGAAACGGCACCGTGCTCGACACGGTCACGATGACCTACAACGAGCAGCAGATCGTCGTCATCGAGGACGGCATCATCGTGGATCTCCCCGACTCCTACGACGGTGACGCCGACGTCGACATCGACGCCGGCGGCCGCTTCGTCCTGCCGGGACTGATCGACGGGCATGTCCACTTCCGGCTCGCCACCCTCGACTTCCGGGCCCTCGTGCAGTGGTCGGAGGTGCAGTTCGGCATCAACATGGCTCGGCTGGCCGCCGCCACCGTCGAGCGCGGCTTCACCACCGTTCGGGATCTCGGCGGTGATGTCAACGGCCTGATGCGCTCCATCGCTGACGGACACGCTCGAGGTCCGAGAATCGTCCGTGCGGGTCGGATGCTCACCCAGACCGGGGGGCACGGCGACATCCGTTCAGGCGAGATCGAAGTGGCGAGCTGCGGCTGCGTGCTCGACTCGAGCGTGATGTCGATCGTCGCCGACGGTCCCGACGCCGTGCGCAAAGCCGCGCGCCACCTGCTTCGCGACGGGAGCGACTTCATCAAGATCCACGTGTCCGGCGGTGTGGCCTCGCCGGCCGACCCGCTCGAGAGCGTGCAGTACACCAGCGAAGAGATCCGCATCATCGTCACCGAAGCGGAGCATCGCGACACCTACGTCTCCGCGCATGCGTACACGTCTGAGGCCATTGCGATGGCGGTCGATGCGGGCGTGCACTGCATCGAACACGGCAACCTCATGGACGACCGGACGGCGGCGCTGGTCGCCGAGGCAGGCGCCGTCGTCGTACCGACCCTCGTCACCTATCAAGCGATGCACGACATCGGCCGCCAACTCGGCCTGCCAGCGGCCAACCTCGCCAAGAACTCCGTCGTGCTCGACTCCGGTTTGGAGTCACTCGAGCGAACACACAGCGCCGGCGTCACGCTCGGGTTCGGCACCGACCTCATCGGCGAGACGCAGATCCGGCAGAACGACGAACTCGCCATCCGTGCCCAGGTGCAGCCGGCGGTCGACGTGCTCCGGTCGATGTGGACCGTCAACGCGCAGCTCTGCCACCTCGAGGGTCGAATCGGCATCCTGCAGCCGGGCGCCCACGGCGACATCGTGATCTCCAACATCGACCCGCTCGCCGACATCGCCGCATTCGCCCAACACGAGACCGCCCTCTCCCACGTGATCCAGAACAGCAAGCTCATCGTCGACCGAACTGCCTAGGGATCGCAACCCGTAGCGCCGTACGAACGAACACTTGTCGCCCGCTTTGGAGGGGCGCATGCAAAGCGTCGCAAACGGTCGATGAGCTGGTCTTTCGCGGCTGCGATCAGGTGCTCGACGAAGAGGCCGAGGGTTCGATTCCGGGAATCGAACCCCGCCGCATCTACCTGAAGCGGTTCATCCTCTAGCGCCTCCTGAGCAGGTGCGAGGTGAAGGAAGGATGATCGAATCACTTGCGTTGCACCACCGGTTGCACCACCTGAGGTCCGATCGATCGCTCCACCGCGGACGCTCCAGCGCACGCCTCTCCCCATCCACCCAATCTGCGAGCGCCTCTGAGCAACATCGAGTGCTTTCGGCTTCCAGAAGTGCCCGATACCGGACGGGCAAGAGGCGCTTGCGACGGCGCAGGTATCGAGGGTTCGACTCGTGTGTCGTTCGCCGCCCCGCACGAACAATGGGAGTGCCCACTCGTGCCCGTCCTCGACGACGAAGTGGTCAAGGACCATCCCGGCCAGGTCGCCGTCCTCGACCGGCTCCTCGATCTCGTCGTCATCGCTGCACTCCGCGAGTGGTTCAACCGACCCGACGCCGAGCCGCCGGCCTGGTACAAGGCGCTCAGCGACCCGATCGTCGGCACCGCCATCCAGCTCATGCAGGCCAACCCAGCAGAGCCCTGGACCGTCTCGTCGATCGCCTCGGCCACCGGCGTGTCACGCGCCGTGCTGGCCAAGAGGTTCACCGAGATGCTCGACGAGCCGCCGATGACGTTCCTGACGAACTGGCGGATCGACCTCGCCGCCGACCTTCTCCGACAGCCCGACCTCACGCTCGGCGCCGTCGCCCAGCATGTCGGCTACAGCACACCGTTCGCCCTCAGCTCTGCCTTCAAACGCGTCCGCGGCGTGAGTCCGCAAGCCCACCGGGACACCGTGGCGAGCTAGCCACCGACCACCATCGAATCCCACCGGCGGGACGAGCCGCATGCGGCAGACCGGGGGACTGCACTCCCGCCGTCGATGCTCATCAGAACCCCACACGGCCGACACAGACTCACAGCTCGACATCGGCACCTATTCGCTCGGTGCCTCCGGCGTGACTGCGGCTCGCCGTTCCGTTCGTCTGTTCAGGATGTGCCCGACCGATCCCGGACCAGTCGGGCGGTCGGATGCACGTGGTCGCCGAGATGAAACGACATGTCGGCGATGTCGACCATCCCCACCGTTCGATCGCTCTCGTAGAGCTGGTAGGCGAAGTCCGCGATCTCAACGGGCGTGTGGAAGGTCACGTCGGACGTCTTGCGACTGGGCAGCTTCGATTCCGACAGCGACACCGCCGTGAACTCGGTGTCGATCGGCCCTGGCACGAGCAGCTTCGCCCGCATCGCACTCCCCGTGGCCTGCAGGTCATGGTGGATGCCTTCGGTGAGCGCGGTCACGAAGAACTTCGTCGCGCTGTACGGCGCTGAGCCGACGAACAACGAGTATCCCGCCGCGGAGGCAACGTTGATCAGCTGGGCATCGCGATCCTTGTTGTCCCTCACGAAGAGGACCGAGAGCACGGCCAACGCTCTGACGTTCAGATCGATCATCTCGTGCAGTCGGTCGGACCCGACGTCCCATGCGAAGTTCCAGTCACCGATCGCCGCATTGTTGACGAGGACGTCGACGTCCAACGACCGGACCTCGTCGTAGACACGTTCGGCAGCTCCGGGTTTGGCGAGATCGGCACACACCGGTGTGACGCTCACGCCGTGCTCGCTTTCGATCTCCGCGGCCAACGTGTCGAGGAGCTCCGCTCGCCGAGCCACTGCCACGATGCCGAATCCCTCCGCAGCGAACCGGTGCGCGACCGATCGGCCGACCCCGGCACTCGCGCCCGTCACCATCACCACGTTCGCCATCGACAACCCCTCTCGTCGGCCGCGACCATACTCATGGCCTGGCGCGCACCGATCGGGTGCGGCCGCACGATGCAGGACTGCGGTCAGCTCCGTCGGCGACGGAACGCCTTGTCGAGTTCCATCGCGACCAGGATGCTGGTGGCGATCACCACGATCCGGAGCCACGAGGCGAGGTCGATCGGCTCCACACGGAGCACGTACTGCGTGAACGGCAGATAGAGCGCGGCGACGTGAATGCCGAGGGCGGCGATGGTGGCCACGAACAGCAGCTTGTTCGAGAACGGACTGCGGCGAAGCACCGACTCGGTCTCGGACCGCGAGTTGCCCGCCTGGAACACCTGGAACACCACCATCGTGGTCAGCGCGACGGTCTGCGCCTTGATGAGCGAGCCCGTGGTGTCGAGCTCCCAGCGAAACATGATCAGCATGCCGGCGCCCATGACCAGGCCGGCGAGCGCGACACGCTCCCACATGATTCGATCGAGGACTCCGCCACCCGGTCGTCGAGGAGGTCGTTGCAGCACGCCACGCTCGGCAGGTTCGAACGCCAAGGCCACGTCCTGGACTCCGTTGGTGACCAGGTTCAACCACAACAGCTGCGCAGGCAGCAGGATGAGCGGCCACTGCAGCCAGACCGCAACGAGGATCGCAGTGATCTCGGCAGCGCCGGTCGACACGAGGAAGAAGGTGACCTTGCGAATGTTGTCGAAGGTCACCCGCCCCTCCTCGACCGCTGCGGTGATCGACACGAAGTTGTCGTCGGCGAGCACCATCTCGGATGCCTCCCGAGCGACATCGGTTCCGTTGTCACCCATGGCGATGCCGATCTCGGCGGCCTTCAGCGCAGGGGCGTCATTGACGCCGTCACCGGTGACAGCGACGATGTCGCCGTGCGCCTGCAGCGCGCGGACGATGCGCAGCTTGTCCTCCGGGGACACGCGGGCATAGACCGAGACCCGTGCGACACGTTCGGCGAGCGTGTCGTCGTCGAGCTCACCCAGCTCGACGCCCGTGAGTGCGGCATCGGTGCCGGCGATACCGAGCTGAGCGGCGATCGCACGGGCCGTGTCGACGTGGTCGCCGGTGATCATGACCACCCGGATACCGGCTGACTGACAGGCGGCGATCGCGTCCCTCACCCCGGCTCGGGGCGGGTCGATCATCGCCTGCAGCCCGACGAAGACCAACCCGTCCGGCTCGACGACGTCGTGCGGGTGCTCGACCGGGTTGGAAACCTCGCACCGACCGAAGGCGAGCACTCGTTCGCCGCGGGCCGCCAGGTCGCGCGCTGCAGCCGCCACGGCCGCCGCGTCGAGCGGAACCGGCCCGCCGTCGGTGAGCATCTCGGTGCACATGCCCAGCACCCGCTCCGGGGCGCCCTTGACGAACACCGTGTGCTGATCGTGGCGGATGCGGACGCTGGCGGAGTACTGCTGGACCGGCTCGAACGGGATCTCCGCGAACGTCGTGTACGCAGCGCGAACGTCCCCGGGCTCGAGCCCTGCCGTGAGCGCCGAAAGCAGCAGCGCCACCTCGGTTGGATCCCCCGTGGCGGCCAGTTCGTCGCCGCTCCAGTACAGGTCGGCTTCGTTGGTCAGCACACCGGCGAGCAGCGTCTCGTGCAGACCCGGGTGGTCGCCGATCGCGGCCGGCTCGTCGCCTTCGAGGTATTCACCATCGGGGACGCTCCCACCGAGGGTGTAGCGATGGCCCGGCGTCCAGATCTCGTCGACCGTCATCCGATTCTCGGTGAGCGTGCCGGTCTTGTCCGAGCCGATCACCGTCGTGCTTCCCAGTGTCTCGACGGCCGGGAGTCGCCTGACGATCGCGTTGCGCCTCGCCATGCGGCGGACGCCGACCGCAAGGGTGATCGTGACCGCGACGGGCAGCCCTTCGGGCACCGCCGACACCGCCAACGCCACGGCGACCAGGAACATGTCCTCGACCGGTTCACCGAGCGCCACGCCGCTCACGAACGCGATCAGCGCCGCCAAGCCGACCGCCACGCCGATGATCCGAGCGAAGTGATCCATCCGACGCTGCAACGGGGTGGGCGCAACCTCTTCGGAACGCATCAACCCGGCGATTGCGCCGAGTTCGGTGCTCGATCCGGTTGCGACGACCACGCCCCGACCGCGACCAGAGGTCACGGTTGCCCCGGTGTAGACCATGCAGGTTCGATCGGAGAGGGGCGCCTCGGGCGCGACCGGTTCGACGTTCTTCGTCACCGGTACCGACTCACCGGTCAACAGCGACTCGTCGACTTGGAGTGCATTCGCGCCGACGAGGCGAAGGTCGGCCGGAATGCGGGCGCCGGACTCCAACATGACCACATCGCCCGGCACCAGACCGCGGCTGTCGATCTCCGCGTCGCGGCCGTCCCGGACGACACGGGCATGCGGCACGACCAGTTGCATCAGGGCGCGCACTGCGCCCTCGGCTTTGCGTTCCTGGGTGAAGCCGATCACGGCGTTCAGCATCAAGACCACCGCGATCACGGCAGCGTCGAGGTACTCCCCGAGGACGACAGTGACGGCGAACGCGACCAGCAGGATGAAGATCAGGGGGCTCCGGAACTGACGGACGAACACGAGCCACGCCGGTGGCGGCGGTTCTTCCTCCAGCTGATTCGGGCCGTACCGCACGGCGCGCGCTGACGCATCGTCTTGGGTGAGGCCGTGCCCGCCGGTCTCGAGCAGGCGTTCGACCTCGACCGCACTCTTGCCATGCCAATCAGCAGGAACGGTCTCGACCGCTGTCTCGGCGACCGTTCGTGCGACGGTGGATCCCGGTCGCATGCCTCCAGCAAACCAGCACCGAGCACCGGCGCATAGGGCCGAGGGACCCGATGTGATCTCGGGGCACCGGCGCGAGTCTTGGAAACGAGAGTAACACGGCCGTAGTGCGGCGTTCTCGCTCACACGACCACGTGAACTCAGGGAACCGGCACGACTGATGAGCCGCACGGCGGTTGTGCGGCGTAGTCGCTCGCACCAGCACCGGCGCTGGCGTCGGTGACACGCGTACGGTGACGAATTCGTGACGAATGAGCTGCTGCCGTCGACCGCCATGGTCACGCCGGTGGGCCAGCGAGCCAAGAGGCCTGGCCGGATCGCAGCGATCATCGGTGTCATCGCGATCACCGTGACCGTGGGGGCCGTGCTCGCCGCGACCGTGCTCGGCGCGGACAGCGAAGACTCTGGCGAACCGTTGTTCGTGCTTCCTGCGCCCGCCGACGAGTGGCAGCTCACGAACGCAACAACGCTCGACCCGAGCGAGGGGTCACCGGCGACGTCCGAACAGTTCATCACCGTCGGCCGGCTGTACGGCGAACCAAGCGGCGATGGCTACGTCGACCTCCGCTCCGAGGTCTTCTACCGTGACAGCCCACTGCCAGGTGCGGAGTGGGAGACGGGCTGGGAAGAGTCCGACTACCGCCGGATCGACGGCTCGATCACGGTGGCGCGCGAGTACGACGACGATTGGCGCGTGACGAGCTCCCCTGACGATCTCCTGCGTGCCTACGACCCGGCTTGGAGCGGCAGCAACGAGGCCACGATCATCGCCGCCTTCACGCCGACCGACGAGCCCGCCGGCGTGACGACATCGTTCGACATGACCACGCCGGACGGCACCGCATTCGTTGTCGAGACAGCGATTTCGGCGTCGCCGCTGTTCAGGGTCGGCACCTTCGCCGAGCAGGTCGGATCGGTCGACATCAACGGCACGGCCGGATGGGTGGTGACCGACGAACGCGACGACGCGAACGAGACCACGGTCACCTGGTCGCAGGCGACCGATCGGACCGTGGCGGTGCGCAGCACCGACGAACGCGACGCAGTGATCGAGGTCGCACGCTCCCTCCGGCCGGTGACCGCTGACGAGTGGGCCGCGGCGTTTCCGGAGACCCAACTCGACTGAGCGGACGGTGCTCAGTCGGTGCCGGCAGCCGACACCGGGTCTTCGGTGGCCCAGGCGAAGTGCATCCGACCGTGGTCGGCGTTGGCGGCCATGATTCCTCCGACGGTGCCGTCGGCCCACGGCGCCCCGGGGATCTTCGAGGCGAGATCGTCGTCGGACAACTCCGCGAGCAGCGCCAGCGTGTCGGCGCGGACCGCCTGACCGATCCGGACCAGCTCGACGAACGGCTTGCCGCTGTGCTCGGCCTTCCACTCCTCGGTCCAGGAGTGGATGGAGGCCATGATCTCCTCCATCGACTGCGACGAGCCGTCACTGCGGAGGCGAGCCTCGAGGCCCTGCTCGCCGGCGACGTGGCGCCGGAACATCGCATTCCAGTTCTGCTCGATGAGCGTGGTGTGGACGAAGTGATCGGCGAACGACCATCGGCTCTCCGGGTCGTGCTCGCTGAACGTCCGCGGCGCCGTCAGTTCGTCGGCCGGCATCGACCCGAGCCGCTCGAGCAACCAGGCCCGATCACGGTTGAGCTTGATCTCGATCTCGATGCGGTCCATCCGCCGAACGTAGCGACCCGCAGGCCGGGGTCCGTCAGCGAGGCACGCCAGCTACACACGGCACGAAGGTCGGTGTCCCGTTTGTCGGCGGCTTACTCCTCGCCGGGCGTCACCAGCATGTCCCGAAGTGCCCGCATCCGAGCCTCCTCCGCAACCTCGAACGAACCATCCGACACCGCAACCTCGCCGTCGGTGCCCTGATCGGACTGTGTCACCGCAGCCAGGGTTGCGACACCCACGAGCGCGGCGGCCGCCAGCCCCCAACCCCAACGTGCGGGCTTCCTGCCGCTCGATCGGACGGCGGCGTGGACACTGTTCGGGGTCGACGACTCGACCCCCGGAGGTCTCCTGGGCTTCCTGGGTCTCCGTGCGTTCCCGAACCTTGTCGTGAACGAGCACTGATCTCTCCGTTTCGTGTTGGTTGTGCAGCTCGGTGTGAGCCACGACCAAGGTCGCATCGAGGTGTTGCAGTCGAGAGGCGAACGGCGGCGACAGGGCTGGTGAGATCGGTCGGCGCCGCCTCCGATCTCCGGGACACCACCGCTGAGCAGGGATGATGCGTTGCCACGCCATTGCAACGCTGGGGCGATTGGATGGCGCTCGTGCCCACCGCTACGGTCTCGACAGGGGGAATGACAATGGAGTTTGGAGTGCTCGGCCCGGTGCAGGTGACGGGCCCGGCGGGCGCCATCGACATCGGCGGCGCTCGCCAACGCCGGCTGCTGGCAGCGCTGCTCCTCCACGCCGGCGAGGTCACCTCGACCGATCGCGTGCTCGACATCGTCTTCGACGGGGTGCCACCAGCGGGCGCCACCACCACGATCCGCAGCTATGTGGCCCGCCTTCGCAAGGCGCTCAGCGAGGCGGACCCGACCGCCGATGAGCTGATCGAGACCGCTCAGGGCGGCTATTCGCTGAGGATCGACACCGATGCGATCGACGCCACCCGATTCGAAGCCTCGATCGAAACTGCCCGACGGCAACTCGGCGAGCGCGACCCCATCGGCGCCGCGGCGACGCTGCGCAGCGGTCTGGCGATGTGGCACGGCAACGCGTACGGCGAGTTCGCGTTCGAGGAGTGGGCGCTGCCCGAGGCGGCACGTCTCGAAGAACTCCGGGCGGTCGCACACGAGGAGCTGAACGACGCATTGCTCGCGTCGGGGCTCGCCCACGACGTCGTCTCCGCAACCCGCAGCCAGATCGGCGAACACCCGCTGCGAGAACGAACTCGGGCCCAGCACATGCTGGCGCTCTACCGCGCCGGCCGGCAGGTCGAGGCGCTTCGCAGTCTCGACGAGTTCCAAGAGGAACTGATCGAGGTCGGCCTGGAACCTTCCGACGAACTCCTCCGGTTGGGACGAAGTATTGCGGCGCACGATCCGGCGTTGCGTCTCGACTCCCCCGCTGGCCAGCCGTTGCGCGGCTATCGCGTCGGGGCTGCACTCGGCGAGGGAGCCCACGGTGTCGTCTACCGGGCAGTGCAGCCCGGCGTCGGTCGGGAGGTTGCGATCAAGACGATCCGCGCCCAACTCGCCGACGACCCCGACTTCGTGCGGCGCTTCGATGCCGAGGCGCAGTTGGTCGCGGACCTGGAACATCCGCACATCGTTCCGATCTACGACTACTGGCGTGAGCCTGGCGGCGCCTACATCGTCATGCGCCTCCTGGCGGACAACCTCGGCACGCGCCTGGCCGACGGGCCGATGGAGGTGTTGGCCGCTACCACGATCGCCCGCCAGCTCGGAGGTGCCCTCGCAACCGCCCACCGAGCCGGGGTCGTGCACGGCGACATCAAGCCGAGCAACGTCCTCGTCGACGACTCGAGCGCCTACCTCGCCGACTTCGGCGTCGCCACCCTGGTCGAGTCTGCCGCGGGCGACGACACCTCGTACTCCTCGTCGGGATACGAGTCGCCAGAGTTGCTGACGGGCGAATCACCGTCACCGGCGAGCGACCAGTTCGCACTGGCAGTCCTCATCGTTCACCTCCTCACCGGCCAGTTGCCGTTCGGCACCCGTGCGATCGCGACGCCACACGACCGTGCACCGTCGATCCACGTGCAGCGACCCAGCGTTCCCGCTGCCGTCGACGACGTGATGTGGAAAGCCACTGCGTGGGATGCTGCGGACCGCTATTCCGATGTCGAGTCGTTCGTCGACCACTTCGAGGCAGCGTTCGCGGGGCGCTCCGAGCCCGAGGCCCGAGGCCATCAGATCGCCAACCCCTATCGCGGTCTTCGGGCGTTCACCGAGATCGACCAGGCACTCTTCTTCGGTCGAGCAGCCCTCGTCGACGAGCTGGCCGATCGACTTGGCCGCGACGGCTCCGATGGACGATTCGTGGTCGCGATCGGGGCGTCCGGGAGCGGCAAGTCGAGCACCGTGCGTGCTGGTCTGCTCCCCGTACTCCGCACCGGAGCGGTATCGGGGTCGGACGACTGGCTGATCACCACGATGGTGCCCGGGTCGAACCCGTTCGACGAGCTCTCCTCGGCACTGCGTTCCATCGCGACGCTCGCAGACCGGTTCCCCTGAGTCGAGACCTGCCGATGGCGAGGTGACTCACCTCCTCGATGCGGCGGTTCCAGCCGACCAGCCGGTGCTGCTCGTGATCGACCAGCTCGAGGAATTGTTCACACAGACCGGTGACGAATCGATCCGTCGCCAGTTCATCGAAGGCCTCACCGCTGCGGTCACCCGACCCGACACCAACCTTCGAGTAGTCGCGACGATGCGAGCCGACTATCTCGATCGGCCGTTGCGCTACTCCGAGTTCGGTCAGCTCGTCAAGCACGGCGTGGTCACCGTCGTCGGCATGTCCGCGAGCGAGCTCGAAGCGGCGGTGACCCGACCAGCGGCCGGCGTCGGTGTCGAGGTCGAGCCGGCCCTCGCGACCCAACTCGTCGCCGATGTACTCGACCAACCGGCGGCCCTCCCCTTGCTGCAATTCACGTTGACCGAGCTGTTCGAGCGGCGTTCCGGGCCGGTGCTCACGCTGCAGGGCTATCGCGATCTCGGCGGCGTCGACGCCGCCGTTGCCGGACGAGCCGAGGCCGTCTTCGACGGCTTGAACGAGGTCGAGCGAGAGGACGCGAGGCGGATGTTCCTCCGACTCGTCAACGTCGACGAGGTGCGGTCGGTGAGCCGGCGGCGAGCGCTGCGATCCGAGCTCGTGTCGACGGCCAGCGATTCGGGCCAGATGGATGCCGTGATCGATGCCTTCGGCACCTCCCGACTGCTCACCTTCGACCACGATCCCGGAACCCGCGAGTCCACGGTCGAAGTGGCACACGAGGCCCTGATCGGCCAGTGGCCGAGGTTCGGCGAGTGGGTGGCACGCGCCGGCGAGGGCCTCCGGATCCAGGGACAGCTCGCGGAAGCGGCCCGAACCTGGGACCGGCAGGGCCGCGACGCCGGCGACCTCTACCGAGGGCTTCGCCTCGAGAGCGCCCAGGAGTGGAGCGCGGCACAACCGGACGAACTCAGCGCGCTGGAGCAAGCGTTCCTCGACGCCAGCGTCGACGCACGATCGGCCGAGGTCATCGCCCAACGCGAGCAGTCCGAACGCGACCGCCGAAGCAATCGTCGGCTCCGCGGTCTGCTCGCCGGGGTCGGGGTGCTGCTCGCTCTTGCCCTCATCGCTGGCGCACTGGCGATCCGGCAGCAACAGCGCGCCGACGACGAGGCGGCATCGGCTCGCGACGCAGCTGCAGCAGGCGCGGACTGCGGCCGAAGCGGAGCGAGCCGCCGCCGATGAGGCAGAGCGCCAGACCGACGTCGCGGTCGGCGCAGTGGCCGATGCCGATCTTGCCACGCTCATCAGTCGATCTGCTGCGGAGAGCAGTCGGAACCCCGAGTTGTCGTTGCTCCTCGCGCTCGAAGCCCATCGCCGGGCGCCGAGCCCCGAGTCCGATCAAGCCGTGCTCAACGCATTGGGAAGCAGCAGGATCCCGAACCGGATCGCAACCTTTCCTCGGAATGACACCGGAACCTGCCCGGCCCCATTGTTCCTCGGCGGCACGGCGCTCGTCGAGTACACGGTCGCCGAAGGGCGCCTCATGAGCCTCGATCTGACCACCGGCGAGCTCACCGACCACGGGCCCGCCATCGAGGAATGCGGCGCCTGGTTGGGTGACCCAGCGACGAATCGCGTAGTCGTGCAGTGCTGCGAAGGGGAGCGGACCTGGATCGGAACGTTCGACGATCCGTACGCCATCGAAGCGGAACACTCCGAGCCGAGGTTCCTGATCGACGGAGACCGCGGCGGCAACGTCGCGCTCTTCGCCGCGCTGACAGACGACGGTGCACGAGCCGTGCTCATCGACGCGACCACCGGCGAGCAGATCGGGGAGCCGATCGGGCGGGGC
Source organism: Ilumatobacteraceae bacterium (assembly GCA_963848145.1). Classification (GTDB taxonomy): domain Bacteria; phylum Actinomycetota; class Acidimicrobiia; order Acidimicrobiales; family Ilumatobacteraceae; genus Sva-07. The sequence goes on from CAWKCN010000048.1 coordinate 12,611, forward strand.
AACCTGGTGACGGCCTCGGCAGATCCCTCGGGGTCGTTCGCCGCGGTCAGCAGCGAGCGGCTCGCTGGTGAGGTCGCCGAGCTGTTCGTGGTCGACGCCGCCACCGGTGACGAGATCCACCGCATCGAGACTGCGCTGCCGGCGACCAGGATCGATTGGGATCCGGCGACGCCCGAACTCGTCGCCGGCATGGCTGACGGATCCGTGATGACGGTCGACCTCGTCGCCGGGGACATCGTCGCGACCGTGCCAACCACGGCAACAGCCGGCATCTTCGGAATCCGCGTGCGACCCGACGGGCTGATCGTGGCGGTTTCCAACGGACAGATCGAGATCGTCGACCGTCGGTCGGGGCCGACGGGCGTGGCCATCCCGGTGCGCGACATCATCGATGGCGGGATCCGCGACGATGGCACGGTCGTCACGCTCGGCGCCGACGGGGTGTACGACGTCATCGACGTCGACGGAAATGCACTCGTCGAACGAAGTTGGCCGGTCGATCCGATCGCGCGAGTCGCGTTCAACGACGGCAAGGCCGGAGTCAGCAACGTCAACACGCAGACGGTGTCGGTCATCGATCTCGCCAGCGGTGAACAGACCGAGTTCGACCTGCGGACCGCCGACGGTGATCCGTTCGTGGTCGATGCCGTCTATCCGGAATCCGAGGGCGTGTGGGGGATTTCGGCGGATGGGAGCGTCACCCGCTGGGAGGGCTCAGAGATCGTCGAACAGTTCGCCTTCCCCGCAGCCTTCCCCGGAACCAGGTTCGAGAGCGGTACCAGGTTCGGCGACCTGCTCGCCGCTGTCGGACCCGACGCCGAGGGCAACCGGACGGGATTCCTCGCGAGCCTCGAACCGGGTGCAGCCGGAATCCTCTTCTCGGTCGACGCCCCGGACGGATACAGCGCCCACCCGTCGCTCGACGGTGGCATCCACGTCCTCGACGAGGACGGCACGATGCACAGCTACGACCGGAACGGTGAGCCAACTGGCCGCGTCGACACCGGCGCCCCGGTTCCGTTCATCAACACGATGGACCCGACGACCGGTGTAGTTGCCCTTGCGTCCGCCATCAACGACACCATCGTCGTCGTCGACCCGTCCACCGGTTCGGTGCAACAGCTGCCCGAACGCAACGCTGTGGCCAACCTCGGTTTCGCCCGCGACGGCCAACTCCTCGTGATCACCGGGTTCGACGGCACGGTCACCGTGTGGGACCTCGAACGCAATGCGCCGGCTGGGCTCGTGTGGGACGGCACCGGCGTCCGCCCGTCGTCGCCCTCGTGGTACGACCCGACGACCGAGTCGATCTGGGTGTACACCTCCGCACGCTTGCTCGAGATCCCGCTGTCCCCCGAGCGGTGGGTCGAACGGGCCTGCGACATCATCGGCCGGGACCTCACCGCCGACGAATGGCAGCGCTTCGTGCCCGGCGACGAGCCGGTCCAGTCCGCCTGCGCCTGACCGGAGTCCCACATCGGTTGCCGTACACCGCGACGAGCGGTGAGCGAACCGGCCAGACCTGCGGATTTCCCGGACAAGCGATGAGCGAAGGCACCACATACGGCCATTTCGCTCATCGCTCTTGTCGTCGTCTCGCGACCTCCGTACCGTCGTCGACATGGACATCGCAGCGATCGTCGAGCGGGCGGAACACGTCACCGCCGTACGCCGCGACGCCTCCGCCGACGGCGATCAGATCCAGGCGGCGCTGGTGTCGGTCCGTCAGATCCAGGCGTGGTGCGATGCCCAACACGCCGGCCTGGTCGCGCAGTTGCGTGGCATCGACTCCTTCCCCGAAAAGCGGATCGCCGATGCGTCGAAACAGTCGCTCGGACATGCCGCCAAGTCGACCGAACGCTCCGCCACCCTCGAGGCAACGCCGAGGCTGACCGAGGCACTCACCAACGGTGCCATCACCGCCGACCATGTCGACGCCGTCACGCGAGCCTCGAAGCGACTCGACGGAGATCAGCGCCACGAGCTCGTCACCCGCGCCGACCAACTGGCCGACGTGGCCAAGGCCGCCAGCGTCGAAGCATTCGCTCGCCGCTTGGACCTCGAAGCCAAGCGCCTCCGAGACGACGACGGCACGGACCGCCTCGAGCGCCAGCAACGCAATGCCAGAGCACGATCATGGATCGACCTCGACGGCATGTGGAATCTGTCCGCCAAGTTCGACCCTGTCACCGGTGTGCGCATCGCAGCACGCATCGACACCATGATCCAGACCCTCTTCGCCGAAGCCGTCCCACCGCACTGCCCCGACGACCCGATCGAGAAGCAGCGCTACCTCAGCGCCCAAGCCGTCGCCCAACTCCTCCTCGGCGACACCGACCACGCCCGGCCGGGCAGACCCGAGTACGTGGCGGTCATCGACGCCGACGCGCCCGATCACGGCGGGCCGGTGGTCGAGTTTGCAATCCCCGTCGAGATCCCCGCCCGCATCCTCGCCGACCTCGCCGGCAACGCCGACATCCACGCCGTCGTCGTCCGCAACGGTGTCGTACTCCACGCCCCCGGCCAACTGAACCTCGGTCGCACCACCCGACTCGCGAACCGAGCCCAGCGCCGAGCACTCCGTGGGCTGTACGACAGCTGCACCATCCCCGGCTGCACCGTCGCCTACGACCGCTGCAAACTCCACCACGTCATCTGGTGGAGCAACGGCGGCCACACCGACCTCGACAATCTGCTGCCGGTGTGTTCACACCATCACACCAAGATCCACCACGACGGCTGGATCGTCGAGCTCGGCCCCAACCGGGAACTCAGCCTCACTCTGCCCGACGGCAGCATCCACACCACCGGGCCACCGGGGCGCCGACAACCCGCCGCCTGAGCCCTGCCGGGCCGGGCTCCGATCGGAAACATCGGCTGACTCCGCCGTTCCCCCAGGTGGGGAGATGGAGCGGCGCCCGCGATGCCGGTTCCCAAGTGGACCCCACCGCCCACTCCCGCCCCTCCCCGTGGCGACCTGTGCAGCCCGGCGCCGCACTGTGCCGCCCCTGTGCCGCCCTGCGCCAAGCGTGATCGATGTCGACGCGGCGTCCGCCGGGCTTCGGGTCACCGGGCGGCGATGCCGCCAGCCGATGCAACCGAGCTGGCCGTTCCGGTCGGGAGCTGCGCCGCTGCGGCAGCCTGCTCGGTCGCCGTGCCAGTCGTGCGATCGTCGCGACCGTCTCGACCGTGGTGTCGGCCATCGCCGTGCGCACGTCGCAGGCAAAGTCCGAGCCCGCTCCGCACAAGTAGGCGGCCACGTCGCCGAGGTGGGCGACGGCCACGATGTCCATCCCACCGCTCGGCCGACCAGCTCCGAGCTGCTCGTAGCTCGCCCAGTTCCGCTCGCTCGCCAACTCGACGCCGGTGCGGCGGGCGCCGTGAAGGTCTCCCTCGAAGCGGGCGCCGTAGCTGTCGACGGTGAAGAACGCCGGCGTCGCCGAAGTGAACATCACATCGACGCCGGCCAGGTGAGCAGCGGCAGTCTTCTCGTCGATCGCCGTCACCCAGTCGACGTAGCCGTCGCTGTCCAGCGTTCCCGTCGAGGCGACCCGAGCGTCGCCGGTGAACGCACCGTCGGACACCTCGTTGAGATAGCCGATGGCGAAGGTCAGCCCGGCCGAGTAGCCGCCGGCCGGAGCGGAGGTGAACTCCAGCGGCGACATCTCACGGTCGAGGACGCCGTCGAGGATCCCGGAGACGACGTCCACAGCGACCTCGTTCGAAGCGACCATGTCCGGGTGCACATCCGTACGAACCAGTGTGTAGGCGGTGGCGTCGTAGAGGCGGGCTTCGTCGTCCGAGCCGTTGGTGGCGAACAGGGCGAACAGTTCGCCGGGCACTGCGGCCTCGCCGCCGACATGGAGCCGAGCGGCCACACCGCCCGCCTCGGTTCCGATCTCGTCGGGGAACGAAGCGACGTGGGGACTGAACGTGGCCGGTGCTGCCTGGACCGTCGATGCCCCGTCCGACCCGTCGGCTGCCACATCGGCACCCGTGAGCGCTCCGATCGGCAGCGTGACCCCAAACACGATCAGCGCCGACAGGAGCGCGGCGCCGGCGACCCGTGCCCATCGTGGGGCGGTGCTGGCGGCAGTGCTGGGGGTGCGACCGGCGATTCGACCGGGGGTGGTGGTGCAGTTGCTGTTGCTGGCGGCGGCGGCGGTGTGCATGGGCGCACCGTGCGCTCAGGCCGTACCAGCCCGATTGCACACGCGGTCCAGGCGGCCCACCAGTGATTCGGTCGGGCGCCGTGCAACATCTTCAAGTAGCTTCTGACCTGGGATGATGCACCGATGAGCACACTGCAACCGGGCTGCAACCTTGCGGGACGACGCTCATCACCATGACCTCACCGGCACCCACCCCAGCGCACACCGCCAGGACCGCCCGATGATGCGAATCCGTGTCCTCGGGCCGATCGGTGCCGATGTCGACGGCCGGCCGGTCGAACTCGGCGGTGCCCGCCAGCGCCGCCTGCTGGGCATGCTCGCCGCCGCCGACCGGCGCGTCGTCTCGACCGACCGACTGGTCGATCAGTTGTGGGACGGCGAGACCACCGACGCTGCCTCGCGGACGTTCCGCACCTACGTCGCCCGCCTGCGCCGCTCGTTCGAGGCTGCCGGCGCACCGGACGGCGCAAGAGTCGTCGTCACCGACGCCCCCGGCTACCGGCTCGGCGCAGATGTCACGACCGACGCCAACGACTTCGCCGCAGCGGTCGAACACGCAAGCGACAGCCTCGACGTCGGCGAGGCTGCCTCGGCATGGAACACCTTGAATGTGGCGTTGGACCTGTGGTCCGGAAACGCTTTCGACGAGTTCGCCGACGAAGAGTGGGCCTCCGCATCAGCGATTCGGCTCGAAGAACTCCGCCTGGTCGGCCGGGAGTTGCGCATCCGGGCCCAGATCGAGCTCGGTCGCCACGCCGAAGCGATCGCCGAGATCGACTCGCTGGTCGCCGAACATCCCCTTCGCGAGACGCCTCGCCGTGAGCTGATGATTGCGCTCTACCGGTCAGGCCGTCAGGCCGAGGCGCTGCGAGCTGGTCGCGACTACGCGAAGTACCTCGGCGATGAGACCGGACTGGAGCCCTCGACGGCGATCACCGAGATCGAGGCGATGATCATCGAAGGCGACCCTCGCCTCGACAGCACACCACAGGGTCGGCGCCTTCGCGGCTATCTCCTCGAGGAACCGATCAGCGAGGACACGCTCGGAGTCATCCATCGGGCTCGGCAACCGTCGATCGGGCGAGACGTGGCGATCACCGTGATCCCGGCCGAGCTTGCCGACGACCCGGCGTTCGTCCGAGGTTTCGAGAACCGCGCTCAGGCCGTCGCCAGCGTCGAGCACCCCGGCGTCGTCCCGATCTACGACTACTGGCGCGAGCCCGGCGGCGCCTACCTCGTGATGCGTCACTACCCGGCCGGCACGCTGGCACAGCGTCTGACCGGCGGCCCGGTGCCGCCGAACGAGGCGTGGGAGATCGCCAAGCGGATCATCAGCGCACTCTGGGCCGCGCATCAGCGCGGCGTCGCCCACGGCAACGTCACCGCCGGCGCCATCTGGATCGACGACCACGGCGACGCGGTTCTCGGTGAGTTCTCGATGGCCGCTGGCGAGGCCACCCACCAAGGCGACCTCGCCGGCCTGGCCGACCTCGTCGTGTCGATGCAGCCGACCGCGACCACCGCCAGCGTCGACCCGAGCGCCCAGCGGCTCGCACTGCTCACCAAGCGCCTGAACACGACCCGCGAGGGCTCCGTGGCGACTGTGCACGACCTCCTGCTCGACCTCGAGACCGACTCAGACTGGACGCTCAGCGGTGACCGTCCCGCAGCGCCCGCAACGCGCCTCATCGGGCCCAACCCGTTCAAGGGACTCGCCGCGTTCTCCGAGACCGACACCGACGTCTTCTTCGGACGGACGGCGATCGTCGACGAACTGGCCGACGTGCTTCGCCGCCGCGGTGTGGCCGCTCTGGTCGGCCCGTCGGGTTCGGGCAAGTCGTCGGTGATGCGCGCCGGGCTCCTCCCGCGCTGCCGAGCGGCGGGGGCCTACGTGACGACGATGGTGCCAGGCACCCGACCGCTCGACGAACTCGAGATCGCCCTCACCCGCGTCGCTCCGACGCCGCTGGTCGGACTCGCCGACGAACTCGCCACCGAGTCCGGGCGTCTCGCCACGGTGCTGCGATCGATCACCGACGACCCCAACCGTGAGGTCGTGCTCGCAATCGATCAGTTGGAGGAGCTCTTCACCCTGTCGATGCCTGTCGAGCGAGATCGCTTTCTCGACGTGCTCACCGAGGCCATCGACGACGCCACCGCCCCGATCAGGGTGGTCACGACGTGCCGCGCCGACTTCCTCGGCCGGGTGCTCGATCACCCCGTCGCCGGTCGCCTACTGCGCGACCGGACGGTGCTGATCACGCCACTGTCGACCGACGAGCTGTACGAGGCTGTCGTCGGGCCGGCGGAACACGCCGGGGTCGAGGTCGAACCGGCGTTGGTTGCACAGATCGTCGGCGACGCGGCTGGCGCTGCCGGTTCGCTGCCGATGGTGCAATACGTGCTGACCGAGGTGTTCGAGGCGGCATCCGACGAGGGGTCGATGACACTCGACGACTACCAGCGCCTGGGCGGGGTGAACGGCGCACTCGCCCAGCGGGCCGAGGAGGTCTACGGCGGGCTCTCACCCGACGACCAGGACGCGGCGCGCCGGCTCTTCACGCGCCTCATCGCTCCGGGCAACTCGTCCGCGGCCACCCGCCGACGAGCACGACGCAGCGAGCTCACGACCGTTCCCGAACAGGTCATCGCCGAGTTCGGTCGCGCCCGTCTCCTCTCGTTCGATCGGGATCCGACCACGAGAGAGCCCACGGTCGAGGTGAGCCACGAAGCCCTGATCCGCCATTGGCCCCGACTGGTGGCGTGGATCGGCGACGAGTCGGATGGGCTCCGACTTCTCGGTCACGTGACCACCGCATCAGCTGAGTGGATCCAGGCCGGCCGCGACCCGGGAGCGCTGTATCGCGGAGCTCGGCTCGTTGCAGCCGAGCAGTGGGCCGAGGACCACCGAGAAGAACTCTCCGATGTCGAGACCGAATTCATCGATACGAGCGGCGCGGCTCGCGACGCCGACGAACGACGCGAGCGGCGCTCGCTGACCCGGCTGCGCGGCCTTGCCGTCGGGCTGGCGGTGTTCCTGGTCGTTGCGATGGTGGCAGCCGGGTTGGCGGTCACCGCTCGTCAACGAGCCGATGACCGCGCCGCCGAAGCGGCCGAGACGCGCCGCACCGCCGAGGTCGCCGCACTGGCCGGCAACGCACGCGTCCTCGCCGCAGACGAACCGCTCGCGGCGATGCTGCTCTCCGTCGAGGCGAGCGGCCGCAGCTCGGCGAGCGAGCCGGCCGTCGCAGCCGCACTCCTCGACTCGCTCACAGCGGACCCGAGGCCGCAAAGCCTGCAAGCGCCGCTGCAGTCGACCGGCTTCTCGATCCAGCCGTCGAGCGGGCCGTTCTACACCTACGTCTTCGCAACCGACGAGGGCGCCCGGGCGGAGGTGCGCAACGTCGAGGACGGCACCATGCGCACGGTCGACCTCGACACACTGCCCGGGGGCGCCTCGACCGACCCGACTGGCCAGTACCTCTACAGCGGGGTCGACGACGGGCTCGAGGTCTACGACGTGGGTACCGGCGAGCTGCTCACCGTGCTGCCGATCGAGAACTTCTTCGTCGTCGCCACCGGCCCTGACGGCAGCGCCGACCTGGCGTCGGTCTACCCCGACGGGCGCCTCGTCCTCCATGCGGTGCCGAGCTTCGAGGTCCTCGAGACCGTCGAGGTCGGCCCCGAGGCGTTCGAGCTGGCCCGCTCGGGCGACGGGCGGGTCGCCGCCACGCTGGATTCCGAAGGGACCCTCGTCGTGGCGTCGCTCGACGGATCGGGCGAACGCCAGGAACTCCCGCTGCCGTTCGTCAAGGACACGGTGGCTCTGGACGACTCCGGCGATCGCGTCGCGGTTTCCGACCGGCCGGGGCCGACGTACATCATCGACCTCGCCGATCCCCCCAACGACCCCGTCGAGATCAGGGCCGGCGCCGACGGCGACCTCCGATTCAGTCCCGACGGTTCGCTCCTCGCGATCGGCACTTCCGAGGGAATCGAGATCTACGACTCCACGACGGGCGAACCGGTTACCGACCCGTTGACGTTCGCGACCTCCGTGACGTTCCACTTCACCGGCGAGCGGACGCTGCGGGCGTTCGCCCCGAACCTCGGCGTCGTCTCGATCGATCTCGATGCTCCCAGCCGGATCGTCCGCGAGACCACCGTTCCCGGCTGGGGTGTTGCCGGCTTCCTCGCGCCGGACCTCAGCGGGGCGGTCAGTCTCGTTCCCGACGTTGACACCGGCGAGATCACTGAGGTGCTGCTCACCGACCCCACCGGGGCCGCACCGACAGCGTCCCTGATCGGACCGCAGAACAACGTGCGCCACAGCAGACCGATCGCCGGCGGCCGTCACGTCACCGCCGACACCGACGCGCTGACGCACGAGGAATGGAACGGAACCGAGCTGATCCAGACGATCGATCTGACCGGCAGCGCCACCCTCGACAACCAGGTCATCATCGCGCCACGGGTCGGTCGTACCCGAGACATCCTTCTGCTCGCCGAGAGTGGCCAGCAGCTGCTGGCCACCGAGGTGGTCGTCGTGGATCGGAGTCGGGGCGAGGTGGTGTTCGCTCTCTCGGAGTCTCAGATCAACGCCGTCGAGTTCTCCACTGCCGATGAGAACGAGATACTCGTCGGGGACCTCGGCGGGCGCGTCCGATGGATCGGCCTCGACGAGCCGACAGCCCCCGTCGAACCGTCGAGCGACGGGTCCACCACTCGAAGCGAAGTGGAGGTTGGTGCCACCGTGGAAGCATTCGCCGCGACTCCCGACGGCTCGCTCACGGCGATCGGCGATTCCTCGGGCACGATCACGATCGTCGACGCCGACCGCGTGGTGCTGGCCGAGTTGGCCAACGACGCACCATTCCCCGCCCGGATGGCGTTCATCGGCGGCGGCGACCGGTTGGTCGTGCAGTCACGTGACGGTTCGATCGTGCTCTGGGATGTCGACTCGGCCTCCCGGATCGGCGAGCTGTACCGCACCGAAGGACTCCGCGGGGCCTTCGAGGTGGCACCAGGCGGGTCGACGATCGTCGTCCCGACCGGCAGCGGCATCACCGAGATCTCGGTCGACCCCATCGAGTGGAAGCGCATCGCCTGCGAGTCGGTCAACCGGCGCCTCACCGACGTCGAACTCCAGTCGGTGGTACCCGACGCCGTCCCGATCGAGGACCCGTGCGCGTAGCGAGATCCGGCCCGTTCACATCACATTCGCAGCTCCCCTGACCAGGGGCGACGCGCCCAGAACTACCCTGCAATCGACCTGCAATCGCGTGTCGCCACGATGGCCGACATGATCAGCAGTCCCAAAGGAAGCAACCACGTGGAGATCTCGGTACTCGGCTCGGTGACGGTGCGCCGCGACGGCGACGAGATCGAACTGGGCCCGCAGCTCCGCCGGGTGCTGGCCGCGCTGGTCTCGCGGCACGGCAGCGTCGTGTCGGTCGACCGGCTGGTCGAGAGCGTGTGGATGGGCGAGCCCCCGTCGGGCGCCGATGGTTCGATCAAGACCTACATCACCCGGCTCCGCAAGGTGCT
>CAWKCN010000049.1:0-26811 GCA_963848145.1 Ilumatobacteraceae bacterium
GGGCGCAGTGGGCATGTGCTTCTCCGGAGGCTTCGCCCTCGGAATGATGGTCGACGACATCATGCTGGCGCCGGTGTTGTCGCAGCCGTCGTTGCCCTTCGCACTGGGCACGACCAGGGGAGCCGACCTCAACCTGTCGCCAGACGATGCCGCGGCGATCGCCGAGCGGGCGGCGGCGGGCTGTCAGGTGCTCGGCCTGCGGTTCACCGGCGACAAGCTCGTCGGCGATCGGTTCTCGTCGCTGCGCGAACTGCTCGGCGACGCGTTCATCGCAGTCGAACTGCCGAGCGCCAAAGCCACCGATCACTCGGTGCTCACCGAGCAGCGCGACGACCCGAGCGTCGCCCGCGTGCTCGACTTCTTCGTCGAGAAGCTGCAGGCCTGATCGATGGCAGAGAGCGACGAAGCAGTGCTCCACCGGGCGCAGGCGATCATCGCGAACAACTCGGTGTGGGAGCTGCTCGACTCCGACACACCCGACACCACTGAGCTGCTCAACCGGGCCTACGCCGCGTCGTATCACTGGGAGCGAGCGGCCGATCGGACCCCGGCGAACGCTGCGCGGGCATCGTGGTTGCTCTCGCGGTGCCATGCGGTTCTCGGGCACGGCGAGTTGGCGTTGCACCACGCCGACGAGTGCGCCGCCGCGGTCGCCGAGGCCGGGCTGCAGGACTTCGATCTCGGCTATTCGCACGAAGCGCGAGCCCGTGCGTTCGCCGCGCTCGGACGCACCGGCGAAGCGTCGACTGAGTTGGCGGCGGCGCGGGCTGTCGAGATCGCGAGTGCGCAGGACCGCGACGTGTTCGAGTCCGACCTCGCCGCCGCGCCCTGGTTCGGGCTGGCCTGACGAGCATCGAGCGGCGGATCAGCCCCGCTGCTTCGCCGTGTTCCTGGCTCGTCGGCCTTGCCGTTCGGTGCGCGGAGTCACCTGAACGCCCCATCCCGGCCCGGCGCACCGGAGCGGGTCGATCGGAGCTGTTCCACGCGGCGACATTCGCCATCGGTCACGTTCGGGTCGGCGAGCCGGTAGTCGCAGGCGTCGGCCAGACCCTCGTCGACGAGCGACCTGCCGCGGGCCAGACGAAACGCGCGAACGAGCAACTGTTGCGCGACCCGGTCGACGGCCCCGGAGGTCTCGAACGTCGACATCAGAACGTAGGAGATCGCGGCGTCGAAGGCGGCCGTGCCTCGCCCAGCATTGGTGAAGTCGATGACGACGGGACCGTCGGCTCCGAGCATCACGTTCATCGGGTGGAGGTCGCCGTGCACGATGACGTTGCCCCCCGCCCCGATGCCCGACGCCGGCGCCCAATCGGGAGCGGTGACCGCGTTGATGGATCGTTGCACCTCGGCGAGCGTCTTCGTGTGGTGCCACAGCCTCCATGGCCGGCGTTGCAGGTCGTCGAGCATGGTCGGCCCGATCACCCGATCCATCACGAGGTCGCGCCCTTCGGCCCGACGGACGGTCGGAACCGAAACCCCCGCTGACGCGAGCCACTGCATCAGCCGGCCTTCGGGGGCGACGTCGTGTTCGCTCCGGTATCGACGCAGCACTGTGCCATCGCCCAGATCGAAGACATCCGCCGCACGTCCGGACGCGATCAGGGTTCCAGGCCCCGTCCCCGCCGCGCTGTCCTCGGTGCTCAACGCGGACCACCGTCGACGTCGATGACCGCACCGGTCGTGTACGACGACGCATCGCTCGCGAGATACAGCGCCGTGCCCACGATCTCGTGCGGTTCGCCGCCGCGTTGGAGCGCGAAACCGACCTTGGCCGAACGCTCGAATGCCTCGAGGTCCCACGCCGTGGAGATGTCGGTCAGGAACGGCCCAGGGGCGATGCAGTTGACCCGCACCTTCGGTCCGAGGGTGCGCGCCAGTCCGTACGTGAGATTGTTGACCCCCGCCTTCGCCGCGCCGTAGACCAGTTCATTGGGGCTCGGCCGGTGCGAGGCGACCGACGAGACGAAGATGATCGACCCACCATCGCTGCCACCATGGTCGGGACCGGCCATGCGGCTGCCCACGAGGGCCGACAGCCGGAACGGGCCCTTCAGGTTGACGTCCATCACCTTGTCGTAGAGCTCTTCGCTGACGGCGTCGACACTGGGATACAGGGGCGACATCCCCGCGTTGTTCACCAGCACGTCGCATCGCCCGAACTCGGCGTACACGGTCTCGTGCAGCCGATCGGCGTCGGCCCACCTGCCGGCGTGGTAGGCGATCGGGAGCGCGCGGCGTCCCAGCTCAGCTACCTGCGCCGCGAGGGCCTCGCACGCGTCGAGCTTGCGACTGGCGATCACGACATCGGCCCCGTGTTCGGCAAACGCCAGGACCATCTCGCGCCCCAGCCCCCTCGAACCGCCGGTCACGACGGCCACCCGTCCGCTCAGATCGAACAGTGCATCGGTCGTCCCCATGGGAAGCGAGTGTTGCAGGGCCCCTACGCTGCGGGCGCATGGGGGAACTGCAACCGGAGCGACTGCTGTCGCCGACCGACCCGACCGACCCGGCGGTGATCGCGGAGGACCGCACACTGTCGTGGAACGACGTCGAACGACGCACCCGCTGCCTCGCTCGATCGCTGGTCGGGTCGGACGTCGGGAGCGGTCAGGTGTGGGGTGTGTTGGCACGCAATCGCGTCGAGTGGGCCGAGTTCAGCCTGGGGAACGGCCGGGCAGGAGCGCGTGTGGTGCCATTGAACTGGCACCTCACCGCCACCGAGATCGCCGCCTTGCTCGACGACAGCGGATGCCGGCTGGTGGTCGTCGAGCCGGAGCTTCGAGGGCTCGTCAACGACGCGATCGCCGCCACAGGACGGCCGGACGACATCTCGGTCGTCGAACTCGGCGTCGACTACGAATCATGGCTCGAGGAGGCCGGCGACGAACTACTGACCCAGCGCGACTCGGGGTCACCGCTGATGTTCACCGGGGGAACGACCGGCAAGTCGAAAGGTGTCACTCGGCCCGATGCTGCGGGGCTGGTCGGCGCCCCTGTCGCTGCCATGGCCGGCTGGGGTTCGCTCGTCAGGATGCCCGACCACGGAGCGACGTTGATCACGACTCCGCTGTACCACGCGCTCGGGAGTGCCGTGCTGGCAGCATCGCTGGCCAAGGGAGTTCCCGTGGTGGTCACGAGCAGGTTCGATCCGCTCGTCACACTCGAGTTGATCGAGCGTCATCGCATCACGGCGACTCCGATGGTTCCGACGCAGTTCATTCGTCTGCTCAAGCTCGACGACGACCAACGTTCGCGGTTCGATCTGTCGTCGCTCGAGTGGATCCTGCACACTGCTGCGCCCTGTCCGTCGTGGGCCAAGGTGGCCATGATCGAGTGGTTGGGCCCGGTGATCTACGAGATGTACGGCTCGTCGGAGGGGACGGGTCCGGCGATCTGCGACAGCACCGAGTGGCTGGCACACCCCGGCACCGTCGGGCGAGCGTCAGGACGCATCGAGTACTCGATCGTCGATGACGACGGGAACGACCTGCCGCCGGGCGAGGTGGGCACGATCTACTGCCGTCGCGCTGACGGAGCACCCGAGTACTTCGGGGACCCCGAGAAGACCGCCTCGATCCGGCTGCCCGACGGGCGATTCACCGTGGGCGATCTCGGATGGCTCGACGATGACGGGTATCTCTTCCTCGCGGATCGCCGTGTCGACCTGATGTTGATCGCCGGATCGAATGTCTACCCCGCCGAAGTCGAGGCGGTGCTGAGCGAGCACCCTGCTGTCGGTGACGTCGCGGTGTTCGGAATCCCTGATCCGGAGTGGGGCGAGCAGGTGAAGGCGGTCATCGAACCGGTCGATGACATCGATCTCGTCGACGTCGCACGTTTCGCCGCCGAGCGGCTCGCCGCGTACAAGCTGCCGAAGTCGTACGACCTCGTCGACCGCCTCCCACGCGAGGCCCACGGCAAGCTCAAGAAGCGGCTCTTGCGCGACCCGTACTGGGCGCCGCAGCCCTGATCAACGTCGACCGATGGCGTGATTCGCCCACAGTGCCGCAACGCCGGCCGCAGTGAGCGCAGCGGCGGCGAGGACCGCGGCCCGTCGCCACTCGCCCAGGACGCGGTTGCCGCCGTACGAGCCGATCGAACCCGCTGAACCGATCGACGCGATCGATCCCGCTGAACCGATCGACGCGATCGATCCCGCTGAACCGATCGACATGATCGAACCGCTGGAGCCGATCGACAGGACAGATCCCACCGAGCCGATCGAGAGGATCGACCCGACCGATGCGATCGACCCGACCGACAGCACGGACCGCGTCGAGCGCACCGCACGAGCCCCCGTGACCGCCGGCGAGAGGTCCATCAGATGGCCAGCGCGGCGCGGCGCGCTTCGAGGACGGCTTCATGGATCGTGCGCGGCGCAACCGCGTCGCCGACCTGGAGGGCCCCGTCGATCGGCGCGGTCGGCAGACGAAAGCCGCAGTCGACGAGGGCGGCGCACGCGATCGTGCGCCGCTCGCCCGAGTACCGGTCCTCGACCTCGACTTCGCCGGGCCGAACGGTGCGCAGCAGCGTGCGCCGTTCGATGGTGACGCCTGCCTGCGCGAGCCGGGAGTTGGCCGGTGCGAGATCGCCGGTGCGGGAGAGCTCGTTCCCGGCGATGTTGTCCTGGGTGATCAGGACGGCCCGCTCGCCGAGTTCTTCCGCCAGTGCGACGGCGATCGGTCCGCCGATGGGGTCGAACAGCACGAGGACGCCTTCGGTGGGGAGCTCGACACTGCCACGTCGCACGTCGGCGACGTCGACGACCACGGCGCCGTCGAGCACTTCGTACGGCCGGACCCCGGGCAACGATCCAGTGGCCTGGATGACCGTGGTGTGGTCGTCCGCCGTCCACGAACTGGTCGACAACTCGACCTCGATGCCGAGGCGCTGGTGTTCACGCTGCCACCAGCTCACGAGCGATGTGTTGGGGCCTGCCACTGCGGCCAGGCCACCGATGTGATCGGTCTGTTCGACGATGGTGACGCGGTGGCCGCGGATCGACGCGACCCGTGCAGCCTCGAGGCCGGCTGGTCCAGCGCCGACGACCACGACGTGGCGAGGGTGCGGCGACGCGACGTACCAGTCGGGATCCTCTGTTTCGCGCCCACTGGTCGGCTCGCCGATGCATGTCACGATCGGGTTGCGAGCGTCGCGCACCTGGCAGGTCTGGTTGCATCGGGTACAGGGCCGAATCCGCTCAGTGGCGCCGGCGGCAACCTTGTCGACGAGGTCGGGATCGGCGATCTGGGCGCGGGTCATCTCGACGGCGTCGCAGAGCGACTCGTCGTCGTAGCCGCCGAGGGCCCACTCGGCTTGGCCGATCTCCGCGATCGAGCCCTGCAGGATCACCGGCACATCGGGGTGCGCCTCGCGGATCGCACTGCGCACCGACCGGCACACCTCGATGTTGAAGCCGGTCGGCTCGTGGAAGTCGGGGCGGGTCTTCTCGACGGTGTAGATCGAACCTCGGGTGACGACGACGTAGTCGAGGCCGGCGTCGACCAGGGCAACGGCGATGTCGGGCGCCATTTCCGGGGTGATTCCCGCCCATGGTGCGAGTTCGTCGCACGACAGTCGGAGCCCGACGATCCGATCGCCCGCTGCGCGGCGGGTGGCGTCGATCACCTGGCGCGCGAACAGCAGCCGATCCTGGCCCCATGCGTCATCGCGTTGGTTGGTGAGACCGGACAAGAACTGGCGCACGAGGCTGTGCTGGCCGGCGTTGATCTCGACGCCGTCGAGGTCGGCCTCGACCGCGAATCTGGTCGCAGTGGCGAACCCGTCGACGACCGCCGCGATGTCGTCGGGCTCCATCCACTTGGGAACCTCCCGGGAGTTGACCTCGGGAACACGCGACGGGGCCCACAGCGGAGCCTGGTTGTACGCGGACGATCCCTGGCCCCCTGCGTGGTCCAGCGAGGCGGTCACCAGCGAACCATGTGGACGGCACGCTGCGACGATGGCGGCCCAGCCATCTGCGCAGCGCTCGGCCAGCGGGGATCGTTCGTAGGGCCAGTCGGATGGGTGAACCGAGGCGCCTTCGACCACGATCGTGCCGCAGCCGCCGCGTGCGCGCCGCTCGTAGTAGGCGACGTGGCGTTCGGGTATCGACCGGTCGTCGGCGCCGAGGTTGGTGACGTGCGGGCCGAAGACGACCCGGTTCGGAGCCGTTCGTGAACCGATGTTGAGAGGCGTCAGCAACTGCATGCGGGATCCATTCTGGCGGGCACGGTCAATTCTGGCCGAGGGAGTGCTCTTCTCGCCGAATCAGCCGGACGATGTTCCCGGCGTGTTTGACGACGATCAGTCCGCACAATCCGGCGACAGCAAGGAACTCCCACGCCGGCTTCCCCTGCACGATCAACCCGATCGGCACGAGGGCCACCGCGACCACCGAACCCACCGCTGCCTTGCCGGTGACCTTCGTGACCAGCCACCACAGTCCCACCGCCAACGGCGCCAGGATCGGCTGCAGGATCAGCAACACGCCCGAACCGGTGGCGACGCCCTTGCCGCCTCTGAACCCACGGAACACCGGGAACATGTGACCGACGATGGCGGCAGCTCCGCACCAGTAGGCCATCGGACGACCGTCGAGGGCGAGACCGAGCCCTGCGGCCAGTGCACCCTTGCCGGCGTCGAGCACGTACACCCAGACGCCCTTGCGCCATCCGAGGGCGCGTGTCACGTTCGACGCGCCGGGGTTCCCCGAGCCGAAGGTCGAGATGTCGATGCCGTTCGCGCGGGCGATCAGGATCGCCGACGGGAAGGTGCCGAGGACGTATGCGATCGGCACGAGCAGCAGCACGGGGCACGATCCTTGCACGAACCGGCCCCGAAACCTCCGACGATCGGACAAACGTCACCCGCTAGGTTGGCGCGCCCCATGGCGGCCGATCTGTTCCCCGATCTCGATCACGAGCGCGCTCGATTGGCCTTCGCGCGCTCGGCGCGCGATCGGATGATCGCGCAGCTCGAGTGTCTCGACCCGGACAGCGCCGCCGACGAGATCACCAAGGAGTACATCGAGGTGACCGTCGCCGAGGCCCTCGATGATCTCCGCAGCCCTGGAGCCGGGGACTTCTTCGGACGGATCGACGAGTGGTACATCGGGCGCCGGCACATCGAGGACGAGCGTCACGACCCTGTCGTGGTCGACTGGCGGGCGCCGATCGCAGCACCGTTCTACCGCGCCACTTCGGTCGACCCGCTGGGGGTCGACTTCCGCCGCCGCTTCACGCTCGATGACGGCGATCTGATCGCGTATCTCGATGAACACCTCGACGACCCCGACGAGGGTGAGGTTGCCGGTGGCATTCCCGATCCGGTGCTGGCCGAGATCGGTGCCGAGCGGTCGGGCGAGATGCGCGAGATCGTGTCGACGATCCAGGCCGAGCAGGACATCGTGATCCGCTCGTCGATCGATCAGGTGCTCGTCGTGCAGGGCGGCCCGGGCACCGGCAAGACCGCGGTGGCGCTGCACCGTGCCGCCTACCTGCTGTTCGAGCACCGCGGTCGGCTGGCCCGTGACGGGGTGCTCGTCGTCGGTCCCAACAAGGCGTTTCTCGACTACATCGGCAACGTGCTGCCGTCGCTCGGTGAGCGCACCGTCCGCCAGGCGACCGTCGACGAGCTGTGCATTCCACGCGTCGAGGTCGCAGGCGCCGACGACGTCGAGCTCGCCCGATGGAAAGGTGCCGCCGACCGGATCGACGACCTCCGCGCAGCCGCTGTGGCCGCGATTCGATCCCCGGACGACGACATCGCCGTACCGATCGGCGCGCGGACGCACGTGATCTCTCGCGAGATGTTCTCCGACTGGCTCGCCACTGCGCTCTCCGGCACCAGCCCGCTGAATCAACGGCGCGAGCGGATGCGGTCGCTCGCGCAGCGTGAGCTGTTGCAGCGCACCGGCTCCGACGACGCATGGGCCAAGGCCGGGCCGTTGAAGTCGGCGATCAACAAGGCGTGGCCCACACAGAAGCCCGTCAAGCTCGTCGACAAGCTGCTGCCGGGTCCGTCCGGCACGCGGCGGGTGTGGACCCGTGCCGATCAGCTGCTCGTCGACGAAGCCAACTCGATGCTCAACGGTTCGCCGTTCACCTACGGTCATGTCATCGTCGACGAGGCGCAGGATCACTCGGCGGTCGCTCTGCGGGTGATCGGTCGCCGGAGCCCGAGCGGCTCGATGACCCTGGTCGGTGATGTTGCGCAGTCGACCACGCCGGCCGGGCAGGAGCGGTGGTCGAACGTGTTCGGTCACCTCGGCGCGGACGCAACGGCGGGGACGATCGCCGACCTCACGATCGGCTACCGAGTCCCCGAGCCGATTCTGATCGTCGCCAATCGCCTGCTGGCCCACACCGGCGTCGACGCCACCGAGAGCCGGAGTGTGCGGCGA
The DNA here is from genome assembly GCA_963848145.1 of Ilumatobacteraceae bacterium. Classification (GTDB taxonomy): domain Bacteria; phylum Actinomycetota; class Acidimicrobiia; order Acidimicrobiales; family Ilumatobacteraceae; genus Sva-07. Next base: position 8,408 of record CAWKCN010000049.1, read on the forward strand.
ACCGGTGAACCGCCGAGCTGGCATCGGGCGACGCCCGAGGAACTGGCGACCGACACAGCGGCGCTGGCAGTGTCGACCAAGCATCGACGTCGGGTCAGCGCGATCGTCGCGCCGCCCACGTGGCACGCCGCGATCGGAGCGGCCCTCGCCGGACACGGGCTGCGGGCTGTCGACCACGTGCACGAACTGGACCCGGACGAACTCCCGGTGTTCGGGCCCGAGTCGGTCAAGGGACTCGAGTTCGACGGCGTGATCGTGGTCAACCCCCACGAGATCCTCGGCGAGGGAACCGACCGCGCCGTGACCGAACGAGGTGCCCGCCTGCTGTACGTGGCGATGACCCGAGCGGTCCAGGAGCTCCACTTCGTCACCGACTCGCCATCTCCCGAGGTGCTGGCGGTCGATCAATAATACAAGTACAATACAAGTCATGACGATGACGGCTGCCGACTCCAACTGGGACCCCGAGCAGTATCGGAGGTTCGCAAACGAGCGCGCCCAGCCCTTTCACGATCTGTTGGCGATGATCGGTGACCGTCCGATCGGGCGCGCTGTCGACCTCGGCTGCGGTCCCGGTGAGCTGACGGCGTTGGCTGCTCAGCGGCTCGATGTCGGCGAGATGGTCGGCATCGACAACGCTCCGACGATGCTGGCATCGGCCGGCGAACACGCAGGCGATCGCGTGCGATTCGAACACGGTGACATTGCGACGTGGACGTCGCACGTCGACCATGACCTCGTCGTCGCTGCAGCGAGCCTGCAGTGGGTGCCCGATCATGCATCGGTGCTCGCACGCTGGACCGAGGCGCTGGCACCCGGTGGGTCGCTCGCTGTGCAGGTCCCAGCGAACTCCCATGCAGCGACTCACACCGTCGCTGCTGCAGTTGCCGGGCGCGAGCCGTATCTCTCTGCGTTCGGACCGGCCGGCCCGCCGATCGATCCCGTCGCCGAGTACGTGCTGCGACCCGACGACTACGCCCGGATCCTGTACCGACTCGGCTACGTCGACATCGCAGTCCAGCTCCGCGTGTACCCGCACGTGTTGCCGACGCCGCAGCACGCCGTCGAGTGGGTGAAGGGCACCACGCTCACCCGCTTCCGCTCGACGCTCGAACCCGACGTGTACGACGCGTTCCTTGCGGACTACGAGCACGAACTCGTCGGTGAACTCGGCCCGGACGAACCGTGCTTCTTCCCGTTCAGCCGGATCCTGTTCGTCGCTCGGAAGCCGTGAATTCGGTCGTCACCCGAGAAGCAACAGACCAGCGACGAGCGCTGTGACACCGACGAGCATCACGATGACCGTCCGCTTGTCGCTCCCGCGGGGGCGCAGGCTCGGATCGCCGCCACCTTGTTCGCCGGCCTGACGAGCCTGCATGCCGTAGTTGGCGTTGCCTCCACCTGCTGCAGCCATGGCACCAAACCTACTGTTCAGCGCCGACCGATGGTGACCGGGACGCGCTCGGGTGCGGCGACGCGGACAGGTTTGGAGTGGTCCATCATCGGGCGCGGTCTGGTGTCGGCGGATGCTTCGAGCATCGCTGCTTCTCCGTAGCCGCCGACGCACTCGGGGTCGGGGCCGTCGAGGGGGATGCCGACGAAGAACTTCGCTGCCATGCAGCCGCCCTGGCATGCGTCGTAGCTGCCACACGATGCGCAGGCGCCAGCCGACTGCGGCTCGCGCAGCTCGGCGAACAGATCGCTGTGTTTCCACACCTGAGCGAATCCGCCCTCGTCGCGGACCGAGCCGGCCTTGAACTCGTCGTGGATCACGAACGGGCAGGCGTAGACGTCGCCGATCGGGTCGATCAAACACACCACCCGGCCGGCGCCGCACATGTTGAGCCCGGGAAGTGGCTCCTCGCCGAGTGCATTGAGGTGGAAGAACGAGTCGCCGGTGAGCACGTTGTCGCCGTGAGCGACGAGCCAGTCGTAGATCTGGCGCTGCTGCGCCTGGGTCGGGTGGAGCTCGTGCCACGAATCGGCACCGCGGCCCGATGGTCGCAGGCGGGTGATGCGCAGCTGGGCACCGAACGAATCGGCCAGGGCCTTGAACTCGTCGAGCTGGTCGACGTTGTGGCGGGTCACGACGACCGAGATCTTGAACTCGCCGAAGCCGGCGTCGCGCAGGTGGTTCATCGCCCGGATCGCGGTGTCGTACGAACCCTCGCCGCGTACGGCGTCGTTGGTGACCGCGTCGGTGCCGTCGAGTGAGATCTGGATGTCGAGGTAGTCCATCGCAGCGAGGCGCTCGGCCTTCGCGGCGTCGATGAACGCGCCGTTGGTCGAGAACTTCACCCCGATGCCACGGTCGATCGAGTACTCGAGCAGCTCGAAGAAGTCGCGGCGGATCATCGGTTCACCGCCACCGATGTTGATGTAGAACACCTGGAGGTCGTGCAGTTCGTCGAGTACGGCCTTCGCTTCGTCGGTGGTCAACTCACGCGGGTCGCGTCGCCCCGACGACGACAGGCAGTGGACGCACTCGAGGTTGCAGGCGTAGGTGAGTTCCCAGGTGAGACAGATCGGGGCGTCGAGACCCTCCTTGAGCTGCTCAACCAGATGTGACTTGGTGCTGTTCGTTGCGGTGCTCATGGAGCATCTCCGATTCGGTGAGGGCGGTGAGGGCACGCTCGAACGATGGCCATCGGGTCTCGTCGACGTCGCACGCGGTGAGGGTCTCGGCGAGCGTGTGCGCGCCATCGAGGTGCTGCACCACCCGTACGACGTCGGGGTGCTTGAGGAAGATCAGCTTGCGATTGCCGTAGTGATAGGCAAGGGCACCGAACGGTTCGGGGCGCAGGGCCACTTGCGGGTCGAGCGCCAGACGGGAGTCGAGCACGGTGGGCAGGTCTTCGGACGTCAGTAGACGCCGCACATGCCGTCGATCGAGATCTCCTCGACGAGCAGTTCCTCGTCGAGGAGTTCCGTCGTGGTGTCGGCGTCGGTGGTCGCGGTGTCGTCGAGGGTTGCGGCCGTGGTGTCGTCCATCCGCTGAGACTAACCGAGAGGCCGTGACCGCACCATGTGCAGGTCAACGAGCAGGTGTGATCGACGCGAACAGCCCCGGCTCGTCGTCGGCCCATCGACGCGCCGCAATGAGACTCCCGGCACGGAAGACGAGGGCACCTGCGCCGAGCGTGAGCGCAGCGAACACGGTGACCAACGCAAGCGACTCCTGACTGACCGCCCAGAACAGTGCCAGCGCCACCGGCAGTGTGACCACCGCGAGCGCCGCCAGCACGAGCGCCAATGCAAAGGCGGCGAACCAGCCCTTGTTCGAATCACCCGTGGCCAGCGGGTTGTCGCTCTCGGGGATGGCGATCGGGACGAGGATCGACTGCACCATTGCACCGCCGGCGCCGGCCAACAGTCCGCCGACACCGACGAGGAAACCGGCCGGGAGGTAGTTCCACTCGCCCGCTACGCCGGCGGCGATCAATGGACCGACGATGGCGATCGGCGAGGCCACGATCGCCACCGAGCGGGCCTTGCCGCGCACGAGCACGTCCGGCTCGACGCCGGTGAGGATCTCGGTTGCGGTCGCCGGGCCGTCGGAGCCGAAGCTGTTGCCCGCCATGAACAGCACGGCGAGCTGCACCGCTCCGCCGACGAGGACCGCTCCGGCGCCGACGTCGTCGACGGTGAGGGCGGGCACGAGCACGATCGCCAGACCCACGCCGGCACCGGTGAAGGTCTCCAGTGCACTTCGTGGCGTGCGCAGTCGGGTGAGTACCCCACGCCATGCCACGGCACCGACCGCGCCGGTGCCGCACGCCCGCCGCGCAAGGGCGCTCAGCGGGTGGGGCCGTTCCGTCCGAGCGCGCCGGCGCTGCTCTCTCGGGGTCGCCACCAACAGACGCCGGGTCGACCACGTGAAGATCAATGCCAATGGGACGAGCCACAACGCGCCCAGCGCCGTGTGGCCGAGCGCGGCGAGGGTGCTGTCGCCTGCGCTGCCCAGGGCCCGGCCGAGCTGGCCCATCGGCGTCCATCTCGAGGTGTCGGCCAGTTGCGCTCGTTCGTCGGCGCTGATGTCGCCGACCACGCGGGGAACGATCTGGAACGCCGCATAGAAGGCGAGGCTGGCGATACCGACCGCGAGCTGGCCGGCGCGAGGGAGTCGTACGGCGAGCAGCCCGAGCGCGTTGACGGTCGTGCGCGAGACGAGGAGCAGCGTGGCCAGGAACGCAAGCGTGGCGAGCATGGTCACGGGGACCGAGGCGAGTCCGCGAACTGCGCCGGCGAAGATCCCCACCCCGACCAGGCCGGCTGCCAGCCCGGGTGGGCCCGACGCCGATGCTGCGAGGACGCCGAGACCGAGTTGACGCTCGGTGAGGGGCTCGGTTGCGAGCACACGCGGATCGACCGGCTGTGCCAGACCGGCGATCACGCCGATCATCATGACGGCCAGCGTGATGCCAACGGTGGCGAGGACGAACAGGGTGGCGGGGTCGTCGACGGTTCGGCCGGTCACGAACAGCACCGCCGCAGCCACTGCACCGACGAGGACGGATCCGACGAGACCGACGGCGACCGCCCACTTCTGGGCGCCTTCGGAATTCAACGCGCCGCGGAGCACCTTCCAGCGCAACCCAGCGAACAGGCGGACGACTGCGATACTCGGCACGGCGGCGTCAGCTCAACCAGTCGAGCGCGTCGTGGGCGACTTCGGTCGCACCGACGACATCGATGAATGCGTCTTCGAGGCGACGCTCGCCTCGCAGTTCGTCGATCGGTCCAGATGCGACGAGACGACCGCGGTGAATCACCCCGACGTGGTCGCAGACCCGTTCGACGATGTCCATCACGTGGGTCGAGAGCACGACGGTTCCGCCGCCGGCGCGAAAGCGGTCGAGCATCAGACGCATGGCCCGTGTCGACACGGGATCGACCCCTTCGAACGGCTCGTCGAGCATCACCAGGCGAGGTCGGGCCAACAATGCTGCGGCGAGGGCGGTCTTCTTTCGCATGCCATGGCTGTAGCCCGCGATCGGTCGGTCGGCGTCGTCGATGATGTCGAGCACCGTGAACAACTCCGTCGCTCGGTGTTCGACGACGTCGGGGTCGAGTTCGCGCAGTCGACCGATGGTGGTGATGTGCTCCCACGCCGTGAGTCGATCGAAGAGCTGGAGCGGGTCGAGCATCACCCCCATCGACCGGCGAACGGCGAGGATGTCGTCGCTCGCACGGGTGCCGCAGACCTCGATCTCGCCGGTATCCGGACGGACGAGGCCGACCACGGCGCGCATGGTGGTCGACTTGCCGCTGCCGTTCGGGCCCACGAGGCCGTCGCACGCGCCGAGCGGGACCTCGAGGGTGAGCCCGTCGATCGCCCGGGTGGTGCCATACGACTTGGTCAGCCCATGGATGCGCAGCGGCGCCCCGGCGAGCGGTGCAGCCAACCCGGCCGAAGTGGTCGACGGTTCGTCGTTCGCTGGTGAGATCGGTGGTGCAGTCGGTGGTGGCGGTGGGAGATCCACCGGACCAGTCTGCCGTCCGCAGCGCTCGAGCCGCCCGCACCTCTCCGACCGGCTCGGGCGATGAGCGAGTCAGGCAGATGTGGTGTGCACGCTCATCGCAGAAGGTGCGGCCCCGGTCGTAGTCTCACGATGTGACCGCCACACGTCCACGGCGACGTTCCTGGACCGCCGGCGCGGTCGTGCTCGCAGCGCTGCTGGCGGCATGCACTTCGACCTCCGACGTCGAGGTCAGGGAGCCGTCCACCGAGACATCCACCGCCCCCGACCCGACCGGCCTGCCGCCCCTCGGTGTGCCCGACCCGGCGGTCGTGATCGGCGAACTCGACAACGGCTTGCGGTACTTCATCCGCGACAACGACAACCCGGGTGGTCGAGTCGAGATGCGTCTGGCCATCGACGCCGGCTCCGCGTTGGAGGACGACACCCAGGTCGGAGGAGCCCACTTCCTGGAACACATGCTGTTCAACGGCACCGAGGAGTTCCCGGAGAACGAACTGATCGCAGTGCTCCGTAGCTTCGGTGCAGGCTTCGGCGCCGACATCAACGCGTACACCAGCTTCGACGAGACCGTCTATCAATTGACGATGCCGACCGAGGACCCCGACGTGGTGAACACCGGTCTCGACGTGCTCGAGCAGTGGTTGTCGTCCGCCACGATCGATCAGGCCCAGGTCGAGGCAGAGCGTGGCATCGTGCTCGACGAGTGGCGTGGATCCGAGGCCAGTTCGACCGGTCGTGTCTTCGATGCGCTCGAGACGCTGTTCCTCGCCGACTCGCCCTACGACGGCAAGGACCCGATCGGCACCGACGCGGCCATTGCGGCGACGGATGCCGAGCCGTTGCGATCGTTCTACGACGACTGGTATCGGCCGGACAACTCCGTGGTGGTCGTCGTCGGCGACATCGATCCACAGGCGATCGAGGACGGCATCGCCGACCGGTTCGGCCCGATCGTTGCGCGCGGTGACTCGCCGGCGCGTCCGGAGCTGATCGTCGAACCTTCGGGCGAGCCGGAAGTGATCGTGCTCGCCGACCCTGATGTCGCCGAGGGCTTCGCACAGGTGACCCTGCCGCTCGCACTCGTCGAGAGTGGCTCGGTCGAGACCGAGTATCAGAACGCGATCCTCGACTCGATGGCCTTCGACATGGTCGCCACCCGTCTCGGCAACGACGCGTTGCGCGGCGATGCGCCCTTCGACGACGCACGTGTCGGCTCGAGCGGGTTCGTGCGCAGCCTGGATGCGCCCGAGATCGTCGTGTCGGCTGACGGCGATGCGCTCGAGGAGTCGACCCAGGCGGTGTTCGACGAGTACGAACGGGTTCGCCGGTTCGGGTTCTCTCGGGCCGAGGTCGACCGCGTTGTCGCTTCCTACCGGACTGCCGCCCGTTCGAGCTTCGACGGTCGCGAGTCGCGCCAGGATGCTGCGCTCGCCGACGAGTACGTCCGCCATGCGCTGACCGGCGAACCGATTCCCACCGCGGAGCGGCAGTTCGCGTTCACCGAGGCGGTCCTCGATCGTGCGAGCCCGGAGACGCTCGCCTTCCGGTTCGTCGAGCGTCTCGACGCGGCCGGTGCCCATGTCCTGGTGGTCGTGCCCGAGGGCGAGGCAGGGGACGTTCCGGCAGCCGAGACGTTCGTTGCGCAGGCGACCTCGATGGGCGAGCGCGACCTCGCTCCACGCCCGGACGACTCGGGCATCGACGGCGAGCTGATGGTGGCGCCGGAGCCGATCGAGGAGATCTCCAGCGAGCGACTCAGCGAGCGAGGGCTGGTCGACTTCGTCGACCCGGTCGTGCTCGAGTTCGACAACGGTGCACGAGTGTCGTTCAACACGAGCACGATCGCCGAGGGCCAGGTCGTCTTCGAAGCCCGAAGCCCTGGCGGGTTCGCCGTGCTCGACGACGCCGATGTCCCCGCAGCGGAGGCCGCCGGAGCGGTGACCGGCCAGAGCGGAATCGCCACGTACGGCCCGGTGGAACTCGCCGCCTTTCTGTCGGACAAGGACGTCGCGATCCAGGGAACGATCGGGCCGTTCACCGAAGGGCTCTTCGGCAGGGCGGGAACGAGTGACCTCGAAGCGCTGTTCCAGCTGATCCATCTGTCGATGACGCAGCCACGGGTCGACCCGATCGCGCTCGCGCAGTACCTCGACGACGAGTTGGCGATCGCCTCGGATCCGTCGATCGACCCTGCCTACGCCGAGTTCGCAGCCCTGCTCGATGCCCGGTACGACGATCAGCGGTTCTTGCTGCCGACCGTCGACTCGCTCAACTCGGTGACGGCCGACGACATCGACCGGGTGGTCCGCGACCGGTTCGGTGACGCGTCCGACTTCACGTTCGCGTTCAGCGGCGACTTCGACCTCGCCGAAGCGACCGAGCTCGCCCGTCGCTACCTCGCGACGTTGCCGTCGACCGGCCGGGTCGAGTCGGTCGACTACGTCGAGCCGGAACCCCCGACCGGAATCGTCGTCGAGGAGACCGTCGCCGGTGAGGGGGCCCAGGCGTCCGCTGCGTTTCTCTTCACGGCACCGGCGACCGCAGATCGACGCGATGACGTCATGGCTGCGGTGATGCAGGAGGTCGTGACCGGTCGGCTCACCGACGTGGTCCGCGAGGAGTTGGGCGACTCGTATTCGCCGTTCTCGTCGGTGCAGTTGACGTCTGGCGGCAGTCCCAACGCCCAGACCTACATCTCGAACACGACCGCCCCGGAGTTGCTCGACGAGGTGGTGTCAGCGGTGAACGAGCAACTCGGCGACCTGCGACGGGCCGGTCCGAGCGACCGGGAGTTCGAGGCCGCACGCGAGAACGTCCGCCGGCGACTCGAGCTGTTCAGCAACCAGCAGATCAACGACGAGGTGCTCGCGGTGTTCTCCGACCCCGACGGGAACGCATCGTTCGACGAGTTCCTCGCGCAGGATCGATGGGTCGACGAGATCACCCCCGACGACGTCCGTGATGCCGTCGCCCGATGGCTCCCCGCCGATCGGTACATCCAGGTCGGCGTCGTCCCCCGCTGACGTAGCGACAGGCGTGACGAATGGTGTCAGACACCAAGCGTCACATGTCAGCGCATGTTGGCTGGGGTGACGGTGCGTTGGCTGACCTCGACGAGTTCGCCGCCGCGCACCTCGTAGCTCACGACGTGGTCGACCGAGTGCTGCCCGCTGCGGGCCTTGCCGGAGACCACATCGAGTTCGGTGCCGTCGACGAGCGGAACCAGTGCGATCGCCCGGAAGCCCTCATCTGTGCCCGGCGACGACCGCTTGTCCTCGCGTAGGAGCAGGCCCGAGTCCCAGACCCAGACGTCGTCGACGCTGACGAACCGGCAACGATGGCTCGTCCTCGACTTCGCCACCATCCCCCCGGGGCAGACGATCACGCTGCCCTCCACCCAGGGCAGCATCCCGAGACCGTCCCGGCCGAAACCGGATTCGAATCCGGCAGCGATGATGGCGTCGTGGTCGCCGCTGTCGATCGCCCGCTCGATCTGCACCTGGCGGACCACCTCGGCGAGGTCGTGCAGATCGTCGTCGGACATCGCCCGGACGGAGCTGGCGACGTCGTCGGGCGAGGTGGCTGGCTCGGTCACCGCGCCAGTGTGTCTGATGCCACGCCGCGATGACACCTGACCTACTCTTCGCATCATGCAGACCAAGGCAGCAGTACTGAGAGAAGTCGGTCAGGAATGGAGCGTCGAGGACATCGAACTCGATCCACCGAAGGCCGGAGAGGTGCTCGTCCAGTTGAAGGCGTCGGGTATGTGCCACTCCGACGAGCACCTCGTCACCGGCGACCTGGCAGGCGCGACCTCACCGATGCCGTTGATCGGTGGCCACGAGGGTGCTGGCGTCGTGATGGAGGTCGGAGAGGGCGTCGTCGGGCTCGAGCCGGGTGACCATGTCGTCTTCGGATTCATCCCGGCCTGCGGTCGCTGCCCCAGCTGCGCGTCGGGGCACTCGAACCTGTGCGACATCGGCGGCGCTGCCTTCCCGACCGGTCGTCAGATCACCGACGGCACCGCACGCCACCACACCAAGGACGGCGACGATCTCGGACTGATGTGTCTGCTGGGTACCTTCGCCAACCACACCGTTGTCCACGAGTCGAGCTGTGTGAAGATCGACAAGGAGCTGCCGCTCGATCGGGCGTGCCTGCTCGGATGTGGTGTCGTCACCGGCTGGGGTTCGGCCGTGTACGCCGCCGAGGTCAGCCCTGGCGACTTCGTCGCCGTTGTGGGCGCCGGCGGAATCGGCTCCAATGCGATCCAGGGCGCCAAGCTCGCCGGTGCCCGCGTGATCGCGGCGATCGATCCGGTCGAGTTCAAGCGCGAGACCGCCATGGAGCTGGGCGCGACCCACACGTACGCATCGGCCGCCGAGGCGATGGAAGCACTCGGCGACTCCACCTGGGGTCGGGGTTTCGACAAGGTGATCATGACGATGGGCGTCGGCGATGGTGACGCGCTCGGTGAGGCGTTCCATCTCGGCGGCAAGCGTTCCAAGATCGTCGTGACGAACATCCATCCGACCGCGGAAGCCTCGATGGCCGTGCCCGGAGCGTTCCTCACGCTGTTCGAGAAGCAGATCGTCGGCTCGCTGTTCGGTTCGGCCAACATCCGCAAGGACATTCCGCAGCTCCTCGAGCTGTACACCCAGGGTCAGCTCGACCTCGACACGTTGGTCACCAAGACCTACACGCTCGACGAGATCAACCAGGGATTCGAAGACATGCGCAACGGCAAGAACATCCGCGGCGTGTTGATCTACGACTGAGCAACACCGATGAGACAGCACGGGTGCGCCCCGTGCTGTCTCGTCCAACATCGATCGGGGGGTCGACATGAAGAGCAGGGCTGCAGTACTCCACGGAACCGACCAGGAGTGGCAGATCGAGGAGATCGAGGTCGACTCGCCGAAAGCCGATGAGGTGATCGTCGAGTGGAAAGCTGCCGGTCTCTGCCACAGCGACGAACACATGGTCACCGGCGACATGGTGCCGCCGCAGGAGGCGTGGCCGCTGATGGGGATCGACGATCTGTGGCCCGTCGTCGGTGGCCACGAGGGTGCCGGCGTGATCGCCGAGGTCGGCCCGGGTGTCACCAGTGTTGCGGTCGGCGATCACGTCTCGGCGTCGTTCGTACCGTCCTGTGGGCGTTGCCGCTACTGCTCGACCGGCCGCCAGAACCTGTGTGACGCCGGTGCCGGCGCGTTTCTCAAGGGGATGATCACCGACGGCACCTCGCGTCATCACCTCGCCGACGGCAGCGCCGATCCGACGCTGTTCGCGAAGCTCGGCACGTTCTCGAACTACTCGGCGGTGTCCGTCGACCAGGTGATCAAGGTCGACACCGATCTGCCGCTGGAGGCGGTTGCGCTCGTCTCGTGCGGTGTGGCCACCGGTTGGGGTTCGGCCACCAATCGTGCAGCGGTCGCTCCGGGCGACACCGTGGTCGTCGTCGGTATCGGTGGCATCGGCATCAACGCAGTGCAGGGAGCGGCAATGGCCGGTGCTCGGCGTGTCGTCGCCGTCGATCCGATCGAGTTCAAGCGTGAGAAGGCAATGGAGTTCGGTGCCACCGAAGCGTTCGGCTCGATGGAAGATGCGATGCCCGCCGTGATGGAGATGACCCAGGGGATGATGGCCGACAAGGTGATCATGACCCCCGGCGTGCTCTACGGCGACCTGATGGCGCTCGGCACGCAACTCGCAGGCAAGGGCGGCACGATCGTGGTCACCGGCGTGGCCCCGATGACGCAGACCGAGTCGTCGGTGAACCTGTTCGAGCTGGCGATGTGGAACAAGGAGATCAAGGGCACGATCTTCGGTTCGCTCAACCCACGCGCCGACATCCCCAAGCTGTTGAACCTGTACCGAGACGGCCAGCTCAAGCTCGACGAGCTGATCACCAACCGCTACTCGCTCGACGAGATCAACGACGGCTACCAGGCGATGCGCGACGGCACGAACATCCGCGGTGTGGTGGTGCACAGCTGATCCGTCGTCACCGCCGGCGGGTGGCTAGGTTCGGCGATCGATGAGGTCACATGTCTGAACACGCCGCCGCTTCCCAACCGCCGCTCCCCGCGGATCTGGTTTCGTCGATCGGCTCCAAAGTGGTGGGCCGGCGACGAGAGATCGAACTGGTCGTGGCCGCGCTGATCGCCGACCGGCACGTGGTGATCGAAGGGCCTCCCGGCACCGGCAAGTCGACGTTGCTGCGAACCGTTGCCCACGAGCTCGGCGTCGGCTTCGAGTTCGTCGAGGGCAATGCCGAGCTGACGCCGGCCCGCCTCGTCGGCCATTTCGATCCGGCTCGTGTCATGGCCGAGGGCTACGACGCTGACGTGTTCGTGGACGGGCCGCTCGCGTCGGCGCTCCGCGACGGTTCGCTGCTGTACGTCGAGGAGATCAACCGCGTCCCCGAGGAGACGCTGAACGTACTGATCACCGTGATGAGCGAGGGCGAACTGCACGTGCCGCGTCTCGGTCGGCTCGCCGCCGCACCTGGCTTTCGCCTCGTCGCTGCGATGAACCCGTTCGATGCGATCGGCACCGCCCGGATCTCGGGGGCGGTGTACGACCGGGTCTGTCGACTCGCCGTCGACTACCAGACCGCGACCGACGAAGGCCAGATCACGCTGCGCGAGTCGGGCAGCACCGAGCTCGATCCCGACTGGGTCGCCAAGGTGGTCGAACTGGTCCGTCTGACCCGATCGCACCCCGACCTCCGGGTGGGTTCGTCGGTGCGCGGCGCCATCGACATGTGCGCAGTGGCGTCGTCGCTGGCGGCCGTCCGCGGTTCCTCGGTGGCCGCCGGCGACGTGTCGCTCGACGCAGCGTTGGTGGCGCTGTCGGGTCGGGTTCGACTCCGTGAGGGGGCGACCCGTTCGACCGAGGACATCGTGCGGGAGCTCTGGAAAGCGGTGTTCGGCAAGCAGGACGATGAGGGGTCGAACGAGGGAAAAGCGAGCGCCCCGACCGGGGCGACGCCGGCCCACTGAACAGTCCACCGCCGGCGAAGGAAGGTGACGCCGCCGACGACGAGGTCTCCAAGGCGCGACGCAAGACCACCTCGAGGCGCTCGCTGGAGCAGCAGCCACACTTCGACGAGATCTCGCCCGAGGTCGGCGAACTCGACGAGGAAGCGGTGTCCGAGGCGCTCGACGAGGACCCCGACGACACGCTGGCGCTCCTCGCCGACCTCACCGGCGCCACCGACCCCAAGCTGCGCGAGCTCGCCCGCCGCTTGGCCGGCCGCTTGTTCCTCGACATCGCCAAGCGGGGGCCGGCGTCGCCTCGGGGGGTCGGTCAGCTGCGCACCCAGCGCTACCGACCCGATGGCGGTGACCTCGACGTGGACGCCAGCCTCGATGCGCTCGTCGCCGCGACCGCCGAAGGAACAGCGGTCGACCCGGACGACCTGCGGGTCCGTTCGTGGTCGACGCCGGGCACGGCGATCTGTCTGCTCGTGGATCGCAGCGGCTCGATGACCGGTCGTCCGCTCGCCACCGCGGCGGTCGCAGCGTCGGCGGTTGCGTGGCGGAGCCCCGACGACTACTCCGTGCTGTCGTTCGGCAAGGACGTCGTCGCGGCGAAGAGTCAAGACATCGTCAAGACCAACGACGGCGTCATCGATTCGGTGCTCGCACTACGCGGATTCGGCACCACCGACGTCGCCGGTGCGCTCGCCGCGGCTGCCGACCAGCTGTCACGGTCGAAGGCCGGTCGCAAGATCACGGTGCTGCTCTCCGATTGCCGGGCAACGGCACCTGGTGATGTTCCAGCCGCAGCTCGCCGACTGGGTGAGCTGGTGATCGTGGCGCCCGAGTCCGATGACGTCGAAGCTCGTCAACTCGCCGAGCAGGTCGGCGCCAGGTTCACCACGGTGGCCGGACCCTCGGATGCGGCCGCGGCGTTGGCCCGTGTGCTCGACGCCTGACGGCGAGCCCGGTCAGCAGGTGATGTTCTTGTCGGGGACGAAGCCGAACTCGTTCTGGTCGGCGACCACGCTGGGGAGCGTCGTGGTCGCCGAGTCGGGGGTGCCGGCTCCCGTATCAGGCCCCGTCGACGGATCGTCGGTCGAGGGATCGGCGCCCGAGGGCGCAAGTGTCGTTTGGGCGGTGGTGTCGAGCACCTGGTCGGGTGCTTCCACGATCGTTGCCTCGCCGCGGAACACCGCCAAGACCGCTTGCATGTTGTCGCCCTCGATCGAGGGCACCAGGACGGCGGCACCCTGAATGTTCCGGGGGTTGGCGTTGATCTGGTAGGTGGTGATCTCGGTGGGATCGACACCGCTGAGCACGCCGGCGAACTCGAGCATCTTGCCGGGTGTGAGATCGGGGTCGGTGACGATGTACTCCGAGGACGTCTCGATCAGCCCACCGGCCACGTCGGGGTTGTAGGCGCCCTTCGAGAGCAGTCGTGACACGGTGCGACGCAGGAAGTCCTGCTGGCGCGAGATGCGACCGAGATCGGACGTGCCGTCCTGCTGCCACTCGCCGTTCGCGTCGATGTACTGCAGCTTCCGCGAGCGGACGTAGGCGAGGGCATGGTCGCCGTCGAACGTGAAACATCCCGCAACGGGCACGTCGAGCCCGGTGTTGGGGTCACGCACGGGTGTGTCGAAGGGGACGGCGACTCCGGCAACGGCATCGACCAGGGTCCGGAACGCACAGAAGTCGACCTGTACGAAGTGGTCGGTGTTGATCCCGAAGTTCTGGAAGATCGTGTCGATCAGCTTCTGAGGGTTGTCGCGTTCGTAGGCCTCGTTGATGCGACCTCTGCGTGAGGTTCCGGCGATGTCGACGAACAGGTCGCGGGGGAACGACAGCACTGCGACCTGCGAGGTGCTCGGATTGACGCGCCACATCATGATGGTGTCGCTGCGCTCACCGAGGTTGCTCCGATCACCGAACGCCGGTGCGTACGGGGAGTCGGGGTCGATGCACGAGTTGTTGTCGGCGCCGGTGATCAGGAAGTTCTTGGCATCCGGCTCGGCGGGCGGGAACGTCTCGGGCGGGGCGACGGTCGGGCCGGGTGTCGTCGCGCCCGTCTCCGGGTCGATGATCGGTGCAGCGGTGACGGTGGTGGCCAGTGCCGGGTCGACGATCTCGGGTGCGATGTTGCGATCTTCGATGACCCGCTGGCCGGCATACAACGCTCCCGCTGCGCCGAAGGACCCGATTGCCATCACGAACACGGCGGCCACCGTGAGGCGCTGCGGCCAGGTGCGGGGGATCCGCTTCGCCGAGGTGGGTGTGTCCGTCGGCTTCGGTGGTGTCGGCGGTGGCGGCACGGTCACCCGTGGCACCGTCACCGGTGGCGTCGTGTCGATCGACTCGTCGTTCGGGAGTGGAGCGCGGTCGGGCGTCGGGTCCGGTGTCGGTGCGGGCGTCGACTCGGGTGTCGACTCGGGCTCGGACGGATCAGACATGCGGGGGTGACGATACCGTCCCACTTCCAGGCGGGGATGTCAGGGCGTGGCGGCCCGGGTGTCGAGGTCCGGCGCGGGATCAGGGCGTCGGATCAGGGCGTCACGATGACGACGGTGCCGAGCTGTGCCCAGTTCCACATCCAGACGGCGTCTTCGTACGCTTGGCGAACACAGCCGCCGGACAGTGCCTGGCCGAGTTGGTCGGTGGTCTGCACCGGTCGGCCGTACTGGTACGGGATGTCGTGGAAACCGATGTTGCCGCCGCGGTCGCCCTTGGCGAAACGCACCATGTGGCCCCAGGTGATCGACGGGTTGTTGATCGAGAACGTCCTGAGCGATCGTGACCAGACCCGGTAGGTGCCCGGTGTCGGATCGTTCGGGTCCTGCCGGCCCGACACCCGGTGTGTCTTGATGATCGTGTTGCTCTCGTCGTAAGCCCACACGGTCTGCTGTGACTTCGAGTACACGACGCGGCGGCCGTTGCCGCCGTCGGCGGGAGGGTCGAAGGGGCTCGGCGGAGGTGGCGCGAGTTGCACCTGCGGGCCGCGGGTGGGGATCCGGCCCGACACGGTCGCCGGGCCCAGCACCGGGGGAGCAGCGTCAGCTTCGAGGCGTGCGTCGGTCGAGACGCCGGGCGCCGGCGCGGCGGGCACGGTCGTCTCGACGGTCGTGCTGGTCGTGCCCTCGGTGGTCGTCGCCGAACCGGCGAGGGTCCCGTCGGCGAGCACCGGCGGGGCGATCGCGAGAAGGAAGGCGACCACGATCACCGGCAGACCCCACTTGGCTGGCACAGCGGCGAGTGTAGGGGGCCGAGCGGCCACCCGGAAGACTCGCGTCGTTCTCCGAGGCGTCAGTCGTCGGCGGCGAGCGTGACCACGGTGGACACCGAGTCGCCTTCGATGAGCTGGAGATCGCGGATCGAGCCGGCGTCGACGAGGTCGGAACGCCCGGCGTCGATGGCTGCGTGTAGCGCCGCAGGGGCGGTGACCACGAGCGAGTCGACTGCGGCTCGCTGGCTGCGCTTCGCTTCGGTCTTGGCACGTCGCACCTGGGTGAGCACCTCGATCGCCGCGTCGGCCAGGGCCGGGTCGCCGAACGGCGCCGAGCCGGTGCCGGCTGGTGCGGGCCATGGCGCCGCGTGGACGCTCGATTCGTTCCACCAGCTCCATGCCTCTTCGGACGCGAACGGCAGGACCGGTGCGAAGAGCCGCTGGATGGTGCCGAGCGCTTCGCGCAGCGCTCGCTTGGCGGAGTCGGCTGCCTCCGGACGGTCCTCGTCGTAGGTGCGACCCTTGACCAGCTCGACGTAGTTGTCGCAGAACCACCAGAAGAACGCCTCGGTTCGTTCCAGTGCACGGGCGTAGTCGAAGGCCTCGAAGGCGGCGGTGGCATCGTCGATGACAGCATCGAGCTTCGCGAGCATCGAGCGGTCGACCGGTTCGGTGACGCCGTCGTCGAGCGAGGTGTCGGCGCTCGGAGCGCCGAACTGCAGCACGAACTTCGTGACGTTGAGCAGCTTGTTGGCGAGCTTGCGGCCCACCTTCATCTGGTCTTCGCTGAACGCGGCATCGACGCCGGGCCGGGCCGAGCTCGCCCAGTAGCGCACGGCATCGGTGCCGTAGGTCTCGAAGAGGTCCAGTGGCGTCACCACGTTGCCCTTCGACTTCGACATCTTCTTGCGATCGGGGTCGAGGATCCAGCCCGACAACGCGGCGTGGCTCCACGGTGCGCACCCGAACTCGTGGTGGCTGCGCGTCATGGTGGCGAACAGCCAGGTCCGGATGATGTCGTGACCCTGCGGGCGCATGTCCATCGGGAACACTCGCCCGAACAGGTCGTCGTCCTCCTCCCATCCGCCGGCGATCTGAGGTGTGAGCGACGACGTCGCCCACGTGTCGAACACGTCGGGGTCGCCCATGAAGCCACCCGGCTGATCGCGTTGGCTCTCGTCGTATCCGTGCGGAACGTCGGTCGACGGGTCGATCGGGAGGTCGGCTTCCGTGGGAAGCAGCGGCTCGTCGTAGAGCGGTTCGCCCTGTTCGTCGAGCGGGTACCAGACCGGAATGGGAGGTCCGAAGAACCGTTGCCGGCTGACGAGCCAGTCACCGTTGAGGCCCTCGACCCAGTTGTCGTAGCGATGCCGCATGTGAGCGGGGTACCACGTGACCTCGTCGCCACGCTCGACGAGCGCAGTACGCAGATCGGCATCGCGGCCACCGTTGCGGATGTACCACTGACGCGACGTGACGATCTCGAGCGGGCGTTCGCCACGCTCGTAGAACTTCACCGGGTGCTGGATCGTGCGGGGCTCGCCGATGAGGAGGCCGGCGTCGGCGAGCTGTTCGGCCACGACCTTCTGCGCTTGCTTGGAGGTCAGTCCGGCGATCGTGGCATAGGCCTCCGGGTCGACACCCTGGGGTGCCTCGGCATGGAGGCGACCGTCACGGCCGACGATCGCTCGCATCGGTAGGTTCAGCTCGCGCCACCAGGTCACGTCGGTGGTGTCGCCGAACGTGCAGATCATCGCGATGCCGGTGCCCTTGTCGGGCTGGGCGAGCTCGTGGGCGCGCACCTCGACCTGCTGACCGTAGAGCGGCACGGTGACCGTGGTGCCGAACAGGGGTTGGTAGCGCTCGTCGTCGGGATGGGCGACGAGGGCGACACACGCCGCGAGCAGTTCCGGGCGGGTCGTGTCGATCTCGATGGTGCCGTTGCCGTCGGTGCGGGCGAAGGGATCTTGTGGTAGAACCGGGACGTCGCGGTCCTCCATCTCGGCTTGGGCGACCGCCGTGCGGAAGTCGATGTCCCACAGCGTCGGCGCTTCTTGGCTGTAGGCCTCGCCACGGGCGACGTTGCGCAGGAAGGCTCGTTGGCAGGCCCGGCGCGAACGTTCGTCGATGGTGGCGTAGTGGTACTCCCAGTCGACCGAGAGCCCGAGGCGTTTGAGGAGGGCCTCGAAGATCTTCTCGTCGATCTCGACCAGTTCGTCGCACAGCTCGAGGAAGTTCGGGCGCGAGATCGGGATCGCCTGATGCTTCTTCGGTGGATCGCCGCGGAACGGCGGCTCGAAGTTCTCGGCGTAGTGCTGGCTGGGGTCGCAGCGCACGCCGTAGTAGTTCTGCACCCGACGTTCGGTCGGCAGACCGTTGTCGTCCCAACCCATCGGGTAGAACACCGACTTGCCGCGCATGCGCTGATAGCGGGCGATCGTGTCGGTGTGGGTGTAGCTGAACACGTGGCCGATGTGCAGCGAACCGCTCACCGTCGGCGGCGTGGAATCGATGGAGAAGATCTCGTCGCGGGGGCCCGACCTGTCGAAGCGGTAGATGCCATCGGCTTCCCATCGCTCAGTCCAGATGTCCTCGATGCCGTCGAGGGTCGGCTTGTCGGGAAGGTTCGCCATAGGGCGCCGAGGCTACCGACTCGCCCCCGCCCCGTCCCCAGGCGTTTGAGCGCAGTTGTTGGTGACCCGGTCCACCCGA
>CAWKCN010000050.1:0-15415 GCA_963848145.1 Ilumatobacteraceae bacterium
AGTACTCCACGGAACCGACCAGGAGTGGCAGATCGAGGAGATCGAGGTCGACTCGCCGAAAGCCGATGAGGTGATCGTCGAGTGGAAGGCTGCCGGTCTCTGCCACAGCGACGAACACATGGTCACCGGCGACATGGTGCCGCCGCAGGAGGCGTGGCCACTGATGGGGATCGACGATCTGTGGCCCGTCGTCGGTGGCCACGAGGGTGCCGGCGTGATCGCCGAGGTCGGCCCGGGTGTCACCAGTGTCGCGGTCGGCGATCACGTCTCGGCGTCGTTCGTACCGTCGTGCGGGCGTTGCCGCTACTGCTCGACCGGCCGCCAGAACCTGTGTGACGCAGGTGCCGGCGCGTTTCTCAAGGGGATGATCACCGACGGCACCCGCGTCACCGCCTCGCCGACGGCAGCGCCGATCCACGCTGTTCGCGAAGCTCGGCACGTTCTCGAACTACTCGGCGGTGTCGGTCGACCAGGTGATCAAGGTCGACACCGATCTGCCGCTCGAGGCGGTTGCGCTCGTCTCGTGCGGTGTGGCCACCGGCTGGGGTTCGGCCACCAATCGTGCAGCGGTGGCGCCGGGCGACACCGTGGTCGTCGTCGGCATCGGTGGCATCGGTATCAATGCCGTGCAGGGAGCCGCAATGGCCGGTGCTCGGCGTGTCGTCGCCGTCGATCCGATCGAGTTCAAGCGTGAGAAGGCGATGGAGTTCGGCGCCACCGAAGCGTTCAGCTCGATGGAGGATGCGATGCCCGCAGTGATGGAGATGACCCAGGGGATGATGGCCGACAAGGTGATCATGACCCCCGGCGTGCTCTACGGCGACCTGATGGCGCTCGGCACGCAACTCGCGGGCAAGGGCGGCACGATCGTGGTCACCGGGGTGGCCCCGATGACGCAGACCGAGTCGTCGGTGAACCTGTTCGAGCTGGCGATGTGGAACAAGGAGATCAAGGGCACGATCTTCGGTTCGCTCAACCCACGTGCCGACATCCCCAAGCTGTTGAACCTGTACCGAGACGGCCAGCTCAAGCTCGACGAGCTGATCACCAACCGCTACTCGCTCGACGAGATCAACGACGGCTACCAGGCGATGCGCGACGGCACGAACATCCGCGGTGTGGTGGTGCACAGCTGATCCGTCGTCACCGCCGGCGGTGGCTAGGTTCGGCGATCGATGAGGTCACATGTCTGAACACGCCGTCGCTTCCCAACCGCCGCTCCCCGCGGATCTGGTTTCGTCGATCGGCTCCAAAGTGGTGGGCCGGCGACGAGAGATCGAACTGGTCGTGGCCGCGCTGATCGCCGACCGGCACGTGGTGATCGAAGGGCCTCCCGGCACCGGCAAGTCGACGTTGCTGCGAACCGTTGCCCATGAGCTCGGCGTCGGCTTCGAGTTCGTCGAGGGCAATGCCGAGCTGACGCCGGCCCGCCTCGTCGGCCATTTCGATCCGGCTCGTGTCATGGCCGAGGGCTACGACGCTGACGTGTTCGTGGACGGGCCGCTCGCGTCGGCGCTGCGCGACGGTTCGCTGCTGTACGTCGAGGAGATCAACCGTGTCCCCGAGGAGACGCTGAACGTACTGATCACCGTGATGAGCGAGGGCGAACTGCACGTGCCGCGTCTCGGTCGACTCGCCGCCGCACCTGGCTTTCGCCTCGTCGCTGCGATGAACCCGTTCGATGCGATCGGCACCGCCCGGATCTCGGGGGCGGTGTACGACCGGGTCTGTCGACTCGCCGTCGACTACCAGACCGCGACCGACGAAGGCCAGATCACGCTGCGCGAGTCGGGCAGCACCGAGCTCGATCCCGACTGGGTCGCCAAGGTGGTCGAACTGGTCCGTCTGACCTGATCGCACCCCGACCTCCGGGTGGGTTCGTCGGTGCGCGGCGCCATCGACATGTGCGCAGTGGCGTCGTCGCTGGCGGCCGTGCGCAGTTCCTCGGTGGCCGCCGGCGACGTGTCGCTCGACGCAGCGTTGGTGGCGCTGTCGGGTCGGGTTCGACTCCGTGAGGGGGCACCCGTTCGACCGAGGACATCGTGCGGGAGCTCTGGAAAGCGGTGTTCGGCAAGCAGGACGATGAGGGGTCGAACGAGGGAAAGCGAGCGCCCCGACCGGGGCGACGCCGGCCCACTGAACAGTCCACCGCCGGCGAAGGAAGGTGACGCCGCCGACGACGAGGTCTCCAAGGCGCGACGCAAGACCACCTCGAGGCGCTCGCTGGAGCAGCAGCCACACTTCGACGAGATCTCGCCCGAGGTCGGCGAACTCGACGAGGAAGCGGTGTCCGAGGCGCTCGACGAGGACCCCGACGACACGCTGGCGCTCCTCGCCGACCTCACCGGCGCCACCGACCCCAAGCTGCGCGAGCTCGCCCGCCGCTTGGCCGGCCGCTTGTTCCTCGACATCGCCAAGCGGGGGCCGGCGTCGCCTCGGGGGGTCGGTCAGCTGCGCACCCAGCGCTACCGACCCGATGGCGGTGACCTCGACGTGGACGCCAGCCTCGATGCGCTCGTCGCCGCGACCGCCGAAGGAACGGCGGTCGACCCGGACGACCTGCGGGTCCGTTCGTGGTCGACGCCGGGCACGGCGATCTGTCTGCTGGTGGATCGCAGCGGCTCGATGACCGGTCGTCCGCTCGCCACCGCAGCGGTCGCAGCGTCGGCGGTTGCGTGGCGGAGCCCCGACGACTACTCCGTGCTGTCGTTCGGCAAGGACGTCGTCGCGGCGAAGAGTCAAGACATCGTCAAGACCAACGACGGCGTCATCGATTCGGTGCTCGCACTGCGTGGATTCGGCACCACCGACGTCGCCGGTGCGCTCGCCGCGGCTGCCGACCAGCTGTCACGGTCGAAGGCCGGTCGCAAGATCACGGTGCTGCTCTCCGATTGCCGGGCAACGGCACCTGGTGATGTTCCAGCCGCAGCTCGCCGACTGGGTGAGCTGGTGATCGTGGCGCCCGAGTCCGATGACGTCGAAGCTCGTCAACTCGCCGAGCAGGTCGGCGCCAGGTTCACCACGGTGGCCGGCCCCTCGGATGCGGCCGCGGCGTTGGCCCGTGTGCTCGACGCCTGACGGCGAGCCCGGTCAGCAGGTGATGTTCTTGTCGGGGACGAAGCCGAACTCGTTCTGGTCGGCGACCACGCTGGGGAGCGTCGTGGTCGCCGAGTCGGGGGTGCCGGCTCCCGTATCAGGCCCCGTCGACGGATCGTCGGTCGAGGGATCGGCGCCCGAGGGCGCAAGTGTCGTTTGGGCGGTGGTGTCGAGCACCTGGTCGGGTGCTTCCGCGATCGTTGCCTCGCCGCGGAACACCGCCAAGACCGCTTGCATGTTGTCGCCCTCGATCGAGGGCACCAGGACGGCGGCACCCTGAATGTTCCGGGGGTTGGCGTTGATCTGGTAGGTGGTGATCTCGGTGGGATCGACACCGCTGAGCACGCCGGCGAACTCGAGCATCTTGCCGGGTGTGAGATCGGGGTCGGTGACGATGTACTCCGAGGACGTCTCGATCAGCCCACCGGCCACGTCGGGGTTGTAGGCGCCCTTCGAGAGCAGTCGTGACACGGTGCGACGCAGGAAGTCCTGCTGGCGCGAGATGCGACCGAGATCGGACGTGCCGTCCTGCTGCCACTCGCCGTTCGCGTCGATGTACTGCAGCTTGCGCGAGCGGACGTAGGCGAGGGCATGGTCGCCGTCGAACGTGAAACATCCCGCAACGGGCACGTCGAGCCCGGTGTTGGGGTCACGCACGGGTGTGTCGAAGGGGACGGCGACTCCGGCAACGGCATCGACCAGGGTCCGGAACGCACAGAAGTCGACCTGTACGAAGTGGTCGGTGTTGATCCCGAAGTTCTGGAAGATCGTGTCGATCAGCTTCTGCGGGTTGTCGCGTTCGTAGGCCTCGTTGATGCGACCCCTGCGTGAGGTTCCGGCGATGTCGACGAACAGGTCGCGGGGGAACGACAGCACTGCGACCTGCGAGGTGCTCGGATTGACGCGCCACATCATGATGGTGTCGCTGCGCTCACCGAGGTTGCTCCGATCACCGAACGCCGGTGCGTACGGGGAGTCGGGGTCGATGCACGAGTTGTTGTCGGCGCCGGTGATCAGGAAGTTCTTGGCATCCGGCTCGGCGGGCGGGAACGTCTCGGGCGGGGCGACGGTCGGGCCGGGTGTCGTCGCGCCCGTCTCCGGGTCGATGATCGGTGCAGCGGTGACGGTGGCGGCCAGTGCCGGGTCGACGATCTCGGGTGCGATGTTGCGATCTTCGATGACCCGCTGGCCGGCGTACAACGCTCCCGCTGCGCCGAAGGACCCGATTGCCATCACGAACACGGCGGCCACCGTGAGGCGCTGCGGCCAGGTGCGGGGAATCCGCTTCGCCGAGGTGGGTGTGTCCGTCGGCTTCGGTGGTGTCGGCGGTGGCGGCACGGTCACCCGTGGCACCGTCACGGTGGCGTCGTGTCGATCGACTCGTCGTTCGGGAGTGGAGCGCGGTCGGGCGTCGGGTCCGGTGTCGGGCGGGCGTCGACTCGGGTGTCGACTCGGGCTCGGACGGATCAGACATGCGGGGGTGACGATACCGTCCCACTTCCAGGCGGGGATGTCAGGGCGTGGCGGCGGGTGTCGACGTCCGGCGCGGGATCAGGGCGTCGGATCAGGGCGTCACGATGACGACGGTGCCGAGCTGTGCCCAGTTCCACATCCAGACGGCGTCTTCGTACGCTTGGCGAACACAGCCGCCGGACAGTGCCTGGCCGAGTTGGTCGGTGGTCTGCACCGGTCGGCCGTACTGGTACGGGATGTCGTGGAAACCGATGTTGCCGCCGCGGTCGCCCTTGGCGAAACGCACCATGTGGCCCCAGGTGATCGACGGGTTGTTGATCGAGAACGTCCTGAGCGATCGTGACCAGACCCGGTAGGTGCCCGGTGTCGGATCGTTCGGGTCCTGCCGGCCCGACACCCGGTGCATCTTGATGATCGTGTTGCTCTCGTCGTAAGCCCACACGGTCTGCTGTGACTTCGAGTACACGACGCGGCTGCCGTTGCCGCCGTCGGCGGGAGGGTCGAAGGGGCTCGGCGGAGGTGGCGCGAGTTGCACCTGCGGGCCGCGGGTGGGGATCCGGCCCGATACGGTCGCCGGGCCCAGCACCGGGGGAGCAGCGTCAGCTTCGAGGCGTGCGTCGGTCGAGACGCCGGGCGCCGGCGCGGCGTGGGCACGGACGTCTCGACGGTCGTGCTGGTCGTGCCCTCGGTGGTCGTCGCCGAACCGGCGAGGGTCCCGTCGGCGAGCACCGGCGCGGCGATCGCGAGAAGGAAGGCGACCACGATCACCGGCAGACCCCACTTGGCTGGCACAGCGGCGAGTGTAGGGGGCGGAGCGGCCACCCGGAAGACTCGCGTCGTTCTCCGAGGCGTCAGTCGTCGTCGGCGAGCGTGACCACGGTGGACACCGAGTCGCCTTCGATGAGCTGGAGATCGCGGATCGAGCCGGCGTCGACGAGGTCGGAACGCCCGGCGTCGATGGCTGCGTGCAGCGCCGCAGGGGCGGTGACCACGAGCGATTCGACTGCGGCTCGCTGGCTGCGCTTCGCTTCGGTCTTGGCACGTCGCACCTGGGTGAGCACCTCGATCGCCGCGTCGGCCAGGGCCGGGTCGCCGAACGGCGCCGAGCCGGTGCCGGCCGGTGTGGGCCATGGCGCCGCGTGGACGCTCGATTCGTTCCACCAGCTCCATGCCTCTTCGGACGCGAACGGCAGGACCGGTGCGAAGAGCCGCTGGATGGTGCCGAGCGCTTCGCGCAGCGCTCGCTTGGCGGAGTCGGCTGCCTCCGGACGGTCCTCGTCGTAGGTGCGACCCTTGACCAGCTCGACGTAGTTGTCGCAGAACCACCAGAAGAACGCCTCGGTTCGTTCCAGTGCACGGGCGTAGTCGAAGGCCTCGAAGGCGGCGGTGGCATCGTCGATGACGGCATCGAGCTTCGCGAGCATCGAGCGGTCGACCGGTTCGGTGACGCCGTCGTCGAGCGAGGTGTCGGCGCTCGGAGCGCCGAACTGCAGCACGAACTTGGTGACGTTGAGCAGCTTGTTGGCGAGCTTGCGGCCCACCTTCATCTGGTCTTCGCTGAACGCGGCATCGACGCCAGGTCGGGCCGAGCTCGCCCAGTAGCGCACGGCATCGGTGCCGTAGGTCTCGAAGAGGTCCAGTGGCGTCACCACGTTGCCCTTCGACTTCGACATCTTCTTGCGATCGGGGTCGAGGATCCAGCCCGACAACGCGGCGTGGCTCCACGGTGCGCACCCGAACTCGTGGTGGCTGCGCGTCATGGTGGCGAACAGCCAGGTCCGGATGATGTCGTGGCCCTGCGGGCGCATGTCCATCGGGAACACTCGCCCGAACAGGTCGTCGTCCTCCTCCCATCCGCCGGCGATCTGAGGTGTGAGCGACGACGTCGCCCACGTGTCGAACACGTCGGGGTCGCCCATGAAGCCACCCGGCTGATCGCGTTGGCTCTCGTCGTATCCGTGCGGAACGTCGGTCGACGGGTCGATCGGGAGGTCGGCTTCCGTGGGAAGCAGCGGCTCGTCGTAGCGCGGTTCGCCCTGTTCGTCGAGCGGGTACCAGACCGGAATGGGAGGTCCGAAGAAACGTTGACGGCTCACGAGCCAGTCACCGTTGAGGCCCTCGACCCAATTCTCGTAGCGATGCCGCATGTGAGCGGGGTACCACGTGACCTCGTCGCCACGCTCGACGAGCGCAGTACGCAGATCGGCATCGCGGCCACCGTTGCGGATGTACCACTGACGCGACGTGACGATCTCGAGTGGGCGTTCGCCGCGCTCGTAGAACTTCACCGGGTGCTGGATCGTGCGGGGCTCGCCGATGAGGAGGCCGGCGTCGGCGAGCTGTTCGGCCACGACCTTCTGCGCTTGCTTGGAGGTCAGTCCGGCGATCGTGGCATAGGCCTCCGGGTCGACACCCTGGGGTGCCTCGGCATGGAGGCGACCGTCACGGCCGACGATCGCTCGCATCGGTAGGTTCAGCTCGCGCCACCAGGTCACGTCGGTGGTGTCACCGAACGTGCAGATCATCGCGATGCCGGTGCCCTTGTCGGGCTGGGCGAGCTCGTGGGCGCGCACCTCGACCTGCTGACCGTAGAGCGGCACGGTGACCGTGGTGCCGAACAGGGGTTGGTAGCGCTCGTCGTCGGGATGGGCGACGAGGGCGACACACGCCGCGAGCAGTTCCGGGCGGGTCGTGTCGATCTCGATGGTGCCGTTGCCGTCGGTGCGGGCGAACGGGATCTTGTGGTACGAACCGGGACGCTCGCGGTCCTCCATCTCGGCTTGGGCGACCGCCGTGCGGAAGTCGATGTCCCACAGCGTCGGCGCTTCTTGGCTGTAGGCCTCGCCACGGGCGACGTTGCGCAGGAAGGCTCGTTGGCAGGCCCGGCGCGAACGTTCGTCGATGGTGGCGTAGTGGTACTCCCAGTCGACCGAGAGCCCGAGGCGTTTGAGGAGGGCCTCGAAGATCTTCTCGTCGATCTCGACCAGTTCGTCGCACAGCTCGAGGAAGTTCGGGCGCGAGATCGGGATCGCCTGATGCTTCTTCGGTGGATCGCCGCGAAACGGCGGCTCGAAGTTCTCGGCGTAGTGCTGGCTGGGGTCGCAGCGCACGCCGTAGTAGTTCTGCACCCGACGTTCGGTCGGCAGACCGTTGTCGTCCCAACCCATCGGGTAGAACACCGACTTGCCGCGCATCCGCTGATAGCGGGCGATCGTGTCGGTGTGGGTGTAGCTGAACACGTGGCCCATGTGCAGCGAACCGCTCACCGTCGGCGGCGGGGTGTCGATGGAGAACACTCCATCGCGGGGGACCGACCTGTCGAAGCGGTAGGTGCCATCGGTGTCCCATTGGGCAGCCCAGCGGTCCTCGATGCCGTCGAGTGTCGGCTTGTCGGGAAGGTTCGCCATAGGGCGCCGAGGCTACCGACTCGCCCCCGCCCCGTCCCCAGGCGTTTGAGCGCAGTTGTTGGTGACCCGGTCCACCCGAGTCTGAACACAAACGGCGATGGTGCCGACCGGAGGCGTTTGTGCGCAGTTGTTGGTGACCCGGTCCGCCCGAAATGCAACGCAAACGGGGATGGTGTGGCGGGCGATGGCGGCTGGGCAAATGGTGCCGGGTGGCGCGAGAGGTGGCTCGTAGACTTCGACATCGTGCTGCACCTCTACGACACTGCGACGCGTTCCGTGCGCGAGCTGGCTCTTCGCGAGCCGGGCAAGGTCAGCGTCTACCTGTGCGGACCCACGGTCTACGGCCCTCCCCATCTCGGTCACGGGCGCGCCACGCTGGTCTACGACATCATGCGCCGCTATCTCGAGTGGACCGGCCTCGAGGTCCGGTTGGTGTCGAACATCACCGACATCGAGGACAAGATCATCGAGCGGGCGTTGCGCGAGGCACGGCCGTGGCAGGACATCACCACCAAGTGCGAAGCGATCTGGTGGCAGGCGATGGACGCCGTCAACTTCGAACGGCCCACCGATACACCCCACGCCACGGAGTACGTCGACGAGATGATCGAGATGATCGCCACGCTGATCTCGAGCGATCACGCCTACGTGACCGACGATGGCGTGTACATGTCGGTCGAGTCGGTCGACGACTACGGCCTGCTCGCTCATCAGTCGGTCGACGACATGCGATCGGGCGCCGGTGATCGAGAGGTCGTCGGCGCAGCCGGCAAGCGCCACCCGGCCGACTTCGTGCTGTGGAAGTTCGCCACCGGTCCGGCAACAGAGAGTGATCCCGCATGGGCTTCGCCGTGGGGTGCCGGCCGACCCGGCTGGCACTCCGAGTGCGTGGTGATGAGCCTCGACCTGTTGGGCGAGGGCTTCGACCTGCACTGCGGTGGTCAGGACCTGCGCTTCCCGCACCACGAGAACGAACGCGCCCAGGCAGTTGCGCTCGGCAAGACCTTCGCGAACCATTGGATGCATCACGGTTTCATCGTCGATGCCGAGGGCGAGAAGATGTCGAAGAGTCTCGGCAACGTGTCGAATCTGCTCGACCTCATCGAGCACTACGACCCGCGCGCCTACCGGATGGTGCTGCTGCAGTCGCACTACCGCAGTCCGGTCAAGATCACCCAGGACGGCATCGACGCCGCTGTGAAGTCGCTCGCCGGACTCGACGCATTCGCTGCGCGGGTCGCTGGGGTCGATGCTGCCGAGCCCGACGGGACCGTGCTCGACGAGTTCCGAAGCGCCATGGACGACGACCTCGACACGCCACACGCCACGGCCTTGCTGTTCGACACCGTTCGCCGGGCGAACGCGGCACTCGACGCAGGTGGTGACGGTGCTGCGCCGCTCGTTGCCGCCGTCCAGGAGATCGCCGGTGCCGTCGGGCTGAGCCTCGGCTCGGTTGCACCCGTCGATGCGGACGCCCTCGCCCGCGCCCGGGCACTCGACGACGCTCGCGCCGCAAAGGACTTCGCCACCGCCGACGCGCTTCGCGACGAACTCCAGGCCGACGGATGGACCGTCGAGACCACGCGCGACGGTACGTCGCTGCGCCGGTGACCTCGATCGTCGACCGACCCGTCGACGCCGCCGGCCGATCGGCCGGCAACCCGACCTCGTCGTTCGCATCGATGGGATATCAACCGTCGCTCGACGGACTGCGGGCGTTGTCCGTGGCCGTCGTCCTGCTCTACCACGGTGGGTTCTCGTGGATGAGCGGTGGCTTCTTCGGCGTCGAGGTCTTCTTCGTCGTGTCGGGGTTCCTGATCACGTCGCTGTTGCTCGACGAGCACGACCGCAACGATCGAGTCGCATTCGGCCAGTTCTGGAGGCGGCGCGCCCGTCGGCTGTTCCCGGCCCTCTACGCGGTGCTCCTCGCCGTTGGAGTGTGGACGGCATTGGCGGGTTCGGCGGAGCAGCAGTCGCAGTTCCGTCGTGATGCGTGGTGGTCGATCTTCTACGTCAACAACTGGGGTCAGATCCTCGGCGACGTGCCGTACTTCGCCGGTGAGCCCCCGCTGCTCAGGCACTTGTGGAGTCTGGCGGTGGAGGAGCAGTGGTATCTCGTCTGGCCGCTGGTGTTCGTGGCCCTCATGCGGGTGCGTCTGCCCCGTCACGTCGTGGGCGGAGCCGTCGTTGCCGCAGCGTTCGTGGTGTTCGTCTACATGTTCTGGATGGAGTCGCGCGCTCCAACAACGCTGGGCGGCCCTCCGGCAGCGTTCGACGGTCTCGACCGCACCAACTACCTGTACCTGTCGACGATCACGCGCTCGGGCGGCCTGCTTCTCGGTGCGGGAGCAGCATTTCTCTGGAGGCCGTGGCGTTGGAAGCACGCAGTGGACGCCCCGGCGGGTCGGGTCCTCGATCCGGTCGCCGGGGCATCGGTTGCCATGATCGGTTGCGCGGCTGCGGTCGCCTCGATCACGGCCGGCTACGTGTACCAGTGGTTGCTGCCGCTCGTGTCGATCCTGTCGCTCGTCGCCGTGATGGTGGCCGTGCATCCGGCCGCGACCGGCTTTCGCCGGATGATGGGATGGATGCCGCTGGTCGAGGTCGGCAAGCGCAGCTACGGGCTGTACCTGTGGAGTTGGCCGATCTTCGTGATCGTCGGCGCGACCGAGGGCTCGGTCGGTGCGTTCGTGTGGGCAATGGTGCTCACCGTCGTGATCTCGGAGGCCTCGTATCGATTCCTCGAGACACCGATTCGGCTCGGCATCATCGGGCGCTGGTGGAGCGACCGCGCCTCGATCACCTACTGGCCGCTCGCCGGCGGCGCCGTGCTCGTCGGAGCGGTGGCGCTCTTCTACGTCAACGTCGATCAGTTCAACCGTTTCGAAGGTGGCGACGACGCGGTCTTCGAACTCGAAAGCGCCTCGCTGGCAGATTCCGGCGACGTCGTCGACGACACGGCGGTTGCATCGGCTCCGTCGACGACGGCTCCGGTCGTGCCCGCCCCGTCGGCGAGCCTTGCGATCGTCGGCGATTCACAGGCCAATGCGTTGGCCATCAACCTGCCCGATGGCATCGACGACGTGTTTCCGTCGGTGGTCAACGGCAGCGTCGACGGATGCAGCGTCTACGACTCGGGCTCGGTGATCAGCTCGGTCAGGTTCGGCAACAACTTCGCCATCTGCGACGGTTGGCAGCAGGAGTGGGCCGACGCCGCTGCTGGTACCGACGTCGCGCTCGTCGTCGTCGGGGCGTGGGACGTCTTCGACATCGAGGACGGCGACACCACCTACGGTTTCGCGACTCCGGCGGGCGATGCGTTGTTCGTGGCCAACCTCGAATCCGGGATCGACGCGATGCTCGCCGAGGGGGCAAACGTCGGTCTGCTCGAGGTGGCCTGCATGCGCCCGCAGGACGTCGAGGGCGCCGGAGTTCGAGCACTTCCCGAGCGCGGCGACGACGCCCGGGTGGCACACGTGAACGACCTGCTCCGCGCCACGGCGGCGTCGTACCAGTCAGCGGGTGACGACCGCGTCCAGTTCGTCGAGGGTCCCGACGAGTGGTGCGCCGACGAATCGATTGCCGGCGATCTCGGGTATCGGTGGGACGGGGTCCATGTCTTCACGCCGGGCGCCAACCTGATCTACACGACCATCGCCGCCGACCTCCTCCGTCTCGCCGGCGTCTGACGCACGCGTTGCTCGCGCGTGCAGCGGTTGAGTAACCGCTGAGAGTGGTTGAAGAGTGGGAGTGACCACCGCCAGTCGTACCTCGGTCAAGAGTTGGTCAGCCACCCAACCGAGGGCGACCCCAGCATCGTGTACCGGTCGTGAGATCTCTCTGCGCGCCCGAGACGTTGCGATGACCAACGAACGTTCGATCGACGAGCGCCTCGCTGCGTTGCAGGCTCGGCGGGCGCCCGAATCGGCGTTTGGCCCACCGGCTGGTGACGCGGTCGAGTTGCCCGCTCCTCACGCGGACCCGGTGGCCATCGCCCGTACGGGTCATCGGCGGTCACTCCCGGCCCGGCGTACGCGCATCGGGGTGACGATTGCTGCCGCCGCCGGGTTCGTGGCCCTCGTCCCTGTCATGGGCCCACTGACCGCAGCTCCCGCCGACGACGACGTCGAGCCGGCGGATCCGCCGGACACGACGACGCGTTCCACGACGTCGACCGACTCGGTGCCCGACGGTGGCGTCGACACGACGATCGAGCTGTCGTCGACGACGACCGATGTGCCGGTCGATTCGGTGGTGACCGAGACAACGTCCCCCGAGTCGACGCCGCCGGTCGACGAGGCGACCGTCGCCCCGGTGGATCCGGCTGCCCCCGCTGCCCCGGCGCCCGCCCCGCGCCGGCCCCGGCGCCCGCGCGCCCGCCCGCCCGCCCCGGCGCCAGCCCCTGCGCCCGCACCTGCACCGGCTCCCGCACCTGCGCCGGCACCTGCTCCCGCACCTGCCCCTGCACCGCTCCGGCTCCGGTCGCTCCCGCGCCGACGCCGGTGGCGCCACCGCCGGCGACCACGGCTCCTCCGACCACTCAGCCCCCACCGCCACCGACGACCACGCCACCGCCACCGCCCGTGACGACGATCCCGGCCCCGCCTCCCACGACCGCTCCGCCTCCACCTCCCACGACCTCTCCGTCATGAAGTGGTCGGCGCTCGAGTTCCGCGCGATGGGCACGAACTGCCGCGTCGTGGCACCGGACGCCGATGCTGCGCAGCACGCTGCTGCGGTCGTCGGAGAACTCGAACAGCGCTGGAGCCGTTTCCTGCCCGACAGCGAGGTCAGCCAGCTCAACCGGTCGTCCGGGCGACTGTGCGTCGTGTCGGAGCTGACGTTCGAGTTGGTGTCACGGGCCGAACAAGCTCGCGTGGCGACGAGCGGTGCATTCAACCCGTTGATGCTCGATCAACTCGAGCGGCTCGGCTACGACCGGACCTGGGACCAGGTCGACCGCGTCCGCGGCGACGCGAACGTGGGGCTGGCCGCGTCGATCGAGCCGATCGAGTTGTTCGCAGACGTTCGAGCCGTACGCCTTCCCGAGGGCACGAGGTTCGACCCGGGCGGCATCGGCAAGGGACTCGCCGGTGACCTCATCGCCTGGATGCTGTCGAGCGAAGGTGTGCAGACGTCGCAGATCGAACTCGGCGGCGATGTCCGAGTCGACGGCCCTGCGTGGGGCGGCGGCGAGTGGCAGGTGCATGTCGACGACGTCGACCACGGCGCCGCCCACGCGGCCACGATCGGCCTCGCTGCCGGCGGGGTGGCGACCAGCAGCATCGTGCGACGACGCTGGCGACGCAACGATGTCGAAGTGCACCATGTGCTCGATCCCGTCACCGGCACCAGCGCCGCAACCGACCTCGACGCGGTCACGGCAGTCGCCCCGAGTCTCTGGTGGGCTGAAGTGGTTGCGAAGGTGGCACTCGCGAGCGGTTCGATCGGGGCGCGCCGGACCCTCGAGGCGTTCGACATGACCGGTGTGCTCGTGGGCGGTGGCTCGCAGCCGACGTACGAGACGGTCGCGCGTCGGCCGGTGGCGGCATGAACTCCCAGGTCTGGTGGTTCGTGGCGCGCTCGTCGGGGATCGTCGCGTGGGCGCTGCTGTCGACGTCGGTCGTCTGGGGCCTGTTGCTCTCCACGAAGGTGTCCACCACACGAATCGCTGCGCGCCGACTCCGGCCGGCGTGGCTGCTCGGGTTGCACCGTCATCTCGGTGGCCTGGCGGTGATCTTCACGGCGATCCATCTGATCGGGATCGTCGCCGACAGCTACGTGACGTTCAGCTGGGCTGCGGTGCTGGTGCCGATGGCGTCGGAGTGGAAGCCAGGGGCCGTGGCCTTCGGCGTCGTGGCGATGTACCTCCTGATCGCCATCGAGGCCACGTCGCTCGCGATCCGCCATCTCCCGCGCAAGGTGTGGCGATGGGTTCATCGGTCGAGCTTCCTGCTCTATGCGACCGCGACCTGGCACGGCATCACCGCTGGGACCGATGCCGGCAATCAGTGGTTCCGAGCAGCGGCGTGGCTGTCGCTGGCCCTGGTGATCGGCCTGACCGTCCGGCTGGTCGTCGTCCTTCGGGCGAAGGCTGGAGTGGCCGCGGCCCAGTCGGATTCCGAGTTGGATTCCGTGTTGGAGTCGGAGTTGGCGCCGGAGTTGGAGTTCGAGCCCGAATCGGAGCCGGTTGCGGTGCCGATCGAACGTCCCACTCCACCGGCACCGCCGAGCCCGCCGCGTCGGTTTGCGCCAGCCGCTCGGTCGGGCCCCGACCGAGCGCCGGTCGTCTCGGCACTGCGCGCCGGGATCGCTCCACTGCCTGGCAGCACCCCTGAGATCATGATGCCGGTCGCGTCGAGCGCAGAGCTTCCCGCGCCGGGGCTCCGGTCACCCGCACCCGCTTCGCCCACCGTCTCTTCGCCCACGCCACCTTCGCCCGCGCCACCGGCACCGCCAGCGTCGGCGACGGTGCCGGCAACCCCGCTGTCGCCTCCGCCTCCGCCGTCCGCCGGTGCCGTCGGCGGCGCTGGTTGCTCGACCGACCGTGTTGCCTCCGCCGCCGCCGGTACCGCCGCCGGTCCCGGTGGAGCGTGAGTTGGTCGCTGTCAGCTCAGGTCCGAGCGGCGAAGGCGCGCCCGAGCCTCGGCCAACTGACTCTTGACGGTGCCGGCGCTGATGTCGAGCGCGGCGGCGATGTCGTCGGTGCTCCGGTCGTCCACGTAGTACATCGATGCAACCGTGCGTTGGCGTGGCGGGAGCTGGTCGAGGATTTCGCGCACGGCCTCGTCGGCGCCGAGGCGTTCGACGTCGGGATCGTATGCAGTGGCATCGATCGACACGTCGGATGCTGCTTCCCGGTCGCGACGCTGTCGATCCGAGCGGCGACGATCGCGGCTGGTGTTGATGGCGATCCGTCGCAACCAGGCTTCGGGCTTGTCGTAGTTGCGGATCGTCGACCACCGTGCGTGCGCTTTGATGAACGCGTCCTGCGTCGCGTCGACGGCGTCGTCGTCGTTGTCGACCGACGAGGTGAGCGACCGGAGTACGGCGTCGTGGTGGGCGGCGAAGAACGCCGCGAACTCGGCCTCGTGGTCGACAGCCGAACGGTCGCTGCGTGTCGGCTCGTCGGCGGGTTCCACAGTGCTCACTGCGACCGAGAGTAGTGCTCGCTCGGATGCTGCCGACGGGTAGACAATCTGATTACCGGTGGGTAACTTGTGGTCATGACGGACTTCTCGCTCAACCTCAACGAAGACCAGTTGCAGATCCAGAAGTGGGTCCACGACTTCGCCGAGGGCGTCATTCGCCCGGTCGCCGAAGAGTGGGACGAGCGCGAGGAGTTCCCGTGGCCCGTCGTCGAGGAAGCTGCGCAGATCGGCCTCTATGGCGTCGACTTCCTCCTCAACGCGATGGGTGATCCCACCGGTCTGACCCTT
>CAWKCN010000051.1:0-14533 GCA_963848145.1 Ilumatobacteraceae bacterium
TCAAGCTCGACGACTGAATGCGCACGTCGGGCCGAGGAGGGCTACTCGTCGCCGAAGAAGTCAGCCGGGAGGTCGGGGCAGTTCTCCGCTGCGAACTCCTCAACTGCCGTGCTCGCCTCGTCGATGCTGCCCGCGAGCGCGAGGAAGTCGGTCATCTCGTCCTCGGAGGCCGACTCGGCATCGAACGCCTGCACTTGCTCGAAGGCATCGACCAGCTGGTTCATCTCGTCGGAGATGTCGCCCGGAGCGGCAGCGGCCAACGCCTGCAATGCCGCCAGGTTCTGCTCTTCGGTCGTGTCGGCGTCGGATTCATCGAGCGCGACGATCTCCTCGCAGAAGGCGTCGGTGCTGCCCCCACCGTCGCTCCCGCACGCGGCGAGTGCCAGCGTCGTGGTGGCGGCCACAGCGATCGCGCGTCGGGTGGGTCGTGAAGTCCGTTGGCGCATGATGGGGTTCCCTCCAGGTGGTCGGCGACCGTCAGACTGTCACCTCGGGGGGCAGCTCGACGAAGTTCGGTCGTGCGCTCGAACGACCGACCGGCAACGATGGGCCACTGATGTCGTCGACGTTCCGTTCGCTGAAGTACTACAACGCACGGTTGTTCTTCTCCGGGCTCGCCGTGTCGAACGTCGGCACCTGGCTGCAGATGACGGCGATGTCGCTGCTGGTGTACCGGCTGACGGGCGAAGCCACGAGCGTGGGCATCACCCTGGCGCTGCAGATGCTCCCGATGCTCCTGCTCGGGGCATGGGCCGGTGTGATCGCCGACGGGCGCGATCGCCGAACGATGGCGATCGTCACCCAGAGCGCGCTGGCGGCGCAGGCGTTGCTGCTCGGCGTCATCGACCTGGCCGGGTGGGCCAACCTGCCGGCGGTCTATGCCCTGTCGCTGCTGCTCGGGGTGGTGAACGCCTTCGACAACCCAGCGCGGCGCGGGCTCGTCACCGAGCTGGTACCCACCGTCGACATCCCCAATGCCACCTCGCTGAACACCGCGGTGATGACCGGGTCACGCATCTTCGGACCGGCGCTGGCGGGTGTGCTCGTCTCCACGATCGGCACGGCGTGGTGCTTCCTGCTGAACGGCTTCACCTTCTTCGCGATCATCTTTTCGCTCGTCGCGATCCGACGCGACGAGATGTTCCCGGCGACGCGACGACCGAAAGGTGGCAAGCCGATCCGCGAAGCGCTGTCGTTCGTGGTCGGTCACCGCGACATGCTGATCATCTACTCGCTGCTGATCGTGGTGTCGACGGTGGCGTTCAACCACGCCACGGTGTTCCCGAAACTCGCAGACGTGCGATGGGGTGACGACAACGCCTTCGGGTTTCTGCTCGCCGCGATGTCGGTCGGTTCGCTGACAGGATCGCTGCTCACCGCTCGCCAGCACGTGGTCAGCATGCGATGGTTCTTCGGCGCGATCGTGGTGATGGCCTTGGCCGGAATCGGCCTCGCATGGGCACCGAGCATCTGGGTCGCGTACGCCTGGTGCGTGCCGTTCGGGCTCGGTGGCGCAGCGTTCGTCACCGGCGCCAACGCGATCACCCAGCAGGAATGTCCACCGGACATGCGCAGCCGCCTGCTCGCGCTGCAGGCAGTGGCGTTCCTGGGCTCGACACCGATCGGTGGGCCGATCACCGGCTTGATCGCCGACAACTTCTCCGCCGAGTGGGCGTTGGCGTACAGCAGCGTGATCAGCCTCGTCTGCGTCGGTATCGGAGTGCTCTACTGGCGGGCAGGGCAGCGTGCCTCGACTGTCGAGGCGGCACCGGCCTCCGAGACGGTCGCACCTGGCAGCTGACGCCGGCCTACAGCACGATCGTCTGGAAGGTGGGGCGGTAGACGTCGAGATGGCGTGCGGTTTCCGCGCCGTTCCAGCGGTTGTGGCCGACCGCTGCGACGCTGCGAAACATCACGCTTCTCCACGAGCACGAATCGCCGACGGGCGTATGGCGGGTCGGTCAGTCGGAGGGCCGAGGTTCCTGATGGCATCGAGCGCGCCAAGCTGGAGACCATGAGGCGTCGAAGTCGCGCAGTGATCACGGCGTGTGTCGCCGGTGCGCTCGTCGCTCCGGTGGCCGTCGACCG
Organism: Ilumatobacteraceae bacterium; assembly: GCA_963848145.1. Lineage (GTDB taxonomy): Bacteria > Actinomycetota > Acidimicrobiia > Acidimicrobiales > Ilumatobacteraceae > Sva-07. Next base: position 2,089 of record CAWKCN010000051.1, read on the forward strand.
AGACGGATTCCCGCTGTCGACGTACCCCATGTACTCCAGAACACGAGGCGACGACGTCACCCTCGCGACTGCGCAGGCGGTCGATGCCGACGGGACGACCTCGACGCTGACGCTTGCGGTGATCGGCGACAGCGACGACCCGCTCGTCGTGGCCGGGGAGCTGCGCGATGCGATCCGCTCCGGGACTTCCGATCGGCGATGTCTCGAGATCGCCGAGCGCGGCAGCGGGATGGGACGGTTTGCCGGGCAGCACCGTGGCGATCGAGGTCGCCACCGAGCGACACGATGTGGTCGCACGGGTCGAGGGCGGCGAGAGCCTGCTCGAGCGGACCGTGCACGCCTCGTGCGAGGTGCCGTCGTGACCGCGGTGGCGAACGACGAGCCGACCAGGACGAGATCGTGGCCGGTGATCGATGCGGTGGCTCCGCCGGAACGGTTGGCGATGCTCCGCATCCTGACGGGCGCGTTTGCACTCGTGTACCTGCTCGTGCGGCTGCCCGTGTTCGTCCAGCTGGCCGACCGCCGCAACGGCTTCGACGGCGTCGGGCTGGCAGGACTGCTCGATGGGCCTGTGTCCGGCGGGGTGGTCGACCTGATGATCGCCGTGTCGGTCCTCGCTGGGGCAGGCTTCGTGCTCGGGTGGCAGTACCGGCTGACTGGCCCGCTGTTTGCACTGGGGATGCTCGCGCTCGGGTCGTATCGGGGCTCGTGGGGGCAGCTCCTCCACTTCGAGAACTTGATGGTCCTGTACCTGTTGATCGTTGGGCTGGCGCCCGCAGCCGACGTGTGGTCGCTCGACGCTCGCAGACGAACGCGGGCAGACTCCCCGCCGACCGAGTGGTCGACGAGGTACGGCTGGCCCATCGCATTGGCGTCGCTCGCCTTGGTGGTCACCTACGTGATCGCAGGCGTCGCCAAGCTGCGCTACGGCGGCGTCGACTGGGTGCTCGGCGACACGCTGCGCAATCACGTGGCGTATGCCGCAGCACGGCTGGACCTCCTCGGAGGCACCCCGTCGCCGTTCGCTGGGCTCGGAGTGCGCCTCGACTGGGTCTGGCCCTTCGCTGCCGCCGCCACGATCGCCATCGAGCTGGCAGCGCCCCTCGCGCTGCTCGGCGGGCGGATTCGGACTGCCTGGGTGATCGCCACCTGGCTGATGCACGTCGGGATCCTGGCGTTCATGTTGATCGGATTCCCGATGCCGTTGTTCCTCGTCGCGTTCGCCCCGCTCTACCGGATCGAGCGGCTCTGGACGCGCCGCCCGTCGTGGGCGCGCCGGTCGTCGTCGGCTCAGCCGGCCAGCGCGCGCTGAGCGGCCTCGGCGACGGCTCGACCCCAAGCGGTTGCGCGTTCGGCCTCTCCTGTTTCGAGGTGGTTCGACTTGTCGACGAAGAAGCTCTCGCCGTCGACGACGAGGTCGAAGCCGTGCGAACGCAGCCGCTTGGTGATGCCCTTCGATGCCTGTCCGGTCAGCAACGTCGAGCCGTGCACTCGGGTGTCGAAGGCAGTGGCGAGTCGACCCGCGCCGGCGTCGTCGGCGAGGTGTGCGAACCAGTCGCGCAGCCCGTCACCGTAGGCGTCGGGGTCGAGGTCGAGGTCGTCGTCCTTCGCTGCCATGTCCTCGGCTCCCTCCCGACTCCGCTGGCTCGACATCCCGTGGACGTGGGTGGGGCCGCCGGCGACGATCAAGTCGGCAGCTGTGACGGTCTCGGGCGTTGCATCGTGCACCGAGACGACTTCGCTGGTGGCAACGGTGCCGATCCCTTCAGCGATGTGTTGTGCGACCGCGTGGGTGTTGCCGAACATCGATTCGAAGACGATCAACGCACGCATGGCAGCCTCCTCTCGCCCGGGTCTTCCGAGCTCTCACGTCGATCATCTCGCTGCGGGGCCACCCAGCGCACGGGTCCTTGGTCAGTGTCTGTCCCGAGCGCCGAGCCCGACGGTCGGGTCCTCGTGGTCGGCCATACTGGACAGATGCCGGCCACGACGGATGAACTCGACTCCCGAATCGACCACATCGTGCGGGCACCGTCGAGCCTCGGCAGTGTCGAACTGGTCATCGCTCGACCGGCCAAGGGCGAGCGAGTCGTGCTCGACACCGCGGATCTGAAACCGGGGGTGGGCCTCGTCGGGGACAACTACCTGGAGCGGGGCAGCTCGAAGCCTGGTGGTGGGCCGGCCGATCCGCTCGGTGAGTTGAACCTGATGTCAGCCCGGGCGCTCGAGGCCGTTGCGGGGCCTGACCGATCGAACTGGCCACCCGCGGGCGATCAACTGATCGTCGATTTCGATCTCTCGGAGGCCAACTGCCCGGCAGGCACCCGGCTCACGGTCGGCGATGCCGTGATCGAAGTGACGACGAAGCCGCACAACGGCTGTGCCAAATTCGCCGACCGCTACGGCACGGCTGCCGCCCGTTGGATCAACTCGCGCAAGGACCTGCGCCTGCGCGGCATCTGCGCAGTGGTCGTCGAGTCCGGCACCGTTCGCCCCGGTGACTCGATCAGCCTGGCCTGACGCGTCGCACGCACCGGCCGCTACAGCTGCAGGTGGGTGATCGCTTCATCGACGGTGCCGGCTCGCACGATCTGCTGGAACCCGTCGTCGTCGGCGATCCCATCGGCTCGGGCGGCCAGGTCGGGATGAGCACGCCGAGCCAGCTGCTCGGCGCCGCGCCCCGGGAAGTTCCGCAGTGTGAAGACCATCGGGAGCAGGCGTGCAAAGCGGGCGAGCTCACCGCGGAGCGGGCCACTCGTGTTCGGCTGACGCGCCGCGGTGAGGGCGTGACCGGCCCAGATGATGTCGACCCCGCTGAAGAACTCGTCGGCGGCGGCGAAGTGGACCTCGGCCACACGGAGCTGGAGCGCGGTGGCGCTGCACATCAGGCAGGGTTCGAGCGTGCTGTACAGGTGGAGCCCAGCGGCGTTGAGGCGATCGAGCGATGCGAACGCGTTCATCTCTGCGTGTGCGGTCATGTTGCCCGACAGGGTTCGAGGGAGCCCGTGGCGATCGGCAACCCGGTTGCGGCCTGTCGTGATCACCGAACCGTCGCCTGGGTCGACGAGCACCGCACCGATGCCGAAACTGCCCGACCTGAACGACTCCCACGCCTCTTCGAACGCGAGGCGCCACGAAGGGCCGAGTTCGTCGAGCGTGTTGGCTGTCACGCTGCTGGTGTCTCAGCCGTTCGCGACCACGAACTCGCGGAGCACCTGCATTGCCCGTTCCGGCTCGTCACGGAACACCCCGTGCCCGCTGTTGGCGAACCGCTCGAACTGGACGAGTTCGGTCGGGAGCGCAGCGACGATCTCCTCCGAACCGGAGATCGGAGTCACCGGGTCGTGTTCGCCGCCGAGCACCAGCACCGGGCATCTCGCGGCTGCGAGATCGTCGGCGAAGTCGAACGTCCGGTTCTCGCCGTCGTTCCAATGCGCGAACAACTCCGTGTTGCGAACGGGCTCGATCGCAGTGAACAGGTTCCCGGGCTGCTGGGTGTAGAGCGGGCCGCACACCTCGAGGTAGCGATCCCGGTTGTCGGCATTCGGGTTGGTCCAGAATGCCGCGGCGACCGCAGCGACCTCGTCGCCGCCGAGGCGGCGGAAGGCCTCGACCGATGCCTCCGTGCTCCAGCGGCGAAGCGTCGAACCCAGTACCACGCCTGCCGCATGGTCGGGGTGGCGGCTCAGGTAGCGCTGGGCGACGAAGCCGCCGAACGAACCGCCCAGCACGATCGGCTTCTCGATCCCCAATGCGTCGCACAACCGCACGACGTCGTCGGCCCACGTGTCGAGGTTCCATTCGTCGGGTGTTCGCCGGTCGCTGCGCCCGTTGCCGCGGTGGTCGTACATCACGACCTGCGCAACGTCGCGGATCTCGTGCATGCCCAGCTTGTACGAGCTGTGGTCCAGGCCCGGCCCGCCGTGGAGGAGCAGGAGGGTCGGTCGCTTCACCATCTGGCCGTCGACCGGGACCATGCCGAGCCCGTCGACGTCGACGTACAGCCTGACCCCATCGCCGATGTCGATCCGCATGATGCCCCCTCTCGTGTCGCCGTCGACCGTATCGCAACCTGACACGGCTCGGATCCGGGTCGGCTTCGGCGGAGTGGACGCCGGCGCGATCGGGTAGCACTGAGGTGATGACTTCGCGATCGATCATGTGGTTCCGGCGAGATCTGCGCCTGGCCGACAACCCGGCGCTCCTGGCTGCAGCGGCTGACGGTGCCGAGGTGATCCCGGTGTTCGTCGTCGACCCGACGTTCGCTGCATCCGGAGCACCTCGTCTTGCCGCACTCCACGACGCCCTGTCGTCGCTCGACAGTTCCCTGCGCAACACCGTCGGCGTCGGGCTCGTCATCCGCCATGGCGAGCCGACCGAGGCGATCCCGGCCCTCGCCGCCGAGCTCGAAGCCGACACCGTCTTCGTCGCCCGCGACTACGCCCCGTACGGTCGAGGCCGCGACATCGCCGTCAAGAACGCGCTCGCCGAGTCCGGCCGGCACCTGAAGGGCGTCGGCTCTCCGTATGCGGTCGCGCCCGGTGGTGTGCGCAAGGACGACGGCGATCCCTACGCCGTGTTCACGCCGTTCTCGAAGCGGTGGCGCAAGGCCGGCTGGGAGCGGCCGTACGACCCGCCCGGCGGCGAGACTCGATGGCTCGGGGCCGGGAACGGTGGCACTGCTGTTGCCTCCGATGGGATGTTCGAACGGCCCGAACCCGGCTGCGAGGTCCCGTCGATGGGGGAGGAGGCGGCACTCGATCGTTGGCGGAGCTTCCTCCACGATGGTGTCGATTCCTACGACGACCGCCGCGACCGGCCAGCCGTGGCCGGCACCAGCCAGCTGTCGCCGGCGCTGAAATGGGGCGCGATCCACCCTCGGCAACTGCTCGCCGATCTCGACGCATCGGGCGCCGGCGAAGCGGGTCACACGGTGTTCTCCAGCGAGCTCGCCTGGCGCGACTTCTACGCCGACGTGCTGTTCCAGCGGCCCGAGACCGCCTGGGAGAACCTCAACTCGAAGTACGACGACATGCCGGTCGACACCGACGCTGACGCTCGGAAGCGATTCGACCAGTGGACGGCGGGCGAGACCGGGTTCGGCATCGTCGACGCCGGGATGAAGCAGCTCGCCGCGACGGGCTGGATGCACAACCGGGTGCGGATGATCGTCGCCAGCTTCCTGGTCAAGGACCTCCACCTTCCCTGGCAATGGGGTGCCCGGTGGTTCATGCAGCACCTCGTCGACGGCGACCTGGCGTCCAACAACCACGGCTGGCAGTGGGCGGCGGGCACCGGCACCGATGCGGCGCCGTACTTCCGGGTGTTCAACCCGACGTTGCAGCAGGAGCGCTACGACCCCGACGGCGAGTACGTCGCACGGTGGGTTCCCGAGCCTGTCGAGCCGATGCTCGACCACAAGGTCGAACGCAACGAAGCCCTCCGCCGACTCAAGTCCCTCCAGTCCTAGTTCCAGGTGGTCCCCCGTGCCCTGGGCACGGGGAACCACCTGCGGTGAACGGGCGGCTGGCAGTCGGTAGACTCGAGTGCCAGATGTTGGACGACCGCAAGACCGCGATCCTGAGTGCCGTGGTGCAGGAGTACATCGCCACGGCCCAGCCGGTGGGATCAGGCCACATCGCCGAGGCGCCGACCGTCAACGTGTCGTCGGCGACAGTTCGCAACGAGATGGCCCACCTCGAACACGAGGGGTACCTCGTCCAGCCCCACACGTCGGCAGGTCGCATCCCGACCGACAAGGGCTACCGCTACTTCGTCGATCACCTCACGAAGCCGGGCCGTCTCGACACCGCCACCACCCGGCAGGTCGGTGAGTTCTTCTCGGCGGCGCATGGTCGGCTCGAGGAGATGCTGCACCAGACCTCGAACCTGCTCGCAACGCTCACGAACAACGCCGGTGTCGTCGTCGGGCCTCGGGCCGAAGCCGTGGCCGTCCGCCGGATCCAGTTCGTGGCGCTGTCGGCGAACGCGGCCACCGTCGTCGTCGTGTTCGCCAACGGCACCGTCGAGAACGTCGCGCTCGAACTCGTCGAGGGTGATGATGATCTCAAGCTGTCCGCAGCGGGTGCACACCTGTCGGCCGCGCTCGACGGGCGGGTCCTCGGCGCCATCACCGAGGTGTCCGACACGGGCGACGCGGTGGTCGATCGGCTCTGTCGGGATGCGCTCGATGCGCTCCACGCCACCGCCGCCCCCGAGCAGGTCTTCACCGGAGGCGCAGCCGCCGTTGCCAACGCCTTCGACGCCGTGGAGATCGTGCGCTCGGTGCTCGCCACACTCGAGCAGCAGTTCGTCGTGGTCACCTTGGTCAGCGACATCGTCAACCGGGGCATGTCGGTGGCGATCGGCGTCGAACACGGTGTCGAGCCGTTGTCGGCGTGCTCGGTCGTGGTCGCCCCGGTCGTGATCGACGGCGAACATCTCGGCTCGGTCGGCGTGCTCGGCCCGACCCGAATGAACTATCCGCAGGCGCTCGCCACCGTCGAGGTCGTCAGCGAGCAGCTCGGCCATCGCATCGAAGAAGGCTGAGTCCGCGTGGCGAAGTCACGGCATGATGGGGCCTCCCATGGCTGACTACTACGAACTCCTCGGTGTGCCGCGCACCGCCTCGGCCGACGAGATCAAGAAGGCGTACCGCCAGCGAGCACGCGAATTCCATCCGGATGCGAACCCCGATGACGCTGCGGCGGCAGAGCAGTTCAAGAAGGTGGCCCAGGCGTACCAGGTGCTGTCCGACGACCAACAGCGCGCCCGCTACGACAGGTACGGCGAGGCGGGAGTCGGTGGTGCCAGCGGCGGTGGGCCATCGGCCGAGGACCTGTTCGGTGGGGGGCTGGGCGACATCTTCGAGACGTTCTTCGGCGGCGCAGGTGGCGGCAGCCCCTTCGGTGGGGGCGGTCGCACGCGTGGTCCGTCGGGCCCACCGCGTGGTCAGGACATCGAAGTGATCGCCGACATCTCCTTCGAGCAGGCCGTGTTCGGCGACGAAATCGAGGTGTCGCTCAAGCTGCCCACCCGTTGTGGCGACTGCGATGGCTCCGGAGCCGGCGAGGGAACCCAGCCGGTGACCTGCAGCGACTGCGGAGGCAGCGGCCAGGTGCAACGTGTTCGCCAGAGCCTGCTCGGCCAGATGGTCACCGCGAGCCCGTGCAATCGTTGCGGCGGCCTCGGGCAGATCGTCACCACGCCGTGTGCCACCTGCCGCGGCGAGGGTCGGGTCACCTCCGACAAGACCTATCAGGTCGATGTTCCGGCCGGCGTCGACTCCGGATCGACGCTGCGCCTCACGGGTCGCGGTGCCGTCGGGCCGCGAGGCGGCGGCGCAGGTGATCTGTACGTCCATCTGCGGGTCGCTCCCGACCGCACCTTCGTCCGCGACGACCACGACCTGGTCACCGAAGTCCCGATCTCGATCGCCCAGGCGTCGCTCGGCACCCAGATCGAACTCGAGACACTCGACGGCACAGAGACACTGGTCGTGCCGCCGGGCACCCAACCCGGACGCGAGTTCGTGCTGCGGCAGCGAGGCGTCCCACATCTGCGTGGCCGCGGTCGCGGTGACCTGCGAGCACGAATCCGCGTCGACATCCCGACGAAGCTCGATGACGATGAGGTCGAACTCCTGACAAAGTACGCGCAGGGGCGGGGCGAGGTCGTCGGGAACGGCAAGGAAGGCCTGTTCTCGCGTATCAAGTCTGCGTTCTCCTGAGGTCGGGACTCGACGCTGATGGCGCTCCCTGACCGTGCCGCCCTGCGAAAAACGAAGGCCCATGTCATCGTCGACGAACTCGGGGGCGTCGCCGGTGACCTGTCGATCAGCGAGCACACCGAACACCATCTCAGAACGGTGCTTCGTCTGCGGGACGGCGAGGCGGTCGGTGTCACCGATGGCGAAGGTCGATGGTGCCTGGCGGTGGCAGCCGTCGACATGAGCCGCCTACGACTCGAGGCGACGTCCGAGATCGTCACCGAACCGGTCCCTTCCCACCCGATCACGGTCGCCGCTGCGATACCGAAAGGCGACCGGCTCGACTGGATGGTGCAGAAGGTGACCGAGTTGGGAGTCGATCGGCTCGTCCTGCTCCACGCAGACCGCTCGGTTGTTCGCTGGAAAGCCGACCGCGTCGATCGCCAACTCGCCCGCCTGCAGCGCATTGCCGATGAGGCCGTTCGACAGAGCCGGCGAGTGAGGCGCCTGGTCGTCGAGGCTCCCCGGCCAGCGGTGGACGTACTCGATGGCTTCGTCGTGGCCGAACCCGGCGGGCGAGCGCTGACCGCGACGGACCGCTCGATCGCCGTCGGCCCCGAAGGCGGCTGGAGCGACGCGGAGCTGGCCACCTCCCGCGAGACGATCGATCTGGGCCCCACCATCCTGCGAACCGAGACGGCCGCCCTCACCATTTCCGCACTCTGCGTGGCATTCGAACGCTGACCGTCTATGCTTCGTGTCGTTACCCACGGGTAACGGCGGGATCGGCTGGCGGGCGCCACCGAAGTAGCGAACAGAAAAGGCGGGAACCGGGATGAACATGATCGACGACGACGCTCCATCGGCGTACAGCCGGCAAGTGGGCGAACGACTGCGGGTCATCCGCAAACAGAAGCGCCTGTCGCTGCAGGAGGTCGAAGCGCAGTCGAACCAGGAGTTCAAGGCGTCCGTGCTCGGTGCGTACGAGCGTGGTGAGCGGGCGCTGTCGGTACCCCGACTCGATCGCCTGTCCCAGTTCTATGCCGTCTCGGTCGAGCAGTTGCTGCCGCGAGAGATCTCCGGCACCGAAGCAGCCGCGGCCATCGCCTCGCATGCGTACAAGAAGCTGGCCATCGACGTGGCCAAGCTGGTGCAGCTCAAGGGATCGCCGTTCGAGATGCTCGCCCGGTACCTGAAGCTGATCCAGGTGCAGCGCCAGGACTTCAACGGTCGCGTGATCACCGTGCGCGGTGACGACACCCGCTCGATTGCGGCGATGCTCGACGTACCGGTCGACCAGGTGGCCGAACGCCTCGCTGCGCTCGACCTGCTGTTCGTGCCGGGCGCCTGAGCGGTCCAGCGAGTTCGCACCCCAAGGGTGCGCTCATACTCGTCGCCGGGATTGACTGTGAAGATGGTGCGGACGTCGGGTGACTTCGGGGTGTACGTCCACATCCCGTTCTGTGCGTCGAAGTGCGACTACTGCGCGTTTGCGACATGGACCGATCGCGGGCACCTCGTGTCGACCTACCTCGACGCGGTCCGCACCGAGATCGCAACCGCGGTGACCGAGCAGATGCGTGTCGCCGACACCGTGTTCGTCGGGGGCGGCACACCGACGCTGGTACCAGGCGACGCGCTCGCCGAGGTGATCGGTTCGATCCCGGTTGCCCACGACGCGGAGATCACCGTCGAGTGCAACCCTGACGACGTGACCGTCGAGCTCCTCGAGACCTACCGCAGCGCCGGGGCCAACCGGGTGAGCCTCGGTGTGCAGTCGATGTCGGCGCATGTGTTGCGATCGCTCGGCCGCACCCATGATCAACGCAACGTCGAGCGGGCGGTGGAAGCGATCCGCACCGCCGGCATCGAGTCGTTCAATCTCGATGTGATCTACGGAGCTGCCGGCGAGTCGATCGCCGACTGGCGCAAGACCGTCGAGGCCGTCCTGGCCTTCGACCCCCCGCACATTTCGGCCTACGGCCTCACCATCGAAGCGGGCACGCCGTTGGCGACACAACCCGATCGCCATCCCGACGACGACGACCAAGCAGACAAGTACGAACTCGTCGACGACCTGCTGCTGGAAGCGGGCCTCTCGAACTACGAAGTGTCGAATTGGGCGAAACCCGGCCACGAGTCGAGGCACAACCACCTGTACTGGAACCAAGACGACTATCGGGGCTTCGGGTGCGCTGCGCACTCGCATGCGTCCGGACGGCGGTGGTGGAATCTGCGAACGCCCGATCGCTACATCGAAGCCGTCACACGCTCGAAGCCGGTCGAAGCGGCGTCGGAGACGCTCGACGCGGAGACCCGACGATTCGAGGCGCTGCAGCTGGCACTGAGAACCCGAGACGGCGTGCCTGCCACGGCATTCGATCCCGACACGCTCGCCATGCTCGAGTCGCTGGTGGTTTCACATCCTGTCGCTGCCGATCGGGTGGTGCTCACCAGAGCCGGGCGGCTGATGGCCAACGAGGTGTCGTTGCGGCTTCGCTGACCCAACCTCGACCTCAGGTCGAGCAATCAATACCGCTCGAAGGTTGAACTCGACGTCGAGACTTTCCACAGCCACCTGTGGACATCTCGCCCCTGTCGTGGCAGGATTGCCTCACAGAACTCACCGGATTGGCTCATGAAGACGACGTCGTGTGCCGAAGGCTGTTGGAGACAACCGCCGAGAAAGTGACTCGATCGATGAACGCCGCCACGACCATGACCCGCACGCCATTGATCATCAGCGCGGGCAACCTCACTGCCGGTCCGGTGCAGGCGACGTTCCGTGACGGCGATCGCGAGTCGCTGCTGCACAACTACTTGGTGCTGGTGCGTCGCCTGCGAGGCCAGCTTCGGGAGCCGACCATCACGCTCCGCAACGCCGACATCAGTGAGCTTGCCGAGCATCTCGGTGCGAGTCAGGAGATGGTGCTCGACGATCTGCTCGACCGGATGGGGGCGACGCGGGCCCAACGAAAGGCGCTGTTGGCGATGTTCGCAGTCGGCGCGCTCTCGATCGTGGCGACCGGGTCGATTGCGCTCGAGATCTCCTCGGGGGGAGCGGTCGCCGAGGGCTCGTTCGACGCACCGCCGGCTGTCGAGGCCGTCCAGATCGTCGAACCGCAGGTGCTGACGGTCGCCGCCACAGCAACTGCCGAAGCAGATGTACCCGTCGTCGCCGAGGAGCCGCCCGCGGGGCTCGTGGCCGCATCGACGGTGCCTGCACCCCGGGCCGAGCTGCCCATTGCAGTGGGAGGAGACGACTGGGAGTACGCGGTCTCGCTCCACCAACTCGCACACGCCCTGTCGACACAGCCGCCCGGGTTGGTCCAGAACGAAGGGGTCGGAGTCGCCGCGGACGGTTCGACGGTCGCTGTGGCACAACCGCCACTGCCGGCGTCCAACGGTGTCGGCGTGGCCGACGATGGTTCCACGGTCGGCGTCGGGACGCCCCCCGTGCCTACGGCCGAGGGCATCGGTCTGGCCGATGACGGTTCCGTCGTCGGTGTTGCCCCGCCGCCGGTTCCCTGAGCTGGTGGGCGGCTCAGTGCCGCTCGCCCACGTTCTCGAACAGATCCGGAAAGACCTTCGCGACCTTGGCGGTCAGATAGCTGCCGTAGGCGCCGTCCCAACCGGTGACGTCACGGTCGTCCCACCGGTCGGTGCGGGGCAGCGGTGACGCGTCGATCGGCAACGTCGGCACGGTGGCATCCCACGACGGATCGAAGAAGTACGGAAACGACAGGCGGCTCCTACCGGAGGTGTTGCGCACCCGGTGAGGGGTCGACCGGTAGCGCCCACCGGTGAGCCGTTCGAGCATGTCGCCCAGGTTGCAGACGATGGTGCCCGGCGTTGGCTCGACCTCCATCCATGCTCCGTCCACCGTGCGCACCTGGAGCCCGCCGAGGTGGTCTTGGGCCAACAGCGTCAGCAGGCCGTAGTCGGTGTGTTCTCCGACTCCCCATGTCTCGTCGTGGCTGGCGAGGTCCGCTGGCGGATAGTGGAAGATGCGGAACAGGACAGTCGGGTCGCCGGTGAGCTGCTGCTCGAACCAATCGGCCGGCAGCCCGAGCCCGACGGCCAGACCGCGCATGACCCCGTCGGCAACCGGTCGAAGCGCATCGAGCCAGTCGAGCACGGCGAGACGCAGGACGTCCGACTCGCGGGGGAACTGGTTGAGCCCGTGCAGGGGAGTGGCGTCGAGTACTCGAGGGTGGTCGGGTGCATGCTCGATTCCGAAGTAGATCCCTTCCTTGCGATCCGGAACGCCGGAGGTGAGCTGACCTCCCACCGGAAACCAGCCGCGCCATGCCGCCCCGGCATTGGCCATCGAGATCTCGGCCTTGGCAGCTTCGCTCTGCGAGAAGAACCTGTGAGCTGCCGTTTCGAGGCGATCTTGCAGACCGACCGGGACCCCGTGGCCGACGATCGAGAAGAATCCGACAGTCCGACATGCGGCGTCGATCTGGGCGGCGGTGTCGGCAAGCGATGCGTCGGTGGCATTCGGGTCGAGCAGCGGGGCGACATCGATCACCGGCAACGAGGACGGGGAGTGTGGGGCCGGGCTCACGACTTGGTAACGTACCGCTCTGCTACGGGCGCGTAGCTCAGTTGGTTAGAGCGCTACCATGACACGGTAGAGGTCCCGGGTTCGAGTCCCGTCGTGCCCACGAAATACCAGGTCAGGCCACATATTTGCCCGACCTGAGTGACCAGTCTTCTTCAATAGGCAGGTTC
>CAWKCN010000052.1:0-42191 GCA_963848145.1 Ilumatobacteraceae bacterium
ATGGGCCGCCACTCGCGGTGAGCAACAGTCGAGCAACCTCACGTTCTGTGGCCGCAGAGGAACGGAGGCACTGGTGCAGGGCACAGTGCTCGCTGTCGACGGGCACCAATTCGGCGCCGGGAACGGACCGCAGGGGTTGCACCACCGGGCCCGCAGCGATCAGGCTCTCCTTGTTGGCGAGTGCGAGCCGCTTGCCGCTCCGCAGCGTCTCGATCGTCACGGCGAGCCCAGCGAATCCGACGACACCGTTGACCACCACGTCAGCGGGCTCGACGACCGCTGCCAACTCGGCGACGACCTCGACACCGTCCAACGCCTCGGCGACCACTCGGCGAGCGTCTTCGTCGGCGACCGCCACCACACGCGGCGTGAACCGTCGCGCCTGGTCGATCACTGCGCCAGCCGAACCTCCGACGGCCAGGGCCGACACCTCGTATGCGCCGGGCGTTCGTGAGTTCTCGGCCTCGATCACCTCGAGGGTCTGGGTGCCGATCGAGCCGCTCGAACCCGCGATCGCGACCCGGGTCGGCGACATCAGCTGCTCAGAGCGCCGTCCACGGCTCGACCACCAGCATCAGGTAGTACACCGCCGGCAACGTGAACAAGAAGCCGTCGAAACGGTCGAGTACGCCACCATGGCCGCGGATGATCGCTCCGAAGTCCTTGACGTCGAGGTTGCGCTTGAACATGCTCTCGGCGAGGTCGCCGAGCGGCGCCATCGCCGAGATCACGATGCCGAGCATCAGCAGATGGCTGGTGCTGGACCAGGTGTCGCTGAGGTTCTGCATGCCGATGATCAGCATCACGAGCAGTGTGAGAATCGTGCCGCCGAGCAACCCTTCGAGCGACTTGTTGGGGCTGATCCACGGCCGGAGGGGTGTGCGACCGAACGCCGTACCGACGAAGTAGGCGCCGACATCGTTGGCGACGACGCCGACGGCGATCAGCACGAGGGTGTCGGTTCCCCACGGCGTGCCGTTGCCGAAGTTCGACCAGGCGAGGATCAGCGCTGCGTACGAGCCGAGCACGCCGATCCACACCACGCCGAGCATGGTGATCGCCATGTTCGGCATCGGGCCGGCCTCGACGGAGTCGGCCGCGATGAAGCTGATCGCTCCGGCGAAGAACGCGAACGCCAGCACCATCGGAATGGCCTGCTCGCCCACCCAGTAGGCGGCCAACGGTGCTGCCACGCAGGCCGCGACACCCACGGCGATGACGGGCCGATAGCCCTTGTCGGTCACTCGTGCGAAGTACTCGACCGCGGCGAGGCCGAGCGCGATCGTCACGAACGCCATTGCTCCGGCCGGCCGCCACATCGCGAGCGCCAGGAACACCGCTGCGAGCGCCAGGCCCGACGCAACGGCAATCGGCAGGTTCCGTCCGTCGGCGGCAGGAGCTGTTGCACCGGCGCTCGGCGGACGTTGCGGGGCTGCACCCCTGCGCTTGGGGTCCGGACGACGTGGCATCCCCGACGGATCGGTGCCGATCGTGATCCGGGCGGGTTCGCGTCGCGCCGGTTCGGCAGCGTCGGTGACCGGTACCGCACCTGACGTACGCGCCGCCGGCTCGGCGACGGCAGCATCGTCGACGGTCGGATCGTCGTGCCAGCTGAGTTCGCCGGTGGGATCCTTCGGAGCTTCCTCGACGGCGTCACCATCGGCGGTGGACCCGGCGAACGACGACCAGACGTCGACGTCGTCGGTGGGATCGGATGGCGCCTGAGCGGCATCGATTCGGGGGACCTCACCTGTCGGCGGATCGGTCCAGTGCGGCAGCGCGCCGGAGTCGTCACCACCGAGGCTGATCGCCCCTGCTGCGGGATCGTCGTCGAACGACACCGCCGGTTGCTCGGTCGTGGCGCCGAACAGCGGTCCGCCGAATTCGTCGTCGTCGAACGAGTCCATCTCACTCTCGAACGGACCCGGTTTGCGCCGCGACGCGGCCTTGTCGTCGTCCCAATCACTCATGTCAGTGTCCTTCCCCCAGAGTTTCAGGCCGAGCAGGTGCGGTTGGCCTCATACCTCGAGCAGCTCCTGCTCTTTGCGCCCCAGCGCCGTGTCGATGTGCTCGACGTGGTCGTGGGTGACTTTTTCGAGTTCTTTCTCGGCCCGCTCGAGTTCGTCGGCGGAGATCTCGCCGTCCTTCTCGGCGGTCTCCATCGACTTGCGAGCGTCGCGGCGTGCGCCGCGAACAGCGATGCGCCCGTCTTCGGCCATGTGCTTGACGACCTTGACGTACTCGCGACGACGTTCTTCGGTCAGCTGCGGCAGCGAGAGCCGGATCGAGATGCCATCGTTGTTGGGTGCCACACCGAGGTCGCTGTCGCGAATCGCCTTCTCGATCGATTCGAGCGTGCCTCGATCGTGGGGTTTGATCAGCAGCTGCCGAGCCTCGGGCACCGAGATGGATGCCAACTGCTGCAACGGAACGGCGGCACCGTAGTACTCGATGGTGATTCGCTCGACCAGCGATGGTGTTGCCCTCCCCGTGCGCACGGTGGAGAACTGTGACTGGGTGTGTTCCACCGCGTTGTCCATCTTCTCCATTGCTTCCAGCATGGTCTCGTCGATCACGCCAGCCAGCGTACTCAGCGCAGGCCCACACACCAGACCTTCACGGTCGACATGGCGTCGCCCGAGCGTTTGAGCCCGTCGTCAGACCTCGTGAACGAGCGTCCCTTCGTGGCCGCCCTGCACGATGCTGCGCAGCGACCCGGGCTTCGACATGTCGAAGACCACGATGGGAATGTCGTTGTCGCGGCAGAACGCGATTGCGGTCGCGTCCATGACCTTGAGGTTCTTGGTCATCACCTCGAGGTAGCCGACTTCGTCGTACTTGGTGGCAGTGGCATCGTGGCGAGGGTCGGCGGAGTAGACACCGTCGACACCGGAGTGCGTGCCCTTGATGACCACGTCGGCTTCGATCTCGGCCGCACGCAACGCAGCCGCGGTGTCGGTGGTGAAGAACGGGTTGCCCGTACCGGCCGCGAAGATCACGACGCGACCCTTCTCGAGGTGACGAACAGCGCGGCGGCGAATGTACGCCTCGGCGATACGGGGCATCTCGATCGCCGATTGCACGCGGGTGTCCTGCCCGAGCCGCTCGAGCGCGTCCTGGAGCGCCAGGGCGTTCATCACGGTGCCCAGCATGCCGATGTGATCGGACTGCGTTGCGTCCATGCCGCTCAACGAGCCGGTCCGGCCGCGCCAGAAGTTGCCGCCACCGACGACGACGGCGACGTCGACCCCGAGGTTCTGGCGCAGGTCGACGATGTCACGAGCCGTCGATTCGAGCGTGGCTCCGTCGAGACCTTTCCCCGACTCTCCGGCGAGCGCCTCGCCCGACGGCTTGAACACGATCCGCTTCCAGCTCGGTCGCGGGCCCCCACGGGGATGGATCGGGTCGTCACTCATCGATGACCGACCGTACTAGGCCGAGTTGTTCCGGAGGGAAATGCGTCGGAGGGATCTGACCCCCCGACGCATTTCGCTCAACCGATTTCGACTTGGGCGAAGCTCACGATGCTGGCGCCGCCGATGAACTGGCTCACCGACTGCTTGTCGTCCTTGGCGTAGGGCTGGTCGAGCAGCGCCACGTCCTTGAAGAAGCCGTTGAGACGGCCTTCGACGATCTTCGGGCAGCGCTGCGTCGGGCTTGCCCTCGTTGCGACTGATGGTTTCGAGCGTTGCCCGCTCGGCGGCGACGACATCTTCGGGGACGTCGTCGCGGCTGAGGTACTTCGGGCGGGCGAACGCGATGTGGACGGCGACATCGTGGGCGAGCTCTGGCGTCCCGTCGGCGATTTCGACGAGGACACCGTTGACGCCGCGGCCACCTTGGATGTGCTGATAGCTGCCGATGACGTTGCCGTCGGCGGCCTCGATGCGCTTGACGTCGCCGAGGCCGATGTTCTCCTTCAACGTGACCTTCAGCTCTTCGAGCTCGGTCGCACGCTCGGCGACAGCGTCGACGCCGTTCTCGGCGACGAGCGCCGCCAAGATGTCGGCTTCGGTCTTGAACTGGTCGGAGCCGGCGACGAAGTCGGTCTCGCTCTTGAGTTCGACGATGGCACCGACGTTGCCGTCGAGGTACAGGCTGACGACGCCCTGGGAAGCGTCGCGATCCTCACGCTTGGCGCTGGCGGCCAAGCCCTTCTCGCGCAGCCAGGTCTTGGCCGCTTCGATGTCGCCGTCGTTCTCCTGGAGGGCCTTCTTGCAGTCCATCATCCCGGCGCCGGACGACTCGCGTAGGGCCTTGACGTCTTGTGCGGTGAATGACATGGCTTCAGCTCTCCGTGTTCGTTTGGGGGGTTTCGTCGGTGGTTGCGTCGGCCACCTGCTCGGCGACCTCGGTTGCGGTCTCCTCGGCAACGGCGGCGACAGCCTCGGCCGGCGCGCCCGTGTCGGCGGCGACCGCAGCGGCGTCGGCAGCAGCTTCCTCGACGACCGGAGCGGTCTTGGCCGCCTCCAGACGGGCGTCGCGGTCGGCCTGGGCCTGGGCCGCAGCGTCACGCGCTGCAGCCTGAGCAGCAGCGAACTGGGCCTCTTCCTCGGGGCTGCGCTCGGCGACCGGGGCGGGGGCCGGGTTCCGCTTGTTGGCGATGAACCGACCTTCCTCGACGGCATCGGCGATCACGCGGGCGAACAGGCTGTTCGAGCGGATGGCGTCGTCGTTGCCGGGGATCGGGTACTGGACGACTTCCGGGTCGACGTTGGTGTCGACCACGGCGACCACGGGAATTCCGAGCTTGTTGGCCTCGGTGACCGCGATGTGCTCCTTCTTGGTGTCGAGCACGAAGATCGCATCCGGCGCCTTCTTCATGCCCCGCAGGCCACCGAGGTTGCGCTGCAACTTGGTGAGCTCACGGTCGAGGAGGAGCGCTTCTTTCTTGATCATGGCGTCGAACTCGCCGGAGGCCTGCATGCGCTCGTACTCGAGCATCTTGTTGACGCGCTTCGAGATGGTCTCGAAGTTGGTGAGCATGCCGCCGAGCCAACGCTCGTTGACGTAGGGCATGCCGCACTTGTCGGCGTAGCTCTTGACGGGGTCCTGGGCCTGCTTCTTGGTGCCGACGAACAGTACGGTGCCGCCGCCGGCGACGAGGTCACGGACGAATCCGTAGGCGGTCTCCACCCGACCGAGCGTCTGCTCGAGGTCGATGATGTAGATCCCGTTGCGCTCACCGAAGATGAAGCGCTTCATCTTCGGGTTCCACCGACGGGTCTGGTGGCCGAAGTGAGCTCCGGCTTCGAGCATTTGACGCATCGTGATGACGGCCATGATGGTTCTCCTTGTTGCGGTTGATCCCGACGGCCGGCGTTCTCGGTGAGAACGACCGCATGTTGACCGAGGGGACGGTGAGACATCGCTGCGAACAGCGGTCGATCCAGGTGAATCGACCTCGGCGATGCTATCGGGCGGTTCCCGGCTCCTGACACACCAGGTCGAAGCGCTCGAACACCCCGACATCGACGTCACCGAGGTTCGTCGTCACCTTCTCGACCACTCGGACGACCGCGGCTCGGGGACGCGGCCGGACAGCTGAGAGTCGGTCGTGGGGCAGGGCGGGCACGCGTGCCGTCGACCGGCGTCAACCGTGGACGACCGCGCAGTTCCCCGATGAACGAGGTCGGGTCTGCGTACTCGTCGCCGATGCGCAGGCCGAAGAAGAAGGTGCCCGACGCCCGCCCGATGCGACCACCTGCGAGCACCGCGTCGCCGATTCGCAGAGCGGTCGAGGCGAGTCGCCCGTACGTGTGGCGCCACCCGTTCGGCAAGCGGACCACCACGTAGCGGACGTCGACGACCGTGCCCGCGAACTCGACCCGACCGCTCGCAGCAACGGTCACGGCGGACCCGGCGCTGACGCGGTACTCGATCCCACGGTTGCCGGCGCACCAGCGACACGGCGGTTCGCGATAGGGGTCGATCACGACGCCGCTCACCGGCCGGGGCCAACAGGGGGCGGCATCGACCGCTCCTGGGGTGGCGACGGCCAGAGCGAGCAGCCCGATGCCGACGGCAGCCGACCGGCCGATGCCGTGCCTCGATGTGGTTCGTGTGTGCATGTGCACCCCTTCGCAGGCCCCGGCGTGGCCGAGGTGAGACGTGAGGGCGCGACAACGCCGATACGGCCGAGGTCAGGCGGCAAGGGGCGCGGCGGCGAAGAACTCGTCGCGACGAGCGGTCAGCCGACGCCGGCGGCGGAGAGCCGAGATCGCAGATGCAGGACCGACTTGGTGTGGATCTGCGACACACGGCTCTCGGTGACGCCGAGCACCTGGCCGATTTCGGCGAGGGTGAGCCCCTCGTCGTAGTACAGCGAGAGCACGAGCTTCTCGCGATCTGGGAGCTTCTTGATCTCGCCGCGCATCAGTTGGCCGAGTTCTCGATCCTCGACCACCGCCGTCGGCGACCCGGATCCAGGTCCGTCGAGCGCGGCCGGCTCGGCGCCGGCTGCGATCGCACGATCGAGCGGACCGACCGTGGTGCTGGCGATCGCTGCCAGCCAGCGCGTCAGTTCGTCGGTGGAGATCCGTAGGTGCGCAGCGAGTTCTTCGTCGGTCGGAGCCCGCCCCTCCTTGTGCTCGAGTTCGGAGATGGCCTTCTCGACGTTTCGTGCGCGGCTGCGGATCGATCGCGGCACCCAGTCGAGCTTGCGGAGGCCGTCGTACACCGCTCCGCGGATCCGCGGAACCGCGAACGTCTCGAACTTGACGCCACGCTCCGGGTCGAACCGTTCGATGGCGTCGATCAGTCCGAACACGCCCGAGCTGACGAGGTCGCCGGGGTCGACACTGGACGGCAGTCCGGCACCGACACGTCCGGCAACGAACTTGACCAACGGCGAGTAGTGGACGATCAGATGATCTCGGGCAGCCGGGTTTCGGCGGTTCAACCACCGGGTCCACTGCATCTGGAGGTCGGCGTCTTCGGGAACGATGCTCATGCTCTGGGGTGGGCCTCGCGGTAAGCAGCCGACAAACGCTCGCGGCTGACGTGGGTGTAGCGCTGGGTGGTGGCCACGTCGGTGTGGCCCAGCAATTCCTGAACGGCTCGCAGATCGGCACCCCCGTCGAGGAGGTGCGTGGCGAACGTGTGGCGCAGTGCGTGAGGGTGCGTGGGGCTGGGTGATCGTCGATCGACGATGCGACGCACGTCGCGCGGTGTCAAGGGCTTGCCGCGCTCGTTGCCGAACAGCACGTCGCCGGCTTCGCTCGGCACGACGTCGTGGCGGATCTCGATCCAACCGCGCAGCGCCGCCGCCGCCGGTTCGCTGATCGGGACCCGACGCTCCTTGGAGCCCTTGCCCCAGACGTGCGCGATCCCATCGGAGATCGACAGCGACGACATCGTCAGCCCACAGAGTTCGCCGACGCGAAGGCCGGAGCCGTACAGCAACTCGAGCACTGCGTCGTCGCGCAGGCGTCGCCAGCCCGGCTCTGCGTCGTCGGCCGGAGCGTCGAGCAGCCCACCGAGCTCGCGCTGGTCGAGCACGCGAGGCAGACGCCCGTCGCCAGCGGGAACCGAGACACCGCTGGTCGGATCGACCTGGGCGAACCCATTGGCAACGAGCCACCGGTAGTAGCGCCGGATGGCCGCCGTCTTGCGTGCGATCGACCGCCGGGCGAACTGTCGAGTCGTCAGATGCGCAAGGTATCGGCGGACGGTGGCCCGCTTGACGACCGCAGGGTCGAGCACGTCGCTTCGAGCGCACCACGCCGCAAACGACCGCACGTCGGAGCGATACGCAGCGACCGTGTTGGCGGACAACGACGTCAACGCATGCGCGAAGTCGTCGATGCGCCAAGGGTCCACCGTGATGATGGTATTCCCTGCGAGTACGTCGCAGCGTGGATGGGCCCGCGACTCGGGCCGAGAACTCCTCGAGCGCCGACCATTCGAAGAGGACACTCCTGGGTGTCATGCGAGGTCGGCCCAATCGTCGATCGCTTCGAACCAGCCTGCTGTTTCACGCAGCCAGCCGGCGCGTTCGAGCCGGGCGACTGCCAGCGCCACGTCGACCAACGTGCCATTCGAGACGGCCGCGAGTGCCTCGAGTGTTCGTGGTTCGGTTCGACATGCGTCGATCAACAGCCGATCGTCGGGACCCGGCAGTACCCGCGGGTCGTGGCGCCGGCGACCGGCGCGGCGACGATCCAGTCCGAGTGCCATCAACACGTCGGCAGACTCGGTGGCGGGCGCAGCTCCGTCGCACAGCAACTGGTTCGTGCCGAGCGCCGCCCGACTCTGGAGGGAGCCCGGCACGGCGAACACCTCGACACCGCGCTCGGCAGCTTCACGGGCCGTGATGAGACTGCCGCCGCGCTCGCGGCTCTCGACGACCACCAGCACCTCGACCAGCGCTGCGAGGATCCGGTTGCGCAGCGGGAACCGGAACGCGTCGGGCGCGGTGCCAGGCGGCCACTCGGAGATCAGTGCGCCTCGGTCGGCCACGGCTTCCCACAGCTCGGCGTGCTGGGCCGGATAGGGCCGGTCGGGCCCGGTGCCCACGACGGCGACGGGGGGCGCTCCGTCGGCGGCGAGCGCACCACGGTGTGCTGCTCCGTCGATGCCTTTCGCCAGCCCGGAGACGACGACCACCGCCTCGTCGGCCAATTCGTAGCCGAAGCGGGCAGCGGTTTCGCGTCCTCGTTGGGTTGCGTTGCGTGTCCCGACGATTCCGACGCGCCGGGCATCGAGTGCGGACAGGTCACCACGCACGAACAGCGCAGGGGGCCGGCGGGGATCGTCGAGCAGCTGCGCCGGATACGCCGCACTGTCGGCGGTGAGCACCTCGACACCTGCATCCTCGCAACGCTGCCAGGCTGCGTCGGGCGCGCGTTGTGCAGCCGACTTCCGCCACGCTGCGGCCAGGTCGGGCTCCTTCGCGAACAACGTGGCGAAGGGCTCGGGAGGCCGGCGGTTTCCTGCCGCGATGGCGAATGCGTCCTCGGGCGTTCGGCGGGCGAGCAGCCCGGCCAGACGGTTCGTGGTCATCCGTTCGAAGCCGGCGAGCGACGCGACGAAGCCCGCTGACGGGGTCATGCCACCCTCCCCGTCGGCTGCGACCGAGCAACGGTCGCCCGAAACCGGAGCGCCAGCGCCACATCGTGCTCGTCGACGGTCGTGCCGGCATGCCCACGCAGGTCGGCAATCGTCCGCGCCACCCGCCGGATGCGGTGATATCCCCGGCCACTCAGACGTTCCTGCTCGAGTTCATGACGAAGCAGCGCCATCGCAGCGACGTCCAGGCGGGCCACATCGTCGAGGCGGTCGACCGGAAGGGCACTGTTGAGACGCCCTTGGCGAGCTTCGGCGAGTTGGCGCGCTGCGAGCACTCGGGCGGCGATCACCGCCGAGCTCTCGCCGGGTTCGTTGGCGAGCAGTTGATCGACAGCTGGACGATGCACGGGCACCCGGAGGTCGAAGCGGTCGAGGAGTGGACCCGACACGCGTCGCGCGTAGCGGTGCAGGACCGAGTCGCCGCACAGGCACGCCCCGGGCGCCCCGCCTCCGCACGGGCATGGGTTCATGGCGGCCACCAGGAGGAAGTCGGCGGGCAGTTCGGCACGAACACCGGTGCGGATGACCTGCACGGACCG
The DNA here is from genome assembly GCA_963848145.1 of Ilumatobacteraceae bacterium. Lineage (GTDB taxonomy): Bacteria > Actinomycetota > Acidimicrobiia > Acidimicrobiales > Ilumatobacteraceae > Sva-07. The sequence goes on from CAWKCN010000052.1 coordinate 9,609, forward strand.
CGACTCGAGCGGCTGACGCAATCCGTCGAGCACCGACGGCGCGAACTCGGCGAGTTCGTCCATGAACAGCACGCCTCCGTGAGCGATCGAGACCTCTCCCGGGCGGATGACCTGCGAGCCGCCTCCGACGAGCGCGGTCTGCGAGGTGCTGTGATGAGGAGCCCGGAACGGCGGCGTACGCACCAGGCCACCGACGGGCAGCGGGATCCCCGAGGCCGAGTGCACCATCGTGACCTCGAGCGCTCGGGCGCGATCGAGCGGTGGGAGCAGGCCTGGGAGACGCGATGCCAGCATCGTCTTGCCTGCGCCCGGCGGGCCGATGAACAAGGTGTGGTGCCCGCCGGCGGCTGCGACTTCCAGCGCGTGTCTTGCGATCGGTTGACCCTGCACGTCGGCGAGGTCGGGGACCGCCATCGACGGGTCGTCGGGTGGTCGGGCGGGGTCGTGGTCGGGCCATGGCGCCTCGCCTCGCAGCACGTCGACCAACTCGCCCAGGTTGGCGATGAGACGCACTCGGCCGAGCGCAGCGACGGATGCCTCGGCCGCGCTGGCGATCGGCACGACGACATCCCGATCGCCGAGGGCTCCGACCATCGGCGCAACACCGTTCACCGGCCGCAGTGATCCATCGAGGCCGAGTTCACCGATGAATGCCAACGCTCCGATCGCCTCGGTCGGTATCACCTCGCTGGCAGCGAGCACGGCAACGGCGATCGCAAGGTCGAGGCCGGAGCCGGCCTTGCGGTCGCCGGACGGGGCGAGGTTGACGGTGATCTTGTGTTTCGGCCAGGGACAGCCGCTGCTGATGACCGCCGCCCTGGCGCGATCGCGAGACTCGCGGATCGACACATCGGGCAGGCCGACGAGACTGAAGCCGGGCAGGCCGGCCGACACCTGGACCTCGACGTGGATCAGGTGCCCTTCTGCACAGAAGAGCACCGCAGATGGAACCGATGCGTACATCGCACACCTCCTCGGGACGTCGCGGCGAACCGCGGGAACTTCGAGGAGGGACGGGTGGGCCCCACGACCCGGCCGATGCAGCACACCAGCCGTGGACCGAACTGTACCGCAGGGGTGTCACAGTCCAACGGGCGGGGCGCTGCTGAAAAGTGCGGGGCGCGTGCGACAATGCTGCCCCGTGTCCAGGCTTCGCACGACTCTCACCCGCAGTTGCGCGGGGCCGGCAGCGCTCGCTGTCGCGGCGACCGTGCTGCTGGGCGCCGGCTGCGGCACAGACGAGGCGCCGAGCGCCGAGCGGTTCTGTGGCGAGGTCGCAGCGAACACCGACGCGCTGACCAACCCACAGTTGAGCAACGCCGCCGACGTCGAAGTCCTCCTCGACCTGTACCGAGAGATCGGCGATCTCGCGCCGCTCAGCGTCGAGGACGACTGGAACCAGCTGATAGTGGCCTACGAGACCGCCAGCACCGTCGTGATCGGCGACCAGGAGTCGGAGCAGGCGGCCCTCACGGCGATCTATTCGAGCGAACAGTCCGCTGCACAGGTCGAGGCCTGGTTGATGGCCAACTGCGCCGTCGACATCGGACCCGTCTTCACGATCGTGCCGCAGGGTCCCGCAACGATCACGGTGCCGCCGGCGACCACCACGGCGACATCGGCGCCGTAGGGCGCTTCGGGCTCAGGCGATCTCGCCGCGACGCAGGATGACCTTGTCGACGAGGCCGTAGTCGCGGCCTTCCTCGGCGGTGAACCAGCGGTCGCGTTCGGAGTCGGCCGTGATCTGCTCGAGGGTCTGGCCCGAGTGCTCGGCGATCAGCGTTGCCATGCGCAGCTTGGTGTAGCGCAGCTGTTCGGCCTGGATCGCGATGTCGGAGGCCTGGCCACGCAGCCCGGCGAGGGGCTGGTGCATCATGATTCGTGCGTTGGGGAGGGTGTAGCGCTTCCCTGCGGCCCCAGCGGTGAGCAGGAACTGACCCATCGACGCGGCCAGTCCGAGGCACACGGTTGCGACGTCACAGCCGACGAACTGCATCGTGTCGTAGATCGCCATGCCGGCAGTGACCGAACCACCCGGACTGTTGATGTAGAGCCAGATGTCCTGGCCCGGATCCTCACCCTCGAGGTAGAGCAGTTGTGCGCAGATCTGGTTCGCGATGTCGTCGTTGACGTCGGACCCCAGCATGACCACGCGGTTCTTCAGGAGGCGATCGAAGACCGCGGAGCGAGGATCGAATCCGCCCTCGAGTGCTGCTGGCTGGATGAGTTCCGACATGGCCGCAAGGCTACCGGCGCCCATGGAGGTCACCGACGTCCGGGCGTGCGCATCGCTCGGCGTCGTGGAGCAGCGGCTGACCGACGGGGTCGCATTGGCAGTACCGTCGTGCCATGGCCGTCACCGCCAAGTTCGTCACCGATCGCGTCGAGGCACTGCCCAACGTTGCAGCAGCGCTCACACTTCGCCTCTACAACGACGACCCCACGACACGGCCCGTCACCTTTGCCCCGTCGGGAGACCTCAGCGGATACACCCGGCTCGGGTCGAACTCGGCGACGCTCGAGACCAACCAGATCGTCGACGTCCCGGTCACGGTGCTCCTTCCGTCCACCGTCGATGCGGGCGTCCACACGCTCACCGTCGAGGTGCAGGTGGAGCCGGATGCAGAGAACGGCAGCGCCGGCCATCTTGTGGCAACGGCGACGATCGACGTTCCCAGTCACAGCGACTACACGGTTGCGCTCCAGCCGGCGCGATCCCGAGGTGCCTCATCGGGTCGGCACCGGATCCGGCTGGCCAACACCGGCAACGTTGCCGTGGTCGTCGAACTGTCCACCACCGCAGTCGACGACGCGGTCCGAGTGCAGTACGCCCAGACCACCCTCACCGTCGCTGCCGGTGGGTCGCAGGAGGCCTCGCTGCGGGTCACGCCGAGGAACACGTACTGGAGTGGGCCGACCGTCGACCACAGCTTCATCGTGTCAGCAACTGCTCCCGACGGCCGTTCTGACGAACTTGCCGGCGTCTATCAGCAGCGACCACGGGTACCGCGGTGGGTCGGTCCGGCCGCTGCGGGCGCAGCGGCCGCACTCCTGATCGGCGCCATCGTCTGGTTCGCGTTCTTGCGTCCCTGGGTCGAGGACACCGCAGACCAGGCTGCCGCTGACGCCATCGAGCTCGATCGAGCCGCACTCCGCGAACGAATCGACGAGCTCGAAGCCGCAGCGGCCGAAGCCGAGGAGTTGCCGCTGGGCACACCGACCGACGTCCGACTGGACGTCGACCCAGCCGGCGGGAACTCCGAGCAGGCAGTCGAAGCCACACGGCCAGGAACGATCCTGTCGATCACCGACATCGTGCTGCAGAACCCGACCGGTGCGGTCGGCACCGTGGCGTGGCTCCGCGGCGACGAGGTACTCCTGCAATCGGAACTCGCCAACTTCCGCGACTTCGATCTGCACTTCGTCGCCCCGTACCAGTTCGCCGCCAACGACGAGATCGTGCTCGAGGTCACCTGCCGCACCCCGGGCACCGGGCAGAGCAGCTGCCCGGTCGGTGCATCACTCGTCGGCTTCGTCGACGAAGTCGACTGAGCGCCGACGAACTCAGCGGCGCGACGACGTCCCCACGGCGCTCCGCAAGGCGGCGCCGTCGGAGGTCGCCCCACGGCTGGACACCAACAGTTCGGCGTCGACGTCGTCGAAGCGGTCGACCTGTCCGGCGACGGCGAGCACCACGGGCCCCGTCGGGGTGTTCGGGAGGACGACGACGACATGGGCGAACGTGCCATCGGGGTCGACGACGACCGATTGCGAGAGCGCGACTCCCGGCTGTGTCAGTTCGACGGTCGACGCAGGCGGGAACCCAGCTCCGAAGACGGTGACGGTCTGGCCCGCACCGGCAACGACGGGCAGGAGGTCGAGCGTGGGCTCGGGCACGGCGTCGCCGACGAGCGTTGCGGTGACGGTCGATCCATCGTCGAGCCCGAATGCGACCACGGCGGTGGCAGCTCCGAGGTCGGTGGGGGCGAACTGCACCTCGACAGCGCACGAGGCCGCAGGGGCCAGGCGAAGGCCGACGCATCCGTCGGACAGGATGGAGAACGGGCCGGCGGGATCGATCGACACGGTGGCCACAGCGACCGAGCCAGTGGTTGCGTTGAAGAGGGTGACGGGCTGGCTTCGTCGCCCTGCATTCACGATCGTCGACTCGAAGGTGGCGGGAGTTGCCGTGGCGGACAGCGTCGGAGCGACCGTCGATCGTGTCGGTGACGGACGCAGCGGCGCCGGGACCGTCGTGAACGGACGGGCAGTGGGCACCCGGGGGAACGCACCGGGAACGACCGTGAACCGATCGATCACCGGCAGCGTGGTCGACGGTGTGGTCGACGGTGACGTCGATGGCGTGGTCGTGGAGGTGCCGGCTTCGACGACGGTCGATGTCGTGTCGCCGTCCGGCGATGTCGACGGGACCGTCGTACCGGTCGAGGTCGTCGTCGGCACCGTCGTGCTGGTCGAGGACGTGGTCGTGCTGCTGGTGGACGAGGGTGGTGGTGGTGGTGGAGCTGGTGGTGGTCGTATCGACGACGGCAGGGTTCGACGATGCCCGGTCGACTGCCCACACCGCGGTGGCCTCGACGGAGGTTGCCGATGTCGAGCTCGTGCTGAGATCGACCGCGCTGGCGAAGACGAGCCACCGACCGTGCTGCGAGATCGCCAGGGAACCGACCGGTTCGGCCGCAGCGAGCTCGTCGTCACCGACGTCGTCGGTGGTGTCGTCGACCGAGGACAGCACTCGGATCGAGTCGTCGCGTCGATAGACGACATGGAACCCGTCGGCGGACACCGCCGGAGCAGTGGCGTCGTCGGCGAGCACCTGCGCTGTCTCGGCAGCCCGATCGATGCCGACCACGAACGGCGCCGACACCTCCAGCCCGGCCGCCGCAGCGAGATCGACGCTCGAGGACTCGAACACCACGAAGGTCGCGTCGTTCGAGATCGTCGGCGATCCCGAGTCAGCGGTTCCCGGCTCACCCGCCGGGGTGGTCGACAGCAGCTCGGGCTCGCCCGCCGGCACCGACGCCTGCCACGCGTAGACGTTGCCGGGTGACGGTGCGAACGGTTCGGTTCCCGGTCCGGCGACGAAGACGACGGTCCCGCCGTCGGCGGAGATGTCGATCGATCGTCCCGTGACGATCGACGGCATCGGCGACGAGGAGACGTCGAACGTGTCGGTGCGAACGAAGGGATCAACCGAACCGACACGTTCGTATCGACGGACCTCACTGCCCGTCGACCACACGATCGTCGACCCATCGAACGAGAGCGCAGGCGCAGCGACCGGCGCCCACGTGCGCTCGAGGTCGTCGACCGCCGGTTCGTCGGCGCTGTCGGACGGCTCGACGGGTTCGGACGGGTTCGACTCGATGGTGCCGTACGGGTTCGACTCGACGGTCCCGGAGGCGTCGGAGGCCTCGGACACGACATCGCCCGACGTGTTCGAGCCGTCGCTGGACTCGCCCACTGCAACCTCGGGCAGGACGATCGTGTCGATCACGGCACCGATCGGAAACGGATCGTCAGCGCCGACAACGCAGCGGTCGACCGCCACGAGCGCTGCGGAACCGCCGGCGACGTCGAGCACGGAGTACGCAACCAGACAACCGTTTGCGCTGATGCCGGGAGCGACACTGCCGAGTTCGGCAACCGGACGGCTCGTGCCCCCGACACGGTCGCGGACCCAGACCCGAGCGGTGGCCGCCGCATCGCCCACATCGGCCGCGTCGTCGACGGTCTCGTAGACGACGACGGCGCCCGTGTCGGAGATCGCCGACACGGCGGTGTGCGGGAGGTCCTGCAGTTCACCGGTGTCGTCGAGCGAGACGACGTCGATGACGAGCGGATCCGCTGCCGACTGTGCGCCGGTGCTGTTTCCGTACGCGCCGAACAGACCGACGGCAGCGATGGCTGCAGCGCCGAGAGCCAGCCAACGGCTCCGGCTCGGAATGGACACGTCTGACGTAGCTCCAAACTACCGGTCGCTGATCAGCGTGCGAGCCCGCTCATCACGACGGCGACCTGTTCGGTCGGCTGGACCGCATCGATCGATGCGAGCAGTCCGGCGAGACCGGCACTGCCGGTGGGACTCACGTCGAAGCCGGCCGAGCGTGCCAGTTCGTTTGCGGCGACGATGTCCGACTCGGTGGCCACGACCGGCGCCTCACCCCACCGCCCGCCGATCGCGTCGATCACGCCCAGCCAGTCGTAGGTCTCGTCGTCGAGGATTCCGTCCGCGACGGAGTGCGGACGCTCCCACGGCGTCATCAGTTCGCTCCAGCGCTGGCCGAGCCGACCTGCTCCGTCGTCGAGATCGGTACCGGCGCGCTCCCATGCCCGAAGCAATGGGGCACACCCGGCTGCCTGCACCGCGACGAAGCGAACAGCGGGTGCGGCCTCACGCAATCCGGCGCCCAGGCAGGCGGCGAACGCCCCTCCACCCACCTGGACGAACACCCGATCGAGGTGCTCGACGCCGGCGCCGGTGAGTTGGCCACCGATCTCCCAACCGATCGTTCGACCGCCGTCGAGTGCCAGTGCGTTCTCGGGTCCTTGCACCGTGAACGGGATCGACCCGGCATCGACCGCCTCTCGGAATCGGAACATCGCAGGGTCTCCGGCAGGGTCGCTCGCACGGCGTTCGCACCGGTGGACCCGCGCCCCGAGGCGGTCGAGTTCGGCGCCGAACCCGTCGCTCATCCAGGTGGGGACGTACACATCGATGGGCCAGGTCGCTGCCGCTGCGAGCGTGGCTGCTGCCAGTGCGGCGTTGCCGCACGAGGCGATCGCCAACGCAGGGCGCTCCGGGAGGTACCCGAGCCGCTCGGCCGCCATCAGATGGAGCAGGATCGTGAACAGGTGTCGTGCCTTCTGGCTGCCGCCCACTCCCCCGGTTTCGTCCTTCACCCACACGCCGCCACCATCGGCGAACCCGAGCGCATCCGACAGCGCGCCGGACCGACCGAATGGTGTCGGCCGGAATCCGACCCCGGCCACCTGCTGGACGCGGCGATCGAGATCCGCGACCATCGATCGGCGGTCGGCCTCGTCGATGCCGTTCGCATCGGCGAATGCGGCCCAGGCCAGGTCGGCATCGTGGGTGATGAACGGGTTCGCAGCGGCATCCGACCGGATCGACGGCGGCGTCTCGTCTCCGCCGAGCCCGCGTGCAGCGTCGGTGGGTTCGTCGTGCACCATCGTGAGGACGTGGCGGCGGTCGACCGCCGTGGAGTTGGGGCAACGCCATGGAAGAGGCGCAGCGATGTCGACGACAGCGCCGCACACCTGGCATTTCCAGCCGGTCACCCTCACGGTCGACTCCCGCGTACGTTCACCCGGCCACGCGGGCGTTGAAGTCGTCGATCATGTCGTCCCAGACGCCGACGAAGCGGCGAAGGCCCCGCCAGAACTCCTGATGGCGGCGGGCTTCGAACAACTCGAACGGAGTGCCCTGCTGCTCGACCCAGGTGTAGTAGCCCAGATTGAAGATTCGTCGACGGTCGGATTCGGTGCAGTCGATCATGTCCTCGGTGCCGACCGACCCGAGGTGCGCTCCGAAGACCTCAGCGGCATCAGCGCTGGTGAAATCGCCACCGAAACGGTTGGTGAGCGTCTTCGCCCGCTCGCTCGGATAGAGGGCCGCTCCGTCGGTGGCGACGGTGAGGATGGCGTCGTCGGGCCCGAGGTCGAGGAGCTTCGAGGTCTTGATGGCGGCGAGCACGTTGCAGATCGACGAGAAGCCGAAGTGCTCGAGTGTCCCCACGACGTCGTCGGGCACCCCCTTGGACTGCACGAGGTACCGGCGGCCGGCCTCGGAGTTGAACAGCACGTCGAGTTCGTCGGTCGCCCGGTCGGAGATCGCGGCCACCACATCGGTGTTGGTGACGTTGTGGATCAGCGGGATGTGCTTGTCGCCGATGCCCTGGATGTTGTGCTCGCCGAACCCGTTCTCGAGCATCGTGGGACACTCGAGGGCCTCGACAGCGACGATCTTCGTGCCGTAGTCGTCCTTCAGCCGGTCGCCGGCAGCGATGGTCCCGGCCGAGCCGGTGGCCGACGTGAACGCCGCCAGGTTGAGTTCGCGTCCGTGCCGGCGGAACTGGTCGCGCACGGTGTCGAAGACATGACCGAAGGCTCGACCGGTGACTCGGTAGTGGCCCAGGTGGTTGCCGAACTCGGAGAACTGGTTGAGCACGAAGTTCCCGGGGTCGAGCCGAAGCTCGTTGCATGCGTCGTAGATCTCTTTGACGTTCGACTCGGTGCCGTGGGTTCGGATCACGTCCTCGGCGGGGTTTGCACACCACTGGTCGAGCCAGTCGAAGCGTTCCTGGCTCATGCCTTCGGGAAGGATCGCCACACCGCGGCTGGCCATGATGCGACTGATGGCGATTCCACCGCGAGCGTAGTTGCCCGTCGACGGCCAGATCGCCCGGTGATGGGTGGGGTCGAACTGGCCGGTGACCACGCGGGGAGCGAGGCAGGCGTATGCGGCGAGCACCTTGTGCGCGGTGATCATCGGGAACCGGTCGCCGAAGACCACGATGATGGGGTTCGCCACACCGGTCAGGCTCGACGGCAGCACGACATGATCCGGTACCTCGACGCGCCCGCCTGCGAGGTCGTTGTACCAGTGGACCCGCCACAGGTTCCGAGCGTCGGGTCCCTGGGGATCGGCATCGCCGACCATCTGATGATGGTCGAACGTCGACGGGTCTTCGAGCTGCGCGAAGGTCGGCAAGCTGATGCCCTGTTCGCGGAATCGCTGCACGCTGTTCGCGAGGGCTGCTTCGTCGACGACTCGGTCGGTCAGCCCGAACTGGTTCTCGAGGGCATCGGTCGTTACGTCGAGCACGGTCACCTTGACATTCTGTCAAGGGAATCCGTTACTCGTGGTGTCTGACACCACGAGTAACGGAATCAGAAGGGGCGGTCGTCGGGTGGGAGCGTGCTCGGGCCGACGTGTGCGTCGAGCCAGGCGCACAGATCGGCGACTCCCGTCCACGTGTCGCGAATGCGCTTGGCGGCGCCCGGGGTGTGGATCCACTTCGGAGCGCCGAACTCCTTGACGGCGATCAGGCCTTTGAGGCGCAGCAGCTCGATGCGCGGATGATCCTTGGGAAAGCCGCGTGGGGCGGTCTTCAGCGTGTCGATGGCGCTGATCGAGTACTTGCGACGGGCGGCATCATCGACCAGCCCCGACAGTTCCTCACCGGTCGACTCGCCATCGATCGCTGCCCGCAGGCGTGCGAGTTGGTCCTTGGCCATCGCGTAGTAGCCGGCGCCGACCATCAGACCGTCGGCGGAGAACTGCACGTAGTGGCCGGCGCCGCCCTCGGATTCTCCGTACGCCCCCTGCTGGGTCTTGTAGGGCGGCTTGTTCTTCGAGAACCTGACGTCGTTGTACGGCCGGAACATGTGGAACGGTCCGAACTCGTCGAGTGCCTCGGTCAACTCGACCATCGGCTGCTTCACGAACTCGTCGAACCGGCCCTTGTTGGCTTGCCAGAACGAACGCGAGTTGTCAGCAGCGAGTTGCTCGTAGAACTCGATGCCCTCGACGGGGAATCCACGGAACGCCATGCCTGCCGACGGTAGTCGGACGTCGGGCCGGTCAGCGACGGAGCCGGGGAGGACCGGTTGGACCCGATCGCATAGGTTCGCGGCGTGGCAGATCTCTTCCTGGGCGGCACCGTCGACCCCACCTCACACGAACGCATCAGCACGGCGGCCGACGGCAATCTCGTCGTCGCGACCGACTCGCTGACCACACACGGCGTGATCGTCGGAATGACCGGTTCCGGCAAGACCGGCCTCGGCGTGATCCTGATCGAGGAGGCGTTGCGCGCAGGGCTCCCGGTGCTGGCGATCGACCCGAAGGGCGACCTCACCAACCTGTGCCTGACATTCCCCGACCTCGCCCCCGACGACTTCCGCCCCTGGATCGACGAGGCCCAGGCCAAGAACGCCGGTCAATCGCCCGACGACTTCGCTGCCGGCCAGGCAGCGCTGTGGCGTGACGGACTCGCCGGCTGGGGGCTGGGCGGCGCGCAGATCGGAACGCTCCGCGACCAGACCGACTTCACGATCTACACCCCCGGTTCCGAGGCCGGTACCGCACTGAACATCATGGGCTCGCTGCAGGTTCCCGCCGACATGAGCAACGCCGAGTCGGTTGCCGACGAAATCGAGGGCTACGTCACCGGCCTGCTCGGTCTGGTCGACATCGCCGCCGACCCGCTGTCGAGCCGCGAGCACATCCTGCTGTCGAACCTGATCCACCACTCCTGGAACGAGGGTCGGGGACTCGACCTGATGACGTTGGTCGGCATGATTCCGTCACCGCCGATCCGCAAACTCGGCGTCTTCGACCTCGACCAGTTCTTCCCGGCCGACGATCGGATGCAGCTGGCGATGAAGCTCAACGGACTGCTCGCTTCGCCGTCGTTCGCTGCGTGGGCACAGGGGCAACCCCTCGACATCGATTCGATGCTGTTCGATGCCCAGGGCCGGGGCCGCTGCGCAATCGTGACCACCGCGCACCTCTCCGACGACGAGCGTCAGTTCGTGACCTCGCTGATCCTGTCGAAGCTGGTCACATGGATGCGCCGACAGAGCGGCACCACCGACCTCCGAGCACTGCTCTACATGGACGAGGTCGCCGGCTACCTGCCGCCGACAGCGATGCCGCCGACCAAGAAGCCGATCATGACGCTGATGAAGCAGGCACGAGCGTTCGGCGTCGGTGTGGTCCTCTCGACCCAGAACCCCGTCGACCTCGACTACAAGGCCATGTCCAACGCCGGCACGTGGATGATCGGTCGACTCCAGACCGACCGCGACAAGGCGCGGCTCCTCGACGGCATGGCGAGCGCGGCCGGGTCGGTCGACGTCGCCGCCATCGACGCGACGATCTCGGGCCTCGCCAAGCGCGAGTTCGTGCTGCGGCGGGCCGGCAAGGATCAACCCGAGATCTTCACGACGCGTTGGGCGATGTCGTACCTGCGGGGTCCAATGACCCGTGATCAGATCGCACTCGTGACACCGACCGGCGCCGCGAACGTCGAGCCGGCCGGCGCCGGTGCCGCCCCGACGACCGCCGTCACCCCGACAGCCGCCGCAGCAGCGACGGCGACGGCCGTCGCAGCACCTGGCGACGCGCTGCCGAGTGATCAGAGCGTCGTGGCTCCCGAGGTGGCCGACGGCATCGCCGTTCGCTACGTCGACGTTGCGGCGCCCTGGCTCGGTGACGTCGGCGGTGACTCGAGAGGAACGGTCCGAGAAGCATCGGTCGTGGCCCGCGTGGCGGTCCGTTACGACGAAACCAAGGCCGATCTGGTGCACGACGAAGAGTTCGAAGCGGTCATCTTCCCGCTCACCGACCCTGCCGACGTGTCCACACTCACCACTGTCGACTACGACGACCGCGACCTGCGCAGCGACGCTCCGACCGACTCCACGTACCGACTGACCGACGCCCGCATCCACACCAAGACGTTCTTCAACGAGATCGAGCGAGACCTGCGAGATCACCTCACGCGCATCCTTTCGATCGAGATCCCGGCCAACACCGACCTGAAGCTCTACGGACGGCCCGGCGAGGACGCAGCCGCGTTCGCGACCCGATGCGAGCACGCCGCCGACGAACTCGCTGATGCCGACATCGCCAAACTGCGTGACAAGTACGAAGCCAAGGCGACGAAGCTGCGCGACAAGATCGACGCAGCGGAAGACCGCGCCGCGGTCGCCGCCGAGGAGGCCAAGGGCAAGAAGTCGTCCGAGTTCTTCTCGACGGCCGGTTCACTGCTCGGCGGACTGCTGGGCGGAAGCAAGTCGAAGACCAAGAGGATGGGCGACCTGCTCGGCGATGCCGGCACCGCTGCACGCCGGCGCGGGAGCACGAGCGCATCCGACCGCCGAGTCGACGCCGCCGAGAACAAGGTGGCACGTCTGGTCGAGCAGTACGACGAACTCGAGATCGAACTCGACGACGACGTCACCGCCATCACCGAACGATGGGATGCCGCTGCAGCGGCGATCACCTCGATGACCGTTGGGCTGGAACGCACCGACGTCAAGGTCACCCACCTTGCCCTGGCATGGCTCCCCGTCGACTGAGCCCGAGCTGACACCCAGCTGTACGAGCACCGTGCCGACGGAGAGACTCGAACTCTCACTGACGGCGACCTAAACGCCGTGCCTCTGCCAATTGGGCTACGTCGGCGACCCCTCGAACCTACCCTCGAACCTGCCCCAACCCGTTTGCGTTGCACTCCGGGTGACCCGGTCCGCCCGGTTTGCAACGCAAACGTGAATTGGGCGCTCCTAGCCTGCCAACGTGGCGGTAGCCCGAACCAACGACACCACCACCGTGCGTTCGACGACGGTCGACCTCCTGTGCTGGCTCGGTGTCGGCCTCGTCGGGCTGGTGCTGATCACCCAGGCGATCGGATGGTCGGGCACCCGGCTCCTCGCCGTGGCACACGCACTGACCCCCTACCTTGCGGTGCCGATCGTCTTCGTGGTGGTGTTGGCCCTCTCGCGCCGCAAGCTGCTCCAGGCGACCGTCGCCACTGCGGTCGGCTTCGGCATCGCTGCGCTGGGGACGCCACTTGCGTTCCCCGACCGTCAACCCCAGCCCGTTGCGGGAAGCGCCGGCCTCGACGTCGCTGCGCTGAACCTGTGGTATCGGAACACCCACGTCGACGAGGTCGCAAGAGGCCTCGGCGAGCTGGATGCCGACGTGATCGTGTTCAGCGAGTACACGCCGGACCACCAGTCGGTACTGACCTCCAGCGCGCTCGCAGCCCAGTACCCACACCGTGTCGAACGCAACGGCGACCGACCGACCGGGGTGGCCGTGTGGAGTCGGTGGCCGTTGAGCGACAACGGCATCCTCGACACGTACCACAGCAGCCACGACGTCACCGTTGCCGGGCCGGACGGTGACATCCGAATCGTCGCGATGCACATGGTCACCCCCTTCGACGACTTCGACGGCTGGCAGAGCGATCTGGCGGTCGCCCGCACGATCGGCCGCACGACCGACGGACCCACCCTGCTGATCGGCGACCTGAACTCGTCGCATTGGCACCCCGACTTCCGGCAGGTACTCGACGCCGGCTTCGTCGACGCTCACGCCGCGATGGGGTCGGGGTTCTCGACGTCGTGGCCGATCGACCGGATCGTTCCGGCGTTCGTGCGTCTCGACCATGCGCTCACCGCCGGCGGGCTGGTCTCGGCCGGTGTCACCGACCTCGACGTACCCGGCAGTGATCACCGAGGACTGCTGGTCAGCGTTGCTCCAGCGCGTTGAGCAGTGCTCGGAACGCCCGACCGCGATGCGAGATCGCGTTCTTCGCGGCCACTCCCATCTCGGCGAACGTCGCACCGTCGGCCTCGTCGGGCTGGAACACCGAGTCGTAGCCGAAACCGACGTCACCTCGCTCGGCGGTGGTGATCACGCCCGGACAGACACCCTCGACAGCGAGTTCCGAACCGTCGGGCCACACCACGATCGCCACCGTCTTGAACGCAGCGCGTCGGTCGGACTCACCATCGAGTTCGGCCAACAGCTTGGTGCGGTTGTCGGCGTAGGAGCATCCCTCGCCGGCGTATCTCGCAGCGTGGACGCCGGGCGCACCGCCGAGCGCCTCGACCTCGAGGCCGGTGTCGTCGGCAACCGCCGCCATCCCCGTTGCGGCGCAGAGTGCCGCTGCCTTCAGACGGGCGTTGCCCAGAAGGGTGTCGGCGTCTTCCACCACGTCCGGAACGTCGTCCGGGCGCGGCAACAGGTCGACGACACCGTCGAGCAGGCGCCGGATCTCCACGACCTTGTCGGGGTTGGCGGAAGCACAGACCAGTTGGATCATCGCGTCGAGCTCAGTTGGCAGGTCGGGCGGTCGGCGGGGTGGCGATCAGCTTCGCCTGGAGATCGGCGATCGTGGCCAGACCACCTTCGGCCAACTGCAACAGCGAATCGAGTTCGGGACGGGTGAACGCCATGCCTTCCGCAGTGCCCTGCACCTCGACGAAGCGGGCCTCGCCGCCGTCGATCGGGCGCAGCATCACGACGTTCATGTCGACCTCGGCGGTGCTGTCCTCGACATAGGGAAGGTCGAGCAACGGAGTGCCGCCGACGATCCCGACGCTGATGGCGGTGCAGAACGAGTGCAGAGGATTGGTGGCCAGGTCGCCGCGATCGACGACCCGCTGGAGTGCGTCGTGCAGCGCGATGAATCCACCGCAGATGCTGGCCGTGCGGGTTCCACCGTCGGCTTGCAGCACGTCGCAGTCGACCATCACCTGGCGTTCGCCGAGCACTTCCATGTCGCAGGCGGCTCGCAACGAACGTGCGATCAGGCGTTGGATCTCGACGGTCCGACCGCTCTGTTTGCCGCGGGCAGCCTCTCGCCCGATTCGCTCCGGCGACGCACCCGGCAGCATCGAGTACTCGGCGGTGACCCAACCCTTGCCCGAGTTGCGCATCCAGCGGGGCACGTCGTCGTCGATCGAGGCGGTGCAGAGCACCCGTGTCTTGCCGAACGACACGAGGCACGATCCATCGGCCATCTCTGTGAAGTCGCGCTCGAAGGTGATCGGGCGGAGTTGATCGTCGGTGCGGCCGTCGGGGCGAGCCATGGGATCTCCGTTTCGTCGGGTTCTGTTGATCGTGGGTGGTCGTGGGTGGTCGTGGCGGTGCACAGGGTGCCACGGGACGTCAGGAAGCGGACGGGTTCCACGATTCGGTGTGATCGAGTTCCGGCCCGAGGAGTTGCGCGCCGAGTTCTCGGAACACCTCGACGTCGCCGCTCGACACGAACCGATGACGGCCGACTCGGCCGCCCTCGCGCAGCAGCCCGAGCGCTCCGAGACGCTCCATCACCGCGAACGCCGTCTCGTCGGCCGAGCTGACGAGCGTGACATCGGACCCCATCACCTCGCTGATCGTTCGTGCGAGGAACGGGTAGTGCGTGCACCCCAGCAGGAGTGCATCGACCCCCGCGGCCCGGATCGGTGCCAACAGTCGCTCGGCGAGCACCGTGACCTCGTCGCCCGTGGTCTGCCCGCGCTCGACGAATTCCACGAACCCGGGGCACGCAGCGCTGGTCAACGAGACGGGCGCACCGGTGTCGACCACCGCACGAAGGTAGGCGCCCGATGCCATCGTGCCGACCGTGCCGATCACCCCGACCTTGCCGGTGGTGGTCGTCGTGACGAGCGCACGGGCACCCGGCCCGATCACGTCGATGACCGGGACGGGCAGCTCGGCTCGCAGCTCCTCGAGGCCGGCCGCGGTCGCGGTGTTGCAGGCAACGACGACGGCCTTGGCGTCGAAGTCCTTCACGAGGCTCCAGGCCAGTTCGTGGGCGTACTTGCGGACGTCGTCGAGCGGCTTCGATCCGTACGGGTAGCGGCCGGTGTCACCGATGTAGACGAGGTCTTCGGCGGGCAGCAGATCGATGGCCGCGCGGGCGACCGTGAGGCCGCCGAAACCCGAGTCGAACATCCCGATGGGCCGATCCACGGTGGCGCAGCCTATTGCGGTGGGTTCCCCGAGCCCTGGGCTCGGGGAACCAGACCACGGTCAGGGAGCGACGGCGGGCATGATCCCGTCGAGTTCGTGCGAGAAGCCGTTGGTCGACGTGATGTCGACGCCGATGATTCCCGCACCACCGATCGTCGGCGGCGTCGGCGCAGCATCGACCACCTGCACACCACCGCTTGCGACTGGCACGTCGGCAGCGGCGAGCACCGCTGCTGCATCGAGCGCCTCGCCGTCAACGATGTGCGACAGCAACAGCTGTTCGAGGTCGGCTGGGTCGGTCGGCGGTGTCACTCCGTCGAAGGCATCGTCGTTGGGGGCGAAGACCGTGACCGGACCTGCTCCCTCGAGCAGGTCCTTCGCGGCCGGCACCTGGTCGACCAGGCCGAGGAACGTGGTGAAGTTCCCAGCGGCTTGCAGCGCCTCGGTTGCGGTGGCCGGCGGCGTCGGCGGCGTCGTCGGAGCCGTGGTGGTCTGCGGCGGCGCTGTCGTCGGCGCAACCGTGGTCGGCGCCGTCGTCGTCTCGGGCGTCGTCGTCTCCGGAGTCGTCGTTGCCGGTGTCGTCGTCTCGACCACCGTCGACGTGGTCGGCGGCGGGGCGCTGGCGGCGAGTCGACACGTGACGGTGTCTCCCGGTGCGAACGTGTAGTTCGGGAACGTCAGTGCTCCGACGCGTTCGATGGAGCTGTCAGGCGAGTCGAGCTCGATGGCCATGGCCACCGTGGTCTGTGTGCCCTCGAGGGGAGCTCTGACACAGTCGATGACGGGCCCGAATGGGACCCAGCCCGCCGGGACGTTGACGACTGCGCTGACGGTCGACTGCCACGCCTCGGGCTCGGCGACCGACTCGTCGGCCTGCCACTCGAAGTCGACGCGACCGTCGGTACCGGTGTTGGCACCAGCCGCTTCGCCGGGAGCGACGCCATCGGGGCGAAGCCACTCGAACGACGTCGGCGAGTCGGCGGGTCCGACGACGCTGACGATGAAGCCGACGTCGATCTCGCTGCCGGTCTCGTCGGTGGTCTCGAGGATCAGCAGGCTCGACGTGGACGATGCCTCATCGTCGTCGCCCCCCCAGATGAACCAGGCGAGCAGGGCGAGGATCGCCAAGGCAACGACGACCATGATGGCGATCGGACCCGGCTTCTTGTACCACGGGACCTCGTCCTCGGGCATCGGATCGGCGTCGCCGGGAGCGTCACCGGGTGGCACCGGTGGTACACCTTCGCCGGCGCCGGGCTCGGTGGCAGGCATCTGAGTGGTCGGGTCCATCGGGGCCGACGCGTCGGTCGGCAGCGTCGGCGGTACCGCGTCGGTGGGTGGGGGCGAACCGGCCGGTGGCGTCGCCGGACCCGGTTCGGGCGGGGGTGCGCCAGCACCGGTGGGGTCGGGGAGCTTCGGATCCGAATCGGTCATACCGATGATTGTGGCAGGCCGCACGCTCTGCGTGGCGGATCTCGGCGGGTCTTGAGAACAGCTTGAGCCGGCGCCGCAGCTTCGCGATCGGCGCTGCGATCGGCCACACTCGTCACCATGCCAACAATCTCCGCGAACGACATCGACATCTGCTACGAGAGCTTCGGCCCCGACGATGCCCCACCATTGCTCCTGGTGATGGGCCTCGGCGCACAGATGACGTTGTGGCGGCCGGGCTTCGTGTCCGAGCTGTTGGAGCGGGGATTCCGCGTGATCCGCTTCGACAACCGCGATGCCGGGCTCTCCACCAAGACCGAGGGACCGCCGCCCGATGTGATGGCGATGTACGCCGCGTTTGCTGCCGGCCAACCGATCGAGGCGCCGTACACGTTGTCGCTGCTCGCAGCCGACGCCGTCGGCCTGCTCGACGCGCTCGACATCCCGGCTGCTCACATCGTCGGAGCGTCGATGGGCGGCATGATCGTCCAGACGATCGCCATCGAGCATCCGGACCGGGTGTTGTCGCTGACCAGCATCATGTCGACCACCGGCCACACCGAGGTCGGCCAACCCGACGCCGAAGCGATGATGGCGCTGCTCAGCCCGGCCCCGGAGGGTCGCGATGCCGCAATCGCTGCGAGTGTGAACACCTCGCGCATCATCGCCGGCGACCTGTACGACGCCGAGGAGTCGGGCCAACTCGCGACGGAGTCGTACGATCGCTGCTTCCATCCGGCGGGCACGATGTTCCAGATCGCTGCGATCGCTGCCAGCGGCGATCGCACCGAGGGGCTCCAACAGCTCGATGTTCCCACGCTGGTGATCCATGGCCGCCAGGACCCATTGGTGACACTGTCCGGCGGCACCGCGACGGCCGAGGCGGTCCCCGGCGCCGAGCTGCTGGTGTTCGGCCTGATGGGCCACGACATGCCGAAGCTGTACTGGTCGCAGATGGCCGACTCGATCTTCAACATCGCGGCGCGAGGCGAAGGCCTCTGAGCGTGCCGGACATCGCGAACGACACCCGCCTCGACCCTCGGGTGACGTGGGCGTTGCGCAACGTGCCGGTCACCCAGCTCGGTGACGTCGACAGCCGAGAACGGCTCGTCGAGATCTCGAACAGTCCGAAGGCCACAGCTCTGAGAGACAAGACCGAGGCGCTGTACGACACGCTCGACACCGAGGAGGTGGCGTCGTCGGCGGGGCTGGCGATCACCGTCCACGACGTGACCTCCGACCCCGACGGCAACACGATCAAGGTCCGCTTCGTCCGGCCCGAGGGCAACGACGAGCTTCCCTGCGTGTACTACCTCCACGGCGGTGGCATGCAGAACGGGTCCTGTTTCGGAGCGATGTACCGGATCTGGGCCCGCGTGCTCGCCGCGCAGGGGGTGGCCGTTGCGATGGTCGACTTCCGCAATTGCCTGACGCCTTCGTCGGCGCCGGAGATCGAACCGTTCCCGGCGGGTCTCAACGACTCGGTTTCCGGGCTCAAATGGGTGATCGCCAACGCCACCGAGCTCGGGATCGACACGTCACGGGTGATCGTGGCCGGCGAGTCCGGCGGCGGGAACCTGACGTTGGCAACCGGGATGCAACTCCTGCGTGACGGAGATGTCGGACTGATCAGCGGGTTGTATGCACTGTGTCCCTACATCGCGGGCGAATGGCCGCAGGAGCGGTTTCCGTCGTCGATCGAGAACGAAGGGATTCTGCTCAACCTGCATCACAATCGCGGGGCGCTGTCCTACGGCATGGAACACTTCGAGGCCGGGAATCCACTGGCGTGGCCCTCGTTCGCGACCGAAGCCGACGTCACCGGTCTGCCCCGGACGTTCATCAGCGTCAACGAAGCCGACCCGCTGCGCGACGAAGGCGTCGAGTTCTATCGACTGCTGCTCCAGGCTGGGGTGCCGGCACAGTGTCGGGTCGTGATGGGCACCAGCCACGGCATGGACGTGTTCACTGCCGTACTCCCCGACATCAGCCGAGAAACCGCGGCCAGCATCGCCCGCTTCGCTGCCGGTTGACGACGTCGACGCCATGCATGATCGTCGCGAGTGGTGGGGGTGGGTGCTCTTCCTGGTGTCCGCCGTGTTCTTCACCATCGTTGCGATCCGCGATCGCGACCCCTTGGTCGGGGCCGGAGCGGTTGCGTTCCTCGTGGCGTGCGTGCTGTTCCTTCGTGCGTACCCGAAGGCGTAGTTCCGACGGCGAACGGCCACGCCCGCTGCGATCGAGAACATCGCGGCTCGGGACTCCGGAGCGTCAGAAGTAGATGATCTCTTCGGCTTTGGCTTCAGCGGCGTCGAGGTCATCGGTGTAGGCACCGGTCGACAGGTACTTCCAACCGCCGTCGCAGACGATGAAGACGATGGTGCCTTCGTCGATCTGGCCGGCGACCTTGGCGGCACCGGCCAGGGCGGCTCCGGCGGAGATGCCGGAGAAGATTCCGCACTCGTGAACGAGACGCCGCGTCCATTCGATCGACTCGCGGGGGCGCACGACCCGCTTGCGATCGAGGATGTCGAAGCCGTTCCAGTTCTCGAACACCGGCGGGATGTAGCCCTCACCGATGTTGCGCAGGCCCTCGACGCGCTCACCCAACGGGGGCTCGACGGCGACGACCTGGATGTCAGGGTTCTGCTCCTTGAAGAACCGGCCGGCGCCCATCAAGGTGCCGCTGGTACCGAGGCCTGCCACGAAGTGGGTCATCTCGGGGACGTCGCGGAGAATCTCGGGGCCGGTGCCTTCGTAGTGCGCCCTGGGGTTGGCGTCATTGGCGTACTGGTACGGGAAGTACCAGTCGGGGTGCTGTGCGGCGAGTTCGATCGCCCGGGAGACCGCACCGTTCGAGCCCTCTTCGCCGGGGGTGAGGATCAACTCGGCGCCGAACACCTCGAGCATCTGACGACGCTCGATCGACACGCTCGTCGGCATCATGATCTTGATGGGATAGCCCTTGATCCCTGCGATCGCGGCGAGTGCAATGCCGGTGTTGCCGGAGGATGGCTCGAGGATCGTCTGCCCCGGGAGCAGACGCCCCTCCTTCTCGGCGGTCTCGATCATCGACTTGGCGATGCGGTCCTTCACCGAGCCGAACGGGTTCTGCATCTCCATCTTGGCGAAGATGCTCACGTTCGGGTTGGGCGAGAGGTTCGACACGTCGACCATCGGGGTGTTGCCGATCATGTCGAGCACGCTGTCGTTCACCAGGCCGGGCAGATGTCCCGGCATCGTGAAGTTCGGGTTCAGAGTGTTCGTCACAGTTCTCCCAACACCATCTCGGGCGACGGCATTCCGACTAATCCGATGGTTTCTGTCAGGAATCGTACCGGAGGCCCAACACCCGCTCCAGTCGAACGGCGACACGACGCCCGGCACCGGCTCCCGGCATCGGCGGCACCGCTCAGGTGATGGCGATGGGTTCTTCGGTGATCTGACCCTCGATGATGCGGTAGCTGCGAGCTTCCGGGGCCTCACGCTTCAAGCTGACGATCACGTAGTGCCACGACGGGTCGGGCGCTGCGGCAACGTCGGTCGGGCTCGGGTACGGCTCGGAGTGGGTGTGGCTGTGGACGACGCCGTTGATCTCGAGGTCGTGATCGTCGGCGTCGATCTCGGCTCGAAGGTGATCCTTGGGATCGATCGTGTACACCCGGGCCGACTCGGCGATGTTGGCGCACGGGTAGAAGCGCACCGCGCGCCCGCCCGCTCCCCCATCGGCGGCCGGCGGGCCGGCGATGAGCCCACACGCCTCGAGCGGATAGGCGTCGAGCGCTGCACCGACCATCTGGGCATGGGCCTCACGGGAAATCTCGATCACCGCGTCGAGGATACGAAGATGTCGTAGCGTTCGACCGTGCCACACGCGTCGACGACCACCCGCCCCGAGTCGACGGGGCGACGTCGAGTCGTCATCGACACCGACGCTGCCAACGAGATCGACGACCAGTTCGCACTGGCGTGGGCACTCCTGGCGGCCGGCGATCTCGACATCGAAGGCATCGCGGCAGCACCGTTCGCCCACGGCCCGTACCTGTCGGCGCTGCTCGAGGCACAGCAACAGCGAGGCGAGGGCCCGGCAACCGCGTTCGAGCGGCTCGCGCACGATGTCGGCAACGAGGGCGCCCACGCCTTGACCGAGCTGTCGCCGCCGGGCGTGGGCATGCAACGCAGCTACGACGAGATCCTTCGTGTGCTCGATGCCGCGGCGGTCGAGCCTCGGCCACCCGTGCACCGCGGCGCCGAGAGCTTCATGGTGACACCCGACGATCCCGTCGAGAGCGACGCGACTCGAGCGCTCATCGAGCAGGCGCACAGCTCGACCGAACCGCTGTACGTCGCCGTACTGGGCGCCCCGACCAACGTCGCATCGGCGTTGATCATCGACCCGACGATCGCCTCGAAGCTGACCGTGATCTTCGTGGCCGGGTATCCGACTGCGAGCCCGCACATCGATGACAGCTTCAACCTCCTCCAGGACCGTCACGCCTCGAATCGACTACTCGCCGACGACGTCGACCTGATCTACATCCCCGGCCATCAGGCTGCCGACACGCTCTCGGTCACGCTGCCCGACCTCGAACGCCACGTCGCACCATGTGGGCCGCTCGGAGCGCTGCTGCACCAGCTCTACCTCGACAACCCACTCGCGGCAGCACCGCTCACGCCCGGCCACTCGTGGGTGATGTGGGACCTCGCACCGATCGCCTGGCTGCTCGATTCCACGTGGGTTCCGACGTTCAGCACCACGAGGGCGACCATCGGCGCCGACCACCGATGGCACCGCGCCGGCGGCACACTCACCGAGGCCTTCCGAGTCGATCGCCGGTCGATCTACATCGACTTCTACGAACGTCTCCGAGCGGCCGCTCCGTCGACCTGACGAGCCGTCCGGACGACCCTCGTGGTCGAGTCGGCGCGTTCAGACCAGGCCATGAGCGGCGAACATCCGGGCGTAGATCTTGCGGATCACCGCTTCCTTGCGCTGGTTGTAGTCCATGACGTCCTCGCCGTCCGCCGTTGCTGCAGCGGCAGCGGTCTTGGCCTCGACGTAGACCGAGGCGTCGTCGGGATGTGAACGCAACCAGTCCCGGAACATCAGGTGACGGACCGTCTCCGGGCAGCCGGGCGAGAACACGTGCAGGTTCACCCGAGGATCACCGCCTTTCAGGAGACGGTGTTCATGCCAGCGAGGTTCGCGGATCGTCAACTCGAAACCGGCGCCCTGTAGTTCGGGCACGTACGACGACTCGCCGCTGGAGTCGGCCACGGTGAGATCGACGTCGAGCACCGGCTTGGCAGCCAGACCGGGCACCGCAGTCGAACCGACGTGATCGAGCGCAACGATCCGGTCGCCCAGCGCGCTGCGGATCCGTTCGGAAACCGCGTCGTACTGCCTCGGCCAGGCAGGGTCGTAGGGGACGATGATCACGGGCTCGGGCTCGGGGCGCCCCGCAACCCAGATGTCGTCAGCGTCGCGGGCCTCCCACTCGTGGTGCCGGGTGATCTCCTCCGGCGTGGGCACGATCGGGGTCAGGACGGGACCGTGCGGTCGATGAACTCGATCGTTGCGTCGCGGAAGCGATGACGGGCAGCGAGTTCGTCGTGGATCAGGTGACCAGCGCCGTCGACGATCAGCACGTCGACGTCAGAGGAGATCTCGGCGAAGTGTCGGGCGAGCGCTGGGTCGGCCACGGCACCGGGCACGTCGGGGTCGGCGCAGACGATCAACGACGGCGACCCGAATGCAACGTCGGGGTCGAGGAACGTGCCGATCGTTCCGTCGAGAACCGGATCGAGCACTGCAGCATCGACGGCCAGCATCGAGCCGGCCATCGCCGAGATGCCGTCGGCGTGCAGCGTGCCACCGAACGTCGATCCCGACATGCCGGGTGCGGCAGCGAGCACCCCGGCGAGCACCTCACGGGTCATCCCGGTGGACTGCATCTGAGGAATCGAACTGCGCATCAGCCTGAAGCCGTCGAGCAACGTCTGATCTGTCCGCTCAGGGGCGTTCCCCGCTCGGCCCAGCGGCGGGTCCTCCATCACTGCAGCGACGACCAGTTCGGCATGCCGTTGCGTGAGCGCGGCGGCGGTCGCACCGCCGAGCGAGTGTCCGATCACGATGCACGGCTGCCCGGCGACCTGCTCGATCGCAGCGACGGCATCGCTCACACAGCCGGCGGTCGTGTACTCCCCCGGCGCCCGGTCGGACGCACCGTGTCCGCGAAAGTCGAGACGGAGGACACGAAATCGCTCGGCGAGCTCGGGCACGAACCAGTCCCAGGTGCCACCGAACGACGTGATGCCGTGCAAGAGGAGGATCGGTGGGGCCGACGGGTCGCCGTCCTCGGCGACGTGCAGTTCGATGGAACCGTTGCGGATCTTCATCAGGCCGAACGTAGACCGTCGACGCGGTCCAGCGGCGACCCGAACTCAACGGGGCCGGTCGAGTCGGGCTCGGTAGGGTTGCGTCTCCTCCGAGAAGGTGCAGGCAATGGCGAAGGGCAAGAAGACCAAGAAGGACAAGGGCGGCGACGGCACCCAGCTGATCGCGTCCTACAAGCGCGCATACCGCGACTACGACATCCTCGACACCTACGAGGCGGGCATGCTCCTCACCGGGAGCGAGGTGAAGAGCCTGCGCGAAGGCAACGCCCAGATCTCCGAGGGCTACGCCCGGGTGCAGCGAGGCGAGATGTGGCTCGACGGCATCCACATCCCGCCGTACACGAACGCGATCGGCTTCGGCGCCCACGACCCCGACCGTCAGCGCAAGCTGCTCCTCAACCGGGCAGAGATCGACAAGCTCGACCAGCGCGTCGCCCAGGGCAGCCTCACCATCGTGCCGCTGCGCCTGTACTGGAAGGGCGGCCGCGCCAAGATCGAGCTCGGTTTGGCCAAGGGGCGCACCAAGGGCGACAAGCGCCAGCGCATGGCCGAACGCGACGCCGACCGCGAGATCGAGACCGAGTTCAACCGCGCCAACAAGTACGGCGACGCCGACCGCTGATCTGCGTCACACCGCCGCCGTCCAGTGGATCCGCGCCGTCGGTCTCCCTGCAGGCGAGGCGGTGGGGGCACCGATGGGGCTCGGCTACCGTGCGTCCATGCTGATCGTCGCCGGTTCCATCACCACCGAAGCAGGCGGGCGCGAGGCGTTCCTCGCCGGCGTCACGTCGATGGTGGCCGCCACCCACACCGAGCCCGGCTGTCGCGAGTACGTCTTCTCGCCGGATCCGGACGACGCCAACCGCGTCCTGCTGTTCGAGTTGTGGGACGACCAGGAGGCACTCGACCTCCACTTCGCAAGCGCGCACATGGCCGAGTTCCAGCGCGCCAGCGCCAACCTCCCGGTCACCGGCATGGAGATCAAGAAGTACACGATCTCCGACGTCGGTCCCGTCCGCTGAGCACACGTTCGAGATGTGCCAGGCACATCTCGAACGTTCAGTTGGGGACAGGCTCGGCGACGTCGTAGAGGGTGGTGCGCCGGGCGAGGGTGCGACCGAGCGGTGCGACCAACGATCCGAACGCGTCCTCGGTCATCTTCTGGCCGTGGATGGCGCCGGCGGCCCGGCTGATGTTCTCGTCCATCAGCGTCCCGCCGAGATCGTTCACCCCCGCCTGCAGCAGCTGTCGAACCCCCGGTACACCGATCTTCACCCACGACGCCTGCACGTTGTCGATCAACCCGCGATACGCGAGCCGGCCGACGGCGTGGAGCAGGATCGTCTCGCGGAACGTCGGGCCGCGCCGGGCCTTGCGCTGCAGGTAGATCGGTGACGCCATGTGCACGAATGGCAGCGGGATGAACTCGGTGAAGCCACCGGTGCGCCGCTGGACGTCACGGGTGCGTTCGATGTGGCGAGCCCAGTGGATCGGCCGCTCGATCGAACCGGCCATGATCGTGACGTTCGAGCGCAGACCGACCCGGTGAGCGGTCTCGTGCACCTCGAGCCACTCTTCCGTCGTCACCTTGTCGGGGCACAGGATCGAGCGCGGCCCCTCGTCGAGGATCTCGGCTGCAGTACCGGGCAGCGACCGCAGGCCTGCGTCCTTGAGCCGACGCAGGTAGCTCTCGAGCGGCTCTTCGAGCCGGCGTGCACCCTCGTGGACCTCGAGCGCGGTGAACGCGTGCACGTGCATCTCCGGCACCGCGTCCTTCACGGCGTGGCACACGTCGACGTAGTAGTCGCCGTCGAAGCTCGGGTGGATGCCACCCTGCAGTGTGACCTCGGTGGCGCCGAGCTCCCACGCCTCGCGCACGCGCTGCTGGATGTCCTCGATCGTGAGGAGATACGGGGTACCGCGCAGGTTCAGCGAGATCTTGCCCTTCGCGAATCCGCAGAACTTGCACTTGAAGGTGCACACGTTCGTGTAGTTGATGTTCCGGTTGTGGACCCACGTGACCGCGTCACCGACGGCGTCGCGTCGGAGATGGTCGGCCACTTCTGCGACCGCTGCGACCTCGCGGCCGCGGGCTTCGAACAGCGTCACCATCTCGTCGATCCCGAGGTCGCTCCCCGCCTCGAACCCGGCGAGTACTTCGGCCACGGCACCTCGGATCGGGGCCGCCGGTGCGGGCAGCAACGTCGGCGGATCGGCGTTCCAGCCCGAGTACCACTGGGTGGAGCGATCGCCGACGATCACGACATCCGCACCGTCGGCGGTCTCGGTCGTTCCCTGCACGCGCTCGGGGAACTGGCTGCCGGGATCGTCACGGCCGAGGGCTTCGGCGTCGCTGCGGTCGAGCACCGCGAAACGCAACGCCGGGTCGACCCAGTGCTCGGGGCCGGCGAGGCTGTCGTCGAGGTACTCCGGGTAGGCGGTGAGCCGCGGCGCGAGTGTGAACCCACGTGCCTCGGTGACCTCCCGCAACCGGTCGAGATCGGGCCATGGACGCTCGGGATTGACGTGGTCGGCGGTCACGGGCGACACGCCGCCCCAGTCGTCGATGCCCGCATCGAGCAGCACGCCGAAGTCGTCCGACAGGTTCGGAGGTGCCTGCAGATGGATCGAGGGTGGCAGCACCAGGCGGGCTGCGGCGATCGTCCACAGGAACTCGTCCGGCGGGCAGGCGGGGGCGTTGCGCATCCCGGTGAGCAACTTGGGCAGGAAGTTCTGGATGATCACCTCCTGCACATGGCCGTGCCGTTCATGGCTCGCCGCGATCGCTCGCAGACCGTCGAGGCGATCCTGGCGGTCGTCGCCGATGCCGACCAACAGCCCGGTCGTGAACGGGATCTGCAACTCCCCGGCAGCCTCCAGCGTCGCGAGCCGACGAGCCGGATCCTTGTCGGGGGCGCCGCGGTGACAGGCGAGATCGTCGCGAATCGACTCGATCATCATGCCCTGGCTCACCGACACCGGGCGCAGCTGGCGGAGCTCGTCGATCGACAGCGCCCCGGCGTTGGCGTGCGGGAGCAGCCCTGTCTCGTCGACGACCATCTGACACATCGCAGCGAGGTAGTCGACGGTGCTGGCATAGCCGTGATCGGCGAGCCACGTGCGAGCCACGTCGTACCTCAACTCGGGCCGTTCGCCGAGCGTGAACAGCGCCTCGTGGCAACCGGCACGAGCCCCGGCGCGTGCGATAGCGCGCACCTGCTCGGGTGCGAGGTACGGCTCCGCAACGCGTGCGGGCGGCTGCGCAAAGGTGCAGTAGTCGCACGTGTCGTTGCACAGGAAGGTCAACGGGATGAACACCTTGGGCGAGTACGTGATCCGGGAACCGGTGCCCCGGTCGCGCATGCGACCAGCAGCACTCAGCAGCTCGTCGAGCGGCAGTGCGAGAAGTTCGGCGTCGTCCGGATGGGGCATCGCCGCACGGTACCCGCGAGTGGGTTTGGAATGCGAACCCACTGCTAGAGTTCTCTCCCGTGCCTGCGAAGCCGACCGATCACGGACCAGGCATCGAGTCGGTCGCGGCAGTCGTCGGCGACCGGTGGTCGATGCTGATCGTGCGCAACGTCTTTCGCGGCATCCGCCGGTTCGATGCTCTCCAGGACGACCTCGGGGTGTCGAGGCCGATACTCGCCGACCGACTCAAGCGACTCGTCACAGCGGGGATCCTGGAACGACAGCCCTATCAGGATCACCCCCCTCGCTACGACTACGTCCTGACCGCGGCAGGCACCGAGCTCTCCCCCGCCCTCGTCGCCCTGATCCGGTGGGGCGACAGGTGGTTCGGCGACGGCGACCGAACCGTCGTCTTGGTGCATGCCGAGTGCGGTAAGGAGTTCGAGCAGGGCTTCTGGTGTTCGACCTGCTCGTGCACCATCGGGCCGAGCGACATCAGGTCGCTGCAATGACGCCAGACCCGATCGACCTCGCCCACATGGGCCGCGCCATCGACGCTGCAGCTTCCGTGCGGCGCCTGACGTCACCGAATCCGTGGGTCGGCTGTGTCGTCGTCACCGCCGACGGCGACAGTTTCGACGGCGCCACCGGTGCACCCGGCGAACCCCACGCCGAGATCCACGCCCTCGATGCAGCAGGCGAACGGGCACAGGGAGCCACGCTGTACACGACACTCGAGCCGTGCGCGCATCACGGTCGAACACCCCCGTGCACCGAAGCGATCATCAGCGCAGGGGTGGCCCGCGTCGTGGTCGGCATCATCGACCCCGACCAGAACGTGGCCGGTCGCGGCATCGACCGGTTGCGCCAGGCCGGGATCGCCGTCGACGTCGACGTGGCCGGAGCTGACGTCCACGCCCAACTGCTCCCCTACCTCACCCAGCGCCGAACCGGTCGACCGTTCGTGATCCTGAAGTTGGCCGCGTCGATCGACGGCCGCACCGCAGCGCCCGACGGATCGAGTCGCTGGATCACCTCGCAGGCCGCACGGAACGTCGTCCACGAACTGCGCGCCGACAGCGATGCGATCTGCGTCGGCGCCGGCACGGTTCGCGCCGACGACCCCGAACTCACCGTCCGCCACGTCGACGGAGCCGACCCACTGCGGGTGGTGCTCGGCACGGTTCCCGCCGACGCCAGGGTGCATCCCTGCCTCGCATGGTCCGGAGACCTCGGCGATCTGCTCGATCACCTCGGCGGGCTCGGCGTGGTCCAGTTGCTCGTCGAGGGCGGCGCCACCGTGGCCGCTTCGTTCCACCGCGAGGGCCTCGTCGACCACTACGTCATCCATCTCGCCCCGTGCCTCTTCGGAGGCGACGACGCCCGACCGCTGTTCGCCGGCACTGGCGCAGCGACGATCGACGACGCGTGGCGAGGCCGCATCGTTTCGACGCGAATGGTCGGTGACGACCTCGAGATCGTGATGGAGCCCAAGTGATCGAGCACATCGCAACGGCGACCGTGCCGACCAGATGGGGCGACTTCGCCTGTCACGCCTACCGACGCCCCGACGGGATCGAGCACGTTGCCCTTGCACTCGGCTGCCTGACTGATGTCCCGCTGGTGCGAGTGCACAGCGAGTGCCTCACCGGCGACGTGTTCGCGTCGAGCGCGGTGCGACTGCGGCGCGCAGCGTGATCTCGCACTCGAGCGCATCGCCTCGGAGGGTCACGGCGCGCTGGTGTATCTCCGAGGGCAAGAAGGGCGCGGCATCGGCCTCGGCGAGAAGATCCGTGCCTACGCCCTCCAGGAACTCGGCTACGACACCGTCGACGCGAACCTCGCACTCGGCCACCCAGCCGACGCGCGCGACTACGAGGACGCGGCAGACATCCTGCGAGGCCTGGGGGCCACCTCGATCCGATTGCTGACCAACAACCCCGACAAGACCGAGGCGCTCACGATGCACGGGATCGAGGTGGTCCAACGTGTGCCGATCGTGATCGAACCCACCGAGACCACCGCCGCGTACCTCCGCACCAAGCGCGAGCGGATGGGACACGCACCAGCCTGACGCGTACGACACGAATCCGGCACTCGGATCGACGAGGCAAAGCAGTAGCCTGTGGACATCAGCTCTCGGATTTCTGGGTGCTGCACATATCAAACACGGGGCTGACTGGTTTCGACGTCAGTAACGCTGTTCGAGTTTGCGACCCGAGTTTCTCAGACTCGTTAAACGGGGAAACCACAAGAATTGCCGATGAGCAGTTCGCTCTCGCCGCCTGATTTCGATCAGATGAGTGAAGAGTCATCGTGAGCAGAAATGTCGCACGGGGCCACTCCATCACAGCCCGGCAACAGAAGTGAGGGATGACCGCAGGAAAGACTGCTGACGGCGAGAAAGACCGCTGACATGTCGGAAAGACGGCGCGTGGTCCGCCTCGAGCGGACAGCCGACCCGTCGGTGTCACAGCGTCAGTGACAATGCCGGGAATGGTCGTAGCAAGTTCGTTCACCGGCTGATGGACGGGGGTTCGATTCCCCCCAGCTCCACACACCCCCAGCCCCACCCCCAGCTCCACCCCCCAGCTCCCCAACGGGGGCTCGGAGAATTCGAGGCCTGGACTCGCAGAATTCGAGCTCGGCGTTGAATGGCTGTGGACCGGCAGCGGTTGGGACTGTTGCGTGGCGGCTCGCAGTCGACAAGATCAAGTCATGAGCCATTCCGCTGGTCAGGCACGCCGGACCGCTCTCCTCGTTGGAGTGGTCGCGGTCGCACTTGCCGTTGTATTCGCAGCAGGCGCACACTTCGTCGTCATTGTCGCCTTGAGGGATGCGGTCTTCGGAGACGAAGCGGCGCCATCCTGTGACGCCCCACCAGTGGTCGTTGCGTGGTCCGAACCGGCCGGGCAGTGGCGGAGAAGCGAAGTCTTCGAGCTTGTCGACGACAGCCAGACGGTCCAGATCGACGTAGGTCTCGGCCCAGACGGCGGAGTTCTCCAGACCGGCCAGACCCTGTACGTCGTCGCCGCCGGTGCTCCTCTGCCCGAGTCGGAGCAGCGAGCCGTCGTCGACGACGCCATTCGCCGGCCAGAAAGTCGGATACGGAGTGAACGCCGTCAACGAGCAGATCACTCTGGACGCAGGTCGATGGCAGCTCGCCATCAAAGGCAACGTGGGCACTGCGACCGTGAAGTGGCCGTGCTGACTCGCCGGCAGACCACGGCCCCTGTCAACAATGCACCGAACCCGCTGGGAAGCTCCTCCGAACACCGTGGCTGGCAACCCGCCTGGCCTGGTGACATCCAATTCACCAATGCCCAACAACGCCCTGAATGGGCATCTGCCATGGCTTATGCCGGGGTGAGATTCCGACAAGGCAACTCGTTTCGACGAATCCGGATCCCTGCGCAGGGATTTGGTGGACGTGACGGACGGGGGTGTCCCACCCCCCAGGAGTCGAGCCGGCACCGAGCGGGCGAGACAACACTCTCGGTAGCAGTGAGTGAAGGATCGCTCGTCGCGGTGGTCACTGAGCGCCTGCGACCCGTGATGTCACCCCCAGACGTTTCCACCAGTGGCGGCGGGTTCGCGACGCCGCGAGAACTGTCCGAGATCGAGGTCGAGGCCGGTGTGGTGGCACGTCATGTGAACCGGATCGGCGTCGTGGTCGTGGCCGCCCTCGACAGCGTCGATGAGGGTCGCCATGATCTCGCCCGCGATCGGGCCGTTCTTGAACTGGTTCCCCGACGTCCCGACCGCCAGGTAGAAACCGTCGACGCCGGATCGGTCGTAGATCGGCGTCCAGTCGTCGGCAACGTCGTAGTGGCTCGCCAGACCGCGCGGGCGGTGCGGCACGCCGAGCGCCGGGATCCGCCGCGCGGTGCGATATGCGAGCGCCTCGAACACCATCGGATCTGGGCTCGGGTCGTCGTCGGCATCGGGGTCGTCGACCCACTCGAGCGGGTCGCAATCGGCCTCGACGCCACCGATGATGTACGAACCGCCCGGCTGCGGTCGCCCGTAGGCGCCGAGGTCCATGTCGGCCATCACGACGCCGCCGTCGCCGACCCGGAAACCCTCGGGTGCGTCGCACGACGCGATCGTCTGGCGCATCGGCGCGGTGCGGATGCGCATGTCGTGCTCGGCGCCCGCCAGCCGGGTGAGTGCCGAACTCCACGGCCCGGCCGCGTTGACCACGACCGGCGCTCGGACGATCTCGCCGTCGGCCAGCACGACGCCGGCGATGCGGTCGCCATCGCGCAGCACGTCGGTGACCGTCGTTCGCAGGCGCAGCGAGGCACCGACGTGGCGGGCGGCGTCCATCAGGTTCTGCGCTGCGAGTTGCGGGTCGTCGATGAAGCCGGCGTCGGGCTGGAAGAGTGCGCCGATCTCGCCACGGGGGTCGGCGAAGAACTCGGGGTCGTCGGGGAGTCGCGGCGGTGCGTAGCTCCCCACGTCGAGTGCAGGGAACCGATCGCGAACCTGGCCGGCGGGGAGACGTTCGTAGGGGATGCCGGCGGTGTCGAAGTGTCCGGTCACGGTGGCGAACTCGTCGTCGGCGGACGACACCACGAGCATCCCGGTGCGGTAGAAGCGCGACGCCGGGCCGTCGAGAAATCCAAGGTGCGCTTCCCAGTCGGCCCACCGGTGCATCGCCTCCCACGCGGCAACACAGCCGGCGAGTGTCGAATAGTGGAAGCGAATGATCGACGAGCTCGCCGACGTGGACCCACCGCCGACCGCCTGACCTTTGTCGACCACCAGCACCGAGCGGCCGCCGCGTGCCAGTTCGAGCACGATCGCCGCGCCGATGATGCCGGCGCCGACCACGATCGCATCGGGAGACATGCCCCCACGCGACGAGGTGCCGGCGTGGTCGGTCACGGTGCCGCCTCGGTCTCGGTGATGAAGTCGCGCAGCACTGCAAAGGCGCGGTCCGGGTCATCGTGCCAGACGCCGTGTCCGGCGTTCTCGAAAGGCACGTAGGTGACGATCGACGGGTCGAGCCGGGCCACCATGTCCTCGCTGTCCTCGATCGGCGTCACCGGATCCTGTGCTCCGGCGAGGACGACCGTCGGGCAGGTGATCCGGTCCATCGCGTCGAGGTGGTCCATCCGGTGCCAGATGCCGCCGAGGCCGTGGAACTTGATCGCGAGGTCTTGACGGAAGATGGCCTTTGCGAACGCCTGGGGCTGCGGTGTCGGGTTGTAGAGCGGCATGCAGTGCTTGTTGTAGACGGCGAGCGACGCCATGTCGGCCGTGGCGCTCCAGCGCGTCGAGCGCGGTCTCGCGGGCGAGCTCACCGCCGAGGCGTTCGAACACCGCAGCGCACCGCTGCGGGTCGAGCCGGGCCTGGGTGCTGGACAGCACGAGCTTGCCGGGATGGTCGGGGTGGCGGATCCCGTAGACGGCCAAGGCCATGCCGCCTGCCGAGTTGCCGAGCACGATCGGGTGCTCGATGCCGAGTCGTCACAGAAGCCGACCAGGTCGTCGGCCCATCCCTCGAGGCTGTATTCGCCGTCGGGGTCGTCGTGGCTCGGTCCCGCCCCTCGCAGATCGAGGTACACGACCTGGGCCACGTCGTTACGTGGCGAAGTCAGGCTCGAACGCCGTGTAATCAGGAGATGCCGGGGGCGCCGTGCAGCACGATGAGCGTCGGCCGCGATTCGACCTCGCTGTCACCGACCGGGAGCTGTTGCCCGTCGACGTCGAAGTGAGCCGTACTCCGTTGACCGAGACCTTCATTGCGTTCCTCCGTGTTCGTGGGCGATGGCTGCGATCGCAGCGCTCGGGGCGAT
>CAWKCN010000053.1:0-13714 GCA_963848145.1 Ilumatobacteraceae bacterium
GGGCGCGTTCGGGCCACCAGAACTCATGAGGTCTCGCCGGCAGCCGGATGCACGTACTGGAGACTATTGCCACCGGACTGCGGGAGGGTGCCAAGCCTGACGGCGCGGGTTGGAGCCGGGTGCCGGCGGCCGTATCATTTCACGGTTCCCCATCGGGGGATACCTGACTCTTCGACTCTCGACAGATTGATTGCGCCATGACGACGTACACCCCCAAAGCCAGTGAGATCCAGCGTGAATGGCACGTTGTCGACGCCGAAGGGCTGGTGCTCGGTCGCCTGTGCACCGAAGTCGCCCGCATCCTGCGTGGCAAGCACAAGCCGACCTACACCCCTCACATCGACACCGGTGATCACGTGATCATCGTCAACGCCGACAAGATCGTGATGACCGCCGGAAAGGCCGAGCGCACGATGGTGTACCGCCACAGCGGCTACCCGGGCGGCATCAAGTCCGAGAGCTACGCCACGCTGCACGCACGCAAGCCCGCCGAGGCCGTTCGCAAGTCGGTCCGTGGCATGCTGCCGAAGGGCCCGCTCGGGCGCCAGCAACTCCTGAAGTTGCAGGTGTACGCCGGCCCGACGCACCCGCACGCCGCCCAGACCCCCACCAAGCTCGAGCTCCCGGCCGCCAAGGCCCGCTGAACCACCGATCGCACCAGAGAGACGCACACACATGGGAACCGCACCGCTCACCCAGACCACCGGCCGCCGCAAGGAAGCCGTCGCCCGGGCCCAGATTCGCCCCGGCACGGGCCAGTTCACGATCGACGGCAAGACGCTCGAGGCGTACTTCCCGACTGCGGTGTCGCAGATGGTCGTCACCGAGGCGCTCACCGTCACCGACACCCGTGAGAGCTACGACATCACGGCGTCGATCCACGGTGGTGGTGTCAGCGGTCAGGCGGGCGCACTTCGGCTCGCCATCGCTCGCTCGCTGGTCGAGATCGACCCCGAGAGCCGGGCAGCACTCAAGAAGGCCGGTCTCCTCACGCGCGACTCGCGCAAGAAGGAGAGCAAGAAGTACGGCCTCAAGAAGGCCCGCAAGGCGCCGCAGTTCACCAAGCGCTGATCGGCCTCGCCCGATGCAGTTCGGCACCGACGGAGTCCGTGGTGTCGCGCTCACCGAACTGACCACCGAGTTCGCCGAGCGGCTCGGACGGGCTGCGGCTCGAGTGCTCGGCACCGACGGTGCGACCCTCGTGGTCGTCGGCGGCGACACCCGCGAATCCACCGAGGTGCTCGACCGTGCCCTGTGCGATGGATTCGCCGCTGAGGGCCTCGACGTCCTTCGGCTCGGGGTTGCTTCGACGCCGTTCGTGGCGTTCGAAGCCCAGCGCCGGGGTGCGCTCGGCGCTGTCGTGTCGGCCTCGCACAATCCGTGGACCGACAACGGCATCAAGTTGTTCGCACTCGGTGGGGTCAAGCTCACCGACGAGGTCGAGCGTCGGATCGAAGCCGAACTGGTTGCCCCCGCGATGACAGCGCAACGCGGGCGCCGGGCAAGATCGTCGACGCGGGTGCTGATCACGAGGCCTACGTCGATCACGTCGTGGCCTTCCTCGAAGGGCTTCGCCTCGACGGGCTGAAGATCGTGCTCGACGCTGCGAACGGCGCCGCTCACCGAGTCGGCCCCGACGTCCTGCGCGCTGCGGGCGCCGAGGTGATCGTGATCGCCGAGTCGCCGGACGGCCGCAACATCAACGATGCGTGCGGCGCCACCGCGCCGGAGTTCGTGGCTGCTGCCGTGGTCGAGCACCGTGCCGACGTCGGCATCGCGCTCGACGGGGACGCCGATCGGCTGATCGCGGTCGATCACCTCGGCAGGATCGTCGACGGCGACCACATCATCGCCATCGTCGCCAACGACCTTCTGGCCCGCGGCGAGCTCCGCCACGACACGGTCGTCGTCACCGTGATGACCAATCTGGGCTTCCGACTGGCGATGAGCGACGCGGGAATCTCGGTGGTCGAGACCGCAGTCGGCGACCGGTACGTGCTCGAGGCGCTCGCGGCCGGTGGCTTCTCGCTCGGCGGTGAGCAGTCCGGACACGTGATCTTCGCCGACCACGCCACCACCGGCGACGGTGTCCTCAGTGCGGTGGCGCTGCTCGATGCGGTGAAGCGGGCGGGGCGGCCGCTCGCCGAGATCGCGACCCAGACCATGACATCGCTGCCCCAGGTGCTCGTCAACGTGCGCGTGGCTCAACGGATGCCCGATGCTGCCGAACGGTTCGCCGAGGAGATCGCGGTCGCTCGGGCCGACCTCGGCGACTCGGGTCGAGTGCTGGTGCGTGCCAGTGGCACCGAGCCGCTGGTCCGAGTGATGGTGGAAGCACCCACTCACGAACGCGCCGAGCAGGTGGCCGAGCGCCTCGCCGAGGTCGCTCGCCGCGCCGCCACCTGAGCCGCGACGAGTCGCGGGCGGTGTCCGGTCCGGTCGCTCGTTGCGCAGTGCGGTCGAGGGTGTGGCGGACGCCCGATCGCGGGCCGTGCGGCGCAGTAGCCTGACCGGCCATGTGCGGCATCATCGGCATCGTCAGTCGGCCCCCCACGCGGGCGACACCCGACGCTGCCGACCTGGCCGCCGGGTTGGATCGGGCGATCGAGGCGGCCGACGCCCACGACCTCGTCGCCGCCGGCCGCCAGGCGAGGGCGGTCGATGAGGAGCTGCGGGGGCTTCCCGGCGTGCTTGCGCTGGTCGGCCACGTCGACCTCGTCGCCGCGATCACGTCACGTCTCGATCGGCTCGACGCCATCGCGCTGGGTGCCGAGCGCCGTCTCGATGCCAACACCGGGGATCTCGACGCCGACGAGCTCGAGCAGGCCAATGCTCAGCTGATCGACCTCAAGGACGCGCTGTGGGCGATCCGGCACGATCGGCTGCGGACCACCCGCGAGGTGCAGGCCCTGGCCGGACGCGTCGCCCCGCAGTCCACGCTCGGCGGGTACCTCGCCGTACAACAGGCGTTCTCCGCCATCGATCGCCTCGAGGTGCGTGGTCGCGACTCTGCTGGGCTCCACGTGTTCGTCTGGGGCCATGACATCGACGCTGACGTCCTCGACACCCTCGTTGCTGAACGCGGCAACGATCCGCTGTTCCAGTCGGGCGCCGTCGTGGCCTCAGGCGACTGCCTCTCCTTCGTGTACAAGGCCGCTGCCGAGATCGGCGAACTCGGCGACAACACCGCGGCCCTGCGTCGAGCACTCGACGCCGACGACCTCCTGCGTCGGGCGTTGCGTTCGCCGTCGGCGAGGGTGGCGATCCTCGGACACACCCGCTGGGCGAGTGTCGGGATCATCAGTGAGCCGAACACGCATCCGCTCAACTCCTACGAGCTCGAACAGCCCGGTGGCTCGACCCCGCCCTATGTCGTCGCCGCCCTCAACGGTGACGTCGACAACCATGCCGACCTGCGGCTCGCTCATGGATTGCGGATCGCCTCGACGATCACCACCGACGCGAAGGTGATCCCGG
The DNA here is from genome assembly GCA_963848145.1 of Ilumatobacteraceae bacterium. GTDB lineage: Bacteria > Actinomycetota > Acidimicrobiia > Acidimicrobiales > Ilumatobacteraceae > Sva-07. Next base: position 3,478 of record CAWKCN010000053.1, read on the forward strand.
CGCTCGTCGCTCGTCACGCCGCCACCGCCCCGCTCGCCGAGGCGTTCCGTCGCACCGTCACCGAATTCGAGGGGTCGGTGGCGATCGGTGTGGCAAGCGCTGAGGCGCCGTCACAGCTGTTCCTCGCATTGCGTGGGAGCGGCCAGGGTCTCTACGTCGGTCTCGGCGACGACTGCTACATCGTGGCGAGCGAACCGTACGGCGTCGTCGAGGAGACGGCCAGGTACGTACGCATGGACGGTGAGCAGGGAGGCGAGATCATTGCGCTCGACGGCGACCGCGCCGGAGAGCTCGACGGCATCGTTCGCTGTGCCTACGACGGCTCGGAGCTCCCGGTCACCGACGCCGACGTCACCACCGCTGAGGTGACCACCCGAGACATCAACCGTGGTGACGCACCGCACTTCCTGCTCAAGGAGATCTCCGAGGCGCCACTCAGCTTCGCCAAGACGCTGCGGGGCAAGATCGTCGAACGAGACGGGGTGCTCCGCGCCGACGTCGGCGAGCGTGCGCTGCCACGCAACATCGTCGAACGTCTCGCGGCCGGCACGATCACGCGGGTGCGAGTCATCGGACAGGGCACTGCGGCGGTCGCCGGCCAGAGCACAGCAGCGATCCTCGACGAACTGACCAGTGCCGAACTCGTCGTCGATGCGATCACCGCCACCGAGCTGTCCGGATTCGGCATGCGCCTCGACATGAGCGACACGCTCGCAATCGCGGTCAGCCAGTCCGGCACCACCACCGACACCAATCGAACGGTGGATCTGCTGCGATCGCGCGGCGCCGCGGTGATCGGCATCGTCAACCGGCGAAGCAGCGACCTCACCGACAAGGCCGACGGCGTGCTCTACACCTCCGATGGTCGAGACGTGGAGATGAGTGTCGCATCGACCAAGGCGTTCTACGCCCAGGTCGCGGCGGGCGCATTGCTGTCGTGCGCCATCGCGGAGGCCGCCGGCCACGGTGAGGCCCGGCGACGTTCCGAACTGCTCGCCGCGCTGCGCGACATCCCCGATGCCATGCGCGAGGTGCTGACGCGCCGCGACGTCGTCGCCGATGCAGCCCGCCGCCTGGCCCCGCCGAAGCGGTACTGGGCGGTCGTCGGCAACGGGCCCAACAAGGTGGCTGCCGAAGAGGTTCGCATCAAGCTCAGCGAGCTCTGCTACAAGTCGATGGCGTGCGACTCGACCGAGGACAAGAAGCACATCGACTTGTCGTCGGAGCCGCTGATCCTGGTGTGCGCTGCCGGGCTGGTCGGCTCGACCGCTGACGACGTCGCCAAGGAGGTGGCGATCTTCACCGCTCACAAGGCGACGCCGATCGTCGTCGCCAACGACGGCGAGACCCGCTACCAGGCCGCGGCCACGATCAACGTGCCACCGGTCGACGCGGCGCTCGGCTTCGTGCTCTCGGCCATGGTCGGCCACCTGTTCGGATACGAGGCAGCACTGGCGATCGATGCGTCCGCCCATCCGTTGCGTGAGGCGCGGGAGACGATCGAACGCCTCGTCGGGGAGCAGTTGTCCGGCGACGCCGTCGTTGCCCGACTCGGTGCGGAGCTGCGACACCCGGTCGAACGCTTCCAGGACGGGCTGCGTTCTGGGCTGTACGACGGACATCTCGAGGCCTCGACAGCGGCTCGGCTGTACGGCTTGCTGCGTGACGTGCTGTCCGAGCGCCCTGTCGAGCAGTATTCACAACAGTCGGGCAAGGTCGGTACACCGGCGGCGCTGATCGATGATCTCGTCGGGGCGCTCACCCGGGCGATCGAGGAACTCACCCGCCCGGTCGACACGATCAAGCATCAGGCGAAGACGGTCACGGTCGGGATCTCGCGCAGCGACGAGAGCGTCATCGACCGACCGCTCGTGCAGGCGATGCTTGCCGCCGGTGCCGGGCGTGACGTGCTCAGCTATCGCACGCTCAAGGTGCTCGCCGATCTCGACCCGGCGGTGGCGGAAGTCCGCGGGTACACCCGCTACCGCATCGACGGCGACACGATCTCGATCATCGATCGAGGCGGCATTTCGCGTGACCTTCCGAGCCGCGTCGAGCGAGGTGCCCAGCTGCGTGGCACCAAGCACCGTGTGGCATCCGAGCGTGAGGTGCTCGTCGCCGTCGGCCGCAGTGACGGGCGCACGCTTGCCTTCGTGCCCGAGGTGAAGGGCAGCGAGACCACCGGCATCACCCTGCTGCATCTGGCGTTGCACGATCGACTGCCCGCCGAGGTCATGCGTGGAGTCCTCCAGGGCTACGACCGTCGCTACGACCGCCTCGTCGACTGGGTGAGCGAGACCGAGGGCAGCTTCGACGAGTCGTTGCTCGGCGAGCTCCCGGTCTCCGACCTGCTGATCGAGCCGATCTCCGACGCCGCAGATCACTGGCGTCGGTGAGCGAGGGCGCAACGGTGGCAGTGATCGGGATCGGGGTCGACCTCGTCGACATCGAGCGGTTCCGGCGATCGCTCGAACGGACACCGTCGATGCGCACCCGGCTGTTCACCGAGGTCGAACTGGACTACGTCGCACCCCAAGCCGATCCGGTGCCGTCGCTCGCTGCCCGTTTCGCCGCACGCGAGGCAGCGATGAAGGCGCTCGGCGTCGGCCTGGGCGCGTTCGGCTTCCACGAGGTGTGGGTCGAGCGGGCCGCCTCCGGGCAACCGTCGTTGGTCGTCACCGGTCGTGCAGCGGAGTTGGCGGCCGAGGCGGGGGTGGCGACCTGGCACCTGTCGCTGACCCACAGCGACCTCATGGCCGCCGCGTACGTCATCGCATCCTGATCCGTCCGGCTGCGCCCACTCGACTAGGAGTTGAGGTGCTAGCGCTGCGAACATGCTGGCCATGATCGACGAGTTTCAGCAGGCTTGGGATGAACTGACCGCACCGGGGGCGCAGTTCGCGACCACCACGATCGACGTGCGGGGGGTACCGATCAAGGTGTTCGAGTCGGCGTTGCCGAGCATGCGCACCGTGTGGGAACTCGCACGCGGGTACGGCGACCGCGACTACGTCGTGTACGAGGACGAGCGTTTCACGTTCCTCGAGGCCGACGCCATCATCCGAGCGCTCGCCGCACGGCTCGTGGACGTGCACGGCGTGCAGCCGGGCGACCGCGTCGCACTGGCGATGCGGAACTACCCCGAGTGGGTCTTCGGCTACTGGGCGACGATCTCGATCGGCGCAGCGGTCGTCGGGATGAATGCCTGGTGGACCTCCGAGGAAATGAAGTACGGCCTGTCCGACTCGAAGCCGAAGGTGCTGATCGCCGACGGTGAACGGGTGGAGCGGTTGCTGCCCGTGCTCGACGAGCTACGCGCCGACGCTCCGCTGGCGTTGATGACGGTCCGCTACGACGGCGACCTTCCCGAGGGCGCCGAGCGATGGGAGGACGTGATCGATCCCGCCTCCGCGCCCGCCGAGCTGCCGAGCGTCGACATCGACCCTGACGACGACGCGTGCATCTTCTACACCTCCGGCACCACCGGATTCCCCAAGGGCGCGCAGCTGACCCATCGCGGTTCGGTGCACAACCTGCTCAACATCGTGTTCATGACCACCGTGGCGGGTCTCGCTTCGGCCAAGGCCGGTGCCACGCCGCCACCAGCTGCCACCGACGCTGCCGGGCAGCCGTCGCAGGCGGTGTTCATGGCTCCGACGCCGTTGTTCCACGTGACGGCGAACAACTGCCTGCTGCACCCGGCGACGATCGCCGGCGGTCGGATCGTGTTCACCTACAAGTGGGATGCCGGTCGTGCACTCGAACTGATCGAACGCGAGGGCGTCACCAACTTCTCCGGTGTGCCGACGATGAGCCGGGAGATGCTGATGCACCCCGACTGGGAGATGCGCGACACCTCGACACTCGCCGGCATGGGCGGCGGTGGGGCGCCACTGCAACCGGACCTGGTCGACAAGATCGACAAGTCGCTCAAGGGTGGCGCACCGAGCACCGGCTACGGGCTCACCGAGACCCACGGCATCGTCACCGCCAACTCGGGGAGTCTGTACGTCGCCAAGCCGTCGTCGTGCGGACGGGTCGTGCCGACCTTGGAGGCCAAGCTCGTCGACGAGAGCGACAACGAGGTGCCGGCGGGTCAGCCCGGCGAACTGTGCGTCCGTGGGGCGATCGTGATCAAGGGATATCTCAACCGGCCGGAGGCGACCGCCGACTCGATTCGTGACGGCTGGTTCCACACCGGCGACGTCGCCACCATCGACGAGGACGGGTTCGTGTTCATCGTCGACCGGATCAAGGACATGGTGCTGCGCGGCGGTGAGAACGTCTACTGCTCCGAGGTCGAAGCTGCCATCTACGAACTCGACGGCGTTGCGGAAGCCGCTGTCTTCGGAGTGCCCGACGACCGCCTCGGCGAGATCGTCGGGGCGGCGATCGTGCTGTCGCCCGGCGCTTCGATGACCGAGGAGCAACTGGTGGCGACGCTCGGCGAGCATCTTGCGAAGTTCAAGATCCCAGAGCGGGTCTGGTTCCTCAACGATTCGCTGCCGCGCAACGCCAACGGCAAGTTCGTCAAGCGCGACCTCAAGGAATCGCTGCTCGGCAGCTGACTCCACTGGTTCGTTACGCTCTCGGCCGTGATCCCGATCGTGACGCCGGAGGAGATGCGAGCCGTCGACGCCGCCGCGCCCGAACCGGTCGAGGAATTGATCGACCGGGCGGCGCTGGCCACCGCTCGGGTCGTGCTCGCCATGCTCGGTGGCGGCTACGGACGGGTCGTCAACGTCGTCGTCGGTGGCGGCAACAACGGCGCCGACGGTCGCGGCGCTGCGTCGTATCTCGAACGGCGCGGGGTCAAGGTCCGAGTGATCGACGCGGCCATGCGACCACCGGTGTTGCCGGCATGCGATCTCGTGATCGATGCCGCGTACGGCACCGGATTCCGTGGTGAGTGGATCGCCCCTGACGTGGTGTCGAGCTCGGGCGGCCGACCGCTGGTACTCGCGGTCGACATCCCGAGCGGTGTCGACGCACTCACCGGCGAGGCGGGTTCCGGGGTTCTGGCGGCAGATCGCACGGTGACCTTCCAAGCGCTCAAACCCGGACTGCTCGTCGGCGACGGTCGAGAGCTGAGCGGCGAGATCGAGGTCGTCGACATCGGCCTCGACGTGTCCGGTGCGACGCAGCATCTCGTCGACGCAGGCGACGTCGCGACCTGGTGGCCGCAGCGGGCGTTCGACGCGCACAAGTGGAACGGGGCAGTTCGGGTGGTCGCCGGGAGCCCCGGCATGCTCGGCGCCGGTCGACTCTGTGCCGAAGCCGCTGCGCGCTCGGGTGCCGGACTCGTGATGCTGTCGAGCCCGGGCATCGACCCCGAGGCACGCGGCGAGATCGTCCAGCGCCGTATCCCTGCGCTCGACTTCCACGGCGACGTGTTCAGCGATCTCGACCGGTTCGGTGCGCTGGTCATCGGACCGGGACTGGGACGCGAGGAAGGAACCATCGCGTCCGCACGCGAGCTGATCGCCGACGCGACACTGCCGGTGGTGATCGACGGCGACGGGATCTTCGCCGCCGCGTGGAGTGCCGACGGCGCGGCACCGCTGTTGCGCCCTCGGGGTCGTCCGACGGTGATCACCCCGCACGACGGCGAGTACTCGCTGCTCGCCGGGCACCCTCCGGGCGCCGACCGGGTCGAAGCGGCTCGGGAACTGGCTCGTGAGCTCGACGTGACCGTGTTGCTGAAGGGCCCGGCGACCGTTGTGGCGGGGCCGAGCGGTGCGGTGTTGGTGGTCGACCACGGAGACGAACGTCTGGCGACTGCCGGGTCCGGCGACGTGCTCGCCGGGATGATCGCCGCATTGCTCGCCGCGGGCGTCGCCGCCGAACGCTCCGCTGCCACGGCGGCCTGGTTGCATGCCGATGCAGCTCGCCGAGGGCCCCGCCGCGGGCTGCTCGCCGGTGACATCGTCGAGTTGATCCCGGCCACGCTCGAGGCGCTGTGAGCGAGCTCCAGGCTGCCGACCGGTGGGCATGGGTCGAGGTCGACCTCGGGGCGATCCGTCACAACGTCGAGTACGTGCGGTCGGTGGTGTCGCCCAGCGCGCTGTGGGCCGTCGTCAAGGCGAACGGCTACGGCCATGGCGCTGCCGAGGTGGCCCGAACCGCACTCGAAGCGGGGGCGGAGGGTCTGTGCGTGGCGTTGGTGCACGAAGCCGTCGAACTCCGCGACGCGGGCATCGACGCGCCGATCCTCGTGCTGAGCGAGCAGCCGCTCGAGCTCGCCGACGACATCGTCCGCTACCGCTTGATGGCCACGGTCTACACCGCCCGGTTCGTCGATGCGTTGGCGTCGGCGGCGAACGCCCGGGGCGTCGAGGGTGTGCCCGTGCACCTGTTGGTCGACACCGGCATGCAACGAGTCGGTGCTCAGCCCGGCGACGTGACCGACGTCGTCGGTGCCGTTGCTGCGCACGGGTCGACGTTGGTGTTGGTCGGCGTGTTCACCCATCTTGCGATCGCCGACGAACCCGCTGACCAGTTCACCGCTGCCCAACTCGAGCGCTTCGACAGCGCCCTCGTCGATGTGGCGGCCGCCCTTCCGGGGTCGGCGGGCACCCACCTGTTGGTCCATGCCGCCAACTCTGCGGGAGCGCTCGCTCATCCAGGCGCACGGCGTTCGTTCGTGCGGGCGGGCATTGCGGTCTACGGCATCTCGCCCGGACCCGGTGTCGATGCGATGTGCGCCGAGTTGCGTCCGGCACTGTCGTTGCGCGCTCGCGTCTCGCACGTCAAGCGGGTGTCGGCCGGGAGCCGGATCTCCTACGGGCTTCGCCACACCTTCGACACCGACACGACGGTCGCCACGGTGCCGATCGGATATGCCGACGGGGTGCCTCGCCGGTTGTTCGCCGTCGGTGGGGAAGTGTTGATCGGCGGTCATCGATGCCGCATCGTCGGAGTGGTCACCATGGACCAGTTGATGGTCGACGTCGGCGACCATCGTGTCACGGTGGGAGACGACGTGGTGCTGATCGGAGAACAGGACGGCCCCACCGGGCCCGAACGGATCCGGGCCGAGGAGTGGGCCGGCCTGCTCGACACGATCGGCTACGAGATCGTCTGCGGGATCGGGCCTCGCGTGCCACGCCGACACGCTCGTAGCATCGGGTCCGAGATGTTGGGTCCTGGCGATGCTTGAACTCCGTGCTGCGTCACTGGCGGACACGAACGCCATCGCGGCGGCGTTGGCCGAGCTGGCGCGCCCGGGTGACCTGATCGTGTTGTCCGGTGAGATGGGCGCCGGGAAGACGGCGTTCGCAAAGGGGTTCGGCGCGGCGCTCGGCGTGACCGAACCGATCACGTCGCCGACGTTCACACTGGTGCACACCTACGACATCCCGAGCAGCCACGGACACGGGGCCAAGGCGCTGCACCACGCCGACCTGTATCGACTCGATCGGACCACCGAGATCGCCGACCTCGCGTTGGAAGAACTCGCCGAGTATCACGGGATCGTCCTCGTCGAATGGGGTGACGTCGCCGACGCCCTCTTCGGCGATCATCTGGTGGTGTACCTCGAGTCCGATCCGTTCGCCGACACCGCTGACGACGTCGACGACGCAGCTGCGCTGCTCGACACCGGCCGGCTGATCGAGATCTCTGCGACGGGTGCTTCGTGGGCGCCTCGGTGGAGTCGGCTCGTCGAGCGGTGCGGAGCCTACGCATGTTGATCCTGGGCATCGAGACCGCCACCGAGCGGGTCAGCGTGGCCGTCGGTGGGCACGAAGGCGTCATCGGCCTGTTCGAGGTCACCAGGGGACGTCGTCACGTCGAGACACTCGTGCCGGCGATCGAGTTCCTGCTGCGCCAGGCAGACATCGACCTCGACGAGATCAGCGTGGTCGCGGTCGACGTCGGACCCGGTCTGTTCACCGGAATGCGAGTCGGCCTCGCTGCCGCCAAGTCGATCGCCCAGGCGCTGAGGGTTCCGATGATCGGCATCTCGTCGCTCGATCTGTTGGCGTTCCCGGTCCGCCACACCGACAGGGTGGTGGTGCCCGTGATCGACGCCCGCAAGAGCGAGGTGTTCTTTGCGATGTACCGCCAGGTACCCGGCGGTCTGCAGCAGGTGGCCGAGCCGGCGGTCGGCCCGGTCGACGAGCTGATCGCCGACCTCCTGGCCCGGAGCCAGGACGCGCTCTGCGTCGGCGACGGTGCGTCGCGCTACCGCGACGAGATCCTCGATGGTTTCCACTGCGAGATCAGCGGCGACGCACACCCGTCGGCCGGGCCGCTCGTGCAGCTGGCTCACGCTCGGGCCCTTCGAGAGGAATGGGTGAACCCGTGGGAGATCGAGCCGATCTACCTGCGCGCGCCCGATGCTCAGATCAACTGGTCGACGAGGCTCAGCCGATGAGCGTGATCGAGCGTCTGCTGCGTCGCGACACCGATGACGCCGAGGTGATCGGCGAGGTCTCGATCGAGCCGATGCAACGCCGCGACCTTCGGCGAGGCGTGATGGCGATCGAGGCGGCGAGCTATCCCAAGCCGTGGTCGCAGAGCGTGTTCGAGAGCGAGCTCGCGCAGGTTCGCTCCGGCGCCAGGAGGTATCTGGTCGCGAGGCGTCTCGACCCCAGGGGACGGGGCCGCGGGCGAATCGTCGGATACGCCGGGTTGTGGTTCAACGTCGACGAGGCCCACGTCACCAACGTGGCCGTACAACCCGACGAGCAGCGCTGCGGTGTTGCCACGGCGCTGCTCCTGGCCCTCGCCGAGGCAACGATCGAACGTGGTGATGCTGCGTGGACGCTCGAAGTCCGGGTGTCGGCGAAGGGTGCGCAAGAGCTGTACCGGCGATTCGGCTTCATCCCCGCCGGAGTGCGGGCCCGGTACTACGAGAACACCGAGGACGCAATCGTGATGTGGTGCAACGACATCCAGGGTGACGACTACCGCGCCGTGCTCGACTCGATCCGTACCGACCTCGAACGGCGAGGCACACCATGAACGATCCGATCGCAGGCGAGCCGGCGATCGGTGTCGACGAGTCGACGCTGGTCCTGGGGATCGAGACGAGCTGTGACGAGACCGCGGCAGCACTGGTGCTCGGTGGGTACGACGTGGTGTCCAACGTGGTGTCGACCCAGGTCGATCTGCACGCCGACTTCGGCGGTGTGGTGCCGGAGATCGCGTCACGGGCCCACCTCGATGTACTCAACCCGGTGATCGCTCGCACGATCGTCGAAGCCGGCGTCGACGAGCAGCGCATCGATGCGGTCGCTTGCACGGTCGGGCCCGGGCTGATCGGTGCGCTCCTGGTGGGTGTGTCGGCTGCCAAGTCGTTGGCGATGGCGTGGGACGTGCCGTTCATCGGGGTCAATCACATGGAGGCGCACCTGTACGCCGCCTCGTTGGAGGATCCGACGCTCGAGTTCCCGCTGCTCGTGATGCTCGTGTCCGGTGGCCACACGATGCTGATCGAGATGCAGGACCACGGGCGGTACCGGTTGGTCGGGCAGACCATCGACGACGCCGCCGGCGAAGCGTTCGACAAGGTGGCCAGATTTCTCGACCTGGGCTATCCCGGCGGTCCGGCGATCGACCGTGCCGCGCTCGACGGCGACCCCGAAGCGATCAGGTTCCCGCGCGCGATCATGGACGAGGGATACGACTTCTCGTTCAGCGGGCTCAAGACCGCCGTGGTCAACTACGTGCGCAAGCACCCCGACGTGTCGTCGGAGGACGTTGCCGCCTCGTTCCAGGCAGCTGTGGTCGACGTGCTGGTGACCAAGGCGCGCCGTGCTGCTGCCGAGGTCGGCGCCACGGGCATCGTGCTCGGTGGCGGTGTCGCGGCGAATTCGCTGCTGCGAGAAGAACTGCTCGAGGCCTGCGAGGTCGACGGCATCCAGGGGTTCCTGCCGAGCCGGGCGATGTGCACCGACAACGCGGCCATGATCGCGGCCGCCGGCTGGCATCGCTTGCGTTCCGACGGGCCGACGTCGCTCGACATCGGCGCCACACCCAACCTCCGACTGCCCTTCATCGACTGAGTCCAGCAGTGAGCGGCGACGTCGAGATCGTGATCCTGCCGGTGTTGGACGCCGGCACGACGATCGACACCGACGGCGAGCGTCTGCCCACAGTGGTGATCGACGCCGGTGCTCACCCGGAGATCGCCGACCTCGCCCGTGTGCACGCCATCGAGGGCATCGGCGACATCGCCACCGAGGCGGTGGCCGTGCCAGCGGGCGACGACGCATGGCGGTTCCTCCTCGCC
>CAWKCN010000054.1:0-49211 GCA_963848145.1 Ilumatobacteraceae bacterium
CGCCGACCCCGTGTTCGCCGTTGATCCCGCGGGAGTCCTGCGGTACGCAAACGACTCCGCGGCGGACACGCTCGGATGGGATGCGACCGAACTACTCGACACCGACATGCTCGATCTGGTCCATCCCGACGACGTGAGCCTGGCCAAGGCGGCGCTGCAGACCGTGATCGAGAAGGCGTTCGGGGAGTTGCTCACGTTGCGGATCCGCACCGGCCGCGGAACCTGGCGCTATCTGGAGTTTCGTGGCACGTACCGGGCGCCGGGCATCGACGATCCCTTTGCAGGCTTGATCATGATCGTGGCACGCGACGTCACGGACCGTCACCGACTCGACTTCGATCAAGGCGACACCGAGGTGTTGCGTGCGGTGATGGCAAACATGCACGGCATGGTCGTCCTCGCAGACGCTCGGGGATTGGTGCGTTCGGTGAACGGGGCGGTCACGCGCCTGCTCGGTCACGATCCGGAGCTGGCTCGGGGACGGTCGATCATCGACTTCCTCCACCCCGACGACCGCGACACCGTGCTCGACGCAGCACAACGACTCGAGCCGCAGGGATCGCTCACCCTCGATGCACGGGTGCTCGACGCCGGCGGCAACGCGATGATCTGCGAATTCACCGTCAACAACCTGCTCGACGATCCAGTCGTCGAGAGCTACGTCGTCAGCGCCCAGATCGCCACCTCCCTCGCCGACGCACGTGACCGGGTCGAATTCCTCGCCGAGCACGACAGCCGCACGGGCCTCTTGAATCGCGACGGGTTCATGCGCGCCGCGCACCAGTTGATGCAGGGCGGCGGTGGCCTCGGGATCCTCGTGGTCGACATCGTCCACTTCCGATCGATCAACGAGCTGTACGGCGAACCGGTCGGCGATGCCGTGCTCGCCGCAGTCGCCGACCGCATCGACCAGATCCGTTGGCCCGACGTGGTCACCGCCCGGTTCGGCGGCGACGAGTTCGTGCTGGCGATCCGAGCGGAGAGCATCAACGCGGTGGAAATGCTGCCGCGAGCGAGTCCGGCGTGACGTTGCCCGGCCGATCTCGGTGCGGGGCCAGGATGTCAACTTCGACATCCGAACTGCGACCGCCTTCGAAGCTCGGCCAGAAGTGCTCGACGCACTCCTCGTCGGGGCAAGCAACGAATTGATGTCGGCCAAGCGGTACGCCGACCCGGAGACCGAGGGCATCTCGGTCGACGCGATCAATGAACGACGCCAGCAGCTCGAACTGCTCAGGGCCGCCCTCCAGGACGGCCAGATCCAGCCGTTCTACCAGCCGATCTGTGCGGCGGACGGCACGATCATCGCCGTCGAGGCGCTCGTGCGTTGGGTGCATCCGCTTCGCGGTGTGCTCGGCGTCGGCGAGATCCTCCCGTTGGCCCAGATGGCCGGACTCGGCGAGGCGGTCGACGACGAGGTGCTCGACCGGGCGCTCGACTTCGCCGTTCGGCTCGCCGAAGCCGGCCACCCCGACATCGAGGTGCACGTCAACATCGACCCCAAGGCGATGTCGCGTCCCGCGTTCGGGGCGACCTTCCTCGAACGGTGCCGCCGAGCGGGTGCGGATCCGACCCACCTCGTGGTCGAGATCACCGAGACCGACCTGCTCTCACCCGGTGCTGCGTCGCTGGCGAACATGCAGAAGCTCCGCTTCGCCGGCATCCACGTGTCGATCGACGACTTCGGGACCGGCTACTCATCGCTCGCCCATCTGCTGGAGCTCCCGATCGACGGGGTGAAGATCGACCGTCGATTCGTGGCCGGGATCGACATCGACCCGGCGGCCACCAACCTCACCACTGCGATTCTCGGCCTGAGCGACAACCTCAAGCTCACCTGTGTTGCCGAGGGGGTCGAGCAGCCCTACCAGCGCGACAGGCTCGCCGCGCTCGGATGCGACGCGTTCCAGGGCTGGCTGTACGCACCGGCGGTCTCCGGTGACGAGCTGATGTCGCTGCTTCCCCAGATCGAGGTGCCGGCGCCGAGCACCACCGAGCCCCCGGTCGCCGCCGACACCGAGACTCAGGCGTCCCAGCGCTCGCCGCGATAGTCCACCGACCAGAGCACCAACCCGGTCGGCGGTGCGACTCGACCGGCCGCGGATCGGTCACGAGCTGCGAGCGTCACACCGACCGAGTCGGCGCTGCGACGGCCGAGCCCGACGTCGACGAGGGTGCCGACGATGCTGCGGACCATCTGATGGCAGAAGGATGACGCTGTGATCTCGAAGCACAGCAACGACGCGCCCCAGCTGTCGTCCAGTCGGGACCAACTCGCCGTATCGACACGACGTACGAGACTCGGTTCGTCGTGACCGGGTGCGGGCTTCGGGCGACGACAGAACGACGCGAAGTCGTGTTGCCCGAGCAACGCGTCAGCCCCGAGCGCCATCGCATCGAGGTCGAGCGCGATCGGAACGTGCCAGGCCGTGCGGGCCAGCAGCGGATTCGCGGCGGGATCGTTCCACACGTGGTAGCGGTAGCTGCGCCCGGTGGCAGAGAACCGTGCGGAGAACTCGGGCGATTCCCATTCGGCCGAGCGCACCGAGATGTCGGGCCCGCACATTCCGTTCAGGCTTCGCTGGAGACGACCGAGATCGGTGGTGGCCGGGAGCTGTCCGGAGATCACCTGGCCCCATGCGTGGACACCGGCGTCGGTCCGCCCGGCTCCGGTGAGTTCGACGTCGCAGCGCACCACGGTCTCGACGGCACGGCGGATGTCACCCATCACGGTGCGCACACCGTCACTCTCGGCGAACCCGCGGAAATCTGTGCCGTCGTAGGCGACGGTCAATCGAACGGTGCGCGTGCTGGACACGCGATCGCCGTCCTCGCGCTCAGACGAGTTCGATGCGCGCCATCTGGGCGTTGTCGCCAGAGCGCGGACCCATCTTCAGGATCCGGGTGTATCCACCGTTGCGCTCCGCATAGCGCGGTGCCACGTCGTGCACGAGCTTGTAGGTCATTTCCTTGTCACCGAGGAACGCCTCGATCTGACGGATGCGGTGCACCTGCATCGGGCCCTCTTCCTGGGCCTTCTTCGCCTTGGTGATCAGCTTCTCGGCGATCGGGCGGAGATGCTTGGCCTTGGCTTCGGAGGTGGTGATGGCCTCGGCGGCGAACAGCGACGCAGCGAGGTTGGCCATCATCAGACGCTGGTGGGAGGCGGAGCTGCCGAAGCGTCGGGAGCGGCGGGGAGTGGGCATCGTTCAATCGTCTTTCGGTACGTGCGTCGCAGCGATCAGCCGCGCAGCGTGAGGCCGCGCTCGTCGAGCTTGGCCTTGACTTCGTCGAGGCTCTTCTGGCCAAAGTTGGTGATGTTCAGGAGGTCGTCCTCGGTCTTGGTCAGCAGTTCGCCGACCGTGTTGACCTGGGCCCGCTTGAGGCAGTTGTTGGGGCGCTCGGACAGGTCGAGATCCTCGATCGGCAGGTCGAGATCGGGCGAGGTGACCGTCGCGTCGACGATCTCGCCGAGCTCGAGCCCCTTCGGCTCGTCGGACATCGTCGCCACGAGGTCGACCAGCGAGCGCAGCGTGGCACCGGCAGAAGCCAAGGCGTCGGACGCGGTGATCGAACCGTCCGTCTCGATCTCGAGGACGAGGCGGTCGTAGTTGGTCGACTGCTCGACGCGGGTCGGCTCGACCTGGAACGCCACACGGCGCACCGGGCTGAAGATGGCGTCGATCGGGATGACGCCGATGACCCGGTTGTCGTCTTCGCGATTGCTCGACAGGTAGCCACGGCCCTGCTCGACCGTCAGATCGATGGCGAGGCGGCCCTTGGAGTTCAGCGTGGCGATGTGGAGGTCCTTGTTGAGCACCTCGACGTCGGCCGGGCACTCGATGTCGCCGGCGGTGACTGCGCCTGCGCCACGGGCGTCGAGGCGCATGGTGACCGGTTCCTCCGACTCGGAGGTGACGACGACGTCCTTGAGGTTCAAGATGATGTCGGTCACGTCTTCGGCTACGCCGGGGATCGTGTCGAACTCGTGGAGCGAATCGTCGAAACGAGCCGTGGTGATCGCCGCGCCGGGGATCGACGACAGCAGCGTGCGGCGCAGGGAGTTGCCGAGGGTGTGGCCGAAGCCGGGCTCGAGTGGGCCGACGGCGAAGTAGCCGCGGTTGTTCGACTCCTCACCGAGAGCTTCGATGGTGGGGCGCTGCATGACGAGCATTGGTGCCGGGGACCTTTCCGGGTGTTCGGGTGACGAGCGGGGACGTTCGAAGGGGAATTACTTGGAGTAGAGCTCGACGATGAGCGACTCGCGCACGGGCACGTCGATGTGCTCTCGTTCGGGCAGGCTGCGAACTGTCACGGCCTTGCCACCGTCGCTCGATTCGAGCCACCCGACGAGCGAGCGGTCGAGCGTGTCGATGTTGTGCTGGATGACGATCATCTTCTGCGCCTTGGGCGACAGCGAGATCACGTGATCCTTCTTGCAGCGGAAGCTGGCGATGTCGACACGCTTGCCGTCGACCTGGATCAGGCCGTGGTTCACGAACTGACGGGCCTGCGGACGGCTGGAGGCCCAACCGGCGCGGTACACGACGTTGTCGAGGCGCTGTTCGAGCAGACGCAGCAGGATCTCACCGGTCGGGCCCTGCAGGCGCTGGGCTTCGAGGTAGGTCTTGTGGAACTGCTTCTCGAGCACACCGTAGATGTACTTCGCCTTCTGCTTCTCCTGCATCTGGGCGAGGTACTCGCTGCCCGCGTTGCGGCGACGCGTGCGGCCGTGCTGGCCTGGGGGGAAGGGACGGCGCTCGAGCGCCTGACGGCCCTTCTCGTTTTCGAAGATGTTGACCGACAGGCGGCGCGAGATGCGCACCTTGGGTCCGGTGTAGCGAGCCATGTTCTGTCTTCTCCTTAACCGCGCCGACGCTTCGGCTGGCGGCACCCGTTGTGGGGCACCGGTGTGACGTCCTTGATCGAGGTGACCTCGATGCCGGTCTGCTGGATCGAGCGAACGGCGGTGTCGCGACCCGAACCCGGGCCCTTGACCTGCACCTCGGCGCGGCGCAGGCCGTGCTCGATGGCGGCCTTGCCGGCCTTCTCGGCAGCCTGCTGAGCGGCGTACGGCGTGCTCTTGCGACTGCCCTTGAACCCGACTCCACCCGACGACGCCCAGGCAATGACGTTGCCCTCGGTGTCGGTGATCGAGACGATCGTGTTGTTGAACGAGCTCTTGATGTGCACGATGCCCGTGCTGACGTTCTTGCGGTCGCGCTTGCGCGGACGGCGGCTCGCTGTTGGCTTCGCCATTACTTCCTCACTGCCTTCTTCTTGTTGGCGACGGTGCGCTTCGGGCCCTTGCGGGTACGAGCGTTGGTGTGGGTGCGCTGACCGCGGACCGGCAGGCCCTTGCGGTGACGGACGCCTTGGAGGCAGCCGATCTCGATCTTGCGCTTGATGTCGCCCTGCACGTCACGGCGCAGGTCGCCTTCGATCTTGAGGTTCTGATCGATGTAGGTACGGATGCGATTGACCTCGTCCTCGGTGAGGTTCGACACCTTGGTGTCGGGATCGAGGTCGAGCTCCGCGCAGATCTTCTGCGACGTGGGCAGACCGATCCCGAAGATGTAGGTGAGCGAGATCTCCAACCGCTTTTCGCGGGGGATGTCGACGCCGGCGATACGTGCCATGTGATTCTCCTGTGCCCCTCAGCCCTGGCGCTGTTTGTGACGGGGATTGGTGCAGATGACCATGATGCGACGATGGCGACGGATCACCTTGCAGTTGTCGCACATCGGCTTGACGCTGGGTCGGACTTTCATGGTTGCTCTCTTACTTGTACCTGTACGTGATGCGACCCCGAGTGAGGTCGTAGGGGGTGAGTTCCACCTGCACCTTGTCGCCGGGAAGGATGCGGATGTAGTGCATGCGCATCTTTCCGGAGATGTGGGCCAAGACTTCGTGCCCGTTGTCGAGCGCGACCTTGAACATTGCGTTCGGAAGCGATTCGAGGATCTTGCCTTCCAGCACGATCGCATCTTCCTTTGGCTTTGGCAGGGGCTTCTCCTCACTCGTTCGGGGCGTGCGTGTCGTCCGGACCGCTTGCACGGTGCACGGATGGCCTGTGAACAGACCGGCGTGTCATGCTAGCGGGACGGTTTCGCAGATCCAATGGGCGGTCCGCCCGATTTCGCGCGCGGTGTGCTACGGGCCACGTTATGGTCGCGCCTGGCGGATCATCGGACCGCCCCACCCCCTGATTCTCCGAGCCTGTCAAGGAATTCTCGATGCCACGCTCACGACTGTTGGTCCCCGCTGTCGTCTTCGTTGCAGCCGCCGGTGTCGCTGCACTGACGCTGCTCGACGACGACGACGTACCGATCGTCGACACGTCCGGCATCGAGGATGCCGACGACGAGGCGGTGGCCGGCTCGATCGACACCGGTGGCGCCGAGGCCGACCGTCCCGGCACGCAGTGGATGGATCCGATCCGGGTCGACGATCCGTCGATGGCGATCGGTGAACCCGACGCACCGATGGTGATGGTCACCTTCGAATCGTTCGGCTGCCTCTGGTGCGGCAACTTCCACCGGCTGACGATGCCGGAGGTCTACGACAACTACGTCGACACCGGCCTGTTGCGGATCGAGTCGCGCATGATGCCCTACGAGGATCGGGCACTCCCCGGTGCGCTCGTCGGCACTGCTGCAGGCATGCAGGACCGCTACTGGGAACTCGCCGAGGTCCTGTACCCGTTCATCTCCGGCGAGGGCGAGCCACCGACCGATCGCGATCTCGAGCGCGGCCGAATTGGGCGACTATCGGCAGCGCCAGTCGGAAGCCGGCCTGTTGGCCGAGGTCGAGCGACTGGCCGCCGACATCGACCTCGACTACGAGCGGTTCCTCAGCGACTATCGCTCCGCCGAGGCTCGGCAGCGCGTCCAGGCCGACACCGACATCGGATACGCGGTCGGGTTCACCGGCACGCCTGCGATGGTCGTCAACGGGGTGCCACTCGGCGGTTGGGTCGGTTTCGAGTCGTTCGACGAGTTCCTCACATCGATTCTCGAAGCATCGACCGACTCGACCCCAGCAGACTGATGTCCCTCACCGGCGACGTCGGCTACGTCGCGGCGCTGGTCGGCGGGATCCTCGCGCTGCTCAGCCCCTGCGGCGCGCTGCTGCTTCCGTCGTTCTTCGCGTACACGTTCGACCGGCCGGGCACCCTGCTGGCACGAACGGGCATCTTCTATGCCGGTCTCGTGACGACGCTGGTACCCCTCGGCGTGTCCGCCTCGTCGTTCACCGTGTTCGTGCGCTCCAACCAGGAAACGGTGGTGACCATCGCAGGGTTCGTCATCGTGGCGCTCGGGCTCCTGACCGCATTCGGTGGCGGGTTCGTACTGGCCGGGCACCGAACCCAGGAGCGCGGCGCCACATCTGGCACGTCGAGCGGGTCGGTCTACGTACTCGGCGCCGCCTACGGCCTCACCGGGTTCTGCACCGGTCCGATCCTGGGTTCGATCCTCGTGCTCGCCGCGGCCGGTGGCCAGCCGATACGTGGCGGCCTGCTGCTCGGGGTCTACGCACTGGGGATGATCGTGCCGCTCCTGCTGCTGTCGTTGGTGTGGGGGCGACTCGGCGAACGAACCCATCGCTGGCTGCGCGGGCGCGACATCCACGTCGGGCGTCTGACGTTCCACTCCACATCGCTCGTGTCGGGGTTGCTGCTGGCGCTGGTCGGCGCCGTGATGGTCGTCGGCGGCGGTGCGCTCGTCGAGTCGACGACGCTGGCGCTGTGGGGTGCACGGGCCGAAGAGTGGGCGACCGATCTCGGCGCCCTGATCTCAGACGAACTCCTCGCTGTGGCCGCGATGCTCGCTGCCGGGATCTGGTTGGTGGTCCGCTGGCGTGAACCGGCCGAACCCGTCGAGTCCGACGAGCACCGGGCCGAGTAGGACGCTCGAGGCGTCGCTACCCTCGCCACGATGGTCGGAGCCGAACGGATGAACGTCGCGCGCGGCGCCATCCAAGCCCGACTCGACGCGAACGACGGCTACAAGCGCTGGGTGCTGCTCACCGCACTGGCGGGGATGTTCGCCACCACCTTTCCCGTGACGCTGCTCGCCGTGAGCCTGTCGACGATCGCCGACGACTTCGACACCACCGAAACGCTGATCGCCTGGGTGATCTCCGCCCCGTTGCTCGCCTCGGCGGTCGCGCTGCCGATTCTCGGCAAGTTGGGCGACCTCTACGGGCACCGACGCGTGTTCCTCACCGGGTTCACGATCTCGACCGTCATCACCGCCCTCACCGTGTTCGCATGGGATCCGATCTCGTTGATCGCCATCCGCGGCTTGGCGGTGATGATCGGCGGCGCCACGATCCCCTCGTCGATGGCGCTGATCAACAGCGTGTACGCCCGCAACGAACGCGCCAAGGCAATGGGTTGGTGGGCATTCGTCGCCGCCGGTTCCCCGGCGATCGGGCTGGTGATCGGTGGCCCGCTGATCGACGCCGTCGGATGGCGTCCGATGTTCGGGATCCAAGCAGCACTCTCGGTCATCCCCGTCATCGCGGCGTATCTCGTCTTGCGTGAGACCCCGCTGCGCACCGATGTCGGCTTCGACGTGCCGGGAGCACTCACCCTCGCCGTTGCGACCGGCGCACTGATGTTCGCACTCAACCAGGTGCCCGCCCGCGGCATCGACGGTGTGATCGTCGCTGCGTTCGTCATGGGCATCGCCGGTCTCGTCGCGTTCTGCCTGGTCGAGTCCCGGGTTGCATTTCCATTGCTCCCACTCGAGTTCTTTCGACGACGGAACTTCACCACGGCGATGCTCGCGGCCCTGTTCTCCGGCGCTGCCTACATGGGCGGATTCGTCCTCGCGCCGCTGATGCTGCAGTCGGTGTTCGCACTGTCGGTCTCTGCCACGTCGTTGGTGATGCTGTTGCGTCCGGCATCGTTCGCGATCACCTCCCCGATCGGCGGGACGCTCGCTACACGGATCGGCGAACGCCCGGTCGCCGTCTTCGGCTCGGCCGCCATCGCCATCGCACTGGTCCTGCTGGGACTCGGAGGATCCGCCGACCTGTTGTGGATCGCGATCGTCGGGCTGATCATTCAGGGGATCGGCAACGGCACGGCCCAGCCCACGATCACCGCCACGATGTCGAACTCGGTCGACGAAGCAGACCTCGGCATCGCCGCAGCTGCTCAACGCATGGCGTTCCAGGTCGGCAGTGCCCTCGGCATCTCCACGCTCACCTCGATCTACGGCGGCACCGAGCAAGCATCCGACTTCCTCACCGCATACCTCGTTGGCGCCGGGATCGGCGCAGCGGCGTTGGTCTTCGCCGCGATGATGCGTTCGACACCGCCCGACATCAAGCCCGTCGACGACCCCGACCGAGAACTCGCCGGCGTGAGCGGCGCCATCCCCCGCTCGTACCTCCGCTCTCGTCGATAGCAGCATCGGGGTGAGAGCCCCTCCGCCCTCGCACACCGCAGTCCGGGATACGACCCTGCGACCGGGGCGTGCATGGGCCACGGGCGACCGATCGGGGTACCGAACGACGAACCCCATGTGGCCTGTACCGGGCGTGCGCCGTCCGGAAGTCGGTCGCGCACGGCGCCGCCGCGGCCGGTGATTATCGCATGAGTCCCACGAGCCCGAGGGCGAGCCTGGTGCAGTTCTCCGTCGATTCCGAGCGCCGGTCCGGTTAGCTCGTGTCGGGCGAACTCACCGGCAAGGGTGGGACCGAACGTCTCCTGTCGTTGCCTGGCAATGTGCCGTCTGCGCTCTGGCAGCGGCGCGCCGACGCCGCGACGCAACCGGACCGTCCGGGCGCCGGGGCGATGTGCGTCATCGATCGGTTCGCTCAGTCGGTGGCGCTGCGGATCAGGAACACCGAGGCGATCAGGGTCCAGATGAAGACAGCGAGACCGCCGATGAGACCCAGGCTGGCGACCCCACCAGCGGGATCGCCGCCGAACAACCACGTCCCGCCGATCACCGAGACGGCACCGGCGACACAGCCGAGGCCGGCCAGCCACGCCGGCATGGCGCGAGTCAGCAGTATCAGGATCGACGCACAGATCACGCTCATTGCGGTCGTCCACGGAATGAGGACGAAGAAGATCACCGAGTCGAGGGCCGAGACGGTGACCAGCACGTCGTCCGATGCGGCTCGCACGGGTTCGAGTGTCATCGCACCGAACAGCGACATGCCGACGATGACGGCGCCGAACCCGGCGACTGCCCCGGCAAACGAGAGTCGCGGGAGGATGCCGCCGCTGGTGTCATCTTCCTCCAGCCGGCGCAACAGGCCGCTCAGGAAGACCAGATTGAGGACCCCACCGACCACTGGCGCAATCCAGACCCAGAACGCGACCGGGCCGGCGTTGTCGGCGAACCAGGAACGAATCTCGGCGGCTCCGTCGGTGAACACGGGCGCGCTGGCGGAGATCCCCACGGCGAGCGCGACGAACAAGATGACGCCCGCGATCCCGGCGAACCCTGCGATGCGGTTCCACGTACGGCGGGTGTCGGCTGGTTGCTCGATGAGTGTGCTGGTCATGGTGATGTGCTCCTTGCACCGTCCTGCGGTGCGCTGGTGGTAGGTGATTGTTCGCGACGGTGGCCGTGTGCCAACTCGATGAGCGCGTGCTCGTCAACTGCATCAGCGGGTACCGCTGCGACCTTGCAGTCGGTGACGGCGCGCAACGTCGCAGTCCTCGCTCCTCCGTCGAGCGCGGCGCGCTCGCCGAGCACGGCGCCGGGTCCGAGCTCGGCCAGCGGCTGTCCGTCGACCTCGACGACGAGGACTCCGTTCAACAGCAGGTACAGCTCGTCGCCCTGGCTGCCCTGTTCGGCGAGTACCTCGCCCGTCTGGACCTCACGGATCGTCGGCGCGGTACCGCCGCGCATGATCGTCTCCTGGAGTTGGCGCTCGAGGACGGTCTCGACCTCGGTGACGAGCGCCGGCGAGTCTTCGTCGCCCCACGGTGTGCGGCGTCCGAACGACTCGTTCATCCACCGCTTGTAGTCGGCCAGGCTGCTCTTCGCCACCATCGCACCGGCGTCGTCGAACACCCAGTGTCGCGGGAATCCCGACGCCCCGGTCATGGCGCTCTCGTACGTGCCGTCGGCGTGGATGGTCAGCTCGAGTGTGGTCCAGACGATCGGCGCCGAGTACTGGACGAACGGTGGCCTTTTCACCGCTCGCGGCATCGGCGCGCCGGTGCGGCCACCGACGGTCTGGGTGAATCGGACGGAGGTCGACGTCACTTCCGGTTCGCTCTGCAGGTCGGGCAGCGGGGTCGCCGGAACGGTGATCGAGGTGACGCCGAGCCCGACCGTCGTGGCTCCGATCATCCCGCCACCGCAGTAGCCGAAGCCGGTGATCCGACCGTCGTCGACGTCGACGAAGGCGCGCAGTTCGTTGGCGAAGCGGAAGCGGTCGGCCGTGCGGAGGTCGTCGACCGCAGCGTGGACATCAGCGCCGAGCGAGTCGGGCGGCGGCGGGTCGTGGTGCGCCATCTTCATTCGGGTGGCCACCTTGCCCATCCCCTCCAACAGGTCCGAGGGGATCCACGAGATGGTGGTGATACTGCGCTCGATTCGCATGCTGCGCCTCCTGACGACGAGTGACAGCAAGCGTGCGCACGACGACGTCCGGCCTGCCAGCGTGTCGCCCCGCTCGGCCGGTACGTGCCAGCACCACCCGCCGTTGCGCGCCGACACGCTGGTGAGCGCGAGCCAGACCCGTCAGAGTGCGATGCGTACACTCACCCACCCAGGAGGCGGCGATGTCCATCACGGTGTTTCTCGCAGATGACAACCTCATCGTGCGAGAGGGCGTCAAGACGCTGCTCGAGCTCGAGGACGATCTCGACGTCGTCGGTCAGGGAGCCGACTACGACGAACTCGTCGCAGGCGCCGACGCGATGCAGCCGCAGGTGATCGTGACCGACATCCGGATGCCGCCCAACTTTTCCCGCGAGGGCATCGAGGCAGCCAAGGAGGTGCGCAAGCGCAATCCGGGTACCGGCGTCGTCATCCTGTCGCAGTTCGACGACCCCGACTACGCCGTGTCACTGCTGTCGGAAGGTGCTGCCGGCTACGCCTACCTGCTCAAGGACCGAGTCGGTGAGGGGAACCAACTCGTTCGTGCCGTTCGGGAGGTCGCATCCGGCGGCTCGATGCTGGACCCGACCATCGTGGAGCCCTGACCAACCCGGTCCGAGCCGAGGCGTCGCTGTCGGACGGCCGACGAAGATCTGCTGCAGCAGGTCGCGCAGGGCCGATCGGTGAAGGCCATCGCCATCCAGCGCAAGACGACGCCGGCCGACGTCAATGCGGCAATCGAGGGGCTGTTCGGAACGCTGGCGGCGGGCCTGGCCGAGGGCCGCGACGACAGCCTCAATCGGCTCAAGATGCTGCAGCGGGCGATCGTCGACCGCAAGGAGCAGGGCGAAGCACTCAGTCGCCTGCTCCCGGGTGGCGTGGCCGCACAGATTCTCGACGGCGGCCGTCAGCCCGGTGAGACCGAGGAGTTGACGGTCACGGTGCTGATGTCCGACATCCGCGGCTACACCACGATCGCCGAGCACGCCGATCCGAGCGTCCTGGCGGGTCAGCTCCACGAGCACCGCGCCGCAATGAACCGTGCGATTCTCGACGAAAACGGCACGGTGATGCAGTTCGTCGGCGACGCGGTAATGGCGGTCTTCGGTGCACCAGTGGCCAGCGAGGATCACGCCGACCGGGCGGTGGCCGCCGCCATTGCCATGCAGCAGGGCCAGCACGAATTGAACGAGCGGTGGGAGCGGAGCGGTCAGCCGGTGTTCGGGCTCGGCATCGGGCTGTCCACAGGTCGGGTCGCTGCCGCGCTGCTCGGATCGGAGGAGCGTCTCGAGTACACCGTCGTCGGCGACACGGTGAACCTCACCCAACGGCTCCAGCAGTGGGCCGAGCCCGGTGAGACCGTGCTGAGCGAGCCGACGTGGGCCGCCATGGAGCGCATGCCCGAGGCCGACAAGCTCGAACCGGCCGTCGTCAAGGGCCGCGAAACCCCCGTCGGTGGCTACCGGGTCCCGCCGAGGCAACGATGAAGGGCGCGAGGGCAGCGATGACACCCACCGACGAACTGCGGATTCGCTTCGGACGGACGCTCGCCGGATCATCGGTCGTCGTCGCGATCGCGGGCCTGGTCGTCGCCGCTGCGGTCGGCCGATGGGACATCGCGTGGCTCACGCTCACCCCGGTCAACGCCACGATCGCCATCGGGTTCGGTGCGCTGGCGTGGACGGTGCTGCCCCGACAACCGCGGAACGGCTCGGTATGGGCCTACACGTGGGCCGCGTGCTTCGGCGGTCTGTATTCGGCGTGCCTGGCGGTCCTCGTGCTGTCTGCACCGGCGGCGGTCCTGGACCAGGGGGTCGACGACATGATCCCGGCCGAGCTGCCATGGCCCGCCGCAGTCGCCGTCGGGGCGATGGCTGCAGTTCTGGCTGCCCGCGTTTCTCCTCCCGCTCACGCTCGGGACTCCTGCTGTTTCCCGATGGCGGGCTGCTGTCGTCCGCGATGGCGTTGGGCGGCTGGTACCAGGCGATCGACACTCGACGCTGGCGGTGCTCGGGACCGTCGCACTCAACAACCGGTGGAGCACCCACGCCTGCCACCGCGGCCCCAGGGGACCTTCGGTGACCGTCGTCGAGATCGTGATCAACCTCGCGGTGCTCGGCGCAGCTGTTCAGCGTTGCGTCGCTGGTCATCCGCTACCGCCGCGGTCGACGCAATCGTCCGCCACCAGATCCGTTGGATCTGCTCGGCGGCGTGCTCCTGGTCGTGAGGCGTGTTCGTGATGCGAGTCGGCTTCGACGGTTCCGACGCCACGACGCTCGAGAACGTCACCTACCTGATCCCGCTCGTCGTGCTTGATCGGTTCCTTCTGGGTGGCGATCACGAGGTACCGGCTGTACGAGATCGATGCGATCATCTCCAAGTCGGTGACGTACCTCGGTCTCGCCGTCGTGATCGTCGGTCTCTACGCGGCCGTCGTCGTGGTGCCCCTCTTGATCATCGGCGTTCCGGACGAAGGCGGTCCGGGGCTGGCGCTGCCGATCGTCGCGTCGGCCATGGTTGCGGTGCTGTTCGAACCGATCCGTTCGCGCCTCCAACGGGTGGCCAACCGCCTGGTGTACGGCGACCGGGTGAGTCCCTACGAAGTGCTCTCACAGGTCACCTCCAGCCTCCCCGATGCTGCAGCCGGTGACGGCATCGGCGACCTCGCGGAGCTGCTTGCGCGGGGCACCGGGGCTGAGCGCTCGGTCGTCTGGCTCGCCAGCGGCGAGCTGCTCCAGGCGAGCGGAGTGTTCCCCGACACGGGCGAATCCATCGTCGGGTCGGTGGCCGTCGACGGTCTGGTCGACGACGAGTTCACCGAGTCGCGGCGGGTACTGCATCGCGGAGAGTTGTTCGGGGCGCTGACGATCGTGAAACCGCACAACGACCCGATCACGCCGGACGATCGCGAGTTGCTGTCCGACGTGGCGGCCGGGTCGGGTCTGCTGTTGCGCAACATCGGCCTGAACAGCCAACTCGAACAGCGCGCCGCCGACGTGCGGGCGTCGCGTCGCCGGCTGATCGCCGCGCAGGACGCCGAGCGCCACCGTCTCGAGCGCGACCTGCACGACGGCGCCCAGCAGCAGGTGGTCGCCCTCAAGGTCAAGCTCGGCATCGCCCGCACGATCGCCGAGCGCGAGGAGGCCGACGAGATCGTCGCCCGGGTCGACGTCGTTGGCCGAGGAGACCCAGCAGGCCGTCGATGCGCTCCGCGCGGTCGCTCACGGGATCTACCCGCCGCTGCTCGAGTCCGAGGGGCTGGCGTCGGCGCTGCGGGCGGTCGAACGAACCTCGCCGATCGACCTGGATCTCTCCGTCGACGGGTTGGGGAGGTACGGCCGTGCGGCCGAGGAGACCGTCTACTTCTGCGTCCTGGAAACCGTCGAGCGGGCCCGGATGTCGGGAGCGTCGGGCGGTACGTGTGGCGGTCGAGGCCACGGGCGCCGATCTCGTGGTGAGTCTCGGCATCGGCGACTGCAGTCGCGGACCTCGACCTGACGTCGGTCACCGACCGGATCGATGCCTCCGGCGGGACGATCACCATCGAGCGGGGAACGAACGGGGCGACGGTGATCACGACCGTGCCCTGCCGGTGCGCGAGACGGTGCTGGAGCCGGCATGAACGAGACCCGGCTGTCCGCCTGGCCCGTGCGCCTGCTGCTCGTCGGCGTGGTCGTCTACGTCACGGCCGTTGTCGTCGTGCTCGTGCAGTTGCGCGGCTTCGATCGGGCAACTTGGCCGAGCTGGTGAACCTGGTCGCGTTCGGGACGTACCTCCTGGTCGGCGGCCTGATCGTGATGCGTCGAGGCAACACCCTCGGACTGCTGCTCGTGGCGTACGGCTCGCTGTGGAGTGTGGGGAAGGCCGCGCTCGTCACGTCCGAGACGCTGGACGACGCAGGCCGCATCGGAGCGGCCAGCTGGGTGGCGCTCATCGGCGCTGTCGCCGTGTCGCCGGGGTCCTGGCTGATCGCCGCGACGTGGCTGGTCTTTCCCGACGGCCGGCCCAGCACGACGAGCGATCGGCGGCTGCTCCGCAGGAGTGGTGCGCTCGCCGCCCTTGGGGTCGTCCTGAGCTTCTTCGCCACGCCGCAGGTGCTTCCGGAGTCCGACTGCGTACCCGCACCCGTTCGTCGGTGAGCAGCTCGCGGACGTCCTCTACGTTGCCGTCAACGTCCTCTTCGCCCTGTTCTTCCTCTTCGCCATCTTCGTCGCGGCACGGCTGGTCGTCCGCGGGCGCCACGGCGACCCGATCGAGCGCCGACAGGTGGGCTGGATCGCCGTGGCGGTGATCGGGAACGTGGCGATCCTCGTCGCGAATGTCGCCATCGCACCGCTCGGAACCGAGGACAACTCGTTCCTGCTGATCGACTCCGTCGCCATCGTGCTCATCCCGCTCGCCGTGGGTGTTGCGATCATGCGGTACCGGCTCTACGAGATCGACCGGATCATCAGCCGCTCGGTCACGTACGGCCTCCTGGCGGTCTTCATCGGTGGCGTGTACGTCGCGATCGTCGTCGGGCTCGGCGCACTGCTCGGCGGCGACACCGGGTTCGCGCTCTCGATCGCCGCAACGGCGTTGGTGGCGATCGCGTTCCAGCCGATGCGCCGATGGGTCGAACGGTGGGCCAACCGGCTCGTCTACGGCGAACGCGCGACGCCGCACGAGATCCTCGTGCAGTTCTCGCACGGCTCGTCGGAGCTGTCCGACGACGAGCTGATCGAACACGCCCCGAAGCTGATCGTCGACGGCACGGGAGCGAAGACTGCTGCGCTGTGGGTCCGCTTCGACGGCGGCTTCCGCACCGCGTCGACATGGCCGAGAGACTCCGCGGCGCGGTTGCTCGACGACGTCGAGGAGTTCGACGACCCGGAGGCGGATCGGTCGTGGCCGGTGCTGCACGACGGCGAGCTGCTCGGAGGCATCTCGCTGACCAAGGAGCAGGGCGAGACGGTCACGCATGCCGAGGCGACACTGCTGGCCGACCTCGCCGCCGGACTGGGCCTGGCATTGCGCAACACCCGGCTGACGGGCCAACTGCGCCGCCAGATCGCCGAACTCGAAGCCTCCCGCGAGCGGGTGCTCGCCGCCGCCGACGCCGCCCGCCGCGACCTGGAGAACACGCTCGACAGCGGCCCGCAACAACAGCTCGTGGCGCTGAAGGTGAAGCTCGGTCCGACGCGCAAACGTGCGGAACAGCTCGGTGCGACCAAGACCGCAGCACTACTCACCCAGCTCGAGCAGCAGGCCGGAGACGCGATCGCGGCGGTCCGTGACTTCGCCAGGGGGATCTACCCGCCACTGCTGGAAGCCGAGGGCCTGGCCGTCGCGATCGGACAGCAGGCCCGCACGTCCACTCTCGACGTATCGGTGCGCGGCCACGACGTCGTTCGCTACCCGCGCGAGGTCGAGTCCGCGGTGTACTTCACGGTGCTCGAAGCTCTGCAGAACACGACCAAGTACGCAAATGCGAACTCGGCGACGGTCAGCTTCACGGCGGTGAACGGCTCGCTGGAGTTCGAGATCACCGACGACGGCCACGGCTTCGACACCGCAACCACCGAACCCGGAACCGGGCTCAACGGCATCGCCGACCGCCTCGACACCGTCGGCGGTTTCGTCACGATCAGCTCCGAACCGGGCAGCGGTACGAGGATCGTCGGTGCCGTGCCGGTCAAGCTGCGCACGAGCGTGTGATCACGCAGACGGGTCGACGCCCGCCCAGGTCTCCTCGAGTGTGTCCATGCCGAACATCGACTTGGGGACGAACCCGATCGCACCGGCGGCGAGCGCCGGCGCCTCGTAGCTCCCCGACTCGTGTGTCGACATCACGAGCACGTGCGGTGGATCGTCGAGGAGCATGATCCGACGGGTGGCCTCGATGCCGTCGATGCCGGGCATCTGGACGTCCATCAGCACGAGATCGGGCCGCAGCGTCGACGCCATGTCGACGGCGTCCTCGCCGTTGACGGCCTCGCCTGCGACGTCGAATCCGTCGGTCATCTCGACCACCATGCGAGAGGCCTCGCGGAACGGCAGTTGATCGTCGACGATGAGGACGCGGACTTCGGTCACCACCCGATCATCGCATCGTCGAGCTCGACGGGCCACCGCGTTGGCCCGCTCGGCGGGGTGGGGTCAACCCGTACTCGCGGCGCCCAGGCCGAGGAACACCAACACCGCCTGAACCCGTCGGTGCGCGTCGTCGGTCTGCACGAGATCGAGCTTGGTGAAGATCGCGTTGATGTGTTTCTCCACCGATCGGGCCGAGATGAACAGCGCCGCACCGATCGACGAGTTGCTCTTGCCGGCCGCCATCTCGGCGAGTACGTCCCGCTCGCGATCGGTCAGACGATCGAGGGCGATCGATTGGCGGTCGGTTTCCACGCCGATGAGCGCTTCGACCACCTTCGGGTCGATGACCGATCCACCATCGGCGACTCGGCGAATCGCACCTCCCAGCTCATCGAGGTCGGCGACGCGCTCCTTGAGCAGGTACGCCCGACCGTCCGAGCCGTGCTCGAAGAGACGTCGGGCGTACTCGGGCTCGACGTACTGGCTGAGTACGACGACACCGATGCCGGGATGTATCGACCGGATCACATCGGCGGCACGAATGCCCTCGTCGGTCTGGCTGGGTGGCATGCGGATGTCGGTCAGGACCACATCGGGGTGGTGCTCCTCCACCGCCGCCAGCAGCGAGTCGTAGTCCTCGCATGACGCGACGACGTCGACCTCGTCGTCGAGCTCGAGCAGGGCGTTGATGCCGTCGCGCATCAGGAAGCTGTCCTCGGCGAGGACGAGGCGCAGCACCATCCCGGCAGAGTATCCCGTGCGGATCGTCAACCATCTGCCGACAGCCGATGCTCAACCTCGGAGCTGCTGCCTGCGATGGAAGGATAGCGCTTGACGCTCGCGCCGCACTTCGCCGCTCACAGCGCCGAGATCCTGAGACCGGACATCGCCCGAGAACCGCCCAAGCCGCACGCGCGGCAATCCCGGGTAGTCGTTCGGGTGAGAGCACTGCAGATCGCCGGCATCGGTATCGGAGTGACACCATTTCGGGATGGCCATGACACTCCGGCTTACCGACGGCGAGCAAGAAGCACTGAAGGCCCGTGCCGACGCCGAAGGAATTTCCATGCAAGAGGCAGCGCGCCGGGCCGTCGCGCGAGTTCGTCGCCCGCAGCGACCACCGCGACCCCCCGACATCTGGACGAAGGCAGCCGCCCTGCTGCAGTCGATCGTCAAGAACCATGCGCTCGTCGACGGCAACAAGCGCCTCGGATGGTTGGCGACCGCGGTCTTCCTCGAGATCGACGTCGCCGCCGGCCAATCGACCGTCGACGCGATCGCCGAACGGCTCCGCCAACTCGCCACGTAACCCACGCACAGCATCACCGTCATTCCAGACCACCCGCGTGCGATATCGGCCCAACCCGCACACGAGATAATCCCGGAGATGGCCGAAGCGGGCGAGGGCCCGTTCCGGCTGCCGTTGTGCGATGGAGGCGGGGTGAGCGGTATGTGTGTCGACGAGCCGGCAGCTCGGCGATTGGTTTGGTCTGCTAGGAACAGATGTTCATGCGTCTGTTGGTTGCCATCACGTCGGGCTTCGGTCACATTCGTCCGTCTGCTCCCATCGCAGCCGCAGCACGCGAGCGAGGACACGAGGTTCGCTACGTCGTGAGCTCTCGTGACCGCCTGTTGTCTGGAAACTCGCGGGGTTCTGGCGCGATCTCCCCAGCGGAGTTCGCGACGGGGCTCGGCTTTCGGACCGATGTTGTCGAGCCGGCCGACGTCGCATCGCTCGTCGACCGTCTCCCGGTGCCGGGGTCCGACGGCGCCGCGATGTTCCGCCCGTTTTTCTGCGCGCAGCTGCCGCTGTTCCGTTCATTCGCACCCTGTGTGATGAATGGGGGCCGGATGTGATCCTCCGCGATACCGCTGGGCTGGATGCGTGGGCGATTGCCGAGCAGACCGACACTCCGCTTGCGACGTTCGACTTCGCCCCGGCGCAAGCCGGGATGCTGCAGGAGGTCGCGGGAGGCGAGTTTGTCTGGTTCCGCGAGGCAATGGGTCTGCCGCCGGAACCGAGCGGAGACCGGCTGGGGCGCGAGCTCACCATCGTCGGGGCCGCGCCGAGCTGGTTCGACGGGCACGGTGTGCCCGCGAACACGCACTTCGTGCAGCCGATGGAGCCTGATCCAGCACCGGGCGAGTCCATCGAGGAGCTTCTCGACGACGACGACCAGCGACCGTTGGTGTACGTGACGTTCGGAACGGCATTCAATACGGCAGAACTCTTCCAGTTGGTCTTCGACGCCGTCGCCGACCTCGATGTCCGAGTCATCGCCACGATCGGAATGAACAACAACGCCGCCGACCTGACGATCCCAGCAAATGTTCGAACCGTTCCGTTCCTCTCCCAGGGACTCATTCTCGATCATGCCGACGTGGTCGTCGCTCATGGCGGCTACGGCTCACTGACGGGCGCGCTCAAGCGAGGACTTCCCGTCTTGAGCCTGCCGCTCGCGCCACCAGACAACAGGTTCAATGCAGCCCAGCTGGTGAAGCTCGGCGCAGGACTTGCCGTCGGCCAGGACGAGCGAACCCCCGACGAGATCCGCCGATCGCTCCGCCGGCTTCTCGAGCACCGGGAGTACCGGGACCGCGTTGGTGAGATCGCAGCCGAGATTGCTTCGCTCCCGCCAGTCGATCACGCGGCCGAACTCATCGAACAACTCGCCATGCCTGCCAACTGATCGCTTCGCATCTGTGCTCAGGTGCCAAGCGTCCCGAACGCAGACTCGGCGCACGCATATCGGCGCCAGCGCATGAGATCCAGACCAACGCGAGAACCGACAGGATGATCGTCGCCGACCCACGCACAACGTCCGACGCTTCTATCGGTAATCCCAGGTCGCGAACACGTCCACCGCGCCGCATCGCCGCCACAGTGCGCCGGTACTGCAGCGCGAAGGCGAGCGTTCGTGGTCGCGATTTCGAGCGGGGTCCTAGCAAGTCGTCACCGATTGGAGCCCGCTGCGCCCTCGGCGACGATGACAGTCATGGTTGCCGTCGTGCCGTTCCCATCGGCTCGTTGACTGACGGCGTCGTCCATCCGCGAAACCGCTGCACGCTGCTCTGAATTGGATCGGGTGTCGAGGTGTACTGCACCGGGACGCTCGCAGGCGGACAGAGCTGTGTCCCTAACATAAACGTCGAGCTGCATCATCCCGTCCAAGTAGACATGCACGAGCACTACACATTGCCGCTGACGTTGAGTCAGCCGGCCCAGCGCGGAACTGAGTTCCGGATCGAGCGGGCCCGTGGCGGGTGGCCGCTCGAGGGGCAACACGACTTGACGCGACCAGCGGCGATGACGGCGTGTCGAAGACTGCGCGACCCGATAGCGGTAGCCGACCGGATTGTCGAGGCTTCTGACACGCTCCCAGTGCTCCCAGGCGTACGCAAGCGCTTCCGCGCACGCGTCGTTGCCGACCTCCACGCCGTATCCGGCCACCAACGCACGCCACAATCGTTTCACCTTCAGCGAAATCCGTGCGCCACGGAAAGACGGTGGTGGCGCCGTTGAGCACCTGTCATTGCTCATCCCCTCCCGTCAGGGTACCCTGACGGAATGAGTGTGATCGTGGTGCCCGATGCCCTTCCCCAGGAGCCGTTGGCGGCGCTGCGCGTCCTGACCGACAGCGAGCACGAACTCGACCGGATTCGCCGCCAGCAAGTCATCGCCGCACGATCCGCCGGTGCATCGTGGCAACAGATCGGCGACGCCCTCGGAGTCACACGGCAATCGGCATGGGAGAGCTTCACCGCTTCGGCACGACAAGCTTTGGCCGCCAACGTGGACGCCAACGCCACGCTTGATGAAGACGACGCGCTCGAACTCGCGGTCGATGAGGTACGAGCAGTACGTCGTCGCCGCGCGACGAGTTGATCGGTCAACTCAGTCGTGCTGGTCGTCATCGATTCGAACGTGTTCGTGTCCGCTGCCGTACAGCGCGGTGCGTCTCATCGAATCATCGAGTCGTGGCTGGGTGGTAGCGCTGAGTTCGACGTCGTGATTTGCCCGGAACTCCTCGGCGAGATTCGCGATGTCCTCACGACTCGGCCCCGTCTCCGCAAATGGATCAGTCTGAGAACGCGACGCTGTTCGTCGACACGATCGAGGCGGTCGTCGATCTCGTCAACGACCCCGACGAGGTCCGAACCGAGACACGCGACCCGAACGACGACTACCTCATCGCACTCGCGAGAGCTCATGGTGTCGACGCCATCGTCTCGGGCGACAAAGACCTCCTGGAATGGGAGGAACAACGCCCGCCGGTCATGACGCCCGCACAGTTCGAGGATCGTGGCAGCACCACATAACTCCGCTCGGTAATCCGGTCGATCGACGCGAACTGCCCGCACAGAACGGCCCAAGCCGAGCACTGCACTTTCCCGACGCCGATGACCGATCGTGCCGGTTCTCGCGTGTGGCGCGAGTGTGCTGCTCGATGGTCTCTGATGTGTGAGGGTGTGGTGGCGTGATTGATGCAGCGCAGTTCGAGGAGTCTGTGCTGCTTGTCGAGCCCCGTCTGCGCCGGGCGTTGATCGGTGCCGTTGGGGTCGATCGAGTCGAGGACGCAGTCGCTGAGGCGCTTGCGTACGCGTTCGAGCACTGGGATGAGGTTTCGGCGATGACCAATCCGGCGGGCTATCTGTTTCGTGTCGGGCAGTCGCGTTCTCGCCGTCGTCGTCGCCCGCAACTGGTGCGGCCCGTACCAGACGGCATTCCCGACGTGGAACCTGCGCTGGTGGATGCGCTGCACTCCTTGCCGGAGTCCCAACGGATCGCTGTCTGGCTGGCGCACGGCTGTTCCTGGTCGCACGCCGAGATCGGCGAAGTGCTCGGCGTGTCGACCTCGACGGTCGCGACGCACGTTCATCGGGGACTGGAACGTCTGCGGTCGGAGATGGGAGTAGCTCATGATGCCCGGCATTGAAGACCAGATCGAACGTCTCGCCGACGTCGCGTTCGCGCAGACGTCGCCGGTGGCATGGCCACAGCCATCGAGCGATGACGATGCCGAACGGTCGCCGGCGTTGCGCCAGCGACGATTCGTGTTCGCCGCGGCCGTCGCTCTGGGGGTTGTCCTGATCGGTGGACTCGTTGCTGTATTGGGTGACGACTCGACAACCCCGGCCAAACCACCGCAGCCGGTCATCGTGTCCGAACCGTCGCTGCCCGCTGCGACCACGGCCCCTCCGTCGGTGGAGACCACGCCGACGAGCGACCCCGTGCAACCCTCCGTCGTCGCCGTCCCATCCACACTCGCAGCGTTTGTTGTCACCGACTCGCCGCCGCTCGTCGCCATCGAGGCTGACGGTGATGCCGTCATGCTGGATCTCGGCACCCTCGAGCCGGTGTTGCTCTACGACGGGCAGGATCCCAACGAGGCCTCCCAGCTCGGTGACGGCCCGAACCTCGTTGATCGCCTCAGCGTGGCTGCGGACGGCTCCGTCGCATACGTGGGCTTGTGCTGTGCGCCGGTCGTCGGCACCATCCTCGAGACGCAACCCCCAGCAGTCGCTTCGATCACCGACACGCCGACCTACGGGTTCGCGCCAACACTGAACCCGTCGGCGACCCTGCTTGCCGCCGTAGACCCCGACACGATCACCGTCACAGATACCGCTGCTGACGTCGTCGTCGAACTCCCGCCGGTGGCCGACGACCGATGGGGCACCCCCGATGACCTGATGTGGCTTGACGACAACACCATCGCCGTACTCGGCGAGGTCCCCAATGTCTGGAGCCTGACCATCATCACCATCGATGGGACCACACTCACCGCCGGGCCCACCCGGCCCTTCGCACTCATCGACGAGTTCCCCCAGCTTCGATTCGCCGGCACGGCGATTGCCGGGGAGATCGCCGTACACGACGTCGGCACCGACCGCGTCCTCAGCGGGACCATCGACCAGTACGGCAACATCAACAACACCGGACGAGGAAGCTCCCTGCAAGTCATCACCCTCCCAAGCAACGCGCTGTCCGCCTGGTGCCGCAACCCCGACGAACTCATCTGGGTCGACACCGACCAACAACTCCACGTCCGCGATCAGATCATCCCCGGCGAATACACCTGGGCGCTTCGCTACCCGCCCCGATGCAGGAAAAGTGAATGTCGGCATGATGCGGGAGCCGCACACTTCCGCCACACAGAATCACGCCCCGCCGACTCATGGGCGCGTGCGATATCGGCCCAACTCTCGCGACACGTAGTCACGGCGCCGGAGTGTGCCGGTTATGGGTTCAGGGGCCACAAGTAGGCGGTCGCCGGAAGGAGTTCGTCGTCCTCGTCAAGCTCGACCGACCCAGCCTCGCTGCCCCCCATGTGTTCGTAGAACTGCCGGGCCGGCGCATTCGCCGCGAGCACCACGACTCTGGCGTTCTCGGCTCCCTCGGCCCGGAGCCGCTCGAAGCTCGTCGACAGCAATCGCCGTCCAACGCCACGACCCTGATGCTCCGGCGCAACGTAGAGCGCGTCCACCTCACCCTCGCCACTCTCATTCACGGTGCCCATCACCAGCCCGACGGTCATCTCCGACTCCGTCGCCACGAGCACATGGGACCGGCCGGCTGCTTCAGTGGCGATCTCCAGGAGAGTCCGGTTCCAGGCTGCGGCAGACACCTCAACCGTCCAGTTCTCGCGACGGCGTTCCCAGAGTTCGCGTGGAATCTGGTGTTGATGCGCCTCGAGCCACGACGCAACGATGCACGACGCAAGTCCGTCGACATCAGCAAGATCAGCGTCCCGTACCAGCATCGCCCCGCCCGGACGGTAGCTCGCGCCGCACCCACACGGTAACGGCCCGACTGCGGTGCAACAGAATCACGGAGTCAGCAGGCGGAGCATCGTTGCGATCGTCCTCGTTACATGTAACATTGGCTCAATGGTTCGTCGACAGTCCTCGTCACCCACCGCCATTCGTGTTCGCGCTCACCGTCAGCGACTCCGCGAACAAGGGCTCCGGCCCATCCAGATCTGGGTTCCCGATGTCCGGTCCCCGCAGTTCGCTGCGCAGGCGCACCAACAGTCACTCGCCATCGCGTCGAGCCCACACAAAGCCGACGATCAAGCGTTCATTGACGCGCTGGCCGTCGGCGAGTGAAGCGGGGGGAGATCTGGACTGCGTCGGCGGGCAGCGGCTACGTCGGCAAGCCCCGACCCGTCGTCATCGTCCAAGATGACCGCTTCGACGCCACTGCGTCGGTGACCGTCTGTGCGTTCACCACTGATCCGACCGACGCACCACTGATCCGATTGCTCGTCGAGGCCGACGAGGTGACCGGTATCCGCGAGTCCAGTCGGCTGATGGTCGACAAGGTCGCCACCATCCCCCGCTCGAAGCTGGGTGAACGCGTTGGCCAGTTGAGCGACGACGACACGATCAGGCTCTCGCGTGCTCTGGTGGTGTTCCTCGGTCTCGCCGGACCCTGACGAACCCGCACACTTCACACACCCAGAATCACCGATACGGCGGTCAAACCCGCGCCGCATCGCGGCCCTTACCGAGCACCCGACAACCGCGTCCGTTGCCGCACCAGGCGAGCACGGTCGGTGATCGCGTTATGCGCTACCTGTTGAACGGGTGGACCCACAACCATGCGCCGGGAGTGCCACGCGGCGCCGAGCGTTTCGGACCGGGATCATCGCGAGACGTGGGTTACCGGCCCTCGAGCACTGCGGCTACTTCGGCAGCGACGACCTGGCCTCCCGTGTCGCTGAGGTGATACCCATCCGGAGATTGCAGCTCGGCAGATCCGGTATCCCCGGTGCTCTGTCGCTCGAGGATGTCCCATGTATCGACGTAGGTGACCTGATCGTTGGCAGCTGCGGCCTGACTACCGTTCGCTGCTGATCCGACAAGCGTTCCAAGGCCGGGAGCAGTCCTGGTTCGATCTCGCGATCCTCGACCAGACCCTCAACCCTCAACCGCGCAGGAAGTGGACGAGTCGAGTAGCGACGAGTCGCCGACTGACCCACCCGGAACAGGTAGGCGGGCGTGTTCTCGATTTCTTGCAGTCGGCCCCAGTGCTCCCAAGCCCAACTCAACGCATCGACCGTCGCTCCACGACCATCCACCGGCCCGCAGACCGCAACCAGCGCCTGCAACAGCCGGGGTTCGACGTCGTCGACGAAACGAGCGAACTCGCTCTGCGTTGGTCTCAGCGACGCACTCACACCCATCAACCTTCAGACCCACGAAACGCACCAGATCGCGACAGCAACCCGAAGAAACCTCGAACGCCGAAGCAGCAATCTCCGCTCGAGCAGATCACCAAGCAGCTGTCCCGGCTCCACCGACCCGCCGCTTGGTCTCGACCATCTCGCCGATCGGAGACATGCCATCCCATCCTGGGCGAGGAGTCCGACCACAAGGTCACACAGGAGCAAGAAGTCAGACGGCCACGATGTCGACCAAGCCGTCCAGAGAAGCGAAGTCGTCGGGGTTCCTCGTGTAGAGCGGAAGCTCGACAGAACAAGCGATTGCGGCGATCATCAAGTCGACCGCACGTGCGCCTCGTGCCTTGCGACCCGCTGCCGCGACTGCCGCATAGATGCGCCCGTACGCCCGAGCCGCATCAGCGTCGAACGGCAACGGGGAGAAGGCTGCCTCGGTCCGCTGCAAACGATCTTGTCGACGCGCTCGCTCCGCTGAATCCTTGGCAGCGTGGGGGCCCGCTGCGAGTTCGGCCATCGTGATCGCCGTCACGGCGACCTCAGATGGGAGCACGCTCACATCGATCCTGTCGAGGTCGATCACCACGGATGTGTCGAGCACGCCGCGCTCGACACGCTGGTCAGCCACGCGGTTCGATCCTCTGATCGGCGACGGCGTCGAGATCTCGTCGGAACTGTTCGGCGTCGATGGGCGGAGCTGCCTGGAAGACCTGTGCGATGGATTCCGCAGTCACGAAGCGAAGACGCCGCAGCGGGGTGAGTTCGCCGACGGGGACGCCGTTGCGTGTGACGACGAAGGACTCGCCTTCGTCGAGGCGACGCATGATCTCTCCGCTGCCGTTCCGCAGTTCTCGTTGGGTCACGACCTGACTCATCTCGACATCGTAGCACTACGTGCTACGCCCGTTCGGAAATCTTCGCCAAGGGATGCGCCCAGACCGCCCGTAGTCGGCAGTGCGATCGCCGATCCTCGGGCCGGACCCGCACATATTGTGAGCGCCACAACCCGACGTCCGACGGGTCGCAGCCGTGCGACTTCGGCCCAAGCCGGGTGCCCGATAATCACGTTGCCATACCAGCGGCCCGACGAGACGGAGGGAGCACAGATCGGCAGTTCGGCGCTACCTACTTGTAGTCGAACGTGTAGCACCAGGTGAGCGCTTCGACTGCCTCGACGCTGATTTCGGGGTGGGCGAGTCGGAACTGCGATGCGGCAACGGCGCCCATCGCCACGAGGTCAGCAGCCGTATGCCTCGCTTTGGATTCGTAGAACTCACGTTCAAGTTCGAACACCACGGGCAGCACGGTCAGCGCTCGTTCCTGGCCGAGCGCCTCGACGACGCGACCCTGGTCACGGCTTGGATGAATTGAGACCCTGCGCCCCGTCCACGCCACGATGGCAGCGCTCACCACTTCCGCTTCACTCATGGACACAACTCGATTCTTGCCGATTCGTGCACGCCGAGCGGCAGTCATGCCGTCATCGTTGGCAGGCCGGGAGCCGTGCGTCGGATCGCCACCTCCGTCCCGGCCGAGCGATCAACGCGAGCGACGTAACGGCGGGCCACACGGGCCAGGGCAGAGCGAGCATCAGCTTTCCGCAAATCGCTGTCGCTACGGTCGTCCTCCAGGAAAGTCGGCACACCCCGCGGTCGAGCCTCGTTCTTCCGCTCGTTTGCCAACGGCTTCCCAAAGAAGCGGTGCGGCCGTTCAGTCGTCAACCTGCAGCGGCACGTACCGCTCGCCGACTACGTCATAGACCTGACGGTCACCGAGGGGTTCATCGAGTTCGACAATGGCGCCGTCTGCACAGTCCTTCTGGATACCGCCTTCAAAGTGAACCTCGATCCGAACCTCGCTGGCCGATTCCTCGACCGAGACGGTCAACTCTGCGTTGCACGTCTCGGTGGAGATCGCGAGTTCCGTCGGTCCGAACATGCGGAGATTCTGGATCTCTGCTCCCCCTGATGGCGAGCAGACCGTCGCAACCAGCGCAAGGGCGCTCATCCCTGCACTGGCCTCGACCAGTCGGTGAAAAGCTCGCACCGCCTCGTTCTCGCAGAACGGTCGCGGCCGGCGTGCGGTCCAACAACATCGCGTCGCCGCTGTTCTCGTCCAGAGGCGCACGGGACGGACCTTGGCTGCGGTAGCGCCGAATGCCCGGTATCCGCGCCGGACACGAGCCTTCGTGCCGGGTGCCGCCGTGGCCGCACGACCGCTCGATAGCGCTCCGGATCATCACCGGCCAGCTGGCACGGTCCGCGCTGCAGCACGGCCCAAGTCGCGCGCCCGATAATCCCGGCCGCCGCCCGCGTCGCTCAGCCGCCGACGGTGGCCGGGACCATGTGCGGGTCAACGCGGGCGGCAGGGCGTCACAGCGCGCCGGAAGTGCGGCGCGGTGGACGTGTTCGCGACCTGGGACTACCGGGCGGGTCGGGCGAGCGCGTATGTGAGGATATGTGGGTAATCCTCGCCGCACCTGAGTGGGGTCGACCGCCCTCGAACTGCGTGACTATCGAGCGGCCTGCGTGGCTCCGAAGGTGTGCGATTCCGCCGGTGGTGAGGCGCCCTTCGATCTCGTAGATCGCAGCACCGGCTGGTGTGGGCACCGACTGCCCGTCGATGGTGACCGATCGTGAG
Organism: Ilumatobacteraceae bacterium; assembly: GCA_963848145.1. Lineage (GTDB taxonomy): Bacteria > Actinomycetota > Acidimicrobiia > Acidimicrobiales > Ilumatobacteraceae > Sva-07. The sequence continues at coordinate 28,478 of CAWKCN010000054.1, forward strand.
GTCCGGCGGCCGATCCCGGCGCGCCACGGCCGAGTCACTTGCGGCGGGTACCGAGCTGCCAGACGCCGGTGACACGGTCGGGGTCGCCCCAGACGCTGCGGTCGTCGAGGGGGCTGGCGTCCATCGTGATCACGTCGGCGTCGAAGCCGGGCTGGAGCTGGCCCGAGCGCGGCGCCTGTGGGCCGAGCGTCTCGGGGCCGTTCGCCGTTGCCGCCTCGATCGCCTCGAGATCGGTCATGCCCGCGTTGATGAGGTGCATCACTTCGAGCGTGCCGGTGCCGTACATCTGACCCGACACGAAGATGTCGCAGCCGGACGCGATCTTGACGCCCTTCGCAATGGCGATCTTCATCGCCTGTTCGTGCACGCCGCTGACCATCTGGCCCTTCTCGTAGACGTAGCGGGGCAGGTTCTCCGGCTGCTGGAGCAGCGCCTCGTTCACGTAGCGCGTCGGTACCAGCCAGGTGCCCTGTTCGACCATCAGGTCGGCCGCCTCCTCGTCGAGGAAGCTGCCGTGCTCGATCGAGTGCACACCGGCACGCAGCGCCGCCATGATTCCGGCCTTGCCGTGGCAGTGGGCGGCGACGATGCGCTCGGCACGAGCGGCTTCGGCGACGATCACCGACAGTTCCTCGTCGGAGAATTGCTGGTGCATCGGGTGGTCGATCTCCGACATGACGCCGCCCGATGCGCAGATCTTGATGAGCTTGGCGTTGGCGCGCAGGTTGGTGCGCACCGCCTTGAGCACCTCGGGCACGCCATCGCACAGGATGCTCAATCCGGTGTTGCAGGTGAGCTCGTGGGCGAAGTCGAGCGGCAGCGAGTGGATGTCGCCGTGCCCGCCCGTGGTCGACAGGATACGACCGGCGCCGTAGATGTGGGGGCCGCGCATGCGCCCTTCGGCGACAACCGGGGCCAGACGCAAGCCGATCCCACCGACGTCGCGCACGCTGGTGATGCCGCCGTCGAGCACCTTGCCCGCATCTTCGACCGCCCGCGCCGCCGACCCGACAAGGTCGATCGTCGCAAGCGCCTCGAGATTCGACGTGTCCATGCCGATGAAGTGCGTGTGGCAGTCCCACAGGCCCGGCATCACGACCGGTGCCTCCACGGTGATGTCGTCGAGTGCCGCCGCGGGCGCGCCGGCGGTTGGGCCGGCGTAGTCGATCGATCCCGCATCCATGACCACGGTGCCGTGCTCGATCGGCTCACCGCGACCGGGGATCAGGACGTCAGCGACGATTCGAGTTGCCATGGCGGCCACGATACGCGCCCGTCCGGATCGCCCCAGCGTCGGCGGTAGGGCGCTCGACGACGCACTCATCAACAAGCTCGCGTGGAAGATCCCGAACACGCTCGCCCTGGTCGGGTCGCGAGCCGGCGACGAGGGCAACAGCACGACCACCAGCTGGATCACGTAGCTGTCGACGCGGACGTCGAGAACGTCGAGTTCCTGCATGGCACGATCGAAGACGCCCGCGTGGCCGCGCAGCAGTGCGGCCCAACCCGGGGACTCGATAGTGACAGTGCGGACACCGGCAACAATGACACCCATGGACACCAACGATCCGGCCGACTTCTACACGGGCATCGTCGTGGACGTGTACGGCCCCCTACGAGGTGAAGTGCCCGACGCGCGCAGCTCCGCTGCGTTCATCGAGGCCTGGGGCGAACCAGCATTGGAGCTCGGCTGCGGCGATGGTGATCCACTCTTGACGCTCCTCGCCGCGAGGCTCGACGTCGAAGGGCTCGATTCGTCCGCCGACATGTTGGTAAAGCTCCGAGCCACCGCGTCACAACGCGGCCTCGACGTCACCGTCCATCACTCGCGCATCGAGCAGATGGACCTCGACCGGACCTACCGTTCGATCTTCCTCGCCGGCCCGACCTTCAATCTCATCGTTGACGACGCCACCGCCTTTCGGGCGCTCGAACGAATCCGCGCTCATCTCGACCCTCGCGGAGCGGCGTTGGTCCCGTTGTTCATTCCGGAACCCGTTCCGGACCATCAGCTCGGTGTGGTCCGGCGACACATCGATGAACGCGGCCGCATCCTTCGAGTGGTCGCGACATCGACCGAACGTGACGATGCCGTTCGTCGTCAAGTCACCGCGCTTCGCTACGAGGTCGTCGCCGGAGGCGTCAGCCAGGTGCTGGAACGCCAGTGGGTGCTGCACTGGCACACACAGGCCGGCTTCGCCGATCTGGCGGCCGAAGCGGGCCTTCGAGTGGTGGCAGTCCTTGCTGCCGACGGCTCGAGGGCGCCGCTCAGCGCTGCAGAGTTCGGCTTCGTACTGCGACGATCGGACGCGCCATGACCCGGACAACATCGTGTCCCAGCTCGCGTCGGCGTGTCATCGGCTCGCTCCACGAGAACCATCGGTCCGAACACTTCACCACGCAGGAGTCGCCGCCCGCGGGCTCGACCCTGCGCCCGACTTCGGCCCGAGCGTGACGCGGCATCATCCCTCGCGGCTGCAACCACGGCCGGTGGGACTTCGCCGAGGGATTCCCGGCAGGTTCGGTCGAATCGAAGAGGATCCAGGGCGGGCCTGTGCCATCGTGCGTTTCGGAGCTGGACGCTTCCCGGCGTCGACATCACATGCAACGTGCCATGCGTTCTGGACCGAAACGACGGTGGCCGCCCTTCGACTCCGCTACCCAATCTCGACACCGGCCCCTACCAGGAGGCCATCGCGGCGAGGTGGGACTATGCGCTACCCGATCGGCAGTCTGACGCCTCACACTGCGCTGGAAGCCGGCTAGGCAGCGCGGCTACAGCTTCGGTGATTCCCGAATGGTTTCATGAACACGATGGCCATGAAGTCGGCACGCTGTCCGCTGCCTCACATCTTGATCTCCCATTGCATCTGCGCGTCGTGACTCGATGGTGAGTACGAGCACCGCAGCCCGGTACGGATCGAACGATCCAAGTGGGCCGCGAGACCCGGCGCAATCTCAGCCAGTCGCCCGATTGCGTCGCGGATGCGACCGCTCACAGCCTTGCGCGCTCGCTCCGCTGGATCGTTGGGGTTCGATCGAATCCGGCCGCCGAGACCGGTGACTCGTCGCAGCTCGGCGAGAAGCTGCTGGCGTTCGGCGTCGAGTAGCCCGGTCCTTCCGAGGTCGGCATTGCGGTCGGCAACGTCGATCTCCGCATTGAGATCGTCGAGCCTCCGCCGATAGGAATCGAGCGACTGCCGATCGGCCATCGCGTCGGTCGCGACGCCGGACACTGCAGGTCCACCGGCGAGTTCCAGAGCGGAAACCTCTTGGTCGCGACGGCTGATGAGGGTCGCAATGTCGGCCAAGCCCTTCAGGTGCGGCAGCGTTCCCGTCGCGTGGTGCCACGAGATTGTCCAGACGGATCCCTGGCGAATGAGCGATGCGGTCTCGGGTTCGGAGTCGTCGGCGCCGCCCGGTGTGGACGCGGCTGATCGCTCCTCGACGGCCCGCAGTGCAGTTTCTCCCTGGCGCACCCAGACGGCCGCGCCGAGGCGGCGAGATGTCTCGATCGATTGGTGGAGCATCGTTCTCGCAGTCTCTTGATCACCGAGTGCGGATGCGAGGATGCCTGCGGTGTGGGCGAATGGCCCTGCGAAGGCCACGACCGCTCCGTTCACGCCGCACGCATTCGTGATGGCCTCGATGTCGGTGAGGAGGTGGACGCACAGTTCACGGTTCCCGAGCGCGACGCTCGCTTCGGCAAGATGGCCAACCAGGACCGACCTGAGGTACGAGCCCTCGCTCTGCCAGCCGCCCGATGCCTTCACCTTCGCCACCTCGTCTTCGGCGCCCTCGAGGTCGCCGGCTCTGGCGAGTGCGCCTGCTGCGACCGCGTGCGCCAGGACTGGTGCTCCGGTCCACCAGCGGACGGCATCGCTGGCCAGCGTCCTCAGCTCGTCGGGGTCGTGGCGGGCCGACGAAAGTGCGACGCGTTGGGAGATGAGCACGTTGCCGGTGTCCGGTTCGTGGATCTGCTCTCCGGTGCGCCCGGCTTCGCTCATGAGCGCCTCAGCGCGATCGAGGTCGCCGTCGAGCAGCGCCAGCGCGGCGCGCCGCGTCTGGATCAAGTATCGATCTCGGGGTTCGTTCCTGGCCGTGAGCACGTCGAACCATTGGGCAAGCACCGAACGGAACCTGGCGTCGCCGGATTCCAACAGACCGTTCGCCTGAAGAATCAGACCCTCCGCTTGACGGTCGACGTCACCGAGCGCGGCGCCGACAACGGCAATCTGGCGACCGAGTTCGGCTCGCTCGGTTCCGGTTCCTGGGCCCCACAGGGCGTCGTGGCGAGCCAGGAGGCAGGCGGCGATCGTCTCGTCGTGGCCTGATTGTCGACCAAGAGCCAGCGCCTCTTCGCTGAGTGGCCCGGCGCGGTGGCGGTCCTTTGCGACCGAGTGCTGGAGTTCGCGAGCCAGCGCCGCCGTGAGCTGCGCTTGCTTCGTCAGGCTGACACCGGTCACAACGGCCAGGGCTGCCTCGAGTTCCGCAATGATTTCGTCGCGGGGTACAGAGAACTTGGCACCGAGTCGCTGCACGGCCAAGGCCACGTCCGCGAGTGCCCCGGCACCGGGCGCCGCCACCGACGCCTGGACCAGCAGATCGCGAGCGGCCTCTGGGTCGCCCGAGCGGGCCTCGTCGTCGGCTTCGTCCATCAACAACCGAGTCATGACGTCCGGCTCGATGCGCCAACCGCTGTCGATGGCGGCGAGGCGTACTCGACGAAGGTGTCCGGCGGCCTCGCTGAACGCCAATCGTCGGCGTTCGACCCGGGCCGCCTCGATGGCCCAATGGATTGCCCTGGCAGGCTCGACGGTGGTGAGCGCGTGGACGTAGTGGAGGGCCACGTCGCCTGGCGGCACCTCAGCACCGCGCTCTCGGCGGGCCTCGAGGGCGGCGCCGACGGCGGCGTGCAGCCCTGATCGGTCGGCCGCTCCGAGTTCGCCGTAAAGAGTCTCGCGATAGATGTCGTGGGTGAACCAGAACTCATCACCCGGAGCATCTCTGACCAGTCCGGCATCGATCGCGGGTGTGAGGTGGCCCAACACTGCTGACGGCGCCGTACCCGTGACTGCGCCCAACACGTCGAGCAGCAGCCGATTCCCGAGCACGCTCGCAACTTCGAGCAGCCGTTGGCTCTCCGTCGACAGGGCGTCGAGACGTCTGCCGACAGCTCCAGTCACCACCGTCGGGAGCGCTGCAACGTCTCCAGCGGCCCGCAGTCGCGCGAGTTCACCCACGAAGAGCGGATGTCCGCCGGTTCGCTGATGGAGGTCGACAGCGAATGAGTGGGACGCCGGCGGGCCCGGGATCGCTCGGATCAACTCCTCGACACCATCGACCGTGAGGCCGTCGAGATGCACGTCGCCGGCGTGGGAGCCGATCGTCGCAAGTCGTGCGCGTCGTTCCTGGTCGAGTTCGTCGTGGCGAAATGCTCCGATCACCAGCAGCCGGACCGTCCTCGGCGTTCCGATCACATAGTCGATCAGGTCGAACGTCGAGGAGTCCGCCCACTGGAGGTCGTCGAGAACCACTACGACATGCCGGTCGGCCGCCAGCGTCTCGAGCCAACCTGCCGCCGCGTCGAGGAGGAGGAGACGGTGTCGGTCCAGGTCGCCCACCACCGATTCGGGCGAACCGAGCCCGCGGATCAACAATGACAAGAGGCCGACATCATGTCCGGCGGACGCCGACGCAACGTCGCTACCAACCACATCCGCGACCTCGTCGAATGCCTGCATCCACGGCCAGAACCCGGGGGCCCCGTCGCCAGGCCAGCACGTGCCCCACCCCACGACGGCCGAACCCGACGCCGAGCCCGCAGTCGCAGCATCAATGGCTGCCCTGATCAGCGAGGTCTTGCCGATTCCTGCCTCGCCGCTCACGAGCACCGCCGAGGAACGCCCGTTGACCGATGCCGTCAGCACCTCGTCGAGACGCTTCAGGGGGCCAGCCCGGCCAACGACGCCGCCATCGCTCGCGTCGCTCATGGCATCCCTTCTGGCGTCTTGTCGAAATCGCCAGATTGATTCTGGCGGAATCGCCGTTGATCTGGCGCCTTCAGGATGACACACCCCACCCAGAAGGACGGCAGACATGACATTTGACTCAGTTCAGTACAAGACCTCCACCCGCCAGCAATGGCAGGACTACGCCAGCGGTTGGAACGACTGGGCACCACTGCTCGAGACATGGCTGGGCGAGGCAACCGAACGCATGCTCGACTTGGCTGGTGTCTCAGCTGGAAGCTGCGTCCTCGACGTCGCAGCGGGCGCCGGTGGCCAAAGCGTTGCTGCAGGCCACCGAGTGGGCCCCACGGGCACGGTGCTTGCCACCGACCTCTCCCCAGCCATCCTTGAACACGCGCAACGGTCCGCAACCATGGCGGGCTTGACCAACCTGACGACCAAGGAACTCGATGGTGAGGAGCTTCGCGGGCTCCCGGCCGAGAGCTTCGATGCGGCGATCTCCCGGGTCGGCCTGATCTACTTCCCGAACCGCCCAGAGGCCCTGAGCGGAATCCATCACGCGTTGCGCGACGGCGGACGATTCGCGACGGTGACCTACTCGACCGCAGCAACCAACGGCTTCTTCTCGTTGCCGGTCTCGATCATTCGCAACCGCGCCAAGCTTCCGCCACCCGCAACCGGCCAGCCCGGACCGTTCAGCCTCGCCGACCCCGCGGTCCTCGAGCGTGATCTCACACAAGCAGGATTCCACGACGTCGTCATCGAGACCATCGACGCTCCCGTTCGGCTCCCATCGGCGGCCGACTGTGTGCGCTTCGAACGCGAATCGTTCGGTGCCCTGCATCAGATGCTCGCCACGCTGGACAACGATGAACAAGCAGACGTCTGGGACGAGATCGAACAAGCCTTGGGCCAGTACGACACGTCCGACGGATTCGTCGGACCGTGTGAGCTCGTGATCGCCGGGGCGACCCGATGAGCGCCAGTAACGAGTTCCGAGTCGCCGCCGTGCAGGCGACCCCCGCTTACCTCGACCGCGACGCCACGCTGAACATCGTCGCCGATCACGTTGCCAAGGCCGGCGCCGACGGAGCTGATCTCGTCGTGTTTCCTGAGTCGTTCGTCCCCGGCTACCCCGACTTCGTGTGGCGGATGCCGATCACCGACGACAGTGGCTGGTACGAGCGTTTCCAGGACCAGGCCGTCGAGATCGATGGGCCGCACCTGGACAAGGCGCGCGCCGCAGCCGAGGCGGCGGGCGTGTGGGTTGCTCTCGGCATCACCGAGCGCACCCTGTCACACACGCTCTACAACGCCATCGTGTACATCGACGACCACGGCGAGATCGCCGGGCTGCACCGCAAGTTGATCCCGACCGCGGCCGAGCGAACCGTCTGGTCGAACGGCCAGGGACCGATGCTCACTGTTGTCGACATCGGCGGTGTGAGGGTCGGCGCACTCATCTGTTGGGAGAACTACATGCCGCTCGCCCGCGCCGCCCTCTACGAGAAGGGCATCGACGTGCTGCTATCGCCGACCTGGGACAACAGCGACGAGTGGGTACCCACGCTGCGACACATAGCCAAGGAGGGACGTGTCTTCGTGGTCGGCGTCACTGCCTGCATCCGCGATAGCGACGTGCCAACCGATCTTCCCGGTGCAGTCGAAATCTACGGCGACCCCGACGGCTTCCTGTCGCGCGGCAACACGGCCATCGTCGCTCCCGGCGGCGAGATCCTCGAGGGCCCGCTCGTCGCCCACGAAGGGACCGTGACAGCCACGCTCGATCTAGATCGGATCGCCGCTGGACGCCGCTCCTTCGACCCCGTCGGCCACTACGCCCGCCCCGACGTTCTCACCCTCACCGACAACACGAACGGAGATCCAAGATGAAGCCCGCCGATTGGACCGCATGAGCGACGCGTTCGTCGTTGACCGAGTCTGCGATCCGATCAGAGGGTTCGGGCCGTTGGCTGCCGAGGCCGCCCGCCAACCGGCATCCTGATCGACGTCGCCCGGGCCGAACCGCTGCAGAACGTGCGCTCCCTGCAACACAGCACCCGCCAAGTCCGACAGGCAGTCAGCCCAGCGATCTCGACAACCTGACACACATCAAATACACCCCCACCGATGTGACCTCGCTCGCCTCGCACGCCTGCCCCTGGGCCCGTCGAACGGCGGTGCTCGAAGAGCGATTGCTAGCGTTCGCGCATGCACGATCTGGTGATACGCAACGGCACGATGGTCGACGGAACGGGCGCCGACCGGCGGCGGGCCGACATCGCGATCGACGGCGAACTCATCGTCGACGTCGGCGAGCCAGGAACGATCGGTGATGCCCGTCGCGAGATCGACGCCGACGGAATGATCGTCACGCCCGGCTGGGTCGACGTCCACACCCATTACGACGGCCAGGTCACCTGGGACCCGGACGTCGCACCGTCGTCGGTCAACGGCGTCACGTCGATCCTGCTCGGCAACTGTGGGGTCGGCTTCGCCCCGGTCAGACCCGACCAGCACCAATTCCTGATCGAGTTGCTCGAAGGAGTGGAGGACATCCCTGGCACCGCGTTGACCGAGGGCATGACCTGGGGATGGGAATCGTTCCCCGAATACCTCGACCTGCTCGACACGATGCGTTGGACTGTCGACGTCGGAACCCAGGTGCCGCACGCTGCGCTGCGCACGTACGTGATGGGCGACCGCGGCGCCGATGTCGAAGCGGCGGCCACCGACGCCGAGATCACACAGATGTCGGAGCTGTGCGAGGAGGCACTCCGCGCCGGAGCGCTCGGGTTCACGACCTCACGCACCTACGTTCACCGCACCTCCCGGGGCCAGCAGATCGGCACCCTCCGCGCCAGCGCCGACGAAGTGCTCGGCATCGCCGCTGCGCTCCAGCGCACCGGCAGCGGTGTCGTCCAGTTGATCTCCGATGCGTACCAGTCGACCGACGACGAACTCGTCGAGCACGAGATCGAACTGCTCGGTCGAATCGCCAGCGAGGTCGGCCGACCCCTCAGCTTCACCGTGCAACAGAACGACGACGCACCCGATCGTTTCCGCGAGCTCCTGGCCGCGATCGAGCAGTGGAACGCTGCCGGAGCCGACGTGAAGGCGCAGGTCGCGGTGCGCCCGATCGGCGTCCTGATCGGGTTGCAGGCGACGGCCAACCCATTCATGTTCTGCCCTTCGTATCGCCAGCTCCACACGCTGGATCACGACGAGCGACTCGGCCGGCTTCGCGACCCGGAGGTCCGGCGCACACTGCTCGACGAGCACGCAGCGGCGAGCCCGACAGGGTTCGTCGGCATCCTGCACTCGGGCTACGACCGCATGTACCCGCTGTCCGATCCGCCGGACTACGAGCCCACACCCGCCGACAGCGTCGCCGGGCGAGCGGCAACCGCGGGCATCGAACCGGACGAACTCCTCTATGACCTGCTGCTCGACGACAACGGCAGCCGCCTGCTCTACATCCCGTTGATGAACTACGCCCGCGGTGACCTCGGCGACGTGCGTGAGATGCTCACATCACCGAATGCGATGTTCGGCCTCTCCGATGCAGGCGCCCACTGCAACTCGATCTGCGACGGAAGTTTTCCCACCACCGCAATCACCCACTGGACACGCGATCGGGACCGAGGCGAGCAGCTGCCACTGGAGTACGTCGTCCACCAGCAGACCCAGCGCACCGCTCGCCACGTGGGCTGGATCGACCGGGGCGTCATCGCTCCGGGAATGCTCGCCGACATCAACGTGATCGACCACGAGCATCTCACGCTGCACCCTCCGGTACTGATCGACGACCTGCCCGCCGGGGGTACCCGGCTGATGCAGGGCGCCGACGGCTACGTGGCCACCATCAAGCGCGGCGAGGTGATTGCCGAACACGGCGCACTCACCGGCGCACGCCCGGGCCGCCTCCAGCGCGGTCCCACGAGCTGACCGCCGACCGCCGACCACGTGACCGATCTCGTCACCGCGATCCTCATTGCCTTCGGAGTCGTGTTCGTCGCGGAGCTCGGCGACAAGACGCAGCTCCTCGCGCTCAGCTTCGGGGCGCGGTACCCGCTGCGAACAGTGGCACTCGGCCTCACGATCGGTTACGCCGTCGCGAATCTCGCGGCGACTGTCGTCGGAGGGATCCTCGGTGCCGCACTCCCCGATCGAGCCATCCAGATCGTCGGTGGCGTCGTCTTCCTCGGGTTCGCCATCGCCGCGCTGCGACGCAGCGACAGCGAGGTCGACGAGGCTGCACCGCGGGTCACATCAGCGGGCACGTTCGCTGTTCTCTCGTCGATCGCCGGCACGATCGCGGTCGCGGAGCTCGGCGACAAGACCCAGATCGCCACCGCCACCCTCGCATCGCAATCCTCGCCAGTGGGTGTCTGGATCGGGGCGACCCTCGGGGCCGCCTCGAGCGGGATGGTCGGTGCCGTAGCCGGAAACCTGGTCGGTGACCATGTCTCGACCCGAGCACTCGGTATCGCCTCAGCGGCATTGTTCGCCCTGTTCGGCGTCGCGATGCTCGCCGGATGGTTCTGAGCCCGGTCAGCTCGACGGTGCCGACAGCAGGTCGCCGCGCAGCAACGCCAGGACCGCATCGATCGCACACCGGTGCTGCGCGGTTGCTTCCGACGTGCCCTCGGTGAGACCGATCAACATGATTCGAATGAACTCGACCATTCGCTCGCGGTCGTCGGGCTGCACTTCCCCCGTGGCGACACCGGTGTCGACGACCCCGACGAAGAACTCGTCGCGGGCGGAGTCGGCGCGCGCCAGGCGCTCAGCGACTTCGGGGAACCGCCGCATGTCGTTGCGCACCGTGCCCACGAAGAGGGCCAGCGTGTGGTCTTCGACGTTCATCTGGTGTGCTGCTTCGAGCATGCCCTCGAACTGGCCACGGAACGTGTCGGAGGCCTCGACCGCCTCGACGAACCGACCGTAGACGCGACGCTGCATGTCGTTGTGCACCGCCACGTAGAGGTCGAGCTTCGACTCGACGTAGTGGTACAACGCCCCGGTCGTGATCCCGGACGCGGCCGCCAGCTCCTTGTTGGTGACACCGCCGTAGCCGCGCTCGGCGAACAGACGCCGGGCGTTGTCGACGATGGCCCGGCGCGTGTCGGCAGAGTCGGTGGCCGGGGGTCGCCCCCGCCGCCGCGTCCCTGCCGGTGCCGGTTCAGCCATCTCACGAGTATGGCGCTCGGCCCCGTTCGGAACCGGACCGGAGCTTGCTACATGCGGCGTGGGTCGACGTCGGGAGATGGAAGCGGAATCGCTGTACCGGTTCCACGAGCCGGCAACCGGGTGTGACCGATGGTCAGTCGAGGCCAGACGCCGGTACCGTGGGCGACGTGACGAGTCCCGACCGGCCATCGCCCGAAGGGCGCTTCCAGACCCCTGAGGTCCGACGTCGCCAGATCCTCGACGCTGCTGCCCAACTCGCCGTCGAGGAGGGTCTCGCCAATACGTCGATCGCTCGTGTCGCCGAAACCGCCGGCATCGCCAAGGGCTCGATCTATCTCCAATTCGAGTCACGCCAGGACCTGCTCAACGGGCTCCAAGCCGATCTGTGGGCGCAGATGCTCGAGCGGCCCACCGAGTTCGTCGCCGATCCCACCCTGTCCTGGGCCGAGAAGCTCGACGCGGTCGTCGAGCACTGGATGCGCTTCGAATTCGACGCGCACGACCTGTACCACGCCGTCTTCCACACCGTCGCCACCGACAGCGACGAACCCTTCGAAGCCGCACGAACACTGCTCAGGCAGATCGTCGACGCCGGTACCGAACGCGGCGAGTTCGCGCTCGCCACCCTCGATCGAGACGTGGTCGTCGAGTTCCTGCTCCACGCCTACATCGGACCGTGTTTCCATCACACCGACGGTGACGTCGCGATCATCAACGTCCAACAGCTCTTTCGACGAGCGATCGGAGCAACGACATGAACCCGAAGACCGCCGAACTCTGGGCCAAGCAGGATCAGCACCAAGGCGACCGCTGGCGCCTCTTCAGCGCTGTTGCTGCGTCCGTCGAGGCATCAAGCGTGCTCTACCCCGGCAGCTACGTCGACCTCGCACCATCGTTCGTCTTCGACTCGGTGACCTACCTCGACGTCGACAAGCGAGCAGCGAAATTCTTCGCCGACACCGATGGCGTGCGCGACATCGTGGCCGACCACGACGGCCCCGCCGATCCCGACATCACGTTCATCCACGCCGACTACAGCAGCGACCTCGACCTTCCCGCCGACCACTTCGACCTCCTGGTGTCGCTCTACGCCGGCTTCGTCTCCGAACACTGCACCCGGCACCTCCGCATCGGCGGCTCCCTGCTCGTCAACCCCAGCCACGGCGACGCTGCCATGGCATCCATCGACCCTCGCTACGAACTGACAGGGGTCGTCGTCGCAAGCAACGGCAACTATCGGGTCGCCACGAGCGACCTCGACACCCACCTGATCCCGAAGAAACCACAGTCCGTCACCGTCGAGACCCTTCACGAGTCCGGCCGGGGAATCGGCTACACCAAGTCGGCGTTCGCCTACCTGTTCACGCGGATCGCCTGACAGCGTTGCCCACGACGGCCGGCGTCAGTTGCGGTTTGCTTCGACCGCCTTGACCATCCGGTCGAACACTGCATCGGGATGGCCGATGCCGTTGATGACCACCAGCCGGTTCTGATCGCCGTAGTGCTTGATCAACGGGAACGTCTGCTCCTCGTAGAGGTCGAGGCGGCGATTGACCGACTCCGGAGTGTCGTCGGCGCGTTGCTGCACGTCACCGCCGCACACATCACAGATCCACGGATCAGGATCGCTGCCCGTCGAGGTGTAGTTCGTGCCACAGTCTCGGCACACCCGGCGCGCCGAGATCCGCTCGAGCACGATCTCGCGAGGCACGTTCAGGTCGAGCACCACATCGATCGGATTTCCATCGGCGATTGCGTCGAGGGCGTCGGCCTGCTCGATCGTCCGAGGGAATCCATCGAGGATGTAACCCCGGGTCGAGGCGTCGGGGGCAGACAGCCGGTGATCGACGAGACCGATCATGATCTCGTCGCCGACGAGCCCGCCGGCATCCATCACCTGTTTGGCCAACACACCGAGTTCGGTGCCCTCACGCACCGCAGCGCGCAGCATGTCCCCCGTCGAGATGTGCGGTACGACGAAGTGCCGAGACAATCGCACGCACTGCGTGCCCTTGCCGGCACCCTGTCGCCCGAGGATGATGAGGCGGGCGCCGGGGATCACGGCGGACCTACTTGAGGAATCCCTCGTAGTTGCGCAGCGTGAGCTGACTGTCGATCTGGCGCATCAGTTCGAGCGCCACGCCGACGGAGATCAGCACGCTGGTGCCGGCGAACCCGAACGAGTTGATGCCGGCCATGATCAACAAGATGTAGGGCAGGATCGCAATGATCGCGATGAACACCGCTCCCGGCAGGGTGATGCGGTTGACCGCCTTGCCGAGGTACTTCTCGGTCTGCGGGCCGGGCCGCACGCCCGGGATGAATCCGCCCTGGCGGCGGAGCTGATCGGCCTGACGGACCGGATCGAACGCAATCGAGTTGTAGAAGTAGGCGAACGCGATGATCATCGAGCGCGAAGAGCGTGATGTACACGAAGTTCTGCGGGTTGACGATGTACTGGTCGACGAAGCTGGCGATCTCGCCGCGCCAACCCTCGCCGGAACCGAGGAACTGCGAGAAGATCACCGGCAGCAGCATGATCGAGCTGGCGAAGATGATCGGGATCACGCCGGACTGGTTCACCTTGAGCGGGATGTAGGTGTTCTGCCCGCCCATCATCCGACGACCGACCACACGCTTCGCGAACTGCACGGGGATTCTTCGTTGACCGAGTTCGACGAACACCACCGCGATGATGATCCCGATCGTCAACAGGACCATGGCGACGAACCAGAAGACCTTGTTGAGCTGGAGGATGCTCCAGAAGCCACCGGGCAAGCTTGCGACCACCGAGGCGAAGATGATCATCGACATGCCGTTGCCGATGCCGCGCTGGCTGATCAGCTCGGCCATCCACATCAACACTGCGGTGCCGGCGACGAGCGTCGGGATGATCAGGTACCCACGGGGCCAGACGCCGTCAGGCAGCAGCGGCACGGTGGGTGCCGCGCTGGCAGCCGAGAAGAACGCCGTTCCCCGCCCGGTACCGAAGATGAACACCAGACCGGTCGACTGCAGCGTCGCGAGGCCGATCGTCACGTAGCGCGTGTACTGGGTGATCTTCCGTTGCCCGACCGCGCCTTCCTGCTGGAGTTCCTCGAGCTTGGGAATGACGACGCCCAGCACCTGCATGATGATGCTGGCGGTGATGTACGGCATGATGCCGAGCGCGAAGATCGAGAAGCTCTCGAACGCCCCACCCGAGAACAGGTTGAGGAACCCGAGTGCGCCCTGCTGACCGGCGGACTCGCGCAGCTGCTCGATGGCGATGGGATCGACACCCGGAACACGGATGAAGACGCCCAAGCGGTAGACGGCGACCATTGCGACGACGAACAGGAGCTTGTTGCGAAGGTCGTGGACCCTCCAGATGTTCGCCAACTGCGAGAACACTCAGAACACTCCTGGTCGTCGGGGGATGGTCGTGGTTTGGAACAAGCGCTGCAGAGTCAGCGGTTGGCGAACTGGTTGCCCTTGACGGCAGGCCGACCGGCCTTGCCCTCCTCGCGGAAGGGAAGCTCGATCAGCGTCACCGTACCGCCGGCAGCCGTCACGGCTGCTTCGGCGGTGGAGGAGATCGCGTGGACGTGCAGGTCGACCTTGGTGGTCAGCTCACCACGGGCGAGCACCTTCACGAACGACTTCTTGCGCAACAGGCCGTTTGCGACGAGCACCTCGGGGGTGACCGTCGTGTCGCCGGTGTTCTCGACCAGTGCGCTGAGCGCATCGAGGTTGACCGCCTGGTACTCGACGCGGAACGGGTTGTTGAACCCCTTCAGCTTCGGCACGCGCTGCTTGAGTGGCGTCTGACCGCCTTCGAAGCCACGGGCAACGGTGTTGCGGGCGCGCTGGCCCTTCGAACCACGGCCGGCGGTCTTGCCGCCCTTGCCGCCGGTACCGCGACCGACACGCTTCGCGTTCTTCTTGGCGCCGGGGGCCGGCGTGAGATCGTGGACCTGCATGGTCAGCTCGCTTTCGTGTCTGCGGCGTCGGACACCTCGAGGAGGTGCGGGACCCGGGCGATCATGCCCCTGATCTCCGGCCGATCGGGCAGCGTGTTGGTCGATCCGATCTTGCCGAGACCGAGCGCACGGAGCGTGCCGCGGTGCTTGGGCTTGGTGCCGATCGACGACTTCGTCTGGGTGACGGTGATGGTGGCTTCGTTGGTGGACGAGCTCATTCGGCACCTCCGGTCGGTGCGGCAGTTGCGCCGGCACGGCTCTTCTGACGCTCGTTGTAGGCGTTGAGCATGCCCTTCGGCACGAACTCCTCGGCCGGCAGACCACGGCGGGCCGCGATCTCGTCGGGGCGCTGCAACGACTTGAGGCCGGCAACGGTGGCGCGGGCCACGTTGATGTGGTTGGCCGAGCCGAGCGACTTGCAGAGCACGTCGTGGATGCCGGCCTCTTCCAGGATGACGCGAGCTGCGCCACCGGCGATCACACCGGTACCGGGAGCTGCGGGCTTCATCATCACCCTGCCGCCACCGGTGGTGCCGAGGACGGGGTGGATGATCGTGCTGCCGGCCATCGGCACCTCGAAGAGGTTGCGCTTCGCTTCCTCCGTGCCCTTCTGGATGGCGAGCGGAACTTCCTTGGCCTTGCCGTAGCCGAGTCCGACGCGGCCATTGCCGTCGCCGATCACCACGAGCGCGGTGAACGAGAAACGACGACCGCCCTTGACGACCTTGGCGACGCGGTTGATCGTGATGACGCGGGACTCGCGCAGACCGCTGTCGTCGCCATCGCGGCTGTCACGGCCGTCGCGGCCACGGTTGTCGCGGCCACCGCCGGGGTTGTTCGTTGGAAATGCCATCAGAACTCCAGTCCTGCTTCACGGGCGGCGGACGCCACGGCGGCAATGCGGCCGTGGTAGGCAAAGCCACCACGGTCGAACACGACCTTGTCGACACCGGCGGCCTTGGAACGCTCGGCGATCAGTTGGCCGACGCGGGTGGCCGCTTCGACACTCGAGCCCGAACCGGCAGCGCGCAGGTCGGCTTCGTTGGTGGACGCGGCAGCCAGGGTGGTGCCGGCGTCGTCGTCGATGACCTGCACCGACAGATGCCTGTTGGAACGGAACACGGCCAGACGCGGACGTGCGGCCGTGCCGTGAATCTTCTTGCGGACGCGACGGTGGCGGCGGATGCGGCCACTGCGACGTGCTTCGGCGATCTTGGTCATGACGCTCCGTTACTTCTTTCCGGCCTTGCCGGCCTTGCGCACCACTCGCTCGCCCGCATAGCGGACACCTTTGCCCTTGTACGGCTCGGGCTTGCGGATGCTGCGGATGTTGGCGGCCACCTGGCCGACCACTTCTTTGTCGATACCCGACACGATCACCTGCGTCTGAGCGGGCACTTCGAACGTGATGCCCTCGGGCGCCTTGACGTCGACCGAGTGGCTGAAGCCCAGGTTCAGGCGCAGCGCACCGGGGCCCTGGGCCTCGGCACGGTACCCGACGCCCACGATCTCGAGGTTCTTGGTGAACCCGTCGGTGACGCCGATGACCATGTTGTTCACCAGGCTGCGGGTGAGGCCATGCATGGCCTTGGTCTTGTTCTCGTCGTTGGGACGTTCACACACGAGGGTGTCACCGTCCTGGCTGATGGTGATGCTGCCGGGGATCTGCCGTTCGAGGGTGCCCTTGGGCCCCTTGACCGAGATCGTGCGGCCGTCGACGTTGACGTCGACGCCTGCTGGCACCGCGATGGGTGCCTTTCCGATGCGAGACATGTCGTTCCTACTTCTCCTTCTCCGGCCCGGTCACCAGACGTAACACATGACCTCGCCGCCGACGTTGCGCTTGCGCGCCTCGCGGTCGGTCATGAGGCCCTGAGAGGTGGACAGGACGGCGACACCGAGGCCACCGAGAACACGGGGGACGGTGCCGGCGTTGCGGTACACGCGCAGGCCCGGCGTCGAGATGCGACGCAGGCCCATGATCGTGCGGTCACGATCGGGCGAGTACTTCATCTGGATGGTCAGCACGTCGCCGACGCCCTTGGGGGACGGCGCGGTCTCGAAGCTCTCGATGTAGCCCTCCTTGCGGAGGACCTCGGCGAGCGCGACCTTCTGCTTGGACGAGGGCATGCGCACCTCGTCGTGCTTGGCGGTGTTCGCGTTGCGGACCCGCGTGAGCATGTCGGCGATGGGATCGGTCATCATGATGGTTGTCTCCTCACCAGCTCGACTTCGTCAGGCCGGGGATCTCGCCGGCATGGGCGAGTTCTCGCAGGCACACACGGCAGAGGCCGAACTTGCGATACACGGAACGGGCACGGCCGCAGCGGCGGCAGCGGGTGTAGGCGCGAACCTTGAACTTCGGCTTCGCGTTGGCCTTGTTGATCAGTGCTTTCTTTGCCATGTCGCCTCAGCTCACTTCTTCTTGCCGCCGTAGCGGGGGCCACGGTTCTTCTTCTTGCGGGGCTCGTTCTCGGCGTCGGCGCCCTTCTTGAAGGGGAAACCGAACGCGTCGAGCAGGGCCTTGCCACCGTCGTTGTCACCGGCGGTCGTCACGATCGTGATGTCCATGCCGCGCGGGTGGTCGGCCTTGTCCGGATCGATCTCGGCGAACATCGTCTGCTCGTTGAGCCCGAACGTGTAGTTGCCGTGTCCGTCCCACGAGTGCGCCGGCAGGCCGCGGAAGTCGCGAATACGGGGAATGGCCACCGAGATCAGGCGGTCGAGGAACTCCCACATCCGGTCGCCTCGCAGCGTGACCTTGACGCCGATGGCCTGGCCCTCACGCAACTTGAAGTTGGCGATCGAGGTCCGAGCCTTGGTGACGATCGGCTTCTGGCCGGAGATCACGGTGAGGTCGGCGACGCAACCTTCGATCAGCGACGGCTGGCCGGCGGCCCGGCCGACGCCCATGTTGATCACGATCTTCTGGAGGCCGGGCACCTGCATGACGTTCTGGATGTCCAGATCCGACTGCAGCGCGGCCTTGATCTCGTCGTTGTAGCGCGCCTTGAGGCGCGGGATGTCGGTGGCGACTGCGGTGCTCATCCGATGACCTCTCCACTCGGGCGGGCAACGCGCACCTTGGTGCCGTCGTCCTGGACCTGGTAGCCGATCCGAACCTTCTGGCCCTTGTGCACCAGCATCACATTGCTGGCGTCGAACGGCAGGTCCTTTTCGATGATGCCGCCGGCCTCGTTGGCGCGACGCGGCTTCTGGTGCTTCGACGCGGTGTTGACACCGTGCACGATGATCTTGTTCGACTTCGGGTACACGAAGGCGACTTCGCCCTGCTTGCCCTTGTCCTTGCCGGTGATCACCTCGACGGTGTCACCCTTCTTGAGTTTCATCACAGCACCTCCGGTGCCAGCGACACGATGCGCATGAACTTGCGGTCGCGCAGCTCCCGGCCGACCGGGCCGAAGATGCGGGTACCGCGGGGTGTCAGGTCGTCCTTGATCAGCACGGCCGCGTTCTCGTCGAAGCGGATGTAGCTGCCGTCGGGACGACGCTTCTCTTTCTTGGTGCGAACAACGACGCACTTGACGACTTCGCCCTTCTTGACTGCGGCGCCGGGCATCGCGTCCTTGACCGTCGCGACGAAGACGTCGCCGATCGAGGCGTAACGACGCCGGGTACCGCCGAGCACCTTGATGCACAGCACCTCTTTGGCGCCGGAGTTGTCGGCAACGCGAAGTCGGGACTCTTGCTGAATCACTTGGCACGCTCCAGAACGTCGGTGATGCGCCAGCGCTTGTTCTTGCTGAGCGGACGGGTCTCCATCACGCGCACCTTGTCGCCCACGTTGACGTCGTTGGTCTCGTCGTGTGCGTACAGCTTCTTCGTGCGCAGCACGAACTTGTTGTACTTGGCGTGGCGCACACGATCGACCACGGCCACGACGGCCGTCTTGTCCATCGCGTTCGACACGACCGTGCCCTCGCGGACCTTGCGAGCAGCGCGCTCGGTGGTCTCGGTGTCTTGGATGTCAGTCATCTCGTCACTCACTGTCCGGCCTCGGCCGCGGCGATTTCGCGCTCGCGAATGAGGGTGTTGATACGAGCGACCTGCTTGCGCACCTTGCCGATCTCGGCGGTGTTCTCGAGCTGGCCGGTCGCGTTGCGGAAGCGCAGGTTGAGCGCCTCCTGCTTGGTGGCCTTCAATTCGTCGATGAGCTCACCGAGGCTGAGGTCGGCGAGATCGCTGTTGTTCTTCGCCATCAGATCTCCTCCTCACGGGTGATGATCCGCGCCTTGATCGGCAGCTTCTGGATCGCCTTGTTCAGGGCTTCCTTGGCGAGCTCCTCGTTCGGGTACGACAACTCGAACAGCGTGCGGCCGGGCCTGACGACAGCGACCCAGAACTCGGGGTTGCCCTTGCCGGAGCCCATGCGGGTCTCGGCCGGCTTCTTCGTGACCGGCTTGTCCGGGAACACGTTGATCCAGACCTTGCCGCCGCGCTTGATCGAACGGGTCATGGCGATACGGGCAGCTTCGATCTGGCGGGCGGTCAGCCAACCCGGCTCGAGTGCCTGGATTCCGTACTCGCCGAAGTGCAGGCCTGAGCCGCCCTTCGTCATTCCCTTGGTGCGACCGCGATGGTGCTTGCGATGGGCGACCTTGCGAGGCATCAGCATGGTTCGATCCCCTTTCAGTCCTCGCCGCGCAACCGCGGCGTGTCGTTGCCTTCGCCCTGCGCGGTGCGCTTGGCAATGGCTTCTTCTTCGTCGAGCAGCTTCTCGAGCTCGGGATCGGCCTCGCGGACGAGCGGCTGGGTCTCGGGTGCCGGAGCGACGTCACGGGGTCCACCCGACGACACCACCTTGCGGGGGCCCGCGCCCTGGCCGGACGTCTCGCCGACGGCCATTGCGGCCTCGCGGGCGATCTTGTCCTCGTTGAGCTTCTTGTACGGGAGGATGTCTCCCTTGTAGATCCACACCTTGACGCCGACACGACCGCTGGTCGTCTTGGCCTCACGCATGCCGTAGTCGATGTCGGCGCGCAGCGTGTGCAACGGCACCCGGCCTTCGCGGTACCACTCGGTGCGGCTCATCTCGGCGCCGCCGAGACGACCCGAGCACTGCACCCGGATGCCGAGGGCGCCGGCACGCTGTGCGTTCTGCACGGCGCGCTTCATGGCACGGCGGAACGCGATGCGATTGACCAACTGGTCGGCGACACCCTGGGCGATCAGCGCGGCGTCGAGTTCGGGGTTCTTGATCTCGACGATGTTGAGCTGGATCTTCGGGTTGCCCGTGATCTTGGTGATCAGCTGACGGAGTTCGTCGGCCTGGGCGCCACGACGACCGATCACGATGCCCGGACGGGCGGTGTGAACGTCGACACGAAGCTTGTCACGGGTGCGCTCCACCTCGATGCGGCTGATCGCCGCCGACTCGAGACGAGTCATGATCTCCTGGCGGATCGTCCAGTCCTCGGTGAGGTAGTCCTTGTAGTCGCGCTCGGAGAACCAACGCGACTTCCAGTCGGTGGTCACTCCCAGACGGAAGCCGTACGGATTGATCTTCTGACCCATTACTTGGTCTCCTCTTCGCCGGCTTCGGCGTCACTGGCTTCGGCCGCGTCGTCTGACGTGCTGGACACCTCG
>CAWKCN010000055.1:0-34151 GCA_963848145.1 Ilumatobacteraceae bacterium
GCGGCCCGCGTCGGCGGTCACGAAAAGGTCACAGGATTTCCCCGACACAGCGGACTCCAGCGCACATCCCGGACAACCCGCACGCCAAGACCGTACGAAACCGCCTGATCCGGATCAGAGTGCATCAGAGGGACGGTTTGCGGCGGTCTTGAACCCCCCTTCCATCCACGTGGAGTGCGGGTTCAAATCCCGCCCCGGGCACATCTAACTGGGGTTTTGTGTACGGAAGGACATTGTGGTCGCAACGTTGCGTAGCGAACGGTCCAGTACTCATTTGGTCTCGATGACATTTGATGATCAGTGCTGCGATTCTCGAGCCCCACCTACCGGCGGTGATGCGGCGCGTTGCGCATGCCAGCCGGTGATTCCGGGCGGGCGTCCCATGGCCAAATGGCGGAGTTGCTGCGGGCCGCCGGGATCGCACGCCGGCGTCGCAGATGATGAATCGAAACAGCGGTGCGAGAGGTGCTTCAGTCCCACCAGTCCCTGCGGATCATCTTCGTTGCGCACGGCGGCGATGCAGTCGCGGTGGTGCTGCTCGGTCCAGTCGTCGTTGCCCACCCACTGGTGCTGCGTTTCGATCAGCCGCTGGTGCTCGTGCGTGACGGGCAGACGGTCGGGGGCGCTACCAGTCGAGTTCGGTGTCGATGTCGAGTTGTACGAGTTCGACCGCGCCGTCGGTGGCGAGCTGTCCGATGACGGAGAAGCCGGCGACGAGCGTTCCTGACGTGACGAGCACGCGGTAGTCGGTGCGTTCGGGAATCAAACGCGGCAGCGAGTCGAAGTCGACAGCGAAACGGTCCACGATGCGGATCAGTTCGAAAACTTGGAAGTCGTTCGTGGAGGGCTCCCCGTTCGGTCCTCGCTCGGCTGGGAGTTGGCGGTCGAGGTCTTCGAAGAATCGCTGCGTCGCTCGAACAACGCGGCGGGCGGGGTTCACTTCGGCTTCGGAGCCGACTCGGTCTGGTCGATGTGTTGCTCGAGACGATCGCGTACTTGTGCGAGGAACGCGGGAGGGACGTCGTCCAGGTCGGTGACGATGCTTGCGTCGAAGAGGGCCTGCTGTTCAGCGGGGGTCATCAACTCCAGTTCCGCTGCCGTCACGACACTCTTCGACATGTGGTGATTCTAGCCTCGTGCCAACCCCAGTGGATCGACGGTGTCGGCCGTCGGGAGCGGGTCGCCGATCAGATGCAGGGCTGCGGCAAACGTCTTGCCATGGGAGAGCTTCAAGTCTTGGAGGAAGCGTTTCGGCGGTCACGAAGAGATCACGGGATTTCCGGGGCCCGGCGGACTCCGGCCCTTCCACTCAGGTGGAGTGCGGGTTCGGATCCCGCCCCGGGCACACTGTGCGACTGACGTAGGTCGGTGACGTTCAGGTCCCGGTGGACTTCTGTCGTAGTCGTTCGTAGGGGGTTTGTCCATCGAGGCCGCCGTGGGGTCGATGGAAGTTGTAGAAGTTCTCCCATTCTTGGAGCTTGTCGTTGAAGACCTTGGCGTCGTCGATGATGACGCCGTGCTCAAGCATTCGGTAGAACTCCTCGTTGTCGATGCGGTGCGATCTCTCCACCTTGCCGTTCAATCGAGGCGTGTGGGGCTTGATGTAGACGTGGCGGATACCGCGGTCGAGTACGTGCCAGTGGAACGCTGATTGGAACTCGGCGCCGTTGTCCGTTTGGACCTGTTCGACCTGGAACGGGAGCTTCTCGAGGACGTGGTCGAGGAACCGGATCGCGGTGGCATGGTTGTTCTTTGGGTAGATGCGCAGCACGCGCAGCCGGGTGCAGTCATCGATCGCGGTGTACTGGTAGTACTTCTTCGCCGTGGCTCCGGCGGCAGGTTCAATGAACTTGACGTCGATTTGTACCTGATGGCCGGGAAGTGGCTTCTCGTAGCGTTTCCAGCGCCGATCGTGGGTCTTGTAACGCTGGCTCGCCGGCAGCCGGTTGAGTTCGAGTCGTTTCAAGATGCGCCAGACACCGGAGTTCGAGATCGTGATGTCGTGATAGCGGGCGAGGTACATCGAGATCTTGCGCGGCCCGAAGTGGTACTGCTGACGCAGATAGACGATCTTGCCGACGATGTCGGTGTGCGTCGCCAACGGACTGAAGTGCGGCTTGCTGGATCGGTCACGAAGCCCGTCGAGGCCGTGTTCTTCGTAGCGGCGTTGCCACCGGTAGAAGCAGGTTCGGCTGATGCCGTAGTAGCGGCATGTCCGTGCGACGTTGCCGGTCACTTCTTCGGCGTGTTGCAGGATTGCCAGGCGTCGTTTGGCCTGACGCTGGAGCTGTTGTTCGTTCATCT
This sequence comes from Ilumatobacteraceae bacterium, assembly GCA_963848145.1. Classification (GTDB taxonomy): domain Bacteria; phylum Actinomycetota; class Acidimicrobiia; order Acidimicrobiales; family Ilumatobacteraceae; genus Sva-07. The sequence goes on from CAWKCN010000055.1 coordinate 2,305, forward strand.
GATCTCCTTCTCATCGAAGGACCCAGGTGTCAACAACCTCCGTCAGTTTTTCATGAAGGTGTCGACGACGATTGATCCGGTGACACGGTGGTGGGCGGTCACCGACAGGGCGTAGCGGGAGTGATCGTCGAGCCAGGTGAGGATCTCGGTGTCGGTGCCGTCGGCGAGGCGGTGGTGGGTGAAGTCGGCTTGCCAGGTTTCGTTGGGTTGCTCGGCTTGGAAGCGGATGTAGGACGAGCGGGGACGCTTCTGGGGCTGGTCGGTGACCCGGCCGGCAGCGCGTAGATGCCGATGGATCGTCGAGGGTGCCACCGTTGTGTGGTGGTGGTGTTGGAGGTGCCAGCGGATCGTGGCGGGGCCGGCATCGAGGCCCGCAAGGGCGAGTTCGTCGCGGAGTTGCACGATCAGTTCCACCACCTCCGGAGGCGTTGCGTTCGGTGACGTCTTGGGTCGACGCGATCGTGGCGCGAACGCTGCGTCGCCCTCCTCTCGGTAGCGGGCTACAAGCTCGTAGATCCACGAGCGCGACACCCATACGCGACAGCGACCTCTCGAACCGGGCGCTTCTCAACGACGACAGCAGTGATCACCAACCTGGCTTTGGACACCCGTACACATCAGCGACCCGTCCTCGATGACGCGCGACCAACCCATGTCCGGGATGTCCCGAGACACCTGTCCGGGATGTCCTCGAACCACACACCGCCCCGGGCACACCGGGCACACCGGGCACACCGGGCACACCGGGCACACCGGGCACACCGGGCACACCGGGCCGAGCGGCCCGACCGGATCCGCGAGTCGGACGTGCGCTCGCAGGATGGCGACGACGTGCCGTCGTGGCCGTTGTTTGGGCCGTCGGGGATCGGGTAGCGCTGCCACTGACCAGGGGCACCGATCGAGACACCTCCATTGTGCGATCGGAAGCCTGCTGGTGGCCCTCCCCCGAGAACCGAAGGACCATGATGAGCACGAGCACCACGATCAACCCGACAACCGGGAACGACCTCGCCACCTATGACGATCACACCGACGCCGAGGTCGAGGCGATCGTCGATGCAGCACACACCGCATTCGGCGAGTGGCGGCGTCGTCCGCTGAAGGAACGAGCCGACATCGTTCGCGAGATCGCCTCGCTACTCCGGAAGCGGTCCGACGAGCTCGCACAGACAATGACCGACGAGATGGGCAAGGTCCTCGCCCACGGCGCACGAGAGATCGAACTCTGCGCCCAGATCTGCGAGTGGACCGCCGACAACGCTGCAGACGAACTGGCCGACGAGAATCGTCCGCTCGACGGCGGGCGGGCCATCGTCACCTACCAGCCGATCGGGATCATCTTCGGTATCCAGCCGTTCAACTTCCCGGCCTACCAGGCGATCCGCTACAGCATCCCCCAGTTGGTCGCCGGCAACGCTGTGCTGCTCAAGCACGCCCACAGCGTCTGGGGTTCCGCCATGTTCTTGGAGCAGCTCTACCACGACGCCGGCGTTCCCGCCGATCTGTTCCGGGCGCTGAGGGTCTCGAACGACCAGAGCAACGATCTCATCGCCAACCGACTGGTCCGCGGCGTCACGCTCACCGGCAGCGGCAACGCAGGAAGCGTCGTCGCGGCCGAAGCGGGCAAGCATCTGAAGAAGACCGTCATGGAGCTCGGCAGCAACGACGCCTACCTCGTCCTCGCCGACGCCGACATCCCCACCGCCGTCGAGGTCTGCACCACAGGCCGCATCTACAACAACGGCGAGACATGTGTGGCCGCCAAGCGGTTCGTCGTGGTCGACAGTGTCTACGACGAGTTCGTCGCTGCGTTCGTCGAGCAACTCGAGTCGATCGAGATGGGTGACCCGAACGACGATGCGACCGGCCTCGGCCCCATGGCCCGCAAAGATCTTCGAGACGATCTCCACGAACAGGTGACGGCGTCGGTCGACGCCGGAGCGACGTTGACCATGGGCGGCACCATCCCCGATCGTCCGGGCTTCTTCTACCCGGCCACGGTGCTCGAAGACGTCACGCCGGGCATGCCGGCATACGACGACGAGCTGTTCGGTCCGGTGGCCTCGATCATCCGGGTCGCGGACGACGACGAAGCCATGAAGGTCGCCAACGACTCGCGTTTCGGACTCGGCGGGGGGATCATCTCCGCCGATGTCGACAAGGCGATTGCCATGGCCATCGACGACTTCGACACCGGCATGATCAACATCAACGGCTACAACCTGGCCAACCCCCACCTCCCATTCGGCGGTGTGAAGGACTCCGGCTACGGACGAGAGCACGGCGGCTTCGGTCTGAAGGAATTCGTGAACGTCAAGTCGATCCAGGTGACCGAGTCATGATCGTCACCGTCGTCGGTGGCCACGGCTCGATCGCCCGCCTCCTCACCCCACAACTCTCGGCGAAGGGTCACACCGTTCGCGGTCTCGTCCGCAACGAGGACCACTTCGGCGACCTGCGAAGCGACGGCGCCGAACCGGTCCTCTGCGATCTCGAAGCTGCGGGCGACGACGATCTCGACGCAGCCCTCGACACCAGTGATGTGGTCGTCTTCGCGGCGGGAGCGGGACCCGGCAGCGGACCTGAGCGAAAGAAGTCGCTCGACCGAGACGGAGCGATCAAGACGGTCCGGGCAGCCGCCCGCATCGGTGCCGATCGATTCGTGATCGTCAGCTCGATGGGGGCTGACGATCCACCCGACGACGACGAAGACTTCAGTGTCTACCTCCGCGCCAAGGCAGCAGCCGACCACGCAGCCCGCGACGCAGACATCGATGCCACCATCGTGCGCCCGGGCGCCCTCACCGACGACGACCCCGCCGGAACGGTCGACATCGCGGAGTCGACGGGGCGAGGAGAGATCCCTCGGGCGGATGTCGCCGCGGTGCTCGCCGCTCTGATCGACACCGGTCACGGACGGAACACCACCTTCGAACTGATCGGCGGCAACACCCGAATCGGCGATGCGGTGACGGCGCTCGACTGAGTCCACCCGACGGCGCCGGGTGATTCGACGCGAGAGAGCCGACGTTCGGTGACCCGCAGGACGCCATCGCCGCCGTGATCGCCCACCTGCCGTTCGTCGAGCACCGACTGGTGGTCGGCTGAAGTCCGAACCGATTCGAGCTGCTCACGTCGGCAGAGCCGGTTGACAGCTGGGGCACCAGTAGGTGCTCCGTGCGGTCCGCTCACCGGCCGCGGAGAATCTGATGGCGTTGTCGCAGCGCCGGCAGCCGAGGCGGTGTCGGCCGTACACGTAGGTCCGCCCGCGGTCGTCGGGACGTGTGGTCACGCGAAACGGACGTGCCCGGTTCGCGACGAGTTGCCGGTGAGCCGTGTGCCACAGGCGTTCCAGGGTGGAGTCGTCCACTTCTCGGACCGGGGTGAACGGGTACAGGCCAGCAACGAACAGCGCTTCGCTCTTGAACACGTTGCCGATGCCGCTTGCGACGGTCTGGTCGAGGAGGAGTTCGGCCAGCGTCGTTGCTGCGCCCTGGGCTGCTCGGGATCTGCGCACGACCTCGACGAGATCGACGTCGTCGTTGCTGAGGTCGGGGCCGATCCGGTCGGCCGGAGCGGTCCCGTTTCCAGAGATGTGCGTGGCGATCTCGGGCGCTGAGAAGCACATGGCCCGCCCGGCGTCGGTCTCGATGACGACGCGGAGCTTCGGCGTCGAAGGAACGGCGTTCGTCAGCGGGGCCGTCCTCCACGACCCGGCCATGCCGAGGTGGGTGTGCAGGACCAGCCGTCTGTCGAACTCGATCAGCAGGTACTTGCCGACAGCGTCGACCCCGTGGATCCGGTCGCCGACCCGCGGACGGTGCCCCCGGAGTCTGCGGAACCACAGGCCGGTGACGATCCGGTCCTCGAGAATCGGCGTGAGCGCTGCTGCCGCTCGTCGCAGCGTGTCACCCTCGGGCACTTCGCCACCGGTCGAGTCGGGATGTTGTGATGGCGATCACGAGTGACACGTCGTCATGCATACCCGCCGAACGGGCCGCCCACCCCTCATCACTGAGTGTCCTGCAGGTGCAGGGTGTCGCTCGACGGGCGACCGGGTGGTCCGCGACCGTCGTGGGTACGTTTCGTTGTGGCCCCATCGTTCTCGTTCGTGACGTTGCTCGTCGCGTTGCCCGACGATCCCGACGTCGCTCGCAGGATGAGAAGATGGTCGGATGTTGTTGACGCCGCGTTACGGACCGAACCCAGTGGTCACTCTCGACAGCGACCCTGCAGCGATCGGCGAGCCCCTCATCCGTCAACGGCGTCGCCTCGTCGAGGTGCTGCAACACCTCGACGATGATCAGTGGTCGCAACCGAGCCGTTGTGATGGCTGGTCCGCCCTCGACGTGGCCGTCCACCTGGCGTCGACGAACTCGTTCTGGGAGGTGTCGATTCGCTCAGGTGTGGCGGGTGCGCCGACGGAGATGCTCGCGAGCTTCGACCCGGTCGCCACCCCGGCGCAGATGGTTGTTGCATCGGACGACGATGTCACCTCGACCCTCGAGGCGTTCGCCACGTCGACCGAGTCGCTGGCGGCGCTCGTCGACGAACTGGCGCCGTCCGACTGGGAACTGCTTGGCGAAGCTCCCCCTGGGCACGTCAGTGTCAGTGCGGTCGCCCACCACGCGCTGTGGGACTCGTGGATCCACGAGCGCGACATCCTGCTTCCGCTGGGCGAGTCACCGGCCGAGGAACCCGATGAGATCATTGCCTCGCTGCGCTACGTTGCCTCGCTGGCTCCTGGGCTGGCACTGACACGCGGATCGAACCGCTCCGGTGGATTCGACGTGTCGGTCGTCGAGCCCGACACCACCTTTCACGTCACCGTCGGAACAGCGGTTGCGGTCACCGACGGGGCAGCGGGCGCCGACTTCGTCCTCACCGGCAACGCGATCGACCTGCTCGAGGCACTCAGTGTTCGCGCGCCTCTCGACCAGGTCATCCCCGACGACCTCGAGTGGGCATTCGCCGGACTGCGAACCGTGTTCGACGTCTGAGCCCAAATGGGCGCTCCGGTGCTCAGCCCATGTCACGACGTCGGAGTGCGAACACGGCGACGGCTTCGAGGGCGACCGCGACGAACAACAGGATCACCACCGGCACCAGGTCGAACGACGCGGCGGGCATCGCCGGGAGGTGCTCGAACGGCGACACGTTGCGCATCCACTGCGGCAGGCTGAGCGTTTCCGCGAGCAGGCCGACCACCAGCACCACAGCGACCGAACTCCACGCGAAGATCGACTTGCGCGCCGACAGTCCGAACAGCGCAGCGGTGAACGCCGCAAGGACGATCAGGCCGACCGCCATGGTCAGGCCGGCCCCGATCAGCGGGAGCAGTTGGTCGGGATCACCGGTGACCGCGTAGTAGCCGAGGCCGGTCATCAACCCGCCCGACAGCATCAGCACCACCGAGCCGATCACACTGACGCCGAGGTGGCTCCACATCCAGCGACGCCGGTCGACGGGTGTGGCGAGCACGGGTTCGGCGCGCACACCGATCTCCTCCGAGCGCAGGCGGAGCACCGCGGCAACGGTGAACCCGGACGAGAACAGTGCCAGCATCAGCACGATGGTCGCCAGGAACGTCTCGGTGATCGTTCCCTGACCGGACTGCGCGAATAGTTCGGCAATCGCCTCGTTGTCCGCGAACGCATCGGCCTGATCGGCGACGAGCCCCATGAAGAACGCGATGATCGTGATCCCGGCGAGCCAGCCGATCGCAGATGCCCGCTGGAGTCGAACCGCCAGCGCAAAGGGCGAGTTCAGCGACGGAGAAGCTTCCGCAGGGCCTGGTCGCTCGGACATCAGACCGGCACCGAGATCGCGTCGGCTCATGAGGGCAACACCGGCCACGAGCAGGACGACGCCGAGCACGATCAGCGGCGGGAGCACCCACCAGCGTTCGTCGGCGAACGGTCGGATCGCCTGGGCGACCCCGATCGGCGACAGCCAGGTCATCCAGCCGTTGCCCATGTCGGCGACGGCCCGGACCAGGAAGAACAACCCGAGCACGGCGCCGGCCATCGCCAGCGACGCCCGGGCGCTTGCAGCGACCTGCGCGGTGACGGCGGTGACTCCGATGAAGACCCATGCCGTGGCGAGTGTCGCGGCGCCGTAGGCAAGTGAACCAGTAGTGGGGAGCCCGAACGCGACCATCACGATCGAGTTGCCGACCGAGATCGCCAGTGACAGCAGGAACACCCAGGTGATCGCAGCGGCGAGCGTCGCGTAGCGCCCGACCGGCGCAGCTCGGACCAGTTCGGCGCGGTCGGTCTCCTCCTCGGCGCGGGTGTGGCGCACCAACATGAACATGCACATGAGCGCGATGGCCACATAGGTGTACAGCGACACCTCGTTCATCACGACGGCGCCCTGGGTCGGGTCGTCGAGGCCGTAGCCCGGTCCGGTGAGGGCCTTGATCGCCGCGTTCGCCTGGGCGACGGTGGCGTACGACTGCAGGTCCTGCGGGGTCGAGTACAGCGCGACGACACTGGCCGCCGAGGCGGCGACGAGTCCGACGAACGAAGCCACCCACACCGGCGCTCGAACACGGTCGCGTCGGGCCATGAAGCGCAGCTGGGTCCAGAACCGAGCGAGCGGCTCGGGCTGGCGCGGCGGGCGCGGCACCGGGGTGGCCGACACAGCGATGCCATCCTCGGTCAGCGTGCTCACCGCTGTGTCTCCGCGTCGGCGGTTGGCCCGACGCGACCGTTCGTCGCTGGTGCGCCGACGTCGTACTCGGCGAGGAACAACTCCTCCAGAGTCGGCGGCTGGCTCACCAGCGAGACGATCTCGAACAAGGCCAGTGTTCGCATGATGTCACCCAGCCGATCGTTGTCGACCTGAACGTGCACGTGGCCCGCTTCGTCGGTGTGCACCCCGTGGACGCCCGGTTCGTCGGCGAGGCCGTCGGGCGGTCGCACGGTGGTGGCGATGATGCTGGTGCGGGTGGTGGTGCGGAGATCGTCGAGCGTCCCGGTGAGCACGGTGCGTCCGTTGCGGATGATCGTCACCCGGTCGCACAGCTTTTCGACCTCGGCGAGGACGTGGCTCGACAAGAAGACGGTGCGGCCTTGGGCGACGGTCTCCGCGATCGCCGACTGGAACACGGTCTCCATCAGCGGATCGAGTCCGGACGTCGGCTCGTCGAGCATCAACAGCTCGGCGTTCGACGACAGCGCCGTGACCAGGGCCACCTTCTGCCGGTTGCCCTTCGAGTAGGTGCTCGACTTCTTCGTCGGGTCGAGCTCGAACCGCTCGATCAGATCGTCGCGCTTCGCCGTGTCGAGGTCGCCGCGGAGCCGCCCGAAGTAGTCGATGATCTCGCCACCCGACAGGTTTGGCCAGAGGCTGACGTCGCCTGGCACGTAGGCGATGCGGTGGTGCAGTTCGACGGCGTCGAACCACGGGTCGCCCCCGAGCAGACGGACGGTGCCGCTGTCGTGGCGCAGCAGCCCCAGCAGCATCCGGATGGTCACCGACTTGCCGGCACCGTTGGGTCCCAGGTAGCCGTGCACCTCGCCGGTGCTGACCTCCACATCGAGCCCGTCGAGCGCTCGGGTCGCTCCGAACGTCTTGACGACGTTCTCGATTGCGATTGCGGTGCCCACGGAACCTCACTCTCTGCTCGGCCGGTCAGGCCTGCCTCCCCAGCATGGCAGGTGCCGAACGATGAGCGAGTCCCGCAGATCCGGTGGCTTCGTTCATCGGCTCGTGTCGGCGAACAGGCAGTCGGTGCCTACGTCGATCGACCCATATGCGCCGGCGACCGCCGCGAGAACAATGAAGTGATGCAGTCGCCGTTCCAGTCCAGGCCAACTCGTTCCGCAATGCCGGGACCGGACCGGCGCACCGGGCGTGCGCTGGGCGTCGTGGTCGCCGTCTGCGCACTGATCGTCGGCGCCTGCTCGTCGGACGGGTCCGACGACGCGACCGACGCCGGTGGCGATGTCGTCGTCGAAGCCGAGTCGGGTGGTGATCAGCCGGCCGCAACCACCGAGCCATCCGATTCGGGATCAGGCGATGTCGATACCGCCGACGTCGACTGCGCTGCACTGGAGGAGGCGGTGGGTTCGATCCGCGGCGTCGGACCCCAGATGCTGGTGCTCGAAGAGCCGGACGCGCTCGCACTGGTCCTCGAGCCCGCGACCGTCGAGGACGTTCAGGCAGGCATTGCGGTGCTGCGGCCGTACCAGGACATCGAGGGCGAGTCGTTCGGATCGATGCGCGCCGGGCTCGACAACCTCGAAGCCGACCTCGCTGCCTACAGCGAGGGTCGCTGGGACGACCGGGTCGGCGGCTACCCGCTGCTGGAGGTCGTGGAGGTGTTCAACGAACTCGGCTGCGGATGACCCGACCGAGTCCGCCGTCGGTCAACGGTTGGGTGCCGTCGTCGACGGGGCAGTGGGCACCCGGCGCACGATGTACCAGGCGCCGATCACTCCGGCCACCACGATCGTGATGCGCACGGCCGTGTGGTCGACGAGCAGGCCGACGCTGATCGCGATCGCCGCGGTCATCATCGAGATGGCGACCACCTTCGATCGACGGGGCATGCCGAGCCCCGAGCGGTAGTCGGCCACCGCCTTGCCGACACCCGGCAGGTCGAGCACCCACTGTTCGAAGCGTGGGCTGCACTTCGCGAAGCACGCAGCTGCGGCGACCATGAACCCGGTGGTCGGCAAGCCGGGCACCACGACACCGACGCCGCCGAGTGCCACCGCGGACCAGCCGAGCACGAACCACGCGCCGCGAACCACGCGGCTGCGTTCGATCGGTTGTTCGTCAGCGACCACGTTCACGACTCCGAGTCTCGGCCAACTCGGGGCCTGTTGCTCGGGTCGAACGTCCCATAGGCACCAGTGTCGCGCTCGATCGGCGCCGGTGTGCCCGTTCGAGGTCAGGGGCGGCGCAGCATCTGACCAGTGAGTTCCGGCAGACGGGTTCCACGGTGCGAGGTCGGTGAACGCTGCTGGTGACCGCCTGCGGTGGCGTGCGGCCGGTACCCCGGCAGCGCGGTGGGGCTCCACGCACAATTGATGAAGATTCCCTCAAGGAGCACCTCAACCTGCCGATACCTGAAATGTCATCGGGTTCCGGCGCACATGCGGCGGGATCCATCGCCGAGACAACAGGCAGGTTCCGCTCATGACCGATCAGACTCCCTCCGACAACTCGCTCCCGCCGCTGGGTTCCAGCGCCCCGTCGGGTTCGACGCCGCCACCCCCGCCGCCGCCGAAGCCGCCTGCCGGGATGGTCGGGGCAAGCGCTGCGGCCGTCACACCCGAGCCGGTGGATGGCGAGCCGGGGGCAGCCCGTCCGAAGCGTTCGCTGCTGTTCGGGCTGGTAGCGGTACTTGCCGTCGGTGGCGTCGTCGCCGGTGTACTCGTCGGAACCGGTGGGGACTCCTCGGACGACGCGATGACCGTCGGCGCCCCGACCTCTGACGTCGACGACGTCGCCGAAACGGTCGCTCCGCCGACGAGTGCTGCGCCGGCAACGACGGTGGCACCTGCGACCACGCAGGCGCCGGCGACCACCGCAGCACCGACCACGGTGGCCCCGACGACGGCGCCGCCCACGACCGAGGCACCTCCGACCACGCAGGCCGGACCTGCCTACCCGACGCTGCCCGATGGTTCACCCGAGCCGATCGTCGCGATCTACGACGGCCCGGTCGTGCGGGCCACCGGATGGGTGCCCAGCGAAGAGAAGGCCGCTCAGCTCGAAGCCCTCGCCCTGGCGAACAGCACCGATCCGAACGCCACGATCGAGGCGAACTGGTCGTTCGACCCCTCCGTGCCGCTGAACATCGGCACCCGAGTGATCGAGATGAACTCGCCGAGGTTCCCCCCAGGGAGCTCCGATGTCACCCCCGAGCACGCCGAGCAACTGAACCGGGTCGCCGGTGTCCTGAATCTGCTCCCGAACGTGACGGCAACCGTCGTCGGCCACGCCGATCAGGTCGGTGACGCCAACGCCAACTACGTGCTCTCCGAGGCCCGTGCGGTGTCGGTGGTGCGTTACCTGGTGGGTCAGGGTGTCGACCCGTCCCGGCTGTCGGCCCGTGCAGTCGGAGAGCAGGATCTGCTCGCCGAAGACGAGTCGGCTGCCTCGCTGGCGTTGAACAGGCGCACCGAGTTCATCTTCTACGGCCTCCTGGCCGACTGATCCTCCGAAGACCGGCAATTCAGACGTGGTTCCCACTGCCCTGGGCAGTGGGAACCACGGTCGTGTTGGGGGAGGGTCTCGGCCCGAGCGGGGTACGGTGGACGTGAACCGACGAAACTGAGACGAGACATCATGGTCAAGAAGAAGGTCCCCGCAACCCGCTGGCACGACGGCACCACGCCGATCGAAGAGCTCCCTGTCGACGAGCAGTTGGCACACCAGCTCGTCAGCGAGCGTGCCGACCTCGCTCCGTCGGTCGAGCGGATCATGAACGCCGAGCTCACCGAGGACCAGCGCAACCATGCGCTCAACGCCTTCAACGTGTCGCTCGACAACCCGGGCGACCCGAACCGCGACCCTCGCACGGCGATCGCCAACGCGCTCGGCTGAGCCCGTTCGGATCGTCGATGCCCCCGAGCGAGCCTCGATGAACTTCCACCCGCTGCCCGACGACTGGCCGGCACAGCGCGCCGCTCTGCAGCGCGTCGCCACCCACGTACTTGCGCACGCCAGGTTCCGTCACGACGGGCTGTTCGATCTGATGGCGATGCCAGGCGGCTTCGCCACGCCGATGTCCGGCCCGCAGCGCGAGCGCGTGCGTCTCGTCGGCGGCTCGATGTTCGTCGAGCGTGTGGTGGGCGCGGATGTGAATGGCATCGAAGCGTCCACCGAGGTGATCACGGTCGCTGGCAGCTCGATCCGTCAGCTGTGCGCGGCGATCGGCTTCCAACCCGACCCGGAGTTCTGGGTCGGTGGCGACACCCCGGCGCTCGGCGATCCCGACGAGCCGGTGCTCGTCGACGGCCTTGCCACCCAGGCGTTGGGGGAGTGGTACCTCCTCGGCCAGCGTGCGATCGACGAGGCGGTCGCCTCTGTTCCCGGCGCTGACGCGTCGGTCGGGCGCCTGTGGCCGGAGCACTTCGACTACGGGATCGATCTCGTCGCTGCGCCCGGGGTTCGCACCAACCTGGGTGCCGCCGCCGGCGATGCCACCAGCGCCGAGCCGTATCTGTACGTCGGCCCGTGGGAGCCACCGCAACCCGGATCGAGCCCGTACTGGAACGCATCGTTCGGTGCGATGCTCACCTACGGCGAACTCGATGCAGCGTCCGACCCGCTCGGTCGGGCGATCGAGTTCTTCCTGCACGGCATCGCACACCTCCGCTCGCCCTGAGGGCGGGCTCGTCCAGACATCCGGTGAGCCGCCGACATCGGGGTATTCCCCGATCGTCTGTGACATCTGCTGCTCATCAAAGTTGAGTCACCTTGTATCATGTGGTCATGATCTCGGTCGAACTCGTAGGAATTCAGGTCGATCCCGTCAGCGGCGCTGCAGCGCTCGTGCTGCGTGAGCACGACGCCCCCAATCGGCTGTTGCCCATCGTCGTCGGTCAGGCCGATGCCAGCTCGATCGCGATCGCCGCCAACGGCACCCGGCTCCCGCGCCCGATGACCCACGACCTGATGGCCAGCATGGTCGACGCGCTCGACGGACACCTCGATGCGGTCGAGGTCACCGAACTCCACGACGGAGCCTTTCTCGCCAATCTCACGCTCAGTGGCCCGGCCGGCCAGCGACGGATCGACACCCGCCCGTCCGACGCCATCGCGCTTGCCGTCCGGCTGCAAGCGCCACTGTTCGTCGCCGAAGCAGTGCTCGACGAAGCCGGCGCCCTGCCGCCGGCAGAGCCGACGGACGACCCGATGGCCCTCGAGGCCGCGATCGACGCCGAGGTCGACCAGTTCCGCGCCTTCCTCGACGAACTCGACCCGACCGACTTCATCGACACGACCGCCACCGAGCGTTCCCCGGATGCGACTGACGATGCGGAGCCGGTCGGTGACACCCACCCGGCCGACGCCAACCACGCCGCCAACCACGATGACACCGCGGACGACACCGACGTCACGACACCGCCGACGATGTGATCGACTACGGCGCCGAGGACGACACCGACGGCAGCATCTGATTCACCGCAGGCCTGCGCCGGCGGCGACACGCTGAACGTCGCCTGCCACCATGGGCGTCATGCAGCCTCACGCGATCGCAACCTGGAACGACCTCGAGATCAACGAGCCGACAGGCGTACTCGTCGCCAACGTCGACCTCGTCGTCGTCCGCTACGGCGACTCCCACGATCAGCACTCGGTGCTGTACGGGCGCTGTCTGCACCGAGGCGTCAAGCTCGCCGACGGTCATGTCGAGGGCTCGAACCTGATCTGTGGCGTCCACGGTTGGGACTACCGCCTCGACAACGGCGTGTCCGCCTACAACAACGACGAAGCTCTCGAGCGCTTCACCTCGTGGATCGATGACGGCGTCGTCCATGTCGACCTCGACGAGATCGAAGCGTGGGAGCAGGACCATCCCCAGCCGTACGACCGCGACGCCTACCTGGGTGAGTACGCCGATGTCCACGGAGCACCCGAGGAACCACATGTCGGGTTGATCCAGAACCTGGCCGCCGGTTCGACGGGCGCTCACGGACCGGTGGCGGCGATGGGTGTGCCCCGTGACCAGCTCCCCACATGGGACTCGATCCAGTTCGTCACCGCTCAGCTCGACCGAAAGCCGCTGCTCGACGACACCGCTGTGGCCACCGACACCGTCATCGGGCCGGGAGCCGGATCACCGCTGCGGCTCGACATTCCGCTGTTCGTGTCCGACATGAGTTTCGGCGCGTTGTCTGCCGAAGCCAAGGTGGCGCTCGCCAAGGGAGCGCAGCTCGCCGGCACCGGGATCTGTTCGGGCGAAGGCGGCATGCTCCCCGACGAACAGCAGGCCAACAGCCGGTACTTCTACGAACTGGCGTCGGGGAAGTTCGGGTGGTCGCTCGACAAGGTGCGTGACGTGCAGGCGTTCCACTTCAAGTTCGGCCAAGGTGCCAAGACCGGCACCGGCGGGCATCTCCCCGGCCACAAGGTGGTCGGCCAGATCGCCGAGGTCCGCGACCTCGAGGAAGGTACCGACGCAGTCTCCCCGCCGACGTTCACCGACCTGGTGACCGACGACGACTTCCGATCGCTCGCCGACGAGGTTCGCGCCGCGAGCGGTGGCATCCCGATCGGGGCCAAGCTGTCGGCCCAGCACATCGAGGCCGACATCGACGCCGCACTGCGGATCGGTGTCGACTACGTGATCCTCGACGGTCGCGGCGGCGGCACCGGTGCCGCTCCGCTGGTGTTCCGCGACAACATCTCGGTCCCGACCATCCCGGCACTCGCACGGGCACGTCGCCATCTCGACGCGGCGGGTGCCGACCACGTGACCCTCGTGATCACCGGCGGGCTCCGCAAGCCGGCCGACTTCGCGAAGGCGCTCGCCCTCGGTGCCGACGCCGTGGCGATCAGCAACGCGGCGATTCAGGCGATCGGCTGTCTCGGCATGCGGGCGTGCCACACCGACAACTGTCCGGTCGGCATTGCCACCCAGAAGCCGGGCCTGCGGTCGCGGCTGGTGGTCGACGAGTCCGCCCGGCGCTTGGCGCAGTTCTTCGAATCGGCCGTCGAACTGATGGTCGTCCTCGCTCGGGCGTGTGGCCACGACCGCCTCGACCAGTTCACCGCCGACGACCTCACCACGTTCGACCGCGAGATGGCCCACCTCTCCGGCATCACCTACGGCGGGATGTCGCTCGCGTAACGACGTCCGGCGCATCGACACACCGCTGCGGCACCCGTTTCTGAATTCGATGCAACGATTTCGTGGGCTGGCGCGCCTACACAGTGATGGTGGACGAACCGATCGTGATGCGTGAGGTGCGAGAGGAGGGCTCGTTCGACGCGTTTTTCGGCGACCGGTTCGCCGAGCTGTCGCGGTTGGCGTTCCTGCTGACGGGCTCGTCGGGTGTAGCCGACGAGATCGCCCAGGACGCCTGCGAGCAGGTGCTCCGCAGGTGGGGTGACATCACCCACCCCCGTGCCTACGCGCGCATAGCGGTGGTCAACGGTGCTCGAGCGTGGGGTCGCCGGCGCGCTCGGCGAGCGCCGTCAGAGGAGCCGGAGCATGCTCCCGCCGTCGACGCCGATGCGATTGCGGTCCGGGCGGTGCTGGCCGACCTGCCGCAGGACCAACGCGAGGTGCTGGTCCTGCGCTTCTATGCCGATCTGAAGGTCGACGACATCGCCACCGAACTCGAGATGCCGGCGGGCACCGTCAAGTCGCACATCCATCGAGGGTTGGCCCGGATGCACAAGGAGTTGTCGTGACCGATCCAGCGATCGAAGACACCGAGCGGCACGTACGGGCGGCGATGACCCGCCTCGCCGACGGGCACCGCCCCGACCTCGACGGGCACCGGCCGGCGTCGAAGCCCGGCAGCTCGTCGGGCGGCGTCGGCTCGTCGTCGCAGCGTCGCTGGATGCTGGCGGCGGCGTCGATCGCCGTCGTCGCGGTGGGGCTGGCTGCGGTGGCCCTGGTGCAACGCGGAGGGGACGATCCGGTCAACGACGGGAGCCTGGAACCGGCCGTGGTCGACTCGGCCGACGATGACGTGGCCACGACGATGCCGACGGAGTCATCGACGCCCATCGACGACTCGGAGCCGACGGAGGAGCTCAGCGGTGTGCGAATCCCCGTGGATTCGATCGAGTCGGAATTCGATTCGAGCCGTGGGCCCGGATGGTTCGTGCCATGGGCCGACGGCTTCCTGCGAGGTTGGGTCGACGAACCCATCGACGAGGGCGGCGAGGCGACGGTACGCGCTCGCTTCACCGTCGACGGTGCGAGCTGGGAGCCCATCGAGATGACGCTGCCACCCGGTGTGGACTCCCCTGGCCGGGTCACGTCGACCGGCGACCGTGTGGTGATGGCGGGCACCGTCTACCCCGCCGACGGCACCGAGGTGATCCGTGTCGCGTCCACCACCGATCTGGTCAACTGGTCGCTCCAGGACGTCGAGAGCCCTCGTTTGCCCGAATCCACCGAGTTCGGCGGCTCGTTCACCGTCCTCGGGAGCCTCGCCGTCAACGACGACGGGTGGGTGTTCGATGTCCGCGACGTCTACGGCGACGACGTCGCCGTGAGTGCTCGCAGCGATCTGGTTCGCGGGACCTACCGGCTCCGTTCCGACGACGTCGGCTTCACGGTGCTGGTGTACGGGGACGATGGGTCGCCGCCGACGCCGGAGACCACCTTCGAGTACACCTGGGCCGAGTTCGGCATCACCCCCGATCAGGTTCCGTACCTGACCGGGGAGATCCCGTCGTCACGCACCTTGACCGCCACCTGGGACGGTACGCCCGCCATCGCCGAGACGCCCGTTCCGGCCGGGCCGACGCTTGCTTCGCCGGAAGGTTTCGTCCGCTGGAACGATCACACGTGGTTCTCGCCCGACGGCGTCACCTGGACGCGGAGTCCGCTGCCCGACCCGACCGGGACCGTGCAGAACGCCTTCCCGGTCGTCGGTGGCTTCGTCGCGATCGTCGTGAACCAGGAGGGAGAGTGGGACCTGTATCTCCTCGACGAGCGCGGTGGCAACGCCCGGCGACTCGACATCGAAGGTGTGCCGGAACGATTCAGCACGGGGTTCGCCGGCCAATCGATTCCGGGTCTCGAGAACCCGGCGACGGGAGCAGCACTGCTGGTCGCAGGCAACAGCGGTGCAGAGCCGCCGCTCGTGATCGATCTGGACGGATACCGATACGTGGAGCGCAATCGCACTGTGTCGGTGATCGACCTGGCGACCGACGAGACCGTCGTCACGTTCGCGCTCGAGGGCTCACCGGGTGCCGACACCTGGCTCGAGTTCACCGCTGACGGCATCACCGCCACCGACCCGGCAACTGAGACGGTGCTGATGCAGATCCCGATGGAGACCTTCCAGGCCGCCCTCGACGCTCGTCGGGCGGTGCTGGAGTCGGGCATCAGCGGCGAGGACGCACCCGAGGACCTCAGGCTGCTGGCCAGCCGCGACGGCGAACGGTTCGTGTCCGAACCGCTGCGCTCCAGCAACCCGGTGCACGACGACTCGTCGGGAGCAGTCGTCGAGCCGGCGGGAACGGTCGGTGCTGCGACGAACGGCGACACGCTCCTGGTCCGCCTCGACGACGAGTGGATCCGTTACGTCCTTCCCTGACGACGCAACCCCTCTGCGACGGTCGCGTTCGTTGCTGCACTGCGTCGGCGCCTAACGTCGGAAGGCGGCGACCACTGGGTTCGCCGTCTCCAGCCACCCGCTCGTCAGCAAGTCAGGAAATCTCTCATGCGTGAAGCAGTCTTCGTCTCCTATGCCCGCACCGGTCTCGCCAAGGCGGGCCGTGGTGGATTCAACATCACGCCCGCCATGACCATGGCCGCGCATGCGATCAGCAGCGCCGTCGAGAAGTCCGGCGTCGACCCCGACACCGTCGAAGACGTCGCGCTCGGCAACGGCGCCCACGGCGCCGCGAACCTCGGCCGCCTCGCCGGCCTGCTCGCCGGGCTGCCCGTCACCACCGGTGGCAACACGATCCAGCGTCACTGCTCGTCGGGCCTCAACTCGATCGCGGTCGCCGCCAACCACATCCGCATCGACGGTGTCGAGGTTGCGGTCGGCGCGGGCGTCGAGTCGATCTCGATCCCCAGCCCCGGATTCGGTGGAGCCGTCAACATGGACCCGAAGCTCACCGAGATGTACCCGGCGATCTACATGGCGATGATCGAGACCGCCGACATCGTCGCCGAGCGCTACAACGTGTCGCGCGAGTATCAGGACGAGTACTCCTACGAGTCGCAGATGCGCATGGCGCGTGCGCAGGAGAACGGTTTGTTCGAAGACGAGATCGTGCCGATGGACACCAAGATGAAGCTCGTCGACAAGGAGACCAAGGAAGAGACGATCGTCGACTACACGGTCACCGGCGACGAATGCAACCGTCCGCAGACGACGCTCGAAGGCCTCCAGAAGCTGCAACCAGTTCGCGGCGAGGGCAACTACGTCACCGCCGGCAACGCCAGCCAGCTCTCCGACGGCGCCGCCGCCGTGGTGATGATGTCCGACGAGGAAGCATCACGGCAGGGAATCGAGCCGCTCGGTGCGTTCAAGGGTTGGGCCGTCGCCGGCTGCGAGCCCGACGAGATGGGCATCGGCCCGATCTACGCCGTGCCGAAGCTGCTCAAGCGCCACGGTCTCACCGTCGACGACATCGACATCTGGGAGCTGAACGAGGCGTTCGCCAGCCAGTGCCTGTACTCGCGCGACACGCTCGGCATCGACCCCGAGAAGTACAACGTCAACGGCGGCTCGATCGCGATCGGTCACCCGTTCGGCATGACCGGCACCCGTTGCGCCGGCCACGTGCTGCTCGAGGGCAAGCGTCGCAACGCCAAGTACGGCGTGGTCACGATGTGCATCGGCGGAGGCCAAGGCGCCGCCGGCCTCATCGAGATCTACTGAGCGATCGGGAGATCGACCCGAGCGAACGAAGCAACGACTGATGGGTTCGGCAATCGGAGCGATTCTGGCCTCAGCGGTCGGCGGCGCCGAGACTGAACTCGATGAAGACGTGGTTGATCGCGCAACAACGTCACCGTGATGGCCGTGCTGTTCGTCGTCCTCGGGGCCAAGGTGCTGGGCGACGGCATTGCGATCGTGGCCTCGTGACGCCCACCGGGACGTGAGCTGATGCGCTTCCCCATCGCTAGCCCCCGATCGCTGTTCCACCGCAAGACCGTCAAGGACGATGCCATGGCCGGGCTCGTGCTCGGTGTCGAAAGCGTCCCCGACGGCCTCGCGAGCGGTCTGCTCGCGGGGGTCAACCCGATCGCCGGGCTCTACAGCTACCTGTTCGGTCTCGCTGGGGGAGCGCTGTTCACCAGCACCGCATTCATGGCGGTCCAGGGCACCGGCGCGATGGCGATCATCGTCGCCGACGTCGACCTCGCCGGCCGCGACGATCCGGCGCGGGCGCTCTACACGCTGTCGATGCTGACCGGCGTGGTGATGATCCTCGCCGGGCTGTTGCGTCTCGGCTCGTTCCTCCGGTTCGTGTCGAACTCGGTGATGACCGGATTCATCACCGCTGTCGGCGTCAACATCGTGCTGGGCCAGCTCGACGACTTCACCGGATACGACTCCGAGGGTGGCAACCGAGTCGTGCGGGCGTTCGACCTCGTGTTGAACTTCTGGAAGGTCGACATCCCGACCATCACCGTCGGTGTCGCCACCGTGGCTCTGATCGTCGGTCTGCAACGCACCAAGCTGGGTGCGCTCGGCCTGGTGGTCGCTGTGTTCGCCGGCTCGGCCATCGGCGGACTGTTCCGCCTGTTCGATCGTGACGTCAGCCAGGTTCGAGACATCGCCGACGTCCCGCGGTCGTTGCCGCTGCCGACGCTGCCGGTGCTCGGAGACCTCGTCGTGCTGATCGTGCCGGCGTTGTCGCTCGCGTTCGTCGGTCTCGTCCAGGGCGCGGGCGTGTCGGCAGGTTTCCCCAACGAGGACGGGTCCGAACAGGACGAATCGCAGGACTTCGTCGGCCAGGGCGCCGGCAACATCGTCGCCGGCGTGTTCCAGGGCATGCCGGTCGGTGGCTCGATGTCGGGGAGCTCGCTGATCGCGACCGCCGGCGCCAAGACCCGTGCGGCGGCATTCTTCGCTGCCGGTGTGATGGCGATCGTGATCTTGTTGTTCGGCGGCATCATCGAGTTGGTGGCGATGCCGTCGCTCGCCGCCCTGCTGATCGTCGTCGGTGTCGGCACGGTCAAGCCGGCGCAGATCGTGTCGGTCGCCAAGACCGGTGCCGTGCCGTTGACGGTGATGTCGATCACGTTCCTGCTCACACTGGTGATCCCGCTGCAGTTCGCCGTGCTCGTCGGCGTCGGCATCTCGGTGATCCTGTTCGTGATCCGCCAGTCGACCCGGCTGGTGACCAAGCGACTGGTGTTGCACGACGACGGCCGTATCGAGGAGGTCGAGCCACGGACCGAGGTTCCGCCAGATTCCGTCACCGTGCTGCAGCCGTACGGCGCGCTGTTCTTCGCCACCGCGTCGACGTTGCTCGAGCAGATGCCGACCGTCAACGCGGACTCGCGGAACTCGGTCGTGATCCTGCGGGTACGTGGTGCCGACGAGGCGGGCGCCACGTTGATCGACGTGCTGGAGACCTACGCCCAGTCCCTTCGCGATGTGGACAGCAAGCTCATGCTGGTCACCGACAACGAGCGAGTGATCCGACAGCTGCGTGTGACCGGGGCGACCGACGTGATCGGCACCCGCAACGTCTACCGCAGCAGTGCGTTCATCGGCGAGACCACGCGTCATGCCCACGACGACGCGCGTGCCTGGGTGGAGTCGAACCGGGAGGAGGCCGAATCATGACGCGTCACGTCGCCCGCCGAGGGATGGCAGTTGTGGTGGGCGTGTTCTGCGCGCTCAGCTTGTCGCTTCCCGCAACCGCCGGTGATCGGGCGAGCACCGCCGAACCATCGGACACGACACCGGCGACGTCGGAGCCGACCCCTCCGGAGTCGCCGCCGTCGACCGAACCCGGAGTGACGTCGCCGGACGACACACTCGTCGGTGCCGGCACTCCCGACGACGACATCGACACGACCGTTGCCGTGATCGCCGTCGTCGGATTTCTCCTCCTGCTCGCCGTGGCGAGCTGGTGGATGGTGCGTCGCTCGAATCCCGACGCACAACCGAAGCCGCCGACCGGTGGCCCGCCAACGAGCGACCTGATCTGAGCCAGCGTTACTCATGGTGTCAGACACCATGAGTAACGGTTACTGGCCGGTGTAGTCGGGCGCTCGCTTCTCGAGGAATGCAGCGACGCCCTCGCGGTGATCGTCGGTGCGGAACAGTTCGGCGAGCGTCGAGCTGACCCACCGGCCGAGTTCGTCCCAGTCGGGATCGAGGGCAGTGCGCAGGCCACGCTTGAGCGCTTGCACCGCCAATGGCGGATTGGCGGCGATGGCCGTCGCCGTGGCCAGAGCGGCAGGGAGGAGTTCGTCGTGGTCGACGACGCGGGACACCAGGCGGACGTCGAATGCTTCGGTCGCATCGATCACCCGGCCGGTGAACAGCAGGTCGGCGGCGCGCTCGCGACCGACGAGTTCGACCAGACGGGCGAGGCCGGCGACATCGCAGCACAGCCCGCGCTTCACGAACAGCTCACCGAACTTGGCGCGCTCGGACGCGATGCGGATGTCGGCCATCAGGGCCAGTTCCATTCCCCACCCAACCGCAGCGCCGTTGACTGCGGCGACGATGGGAACATCGGTGCGGAGCAGGCTTCCCGCGGCCGGCGTGAGGCGTGGTTCGCGATCGGTGCGCGTGAGCTCGGAGCTCGCGGCCACCATCACCTGCTTGACGTCGTCGCCCGAGCAGAACGCGGGGTCGCGTCCGGTGATCACCAAGCAGCGAGCGGTGGTGGTGTCCACTGCGTCCGCCAGCTCGGCGTAGGTGGTGAACGTCAGTGCGTTGCGGGACTCGGGGCGGTCGATCGTGATGATCCCGACGTGGTCTCGCAGCTCGTACTCGATCTCGGTGTACACGTCGCCAGACTGGCACCCCGCCGACCCGTCGGGCGGGGCGGACGGTGATCTCGATTCACGACCGGCGATCACCTCGCTCTCACCTGACTCTGACCCACCGGCCCCACAGTGGCTCACGTGGAAACCCCCCTGACTCCGCCATACACCGATCGTCCGTCGTCGATTCCCGGCGAGCCGTTCGCCGCAACGTCCACGACGCCGTCGGGCCCGCCGCCCCCCACCGTGACACCTGGTTGGGAACCGCCCGCCCCCGCCGCTGCTGCGCCGGCTGCTGCTGCGCCGCGAGGGCGCGTGCGGTTCGGCGCCGGTGTCCTCGTCGGCATGGCGCTCACCGGCGCCGCCGTCGGCGGGTACGCCATCGGGCAGGATTCGTCGGCGACGACCGCCTCGCCCGTCGAGGTCCCCGGCGTGGCTGCTCAGCCCGTTGTTGCGACGACGGGATCTATCGGCGACCTCGTGCAGGCCGTTCGTCCGTCCGTGGTCTCCGTGACCCAGGCAACCGCCCAAGGTCAAGGTTCCGGTACGGGGTTCGTGCTGTCGGCCGACGGCTACATCGTCACCAACAACCACGTCATCGATGGTGGTGGCGAGACCGTCGTGACCTTCGCCGACGGGACCACCGAGTCGGCAACCATCGTCGCCGGCGACCCGAGCCGCGACCTGGCTGTCCTCCGGGTCGATCGTGACGATCTGCTGCCGCTCGCCGTCGGCGACTCCGACGACCTCCGACTGGGCGATCAGCTCGTTGCCGTCGGCTACGCCCTCGGTCTCAACGGTGAGCCGTCGGTGACGGCCGGCATCCTGTCGGCGAAGAACCGCACGATCACCGCCGAGAACGGTGTGCAGCTCGTCAACCTCCTGCAGACCGACACGGCGATCAACCCGGGCAACTCGGGTGGTCCGTTGCTGAACGAACGCGGCGAAGTGGTCGGCATCAACACCGCCATCGCCGGTGGGGCCGAGAACATCGGCTTCGCCATCGCGATCACCCCGGTGATGGACGTCATCGACTCGCTCCGCGACGGCAGCGTGCCCGACCGGGCGCTGATGGGTGTCACCACGCAACCCTCCGGCGAGGGCCTCGGCGTCGAGATCGTGGAGATCGCCGACGGGTCCGGTGCCGCCGACAGCACCCTGCAGGTTGGCGACGTGATCGTTGCCGTCGACGACACCGAGATCACCGATCCGACGTCGCTCGGCGCCGCCATTGCCACCTACCAGCCGGGAGACGTCATCACGGTCGTGGTCGAGCGCAACGGCACCACGCAGGACGTCGCTCTCACCCTGGGCACCCGCCCCACCTGATCCAATTCGTGGTTCCCCGTGCCCAGGGCACGGGGAACCACGATCAGGCGGCGGGGAGGGTGTCGAGGAACTCGCTCCGCGTGGCGGGGCCGAGTGGGGGTTCGGGTGGGCGCTGATCCTTCGTCTGGAGCACGGCGAAGATCCGGGCTCCGAAGTCGGGGTCGGTGAGCAGCGCGTCGGGTGGTGACAGCAGGTTGAGGTTCCTCACGAAGGCCCGCAACACCACCTGATCGGTTCGCAGTGCGGGGGCCAATCCGTCACGCAGGATCGACCGGGTGAACGCCCGCGGGTCTGACGCATCGCCGTAGGGATCCTCGCCCACCAGCAGCGCTGCGGCCACCCGTCGCGCTTCTCGATCCTGCTCGACCGACGATCGATACCACGGATGGATCTCGGCTCGCAGCGCCTCGTCGTAGGAGACTGCGACCGCGCGTGGGTCGTCGCCGTGTTCGGCGACCGCCGTCGCCAGGAGGTGGGCACTCCAGTAGGCCGTGCTGCAACCACGCCCGTAGAGCGGATTCGTGCACAGCACTGCGTCGCCGACCGGGACCAGGCCGATCGCTGCCGGTTCGCCGTCGACGACGTAGTCGCTCCACTTGTTGAGGAGCCCAGCCATCATGTGGACCTCAGGCGTGATTGCGTCTGCGCGCCCATCGAGCCACGGTGCGGTCGCCGGGAGGGAGCGTGCCGCCGCATCGAACGCTGCAGGATCGGCGAGGCGCCGGCGGAGTTCGTCGTCGCCGGTGGGGATGGCCAGCGTGACGCTGAAGGTTCGGTTGTCACCGACGAACGTGCCGTACTTGACGTAGCCGAGGTCGCCGCCGATGGGCCCGGCGCGAGGCGGGAGTTCGGCACCGGGCAGTAAGCGGTAGAAGCGGCTGGCGTAGACGATCCCGGTGTCCTCGACGGTCTCGGTCACGTCGCGGCTGCCGATCTCTGCCAGCCACTCGGCTACCGCACTGCGTCGACCGTTCGCTGCCACCACGAGATCGGCAGCGAGTTCGGTTCCGTCGTCGAGTCGCACCCCGGTCACGATCGGGATGTCACCGAACTGTGAGCGGACCCGGCCGCCGGTGCCCGTCTGGCGAGCATCTTTCGGGTTGGGTTGGTTGGACGGGTTCGAGGGGCGATCGGTGAGGAGGGCGGTGGCGGCGAGGCCGGTGCGGATCGTCACGTTCGGTTCGTCGAGCGCTGCCCGGCGCAGCACCCACTCGAAGGTGGTGCGGCGGCAGGCGATCATCACGAGGTCCTCGTCGCCCGGCTCGGGAGTGAACTCCATCTCGGGTGGAACACCGTCGCCGAAACGCATCTCGGTGGCACCCTCGGCGAGGAGCGCCTCGAGGAGATCGGGCTGATGGTCGCGCAGCAGATTCCGCAAGCGTGCGAGGAAGGCATGGCTGTGGCGCACCTGCGGGGCGCCGCGCCGGTTCCAGTCGAACGCCTCGTCGGCGGTCTCGGGCATCGGTGTGTCGTCGCGTTCGATCACGGTGACGCCGTGCCCTGCCCGACCCAGCTGGAGCGCTGTGGCCAGGCCCGCTACGCCGCCGCCGACGACCACGACGTTCACGAGCAGCCCTCCATCACGCGCACACCACCCATCCGAAACTTGCGCAGATCTGCCCGGGGGCGACGCGCTGGCGCGCACGTTTCGGACAGGAGCGCCGACGGCCGAACAATTGTGCGCGGATCTGCCCGCCGGCGACGCACTGGCGCGCATTTTTCGGTGGGGTGAGGGGGTGACGGTGGTGGGCATCCGGGTGGGGGAGCGGGGCGAGGAGTGACCCTGGGGAGGTCATGGGCGGAACTCGATGCCGTCGAAGTCGCCGGTCGATCGCCAGCCCGACGATGTACTGGAAGTACGCAACCGGGCCGTCGGGGAACGCCATCGAGTTGAGCACAGCGCGACGGCCGGTGATCGGCTGGCCCTCGTTGTTGTAGTAGCCGGGCGTGCAGTCGGGCATCTGGGTCATGCGGGCCTGAGCTCCCGCCTCCAACCGTTCGATCCATGCGGTTTCCGCCTCGGTGGTCACCTCGACCTCCTCGGCGCCGATGTCCAGCGCATGGCGCACGATCGACGCAATCGTCAGACCCGACTCGAGGTAGTTGTGCGGGACGTTCGAGATCAGGTTGGCCGCCTGGCCCAGCGTGACCATGAACAGGTTCGGGAACCCGTGCACGTGGATGCCGTGCAGGCTCTGCATCCCGTCCTCCCACCGTTCGGTGAGCGTGACACCGCCGCGCCCGGTGGTCTCGAAACCGGCGCGACGCACCATTTCGGTACCGACCTCGAAGCCCGACGCATAGATGATGCAGTCGAGTTCGAAATGTTCGCCGTTGGCCCAGATCCCCGTGGCGTCGATGCGCTCGACACCCTTGCCGTCGGTGTCGATCAGGCGGGTGCCGGGCTCGTTGTAGGCGTCGAGGTACTCGTCGTGGAAGCACGGCCGCTTGCACAACTGGCGGTACCAGGGCTTCAGGGCTTCAGCGGTTTCGGCGTCGGCGACGAGTGCGTCGACCCGGGAGCGGATCTCCGACATCTTCTCGTCGTCGGAGTCCTCGTAGGCCTCGACGAACGTCTCACGATTGAACGGCTTGCCCGAGGTGACCACCTTGTCGCGGATGCGTTTGGTGATGTCGGTCCAGCCGTCCATCACCAGGTCTTCGTCGGCGAAGCCGCCGGTCTGCAGCGTGGTGAAGTTCATCAACCACTTCGCCTGCCAACCGGGTTCGAGGTCGCGGAACCAGTCGGGGTCGATCTCGTGGTTGTTGCGGACGTCGATCGACGACGGCGTGCGCTGGAACACGTACAGCTCCTTCGCCGCCCGAGCCAGGTGGGGAATGCACTGCACTGCGGTGGCGCCGGTGCCGATGATCCCGACTGCGCTTGTCGGCGAGGCCGGCGAGCGGAGCGCCGCCGGGTCGCCGCCGGTGTAGTCGTAGTCCCACCGGCTGGTGTGGAAGCTGTGGCCCTGGAAGGTCTCGATCCCGGGAAGACCGGGGAGCTTCGGACGGTGCAGCGGACCGGTGCCCATCGACACGAACTTGGCGCGCATCTCGTCGCCACGGTTCGTGCGGATGATCCAGCGGTGGGCGTCGTCGTCCCAGGTCAGCGACGTCACCTCGGTGGAGAACACCGCTCGGTCGTAGAGGTCGTAGTGGCGACCGATGCGGCGCGGAGTGGTCGAGGATCTCGGGGCCGTGGGTGTACTTCTCGCTCGGCATGTGCCCGGTCTCCTCGAGCAGCGGCAGGTACACGAACGCTGCGGTGTCGCACTGGGCGCCGGGATAGCGGTTCCAATACCAGGTGCCGCCGAAGTCGCCGCCCTTCTCGATGATTCGGATGTCGTCGACGCCGGCGTCGCGGAGCTTCGCAGCGGTCACGAGCCCGGCGAAGCCGCCACCGATGAACGCGAACGTCACCTCGTCGAACAGCGGCTCACGATCGACGGCTTCGACGTAGGGGTCCTCGACGTAGTGCTCGAAGATGCCGGTGACCTCGATGTACTGCTCGTTGCCGTCGGGGCGCAGCCGCTTCTCGCGCTCCTCGCGGTACTTGCGCCGCAGCGCCTGACGGTCGATCTCGGAGCTCGTGTCGTTGCTCGTCGCTGTCTCGTTCCCCATGGTTGCACGGTACAAGTACGCACGAAGCCGGCGTTACTCGTGGTGTCAGACACCACGAGTAACAGCTCGCTCGCAGGGCACCGTGGTCACCTGCCGGTCGAGCCGTGGGAGACTTCGAGCATGCAGGTTGCCTTGGCGCTCTACCCGGGAGTGTCGGCCGACGAGTGCGAAGCGTTCACGTGCGTCTTCGATCTGCTCGACGGCGCGCAACTCGTCGGCGTCGGCGCCAGGGTCGGAGCCGTCGAAGGTCCAGGTGGCGGCCACCGCATCGACGCAACGTTCGCCGACGTCCAGGACCCCGACGTCGTGCTGGTGCCCGGTGGGATCGGCTGCGCCCGTGCCGCCCGCGACGAACCGCTGCTCGACTGGCTCCGAACCGTTGCGTCACGATCCACCTGGATGGCCGCCAGCTCGACCGGCACCGTCATCGTCGCTGCGGCCGGGCTGTTGAACGACCGCGACGCCGCCACCCATTGGCTCGCGGGCGACCTCCTGGCCGAGCACGGATCGCAACCGTCCGAAGAACGCGTCGTCGAAGTCGGCAACGTCATCACGTGCGAGGGGCGGATCACGGCGATGCACGTTGCACTCCTCGTCACGCTTCGTGTCGTCCGGGCCCGAGGCGGTGGCGCTCGTGCGGGAACGCCTCGCCACCGGGGTTGCTCCGCGCCGCGAGGTTCCGAGGTGGCGTCGCTGGTGGGAGCAACACCGCAGCAGTGGTCGCAGCAGAGGCCCGGGGCGGCCGCGGAATCGGGAACTCGACGCCCCCGACGTGATCGAGTTCCGACCGCTGATCACGCACGATCAGCCTCGGCCACACTGATCGGGTCACGGCGCCGGGGTGTTACTCGTGGTGTCTGACACCACGAGTAACACCTTTACGCTGGAGGGATGCGCACGCTGTACGACGCCGACCACGAGGCCTTCCGCGATTCCTTCGCATCGTTCGTTGCGAAGGAGGTGACGCCGCACTACCCCGAGTGGGAGGAGGCGGGCATCGCCCCACGCGAGATGTACGCCGCCGCCGGGCAGTACGGCTTCGTCGGGATGGCGATTCCGGAGCAGTACGGAGGCGGCGGCACCGACGACTTCCGGTTCAACGCCATCCTCAGCGAAGAGTTCAACGCTGCCGGCATCGGCGGCGCCGGCCTGGGCCTCACCCTCCACAACGACATCTGCACGCCGTACTTCATCGAGTACTGCACCGACGAGCAGGCCGAGCGGTGGATGCCGGGCATCGCGTCGGGCGATCTGATCACCGCAGTTGCGATGACCGAGCCGGGCACCGGCAGCGACCTCGCCGGCATCGCCACGACGGCGATCCGCGACGGCGACGAGTACGTCGTCAACGGCTCGAAGACGTTCATCACCAACGGCATCAACTCCGACCTGGTGATCGTCGCGGCGAAGACCGATCCCACCGAGCGCCACTCCGGACTCTCGCTGCTGGTGCTCGAACGCGGCATGGAGGGCTTCGAACGCGGCCGGAACCTCGACAAGATCGGCATGCACAGCCAGGACACCGCCGAGCTGTTCTTCAACGACGTGCGGGTGCCGGTCGCCAATCGTTTCGGCGACGAAGGCAAGGGATTCACCTACCTTGCCGCCAACCTGGCCCAGGAACGTCTGTCGATCGCGATCGCCGGTGTCGCCGCTGCACGTGCTGCGCTCGGCTGGACCCTCGAGTACGTCGGTGAGCGCACCGCATTCGGCAAGTCGATCGGCACGTTCCAGAACACGAAGTTCGTGCTCGCCGAGTGCAGCACCGAGATCGACGTCACCCAGGCCTATGTCGACCAGTGCATCTTGCAGCTCAACGCCAAGCAGCTCACTCCGGCGATGGCCGCGCAGGCCAAGTACTGGTGCACCGACCTGCAGAACCGTGTCG
This sequence comes from Ilumatobacteraceae bacterium, assembly GCA_963848145.1. GTDB lineage: Bacteria > Actinomycetota > Acidimicrobiia > Acidimicrobiales > Ilumatobacteraceae > Sva-07. The sequence continues at coordinate 29,766 of CAWKCN010000055.1, forward strand.
TCGACCGCTGCCTGCAGCTGTTCGGCGGCTACGGATACATGACCGAGTATCCGATCGCCCGCGCCTACGTCGACGCTCGTGTGACCTCGATCTACGGCGGCACCAACGAAGTGATGAAGACGATCATCGCCAAGTCGATCGGCCTCTGATCACGACCCGGGGCGACCTCTGACGTCGTCGGTGCCGACTTGCGGAGTTGGTGTTTCCAGAGCCCGAGCGTGCCGAGGCCGACCGGGATGATCAGCAGCCAGGTGAGGATTCGGAAGATCAGCACCGCCGCCGAGATCTGGTTGACGAACTCCGAGCCCGCTGCTGCGGTGAGCATGCCGATATAGGCGATTTCACTGACACCCGCGTCGCCGGCGGTGATCGGGAACACCGTCAGCCCCTGCACCAGGGCGAACACGACGAAGATCTCGGTCCAACCCAGATCGGCTTCGCCCACGCCGGTGAAGCGCAGGCACATCAACAGCAGCGCGAACTTCGTCGCTGACGTCAGCGCGGTCGCCCAGGTCGCGACGAGCCAGCGGTCCCGCAGGGTCTGCACCGCCTTGGTCCGAGCGGCGACCATCTGCGCCGGTAGGTCCTCCGGTGTCGGCTTGCGCAGCAGCCGTAGCACCCTCGACCACACCGGTGCGATCAGGCGGCCGGCCTGCTCGGTGCGCTTCTCCGAACCGAGCACGAACGCCAGCACGACGACGCCGAGCCCGACGATCAGGCAGATCGTGACGACCGTCTGGAGGGTGTCGCTCAGCGGGGCGTCGGAGACCACGAGCCCGACCGCTGCGATGATCGGCAACACCAGTTTGATCCCGATGCTGAAGATGCCGCCGGCGGCGACCGCCAACGAGGCCTCGGCGGTGGTGCGACCCCAGGACGTGAGCATCCGGTAGCGGATCGGGAGGTCACTCGGGCCGGGCACGATCGAGGTGACCGACGCCGGGCCGAGAAAGGCGACGATGCCGTGTCGCACTGCGAGCCCGGGTACCAGCGAGGCGGTCAGCAGGCCTTGGGCGGCGACCCAGATGACCCACATGCTCGCCAACGAGATGACCTCGGCGTCGTCGAGCGAACGGGCCGCATCCATGATCTCGGCTGGATCAAGATCGTCGAAGGTCTGGGCGAGGATCCAGGTCGAGATGCCGATGGCGGCGATGATGAAGACGATCCGGAAGACGATCTTGCGGATGCTGCGTGGCGGCGCCTCGGGAATTCCGTCGTCGAGCGCGCCGTCGTCGAGCGCCCCGTCGTCGAGCGCGCCGCTGTCGAGCTGTTCGTCGTCAGGTGTCGTCATGGGAGGCCCCGATACTGTCGCGCACGGTGGCGACGAGGGCCGATCGTGCCGCGATCACCGGTGGGACGAGCCCGACCCGGTCGCGCAACCAGATCCGGCCGATCAGCACGCTCGCCTGGCGAACGATCGGTGGCCACACGGTGAGCGCGACCGCGCCACCGACGGCGATGGCGATGCCGTCGGCGACCGCCACCCAACCGTCACCGAGCCACATGCCCATCAGCACCCACGTTGTCAGCAGTGTCACCAGCCCGAGCAGGAGCCGCACCGTGCCCTTGGTTGCCGTCGAGCGCACCAGTGCGGTGCCCACCACGATGATGGCCAATGCCGGCAGGTGGATCAGCGTGACCGCCACGAGCGCCGACCCGGCAATCAGCAGGACCAGCGCCGACCAGACGAGTCGTGTGATCGAGACAGGGCCCGGTCGGAGCTGACCCGCAGTGATCCCGAGCAGTTGCAGCCGCGTCGCAAAGTCGCGGTACGCAGCGACCACCCTCGCCCGGGCGGGTGGCGATGCCGCCGCCAGGCGCCGGGCAACCACTTCGATGTCGCCGAACGGCACCGAGGGTCGACCCGTCGCCTCGCTGCGCTCCTCGCGAGCTGCGGCCCGCAGCATCGAGCGCTCGTCGAGGCTCTCGAACTGTGGCGACACGGCCTCGAGTGATGTGGTGATCCGAGCGGTCAGCTCGGCCGCATCGTCCCGGCTCGGTTCGCCATCGCCGCCGAGACCGGCTCCGACGAACTCGGACACCACGATCGGCTCCCCGAACATCACCACCGCTCGGCTGCGGGTCTCGACCTTGCTCTCGAACGCCATCCCGATCGGCACGATCACGACGTCGGGGGCGGTCGGCATCGCACCAAGGGCGATTCGGGCCGCACAGGACTTCACCCGGTCGAGGCGGCCCGGTCGCCGGTGGTCCCTTCGGGGAAGATCGCAACCGTGGCGCCCTGGGCGAGTTCCTGGTGGCAGGCGTCGAACACCGAAGCGTTGTTGCTCGACCGGTCGCCGTCGCTGCTGCGGTAGACGGGCAGCACACCGGCGAGCCACAGGAAGGGGCGGGCGACGACGACCTTCCACAGGGCCGCCTTGCCGAGGAAGCGGGGCAGGTGCCCGAGGACCCCGGCGACGACGACGGGGTCGACGAAGCCATTGCCGTGGTTCGCCACGATCAACACCGGATGGTTGCGGGGCAGGCGATCCCGCCAGCGCACGTCGACCGAGCGGTAAAAAGCGAGCACGAGGCCGCGTGCGACCAGGCCGATCGTGCGGTCGGTGAATCGACGGAACAAGGCGGGGCTCGATCGGGGTCGACTGCCGCATACGCGCGATCGACCCAGGCGATCGCCACGATCGCGGTCAGCACATGCCAGAGTCCGTGCGGCTGGACCACGAGTCGGCGTCGCAGCCGGACTTGCCGGTGTCCCGAGCGCCCACATCGAGATCGCGAACGCTCCCCAGGCCGAGCAGTGGCCACGACCAGACGGCGCGCTGGATCGGTGGCGTGCGATCAGCGATGCGACGACGATGACACCCACTGCGATCCCGACCGCGATGTTGGTTGCGTCGGGCGCCACCGACCACACGACGGTCGACACGACGAGCCGATCGCCAAACCGATCAGCGAGCCAGAGTCGGAGCGCCCACTGAGTCGGCCGACATGCCAGCCGGCCACGAACGCCAAGGCCCCGATCAGCGGAACATCGTGCAGGAACTGGCCGAAGTCGCTCACCGCGCCGTGATACAGGAAGCTGCCGAACCCCTCGGCGACCGAGATGGCGGCGAGGCCGTACACGCACGTGGCAGCCGGGCGCGGCGCACCTCCCATGCCAGGCGATCCCGGCGGCGACGTAGGCGAGCGAGCTCCAGGCGTTGACGTCCTGTTCGAGCAGCCACTCGTCGCGCAGCTCGCAGTCGGATGTCTCGGTGCTCACCGCCGGCGTTCCGTCACGATTCCGAAGCGGGAGAGCTCACGCCGCTGGCCCACGCCTCGCGCAGCGTGTCGCGCCGGCGGTCGACGTCGGTGAACTGCGCGACCATGCCGCCCACGACCAGGCCGCCGTAGAGCACGAACCACCACCAGTTGTCGGCAACGTGCTCGGTGGTGACACCGATGTCGAAGTCCTCGAGGTCGACCGTTCCGAACAACAACATCAGCCCCGCAACGATCGTGCTGGCCCCTGCGAGGGCCGTCAGGATGGTCAGCAGCACCATCGGCAGGTCGCCGGCGATCGCCACGAATGCCAGCAGCACCGCCAGCACCACACCGCTGAGCACGATCAGCCACGACCAGGTGACGCCGAGCGCCACCATCAAGCTGGTGCCGAGTACGAACCCGATTCCCATCATCCCGATGATCACCGACACCTCGTAATACAGGTACGCGATGAGACCGAACACGAAGGCGAGCCCGAGACCGACGAGCCACCCAGAGCGTTGCCGAGAAAGCCGGCGTCACCGGCGACGATGCCGGCGCCGAGCATGAAGCCGGCGAACGCGCCCCACACCGGGATGACCAGTCGCATGGCGAGGTATCGCGGAAGCAGAACACGGCGCCGGTCAGGACGGCGATGATCCCAACCACGATGTCGTTCATGGCTCCACTCTTGCAGAGCCGTCGGACCCTGGTGTGGTCATCGCCGGGGCGCGAAGACTGCGGTCATGGCTGCTTCCATCGCACTGCTCTGTACCGACGGTGGGGACCTGGCTCTGAGTGCCATCCGCCAGGGTGTCGACCTGCTTGCAGCGCCGGACCGGACGGTGGTGGTGTCGGTTGCGTTGCCGATCGACCCGACCTTGGTGACAGGTACCGGATTCGCCGGTGGGGTGATGACCTACGACGAGAAGAACGACCTCGTCGAGGCGCAGCGGGCTGCCGCGGAGGACCACCTCGCTGACCACACCGTCGCCGAACTCGGCCTCGCCGACGTCGAGACCATGGTGCTGATCGGCGACGCCGGCCACGAGATCTGCCGATTCGCCGAGACGCTGTCGGCAAGCGTGGTCGTGCTCGGCACCGACGGACGCAGTGGCATCAAGCGGGCGATCATGGGCTCGACGTCGGACTACGTGGTTCCGTCACTGCCAGTGT
>CAWKCN010000056.1:0-70858 GCA_963848145.1 Ilumatobacteraceae bacterium
GTTACTCCTGGTGTCAGACACCATGAGTAACGGTGCGGTGTTCGCTGAGCTGTAGTCGGGGCAGGAAGAACTGCACCAGCGGGCCGATGCCGAGTGCGAACACCGCGGTGCCGACACCGATCGCCCCGCCGAGGGCGATGCCGATGACGAGCACGGTGACCTCGATCGCCGTTCGTGCGAACCGGATCGAGACACCCCGCTTCGCGAAGCCGGTCATCAAGCCGTCGCGTGGTCCGGGGCCGAGGCCGGCGCCGATGTAGAGACCCGAGCCGATCGCGATCACCACGACGCCGCCGAACATCATTGCCGTGCGCGCCACGAGCAGCTCGGGTTCGGGAAGCAGCGGAAGGACGAGGTCGACGACGATGCCGATCTCGATCGCATTGAGGATCGTGCCGAGTCCCATCGTCTCGCCGAGTGGAATCCACAGCAGCAGGAGTGCGATCCCCGTGATGATCGTCACCTGACCGACGGGGATCCCGGTCAACTCCGAGACGCCGGTGTGGAACACGTCCCAGGGAGCTGCCCCGAGATGCGCGTCGATCAGCAGTGCGATGCCCACCCCGAAGATCGCGAGGCCGAGCACGCATCTGGCGATGCGTTCGACGGGCCGGTCGGTGGGGACGAAGCGGTGCACCCCGGCACGCTAGTGAGCGACTGCCGTCAGAGCGATGAGCGACGTGGTCGTATCCGGTCCGTTGGCTCATCGCCCGGGCGAGGTTCGGGCTCCAGGGGGTCACCGGGAACCCTGTGACACCCCATCGTCATGCTGGAGCCCATGATGTTGCAGATTCGTTGTGCTGGTTGTGACGCCCCGGGTGCCGCTGTGTGCACCACCTGCCGATTCGCGCTGCTCGGGCCACGTCCGCAGCCGGGCGGCCACGGTGTGCGCGCCGCCGTGCCCTTCACCGGACGCGCTCGCAACGTCGTGCTGGGGCTCAAGTACCGCAACCGTCGCCAGGTGGCTCGTCACCTCGCCGGGATTGGTGGTCAACGCCATCGTGTCCAGCGGCGACCACCGGGGCCTCGACGTGGTCACCTGGGCGCCCACCAGCGCGGTTCGTCGCCGCGACGCGTGGGTTCGATCAGGGCGAACTCGTCGCTCGACATGTCGCCCGGCAACTCGGTGTGCCGTGTCGACGGCTGCTGTCGCGATCCGGTGCTCCGACGCCGCAGACCGGTCGGTCTCGCATCGAGCGGCTGCACGGGCCCGAGTTCGTCGCCCGTCCCGGCATCGCCGGCCGCCGAGTCTCGTCATCGACGACGTCGTCACCACCGGGGCGACGCTGCGGGCAGCGGCGACCGCGCTGCGCCACGCCGGAGTCGTCGAGCCCACGGCTCTACGCGGTTGCCTCCACACCTGCCGGTGCTGCGGCAGCGGCTCGCCGACCGCCGACTCGGGCGGGGCGCCCGGCGCTGGTGGCGTGACCCGCCTGGTCGGGTCGCAGCGGTAGGATGGTCAGCCGCATGGGAATACTCGATCGCATCCTCCGCGCCGGTGAAGGCAAGAAGATCAAGGCGTTGGAGGGCATGGTGCCCGACATCAACGCCCTCGAACCAGAGATCAGCGCCCTGTCCGACGACGCCCTCAAGGCCAAGACGGGCGAATTCCGTCAGCAGCTCGACAACGGTGCCGACCTCGACGATCTGCTCATCGAAGCGTTCGCCGTCTGTCGCGAGGGAGCCAACCGCACCATCGGGCAACGCCACTACGACGTCCAGATGATGGGCGGTGCGGCACTGCACTTCGGCTGGGTCGCCGAGATGAAGACCGGTGAAGGCAAGACGCTCGTGTCGACCTTGCCCGCCTACCTCAACGGGCTCACGGGCAAGGGTGTCCACCTCGTCACGGTCAACGACTACCTCGCACGACGCGACGCGGAGTGGATGGGCCAGATCCACCGCTGGCTCGGGCTGAGTGTCGGCCTGATCATCCCAGGTCACAGGAACAGCCCGGCGGAGAAGCGCGCCAGCTACGAATCCGACATCACCTACGCGACCAACAACGAGATGGGCTTCGACTACCTGCGCGACAACATGGCGCAGTCGAAGGCCGACAAGACCCAGCAGCGCGGCCACAACTACTGCATCGTCGACGAGGTCGACTCGATCCTCATCGACGAGGCCCGCACGCCGCTGATCATCTCGGGACGTGTCGGCGATGCCGCCAAGCTCTACTACCGCTTCGCCTCGATCGTGCGTGGCCTCAAGCGCGACGTCGACTACGAAGTCGAAGAGGACAAGCGGGTCGTCGTCCCGCTCGAAGCCGGCATCGATGCCGTCGAGCGGGCCCTCGAGGTCGAGAACATCTACGACAACGTCCAGGCCAACCTCGTGCACCAGTTCACCGTGGCGCTCAAGGCCAAGGAGCTGTACAAGCGCGACAAGGACTACATCGTGCAGGGCGGCGAGGTCAAGATCGTCGACGAGTTCACCGGCCGCATCCTCGAAGGTCGGCGCTGGTCCGAAGGCATCCACCAGGCGGTCGAAGCCAAAGAAGGCGTGAAGATCAAAGAGGAGAACCAGACCCTCGCCACGATCACGCTGCAGAACTACTTCCGCATGTACGACAAGCTCGCCGGCATGACCGGAACCGCCCAGACCGAGGCGGCCGAACTGGCCAACACCTACGGCCTCGGAGTGGTCCCGATTCCCACCAACCGTCCCTTGGCGCGCATCGACGCTCCCGACCTGATCTACAAGTCCGAAGAGGCGAAGTTCAACGCGATCATCGACGACATCAGCCCCCGCCACGAAAAGGGTCAGCCGATCCTGGTCGGCACCGCCAGCGTCGCCCGCAGCGAGATCCTCGGCCGCCTGATGGCCCAGCGTGGCATCGAACACGAAGTGCTCAACGCCAAGCAGCACACCCGTGAAGCCGAGATCGTCACCCAGGCCGGCCGCCTCGGCGCGGTCACCGTGGCCACCAACATGGCAGGACGCGGCGTCGACATCCTGCTCGGCGGCAACCCCGAGGGTCTCGCACGTCACGACGTGCTCAAGGAGGGCCACACCGAAGACCTCCTCGTCGACGAGTTCGAACTCCCGTTGCCGCTCGATCAGATGCCCGACGAGTTCCGCGAGGCCCGCGCCAAGGCACTCGCCCGTTACGAGGAACTGGTTGCCGGCTACGGCGCCGAATGCAAGGCCGAAGGCGACACCGTCCGCGACCTCGGCGGGCTCTACGTCATCGGTTCCGAGCGTCACGACAGCCGTCGTATCGACAACCAGCTGCGCGGTCGCGCCGGCCGGCAGGGGGACCCGGGCGAGAGCCGGTTCTTCCTGAGCCTCGACGACGACCTGATGCGGCTGTTCGCAACCGGTGCGCTCAACTACGTGATGGGTCGGGCCCTGCCCGACGACGAGGCGATCGAAGCCAAGATGGTCACCAAGGCCATCGAACGTGCCCAGACCACCGTCGAGACCAAGAACGCCGAGATCCGCAAGAACGTCCTCAAGTACGACGAGGTCATGAACGAGCAGCGCAAGGTCATCTATGCGCGACGTGATCAGATTCTCGACGGCGAAGATCTTCGTTCGGCGGCGATGGAGTATCTGGCCGAAGCGGTCGATGCGCTCATCGGCACCCATTGCGCGTCGGTTGCCGACGACGAATGGGACCTCGACGGCCTCAACAAGGAACTCACGCTCTACTTCCCGAACACGATCACCGACGACGACCTGCGTCAGTGCGGCGACACCGACGAGATCTACGACCTCGTCATGGGCCAGGCCACCGAGCACTACGAGCGTCGCGAAGCCGAGCTGGGCAACGACGTGCTGCGTCAGGTCGAGCGCCAGGTCATGCTGCGCATCATCGATCAGCGTTGGCGTGAGCATCTCGAAGAGATGGACTACCTGCAGGGCGGCATCAACCTGCGGGCGATGGGTCAGAAGGACCCGCTCACCGAGTGGCAGCGCGAAGGTTTCGAGATGTTCGGCGCGATGATGACCGGGATCGCACAGGACTTCGTCAAGTACGTGATGAACGTCCAGGTCGTCCAGAACCAGGTGCCTGCCGTCGCCGGCGATGCGCCGGCGGTGCAGAACATGCAGACCAGTTCCTCCGACGACAGCGACATCGGAGGATTCGACCAGGCAGCCCGTGCTGCGGTCGCCGAAGGTGAGCTGCCCCCCGACGCAGTGCCTGCACAGGCAGCACCGGCCAAGCAGCAGACCGTCGTCAAGGACCCGTTCGAGAAGACCCCGCGCAATGCCCCGTGCCCGTGCGGCTCGGGCAAGAAGTTCAAGCAGTGCCACGGCGCCGCCTGACGTCACCGGCAAGGACCCATGCGCGACTTCACCTCTGACCTCCGCGACGTCAGCCGCCGTTTGGCCGAGGCGGAGTCGTACCTGTCGATCTCCGACAACCGTGAGCGGTTCGCCGTGCTCGAAGCCGAGATCTCCGATCCCGCTCTCTGGGACGATCAGGATCGTGCGAAGAAGCTCAACGGCGAGTACGCCAACATCCGCGACGATCTCGCCGTGTTCGACTCGCTCACCGAGCAATTCGCCGATGTCGAGGTCCTCCACGAGTTGGCACGCGACGAAGACGACGAGACCCAAGAGCCTGAGATCGAAGCAGCGATCGCCGACATCGGGGCAACGCTCGACCGGCTCGAGCTCCGGAGCTTGTTCACGGGCGAGCACGACGACAGCGATTGCATCGTGCAGATCAACGCGAAGGACGGCGGTGTCGACGCCCAGGACTTCTCCGAGATGTTGCTGCGCATGTACGAGCGCTGGTGCGAACGACGGGGTTTCAACATCAGCCTCAACTACGTGTCCGAAGGCGCCGAGGCCGGCATCATGTCGGCCGAGGTCACCATCACCGGCCGGTACGCCTACGGGCTCATGAGCGCAGAACGGGGCACGCATCGGCTCGTTCGCATCAGCCCGTTCGACAACCAGGGACGCCGCCAGACGTCATTTGCTGCGGTGCAGATCTGGCCGTTGCTCGAAGACGTCGAGGTCGACATCGACGAGTCCGACATCCGTATGGAGGTCTTCCGGGCATCCGGCGCCGGCGGCCAGCACATCAACAAGACGTCGTCGGCGGTGCGGCTGATCCACGAACCGACCGGGCTTGTCGCCAGTTCGCAGGAAGAGCGAAGCCAGCTCCAGAACCGTGAGCGGGCGATGGGCCGCCTCACCGCGATGATCGCGGCGAAGGCCGAAGAAGACCGTGCCGCCGAACTCGACTCGATCGCGGGGAAGCAGGCCCAGGTCGGCTGGGGCAGTCAGATCCGCAGCTATGTGCTGCAGCCGTACCAGATGGTCAAGGATCTCCGAACCGAGATCGAGACCAGCGATGTGTCGGGCGTACTCGACGGTGACATCGACCAGTTCGTCGAAGGATTCTTGCGGATGCGTCGTGCCCAGGGTGAAGCTGACCCCAACTGACCCCGGGCGGGCGCTACCCTCACTCAGTCCCTTCGGGGGAGCCACCTCATGATTCGACTCGAGAACGTCACCAAGAGCTATTCGACCGAGATCGTCGCCGTGCGCGATGCCAGCTTCGACGTCGCCAAGGGCGAGTTCGTGTTCCTCGTCGGGCCATCGGGCTCCGGCAAGAGCACCCTGTTGCGAATGCTCAACCGTCAGGACCGCCCCGAACGGGGTGCGGTGTGGGTGGCCGGACGCAACATCGTCGACATGCCGCCGAGCCGCGTGCCGCACCTGCGGCGCAACATCGGCAACATCTTCCAGGACTACAAACTGCTTCTCGAGAAGAGCGTGTTCGAGAATGTCGCCTTCGCCCAGGAGGTGATCGGCCGACCGACCCACGTGATCAAACAACAGGTGCCCGCCGTGCTCGAACTCGTCGGTCTGTCCGGCAAGGAGGATCGCCTCCCGCATCAGCTCTCCGGTGGTGAGCAGCAGCGAGTCTCCGTGGCCCGGGCGTTCGTCAACCGGCCGCTGATCATGCTTGCCGACGAGCCGACCGGAAACCTCGACCCGGCAACCGGTGAGGGGATCATGCGCCTGCTCGACCGGATCAACAAGACCGGCACGACCGTCGTGATGGCCACCCACGACCAGCGCATCGTCAACACGATGCGCAAGCGCGTCGATCCAGCTCGATCGAGGCGTCATCGTGCGAGACCAGGCCCGCGGCGTCTACGAGTGAGCTGAACCGATGCTGTCACGACTCCGATACACACTGCGCGAAACCTTCGACAGTTTCCGCCGCAACGCCACCCTGACCGTCGCGTCGATCATCACCGCGGCGATCTCGCTGCTGGGTGTGGGGCTCACGCTGCTCAGCCAGCACGCCTTCGACAACCTCCTCGCCCGCTGGGAAGGCGGCGTCGAGATGATCGTGTTCATGAACCCGACGGCCACCGGCGATCAGCTCACGCTCGTCGAAGATGCGCTCACCACGAGCAATCAGTTCATCGAGAGCTTCGAGTACTGCGACGAGATCTGCTCGCTCGAGGAGGCCGACCGGATCTTCGCCGGCGAGCCCGGCGTGCGGGACCTGCTCACCGAGGACACGATCCTGACGCAGTTCAAGGCGGTGCCGACCGAAGGCACCGATGTCGATCTGCTCCGTCAGGTGTCCGACCAGTTCGCCGAACTCCCCGGCGTGTACGACGTCAGCTTCGCCGAGGACCAGATCAGTCTGATCAGTCAGCTGCAGAGTTTCTTCGGGTTCCGATTGCTCCTGTTGTCGATCTTCCTGCTGCTCGCTGCCATCTTGTTGATCTGGAACACGATCAGGACGGCGATCTTCGCACGAAGACGCGAGATCGAAGTGATGAAACTGGTTGGCGCCACCGACTGGTTCATCCGGATCCCGTTCATGCTCGAAGGGTTGCTCCACGGCATCATCGGTGGTGTGCTCGCGAGCGCCGGGCTGTGGGCGTGGAACTCGCAGTGGACCTCGGGCGTCGAGAGCTTCCCCGACAACAGCGGTTTCTCGGCGTTGGTGGTCGTCGACGGCTACGACCAGACCGTGATGTTGATCATGCTGGTGATCGGAGCTCTCGCCGGTGCGATCGGCTCGGGAATCGCAGCCTCGCGCTTCCTCGACATCTGAGATCATGAGTCACGACGATCGCATCCAGCTCCCGCCGGGTGCCGTGGTCGACCTCAGCTCCGACGTGATCGGTCTGCTCCGGGCAGACGGATCGGTCGGGGTGATGCCGCCCAGTGCCGGCGGGCCGCCGAAGCGGCTCGACGGTCACACCATCGGGTTCGGGGCGATCTCGAGCGACAACCTGCCCCCGCACGCCGGCGAGATGCACCCCGACGGCGACGAAGTACTCGTGATGACCTCCGGATGCATCGACGTCGAGCTCGAGTTGCCCGATGGGACACGGACGGTGCGTGTCGGCCCCGGGGAGGCGCTCGTCGTCCCACAGGGTGTGTGGCACCTGATCAGCTGTGTCGAGCCGGGCGAACTGCTCAACATCACCCCAGGGCCGAACGGCGAGCACCGGCCGCTGGCGCAGCCCGGCTGAGGTCACGACCACTTCTCCCTGCATCGGCGCGTCTGAGTACGTTGCACCAGCATGGAGTACACCCAGATCACCTACGAGGTCGCCGACTCGATCGCCACGATCACCTTGAATCGGCCGGAGCGGATGAACGCATTCACCGACGTCATGATGCGCGAGCTGATCGATGCGTTCGACCGAGTCGACGCCGACGACGATGTCAGGGTCGTGATCGTCACCGGCGCTGGTGATCGTGCATTCTGCGCCGGCGCCGACCTCGGAGGCGGAGGCGACACGTTCGCCAAGGGGGGCTCGGACATCCAGACATCGGTCGGGGTGCCCCGCGACGGTGGCGGCATGGTGTCGCTGCGGATCTTCGACTGCAAGAAGCCGGTCATCGGGGCGATCAACGGTGCCGCAGTCGGCGTCGGGGTCACCATGACGCTCCCGATGGACTTCCGCCTCGCGTCGGACAACGCCCGATTCGGGTTCGTCTTCGCTCGGCGCGGCATCGTGCCCGAAGCGTGCTCGTCGTGGTTTCTGCCACGCCTCGTCGGGATCAGCACCGCGGCCGAGTGGTGCTACTCCGGCAGGGTGTTCCCGGCCTCGGAGGCGCTCGAGCGAGGCCTCGTCCGCAGTGTTCACGCACCGGACGAACTGCTCTCCGCAGCGATCGAACTGGCCCGCGAGATCGCCGACAACACCGCGCCGGTGTCGGTGGCGCTCACCCGCCAGATGCTGTGGCGGATGCTCGGCGCAGACCATCCGATGGACGCGCACCGGGTCGACTCGCGTGGCATCCAGTCGCGAGGCGCCAGCGCCGATTCGAAGGAAGGCGTCGAGAGCTTCCTGGAGAAGCGGGCTCCGGTGTACCCGGTCAAGGTGTCCGACGGTCTGCCCGACCTCTTCGTCGACTACGTCGAACCAGAGTTCCACTGACCCGGTCCGACGGGGTGCCGGTCGACACTGACGGTTGACGTGGCCCGTCGCGAACATTACGGTTTCGTGACAACGGCGGACGGGGATGCAGGTTCACCCACCACAGCGGGCGGGGAACTCGGAGCGCACACCATGTCCATCCACTACCGGGGATCCGACGTCGTCGACCCCGATCAGCGTCTCATCGGCACGATCGACGACGTCGTCTACGACGACCGGGGTCAACCGGTCTGGGCGGTCGTCGAGCTCGGTCTGCTGCGAGCGGCGCACTATCTGCCCATGGCCGCTGGATACCTGACCGAGAACGGCAAGTTCGTGGTGCCGTACGACAAGCACACGGTCAAGTCGGCGCCGAAAGCCCGCCGGGATCACGTGCTCGGCCGCAGCGATGAAGCCGAACTGATCCAGCACTACGAGCTCGCCGGCTGAGACCGGCACGGGCGAGTGACGCTTGACACGGTCGAGTTCGGGAATTCCTCAAGCTCACGGTGGTTCTTACCGATGTCTTGAACACGCCGATGAAGATGGCGGCAACGGTGATCCAACTGGGACCACCGCACTTTCGTGAAGAGGAACTGACATGACGACGATGTTGATGGAAAAGCTGCAGACCGGCGACGTGATCGAGATCAAGTCGGGCGACGACGTGGTCACCGTGCTGGTGCTGCTCGCCACCGACGACGCACTCGTGCTCGACCCGTGCGACGGCGCCACGCCGTTCGTGCTCAACACCGAAGAGCTCGTCGAGTATCGCAAGTTCGACGCCGAAGCGCTCTTCGCCGACGCCTGATCGCCGGCCGAGCGACCGACGCCCACGCGTCGACGTTCGGCCCACCAGATCTCCGGAAGCGTCCTCCCCCCTGCGTTTCCCGGAGAAGTCCCCCTAATGTGGGCGCCGTGCACGACACGGCGCCCACATTGTTTTTCGAGTCGGCGGGATGCCGTTCTTCGAAGCACTCGTCGACGCCTTCTACGACGGGGTCGCCACCGACGAGGTGCTGCTCCCGCTGTATCCGGAGCAGCCCGACCTCAGCGGGGCTCGCCACCGCCTCGTGCTGTTTCTCGTGCAGTACTGGGGTGGACCCACGACCTACATGGAGGAGCGGGGACATCCGCGCCTGCGCATGCGCCACATGCCGTTCACCGTCGGACCACTCGAACGGGACCGTTGGCTGGTGCACATGGCCGCAGCGGTGGAGCGAGTCTGCGCCGACCGGTCGGTGCCCGAAGGCACCGCCGACGAGATGATGGCCTACTTCGTTCCGGCGGCCGAGCACCTGCGCAACGACTCGGGACTTCCCATCTCCTCGCCTGGCCACAGCAGGTAGGTTCGCCGGTCCATGTCTGTCGTCGAGGTACGAGATCTCCACAAGCACTACGGGGCCGTCCACGCCGTCGACGGGCTCACCTTCGAGATCGGCCAGGGCGAGGTGTATGCGCTGCTCGGCGAGAACGGTGCCGGGAAGTCGACAGCGGTCGAGATCCTCGAGGGCCACCGAACTGCCACCTCGGGGTCGGTCGAGGTGTTGGGTGCCGACCCGGCGACCGCTGGACGCGACTTCCGCGACCGGATCGGCATCGTGTTGCAGTCGTCCGGTGTCGAGGCCGAATTCACCGTGCGGGAGGTCGTCGAGCTGTACGGCGGCTGCTATCGCAACCCGCGCCCGCTCGACGAGGTGGTGTCGCTCGTCGGCCTCGACGAGAAGGTCGATGCACGAGTCGCCTCGCTGTCGGGCGGTCAGCGCCGCCGGGTCGATCTGGCGCTCGGGATCGTCGGCCGACCGGAGCTGCTGTTCCTCGATGAGCCCACGACCGGGTTCGACCCGTCCGCTCGGCGCCGATCGTGGGACCTGATCGAGGCGCTCGGCGACGACGGCACGACGGTGCTGCTCACGACGCACTATCTCGACGAGGCCGAGCACCTGGCCGACCGTGTGGGTGTGCTCTCGCGTGGGCGGCTGATCGCCGAGGGGTCGCCCGGCGAGCTGATCAACCAGGTCAGCGGCACCATGGTGAGCTTCATGCTGCCCGAGAGCGTTCGCCCCGACGCGGCCGTGGCGACCTTCGGTGAGCTGCTGGGTGTCGACATCCGGCTCTCGGGCCGGCTCGTCGAGGCGAGCATCGAACAGCCGACCGCCGCGGTGCACCGGATCACCGGATGGGCGATCGAAGCCGGCGTCGAACTCGAGTCGCTCTCCGTGAGCCGGGTCTCGCTCGAGGACGTCTACCTGTCGCTCACCGACCCGGACCCGGAGCCGACGTCGTGAGCGCCTTTCCGTCGACCGCGGCGCTGATCGTCGCTCAGACCCGCTATCAGCTGATCACGTTCATCCGGATTCCGGTTGCGGTGTTCTTCACGCTCGGCCTGCCGTTGGTGATGTTGGTGTTGTTCAACGCGCTGTTCGGCGACAACACCTTCGAGACCCCCGACGGGGGTCAGATGTCGGCGCAACAGTTCTACACGGGCGGCCTCGCAGCGTTCACCGCTGTGTCCGCCACGTTCACCAACCTGGCCAACATGGTGCCGATCCGCCGCGACGAGGGGGTACTGAAACGGTGGCGAGGGACGCCACTGCCGACGTGGATCTATCTCGCGGGTTTCATCATCTCCGCGGTGCTCATCGCCTTCGCCGGCGTGATCTTGATGTTGACATTGGGCGTGGCGGTCTACGACCTCGAAATCGCGGCCGGCAAGATGCCCGCTGCGATCGTGACCTTTCTGATCGGGGTGGGCGCGTTCGCGGCGCTCGGCATGGCGCTCGCCTCAGTGGTCAAGTCGGCGAGTTCGGCGTCGGCGGCGGCCAACGCCATCATCCTGCCGATGGCGTTCGTGTCGAACATCTTCATCCAGGTCGACAATGCGCCGGCGTGGATCACCACGCTCGGCAACATCTTTCCGCTCAAGCACTTCGCCGAGGCGTTCCAGGACTGTTTCACGCCGTTCGTCGAAGCGCCGGCGTTCGACTGGCCGAGCCTTGCCTACATCGCCGCCTGGGGCGTGGTCGGGATCGTGATCGCTCTGCGGTTCTTCACCTGGGAGCCGAGCGGCAGCGCCCCGCGTTCGCGCCGCTCGCGCCGTTCGGCCACCGCCACCAACTGAACCACGGCACTCCCGCCCCCCGAATCCGAAAAATGCGCGCTGCGCCGTCACCGGCGGGCAGATCTGCGCACAATTCGAGCTCCGGTGGAGTCGACGGTCAGGAGAACACCACGGTCTTGCGGCCGTGCACGATCACCCGGTGTTCGAGGTGTGCCCGTACCGCTCGTGCCAGCACGATCGTCTCGAGGTCGCGGCCACGCGACGTCAAGCGAGCGACGTCGTCGCGATGCGTGACGTGCGCAGTGTCCTGCTCGATGATCGGGCCCTCGTCCAGATCCGCCGTGGCGTAGTGGGCCGTGGCACCGATCAGCTTGACGCCGCGGTCATGGGCCTGGCGATAGGGGTTGGCGCCGACGAAGGCGGGCAGGAACGAGTGATGGATGTTGATGATCCGGCTCGGATGGGCGGCAACGAAACGATCGCTGAGAATCTGCATGTAGCGCGCCATGACGATCAGCTCGACGCCGTTGTCGGCGAGTGCGGCGAGGACCTGCGACTCCTGTTGCGGCTTGGTCTCGGGCGTGACCGGGAAGTGCAGGTAGGGCACGCCCATGTGCCCTGCGATGTCGGCATGGTCCGGATGGTTCGAGACGATGACCCGCAGGTCCATCGGGAGTTCGCCGCTGCGCCAACGCGTGAGCAGGTCGTAGAGGCAGTGCGGTTGCTTCGAGGCCATGAGC
The DNA here is from genome assembly GCA_963848145.1 of Ilumatobacteraceae bacterium. Taxonomy (GTDB): domain Bacteria; phylum Actinomycetota; class Acidimicrobiia; order Acidimicrobiales; family Ilumatobacteraceae; genus Sva-07. The sequence continues at coordinate 12,162 of CAWKCN010000056.1, forward strand.
GCCGTCGGCGTCGGCGTGTCGGTGAAGCGGAGGTCGACGTCCATGCCCAACCGGTCGGCCACGGGTGAGAAGGCGCCGACGATGTCGTCCCGATCGAGCCCGAAGCCGTCCAGGTCGAACTCCACACGTTGGAAGAAGACCGCGTCGCCGCCACCGGTGCCCGGGTCGACGTGCTGTTCGGCATGCACGATGTTGCCGTGGTGATCCGCCAGGAACTGAGCGGTTGCGGCAACGACCCCCGGCTGGTCGGGGCATGAGAGGAGCAGGACGGCGGTCACGGGCACCGTTCTACCGGCGCGCGAGCGCATAGCAGGCCACCGCCGTCGCCGCGGCGGCGTTGAGCGAGTCGACACCTGCGGCCATGGGGATGCGCACCGGCGTGGACAGATCGAGGAGCTCATCGCTCAGACCGGAGCGTTCGGATCCGATGATCACCCCGACCCGCTCGCCCGCGACGACGCTGCTGAGCGCGATCGCATCCGGGGCGGGTGTCATCGCGTAGAGCTCGAAGCCGGCCAACGAGCGGAGCTCGCCTGGGAGGTCGGTGGTCCGAGCGTGCGGAAGCGAGAACACGGTGCCCATGCCCACACGCAGGGATCGGCGGGCCAGTGGGTCGGCACTGGTGTGGTCGAGGATCATCCCGTCCCAACCGAGCGCGGCGGCGTTGCGAATGATCGAGCCGACGTTGGTCGGGTTGTCGACGGCCTCGACGATCACCAAACGGCTCGACGTGGCGGCGAGCTCGGCGACGCTCGGGCGAGCAGGTCGGTGGAACAGTGCGATGATCGAGAGCGGCACGCCGAGCTGGGCGACCACGCTGCGAACCGACTCACCGCCGCCGTACACCGGACACTCGAGCAACGCGGCAACCGGTGGTACCCGTTCGGTGTCGACGAGCGCTGCCACCGGGCGGCAGCCGGCCCCGAGCGCTCGTTCCACCACGAGGTCGCCCTCCGCGAGGAACAGCCCGGCTCCTGCGTCGTCGCGTTTGTCGGCTCGGCTGGCCAGGCCCCGTTCGTTGAGCCGGAACTGTCGGAACCGCGGATCGTCCGCATCGTCGACCTGGATCACGTCCATCACCGCCGCACCATCACGTTCGTGTGAGGGTTCTGGTGACCCGTCTCACCTGGACCGCAACGCAAACGAGGTGGGCAGCGTCGATGCCGCATCAGAAGTGGTACGGGAACGGCGACCAGTCGGGCGACCGTTTCTCGAGAAAGCTGTCGCGTCCCTCGGCTGCCTCGTCGGTGCCGTAGGCCAGGCGGGTGGCCTCGCCGGCGAACACCTGCTGGCCGACCAGGCCGTCGTCGATGAGGTTGAACGAGAACTTGAGCATGCGTTGCGCGGTGGGGCTCTTTGCGCAGATCTCGCGGCCCCACTGCAATGCCTCGGCCTCCAGATCGGCGTGCGGGATCGACGCGTTGACCGCGCCCATCGCCACCATGTCGTCAGCGGTGTACTCGCGTCCGAGGAAGAAGATCTCGCGGGCGAACTTCTGTCCCACCTGGCGAGCGAGGTAGGCCGACCCGAACCCGCCGTCGAAGCTCGCCACGTCGGCGTCGGTCTGCTTGAAACGAGCATGCTCGGTGCTGGCGAGCGTCAAGTCGCTCACCACGTGCAACGAGTGGCCCCCACCGGCAGCCCATCCGGGCACGACACAGATCACGACCTTGGGCATGAAGCGGATCAAGCGCTGCACCTCGAGGATGTGCAGCCGACCGGCTCGTCCGGGCTCGATGGTGTCGGCGGTCTCGTCGTCGGCGTACTTGTAGCCGTCCTTGCCGCGGATGCGTTGATCGCCACCGGAGCAGAACGCCCAGCCGCCGTCCTTCGGTGATGGACCGTTGCCGGTGAGCAGGACACAGCCGACGTCGGTGGACATGCGGGCGTGGTCGAGAGCGGAGTACAGCTCGTCGACGGTGTGTGGCCGGAACGCGTTGCGGATCTCCGGTCGGTCGAACGCAATACGGACCACGCCGGCGTCGACCGCACGGTGATACGTGATGTCGGTGAAGTCGAAACCGTCGACGGCGGACCAGGCCGACGGGTCGAAGATCTCAGAAACTGCAGTGCCAGCGTTCGCCATCGCCCCATGTTGGTCCATCGGGTACCGTTCGCCCATGCTGCACGACGATCTCGACTCGCTCCTCGCCTGACGATGGCGCGTATCGAGGTCTTCGGCGTTCCCGGATTGCCGGAGATCGTGGCGGGCGACGACCTCGCCCGTCAGATCCACGAGGCGGCCGTTGCAGCGGGCGACCCGCTCGCCGATGGTGACATCGTCGTGATCACCTCGAAGATCGTGTCGAAGGCCGAAGGGCGCGCCGTCGAGCTCGCCGACATCGAGCCATCACCGTTCGCGGTGTCGTGGGCCGAGCGGTGGGAGAAGGATCCTCGCGTCGTCGAGGTGGTGCTGCGCGAATCGAAGCGGATCATCCGCCAGATCGGCCCGGTGCTGATCACCGAGACCCACCACGGCTTCTGCTGTGCGAATTCCGGTGTCGATCAGTCGTCGAGCGGGGCCCACGACCGGGTCCTGGTGCTTCCCGAGGACTCCGACGCCTCGGCGCGCGGGTTCCGTCGGCGTTTCGCCGAGCTCGGCGTGGACGTGGCGGTGATCGTCAGCGACACGTTCGGTCGTCCGTGGCGCGAGGGGCAGACCGACGTGTCGATCGGTGTCGCGGGGATCGATCCGCTGCGGAGCTACATCGGCGAGGTGGACCCACACGGCCACGAGTTCCGAGTGCAGGAGATCTGCGCAGCCGATGAACTGACAGCGGCCGCCGAACTGGTCAAGGGCAACACCAGCCGCATCCCGGTGGCGGTCGTTCGCGGCTACGACTGGACCGTCGACGACACCGCGACGATGGCCCCGGTACTCCGCGACTCCGAACGCGACCTCTTCCGCTGATGTTACGAGTGGTGTCTGACACCACTCGTAACATCAGCCGGTGAGGTCTTTGGCGATGCCGTAGAAGTAGTTGCCGGACAACCCGAGCGAGTCGACGTCGATCCGTTCGTCGTTGCCGTGGAAGCGAGAGCCGAACGTGGCGAAGTCCATCTTGGGCGAGAAGAGCCCGGCACCGTAGGCCGTGACGCCACGCTCGCGATAGAAGCGGGCGTCGGTGCCACCGACGATCAATCCGGGCACCAGATCGGCCCCCGGATAGGCGACCTGGGTGTGCTTGGTGACGGCCTCCCACAATGCGTTGCCCGCTCCGAACTCGCAGGCGGTCGGATCGCTGTGCTGCAGCACCGTGATGTCGACCTGGTCGAACAGGTCGCCGAGCGCCTCGCGCAGCATCGCCTCGACGTCGGCCCGGCTGGTGCCCGGTACCGTGCGGATGTCGACGTCGATGTCGACGACGTCCGGGATCGTGTTGGTCTTCTGGCCACCGTGGACCACGTTCGGCGAGATGGTGGTGTGCGTCTGGGCGTGGCAGGTTCGAGACACACGGGTCGGCAACGACTCGAGCGTGGCGAAGATGTCCTCGGTCGAGGTGAGGCCGGCACGCAACTCGGCAGGCAGGTTCATCGTGGCGACCTGCGCCCGCCAGATGTCGTCGATGTGCGCGACGGGTCGGTAGGCGGAGAGCCGTCGAACGATCTCGGCGGCTTTGATCAGGGCGTTGTCGGCGCCGAACGGCATCGAGCCGTGTCCCGGGGTGCCATGAACCCGGAGGCGTCGCCAGGCGAGCCCCTTCTCGCCGACGTTGACTGTGATGGCGCGGTGGCCGTGATCGTCGGTGGTCGACCATCCGCCGAGTTCGGTGAGCACATAGTCCGCGGCGATCGCATCCCAGTGGTGGTCGACCATCCACTCGGCGCCCCACGTGCCACCGGCTTCCTCGTCGCCGACCCCGAAGTAGATCAGGTCGCCCTTCGGCCGAAAGCCCTCGGTGGCCAGGCGTCGGAACGCGACCGCCATCGACGAGGTGAGATTCAGCATGTCGATGGCGCCTCGGCCCCACACCTCGCCGTCGATCACCTCACCTCCGAACGGGTCCTCGCGCCAGCCGTCGGGGTTGACCGGCACCACGTCGGTGTGGCCCATCAGGCAGAGCGACGGGGCATCGGGATCGGAGCCCTCGATCCGCGCGACCATGGAGTCGCGACCCGGGCGCGGTGTGAATCGTTCGACCTCGAGCCCGGCACCTTCGAGGTAGGAGACCAGGAGGTCGGAGTTGCGGGTCTCGTCTCCGGAGTCGGGCGTGCCGTCGTTGACGCAGGCGTTGCGAATCAGCGCCTGCAACAGCTCGGTGGTCGGTCCGGTGAACTCCTCGGCGGCAGCCATGTCCGCACGTTACTGCGGGAGCTGTTCAGTGTCGGGGGCCGCGCTCGAGCAATTCGTCGAGTTGGCGGAGCGTCCACGCGAGGTTGGTGTCGTCGCCGAGGGTGGCGTACCAGCCGAGGTGGGTGGCACCGATCTGGAGTTCGTACACGTGGTGGCGAACACCGACATCGACCATGTCGGTCGGCGGCAGAGCCGGAACCACCCGGTCCCAGAGGTCGAGCGCGCCGATGCCGTCGTGCCATCGGCCCCAGAAAGTGCACCACGCCAGGTCGTAGATCGCATCCCCCCAGGTCGCGCACTTCCACGAGAACACCGCGGAAACCGCATCTGCATCCGGCGTCACGAGCACGTTGTAGTGCAGGAGGTCTGAGTGCACGAGTTGGCGGCGGTCGGTGCAGGCCTCGAGCATCGAGCGGATGCGCTCGTCGACAGCTCCGAAGGTCCGTTCAGCCGCCGGATCGGCGGCGAGGCGCTGGCGCCACCCTTCGGTGTGAGAACCGGGACGATCGGTCAGACCCTCGACCAGCCAGTTCTGCCACGGCTCCGTTTCGGCTCCCGCGTCGGGCACCGTCCGGAGGCCGGTGAGCAGGCCGACCACGGTGGGTCCGAGTACGTCGGCCTCATCCGTTCCGACGTCTTCGAGAAATCGGCCATGGTGTCGTCGTGAAATCGCGAACCAACCTCCGAACGCCGGTCCGATCGTGAGTACGTCGGGAATCGGCAACGTCGCCGAACCGTGGCGCATCGCGGTCTCGTCGGCGCGAAAGCCGTCCGGGCGTGCGCTGAGCCGGAGGACGAGTTCGTCGTCGCCGATCCGATACCCGTAGGCGGCTGACCAGTACCCGCCACTCAGCACCTCGAGGTCGTTCGGTGGGGTGCCATGGTGTTCGTCGAGGAACTCGATGATGGTCGCCTCGGACTGGGCGACCTGCGCACCGGGGGTGGTCACGGGAGCGGGTCCGGTCGGCCGATGCCGGTGACGATGGTGCGCCAGATCTCGTCGACTCTGACGTCGCCGAGGAGGCGGGTGTCGGCAGTGGACGCCGCCGCTTCGTCGAGCCACCCGCTGATCCGTTGCCCCTCGACGAGCACGCTGCCGTGGACGACCTCTTCTCCCGCTCGGCGCCCAGGGGTCGGGGTCCCCCAGAAGATCCGCGCCGACACCTCGCACGACGCGTCGACCGCACGGAGCAGTTCGTCGAGCGGTCCGCGGGAGATCGCTGCCTCGCTGAGCAGCATCGGTTCACCCCGTTCGCCGATCAGCGTCGCGGGATCGGGGCGGTCGGCCACGACCGTGGTGACGGCGACCACGCCAGGCGGGCCGACAACAACATGATCGACCTCGCCGAGCGCGCCCCCGATCTCGTAGACGACACGCCACGGCGGTGACGGGATCCGGTGGAGCGCCTCGGCGGTCAGCCGCTGGCCGGACACCGGTTTGGCGTCCGACGGCGCCATGTCGGCGATGGATCTGCGATACCAGACGAACACGCCGACGACGATGATCGGCAACACGATGAGCGGAATGATGATGCCGGGGCTCACGCGGTCATTCTTGCGGATCCCCCGCCCCGGAGTGGTCCTGCACCGTCAGGTTCAGTCGAGCCGGCGAATCGGACCATCGCCCGATGCGTGCGCCGTCAACCGGATGACTGCATCGACGACGACCGCACCGCGGTCGCTCACGATGACAGGATTGAGGTCGAGTTCGGCGATCTCCGGGTGATCGGAGGCGAGCTGGGCAGCCGCGACCACCGCATCGGCGAGCGGTGACGAGTCGAACCCGGCAGTGTCGAGCGCAGCGGTGAGGCGTGTCTCGGTCAGCATGGCACTCGCGCTCGCCGGTGAGACGGGAGCCAACCGGCTGCTGCGATCGTCGATGGCATCAGCCTGTGCTCCGCCGAGCCCCACCGAGACGATCGCACCCAACCGGTCGTCGTGTTCGCAGCGAATACGGACGTCGACTCCCGGAGCGCTCATCGTCTGGACGATCAGGTCCTGGGCGTCATCGCCGAGCGACTCGGACATCACCTCGATGGCCTCGACGATGTCGTTGTCGGTGGTGAGGTCGAGAGCGACACCGGCCCTGGCCGACCGGCCTGGACGGCGACGAACGGCCTTGAGCGCGATCGGGAATCCGATCTCGTGGGCGTCGGCGATCGCTCGGTCGGGATCGGATTCGGTGGCCGCTGCCATTTCGATCCCGTAGGCCTCGAGTAGGCGCCGCTTGGTCGCGAGATCGATCCGTACTTCGCTCGTCGTCTCGGCGGCTGCAGGGTCGACCCCGGCCACCGCCTCGCTGATGATCGCGTGGGCCGCTGCCGGATTGACGGGTCGCGTGTTCGCAGGTGGGGCATCGCCTTCGTTGTGAAGCCAGCGGGCGTATGCGTGGGAACGCCCGAGTACTGCGGCTGCCTGCTCGGGAAAGGTGAACGCCGGCACGCGTGATCCCGGCGTGACCGGACCGTCGGCTCCGCCCAACAGCACGGCGATCACCGGCTTCCTGGCGTCTCGTGCGGCAGCGTCGATGTCACGGGCGGCTGCATCGACGTCCTCGATGACCGCTGGGGCATAGATGACCATCACGCCGTCGACGTCGTCGCTCGCGAGGGCCGACCGGATCGCTGCCGGGTAGTTGGCCGCGGTGGCGCTCCAATCGAGCGGTGTCGGCCCGTCGACCGGCGTGAGGCCCGCGGCTTCGAGCGCCGCACGCGCCAGGGTTCCCGGGCTGCGTGAGTTCGTCACCACCGCAACACGCGGTCCGTCGAGGACCGGTTGGGTGGCCATCACCCTGACCGTCTCGAGGAGAGCCGGTACGGTTGGCACTTCGATCAGACCGGCCTGCTGGTACAACGCGCCGCCCATCTCGCCGGTCGCCGCTGCACCGGTCCTGACCGCGACGATCGGCTTGGTCCACGACACGCGACGGGCGATCCGGGCGAACTTGCGTGGGTTGCCGAACGACTCGGTGTACATCCCGATGACGGTGGTGTGGTCGTCCTGTTCCCAGAACTGGAGGAGGTCGTTGGCGGAGATGTCGCTCTTGTCTCCCAGCGACACGAACCACGACATCCCCAAGCTGACGTCGCCGGCCTTGCGGAGAAACGATCCGCCGAGCGAGCCGGACTGCATCGAGACCGCCACGCCACCGGGCGGCAGCGCGACGTCGACCAGCGCTGCCTGGAGCCGGGTCTCCGGTCGGGGTGATGCGACCCCCATGCTGGAGGGGCCGATGATCCGCAAGCCGTTTCGACGAGCTCGCGTCACCAACGCCGCGACATCGATGTCGGTCCCGTCGACCGAGGTGATGACGACCGCTCCACGCATGCGCTTGTCGATGCAGGCATCGATCGTCGCATCGAGGTCGTGGGCGGGCACGGCGACGATCGCCAACGAGACTTCGTCGGGGAGTTCGCCGATCGACCGACAGCAGTGGTGGCCGTGGACCTCGTCGCGGTTCGGGTTGACCGCGTGCATCGGCACGTCGACGCTGTCGGCGACGTGCCGCCAGATCGCGTCGCCGACCGAGCCCGGTCGGTCGGATGCCCCGATGACGGCAATGGCTCGAGGAAGCAGGATCCGAGCGACGGCGCGAGAGTCGGCTCGTTGTTCGCGTCGCTCGACGCTGTCGAGGAACTGATCGGTGTCGGCGAGCTCCCAGTCGAGGTCGACGACGCCAGAATCGAAGCGTCGCTGAAGCGGCCAGCCGGCCTTGGCGAACACGGCGAGCATTGCCGCGGTTGTCGCCGAGCACCTCGGCGGTGAACCGTTCGATGCCGTTCGAACGTGCGATGGCGGCGAGATGTTCGAGCAGCAGCGTTGCGATCCCGGCTCCCTGGAAGGTGTCGTCGACCATGAACGCCGCCTCGGCTTCGTTGCGACCGGGCCACCGTTCGTAGCTCGCCCAGGCGATGAACTGATCGTGCGACTCGACGGCGAGCGCAGCTCGATCGACCATGTCGACGTCGGTGAAGTGCAACAGCTCCTTCTCGCTCAACTCGGGTTTCGGTGAGAAGAACCGGCGGTAGATGCTGTCGGCCGACTGGCGTTTGTGGAACGCAGCGAGCGCCGGGCGGTCGTCGGTGGTGAGCGGCCGGATGAACACGGTGTCGCCGTTGCCGAGGACGACGGTCGACGCCCACGGCGATTCGGATGCGTCAGCGGTGCTCACCTCTCCAGCATGGCAGCTGCGGTCGTCAGGGGGAACCGATGTGACGTCTGTTGTGTGATGCGGTCGAGTCTCTAGGGTGGTGTCGTGGCAGCGCCCATCACCGTCTTCGCCAACGTCGAACTCGACCTGCACACGACACCTGATTGGCACCCTGAACGTCCTGGCCGCCTCGGAGCATCGCTGTCGGGCATCGCCGGGGCAGGACTGACCGACGCGGTCCAGTTCCGCGAGCCTCGACTGGCGACGGTGTCGGAGCTGGAACGGGTGCACGCGCCGGCCTACGTTGCGCAGCTGCAACGATTCTGCGAACGCGGCGGCGGCGATCTCGACCCCGACACCTTTGCCGCTCCCGGTTCGTGGGAGACGGCCCTGCGTGCCGCTGGAGCCGTGCTCGATGCGGTCGATTCGCTCGAGTCCGAGTCGTGCGACGTTGCGTTCGCTGCGGGCCGCCCGCCCGGTCATCACGCCGTGCCCGACCGGGCCATGGGCTTCTGCTTGGTCAACAACGTGGCGGTGGCCGCCGCGAAGCTCGCCGCCGACGGCCAACGGGTGGCGATCGTCGACTGGGACGTCCATCACGGCAACGGCACCCAGGACATCTTCTACAACGACCCGAACGTGCTGTACGTGTCGACGCACGAATACCCGCTCTATCCGGGAAGTGGCCGAGCGGACGAGACCGGCGGCCCGGACGCGCCGATGTCGAACCTCAATCTGCCATTCCCTGCGGGTACCCGAGGCGACGTGTTCCGGCGGTCGGTCGACGAGGTGATCGCTCCTGTGGTCGAGCGGTTCGCTCCTGATTGGCTGTTCATCTCAGCGGGCTTCGACGCTCACCGCAACGATCCGCTGGCCGGGCTCGAGTTGACGTCGTCGGACTATGCGGATCTCGCGATCCGACTGCAGGCTCTCGCGCCCGCTCGCCGAACTGTTGTCGTACTCGAGGGCGGCTACGACTTCGAGGCGCTGTCGCTGTCGACCGGATCCACGTTGTCGGCGCTGATCGGTGAGTCGTACCGTCCCGAAGAGGTCTCCACCGGAGAGGTCGGCCTTCCGACGGTGGTCGCCGCCCGCCAACGGTGGGGTCTCGACTGATCCGACGATCGGCGTCCGACACCGGTCGTCACCTCGAGCGAGCCATCACGGTGGGCTGCGGTCGGGTCGTCCCTGGCCGATGCCGAGGTCGCTGGCGACTGCGGGCACCACTCGATCGCACACGCCGCCGCCGGTGCTCGGCGAACGCCCGGCCACCGTGGCCGCAACGACGGTGCGACCGCCTTCGAGTACCCATGCGCAGGCGACGGCGCCATCGACCGACCCGGTGTGGCCCCAGCCGTACTGATCGATGAGCAACCCGGGGAACCGCAACACCTCGAGGTCGTCAGGCGTGACGTTCGCGAGCAGGGCGGCGGTGTCGTCGGTCGACACGATGAAGGTTCCCGCCCCACCGAGACGTGAGAGCCGGTCGACGCCGAGGCGATAGGCGACATCGGTGGGAAGCTGGCCGTCGGTGGTGAGGTGCACGCCGATGGCGTCGATCGGATCGAACAGGATCGACTGCGCAGCCTGATCGAGGGGGAGCCAGGTGCGGTGGCCGATCAGCAATCCCAGCGCGCAGTAGTTGCCGTTCGAGTAGGTCCAGCGGCCCCTCGTGTCGGTGGGTGGTCGATCGAGCAGTGACGGTAGGAACGTGCCGCAGTCGATCCCGCCGTCGAACCACGACGACCGGGCCCCCGGCATCCCCGACGTGTGATCGAGCAACTCGCGCACGGTGACGTCGGCCCAGCTGGGGTGGGTGGGGATCCCCATGTCGGCCCAGGGCACGGGAGCGTCGATGCCCACCTCGCCGGCCTCGGCGAGCCGGGCGATCGTCATCGCGGTGAGCAGCTTGCTCACGCTGGCGACCACCATCGGCGAGTCCGAGGTGGCGTCGGCGCCGTCGATGGTGCTGCCCGACGCACGGCTGAGCACGCGGAGCCCATCGCGCACCACCGTCATCGTGACTGCCGGGTTGGCCCTGGCGAGGTCGTCGAACGCGAGATTGGCGAAGCGCATCCAGGGATCGGGTAGCGGGTCGACCGGCGGTGCGGCCGTGGTGGTGCTCGACGTCGTGGTGGTCGACGTGCTGGTGGTCGACGTGGTCGATGTGGTGGTGGATGCGGTCGTGCTGCGGGGGGTGGTCGTCGGCAGCGAGTGGGTGGTCGATGCGGTGGTCGATGCGGTGGTTGGCGCAGTGCTGGAGGAGTCGGCGAGCGCGGAGGTCGACGCAGAGCTCGCTGTCGACCGGTTGCCGCAGGCGCTGGCGATCATGAGCCCAGCGACGACAAGTGCGATCGATGCTCTGGACACGTGGCCACGTTAGGCAGTACGACTGCTCGGGCGCCGGCAGTAGCGTCGGTGGTGATGAGCTGGGAATTGAACGACGACCATGAACTCCTGCGGGCAACGGTTCGTGAGTTCGCCGAGACCCGGATCGCGCCGCACGCAGCGGCGTGGGATCGCGCCTGTCACTTCCCGGTTGACGTCGTGCAGGAGATGGGTGCGCTGGGCCTGTTCGGCATCGTGTTTCCCGAACGGTGGGGTGGCGGGGGAGGAGACTTCGCGTCGTTGTGCGTTGCCATCGAGGAATTGGGCCGTGTCGACCAATCGATGGGAATCACGCTGTCGGCCGGCGTCGGGCTCGGCGCCAACCCGATCTACCGATTCGGCAACGACGACCAACGCGATCAGTGGTTGCCCGATCTCGTGGCTGGTCGGGCCCTCGGCGCGTTCGGACTCACCGAGCCCGACGGCGGGTCCGATGCGGGTGCCACCCGCACACGAGCGGTACTCGACGGTGGTGAGTGGGTGCTCAACGGATCGAAGGCGTTCATCACCAACTGCGGCACCGACATCACCTCGATCGTCACCGTCACGGCGCGCACCGACGACGGGATCTCGGCGTTCATCGTGCCGGCCGGTACCCCGGGCATGATCATCGAACCGGCATATGACAAGCTCGGTTGGCACGCCAGCGACACCCACGGCATCACGTTCGTCGACTGCCGGATTCCCGCCGAGAACCTGCTGGGCAAGCACGGGCAGGGTTTCCGCAACTTCCTGTCGATCCTCGACGACGGCAGGATCGCAATCTCGGCGTTGGCGCTCGGTTCCGCTCGGGCGTGTCTCGAGGCGTCGGTCGACTACGCGAAGCAACGGCACGCATTCGGCGGCCCGATCGGTCGATTCCAAGGGTTGTCGTTCCAGCTGTCCGACCTTGCCGTGCAGGTCGAGAACGCCCACAACCTGACGTACAAGGCGGCCTGGCTGAAGGACCAGGGCCGCCCGATCGGACAGGCGGCCGCCATGGCGAAGCTCTACACGACCGAAGCGGCAATGGATGCCGCTCGGGTGGCCACTCAGGTCTTCGGCGGGATGGGCTTCATGGAGGAGACCTCGATCGTGAGGTTCTACCGCGACGCCAAGATCCTCGAGGTGGGCGAAGGAACCAGCGAGATCCAGCGCCTCGTCATCGCCCGGAACCTCGGCCTCCCCGTGGAGTGACGGGCTCGTCACCAGGGGTGTTCGTGGCCGTCCCATCTGACGAACCGACCGCTGTCGCTCAGGGTGAGTGCCTCGATGGTCGAAGCGACGACGACCGAGGTCTCGTCGAGGGGCAGGGGCGCCCCGGGTCCGCCCATGTCGGTGGCGATCCATCCCGGGTGGAGCATGACGACACCGATACCGTCGTCACGCAACGCGGCTGCTGACTTGACGCTGAGCATGTTCAGGGCCGCTTTCGAAACGCAGTACGCGGTGTCGCGCCCTTTCCGTGCGGCCACCTGCATCGACCCGAGTTGTGAACTGATGTTGACGATCATCGGCGCCCGACCGCGCCGGAGCAGGGACAACAGGTGCCGGGTCACGAGCATCGGTCCGGTCACGTTGGCTTCGAGCACCGCAGAGAAGACCTGAGCATCGAGGTCGAACGGCCCACGCGAGTCCTCTGCGCCACCGAAACTGCGAGCGTCGGTAGCGGCTGAGTTGATCAGGAGGTCGAGTCCGTCGGTGTCGAGTCGGAGCTGCGCCGCAGCGCCGACAATCGAGTCCTCGTCGCTCAGGTCCAGTTGCAGACAGGCGACGAGCCCCGGCGGTGCGTCGCCGTTGCGGCTGGTTCCCCACACGAGGTGGCCGCGCTCGACCAGTACCTCGGCGAGTGCTCGGCCGAGGCCGCGGTTGACTCCGGTGACGACGACTCTTCGGGGCTCCACGACCGCACCATAGAACGACTCCTGCTGCTGCCGAGATCTTCCCCTGGCCGAGTCGCATCGATGGGACGCGCCGGTGTTGACCGGGGAGCGGGTCACACTCCGTCAACTCGACGAACGAGATGCCGACGCCGTGTGAGCCCTTCGGCCTGCGCTCGATCCTGCAACGCGGTGGCCTTCGAAAGGTCTCAGGCACGCTTCTCCACGGACCGTTTCCGTGGGTGGGAGCCGGGATACTGCGAATGGGTCAGTGGGTTGACCAGAACCCGAGGAGGGCGTCGGCGACCGGGTCGACGTCGGCGACCATCCACCAGTGACTGCGGCCGTCGAGGCGCAGCACGTCGGCGCCGAGCCGTTCGGCGATCTCGTTCGACTGTGCGCTGTTGATGTACGCATCGAGCTCCGCGTCCACCACGAGGCCGGGCGGGAGATCCATCCCTGCGAGACGGTCGCCGAGCTGTCCGACAGCTGGTTGGGCGCCGGTTCGGTAGAGCCGAAGCACGCAGCGTCCCATCTCGTCGTCGAGTCCGGCGGCCAGCTGAGCAGCGATGTCGTCGGGCAGTCCGAGCCCTACGAACAGCGCGACCTTGTCCTCGCTCGACGACGTCGTCATGCCGGCGATGACCTGTTCGCCGACATCGGGGGTCTGCCACGCCTGGGCCATGTCGTGCCAGACGTAGTCGGCGTGGAGCACGCCGGCGATGTCGCCCGTCCAGGTCCGGACCAGATCGGGACGGCGAGCGAGCGCGCCATAGACGTGGCCGGCTCCCCAGTCGTGGCCGAGCAAGTCGATCTCGGTGCCGGTGGCGCGGATGGTCTCGAGTTCTCCGACGAGCCAGTCGGCGTAGGCATCCATCGTGGGATCGAAACCGTCGGGCACCGGTACGCCGAATCCGGGTGGCGACAGTGCGATCACGTCGGTGTGGCCCCGCTCGGCCAGCGCTGCGGTGAGCGGGCCCCAGATCGCTTCGGTCTCGGGGTTTCCGTGGACGAGGACGACGGTGCGCTTGCTCATGGGTCCAGACCGTAGTTCGGTTCGGCAGCCGCCTACGGTGGCGGCACATGGAGCTCTCGACGACGTCCCGACAGGCCCGCCGCTTGGGTTCGGTTCTCGAACCAGTGGTGGGGCAGGTGTACTTCTCACCCGAGTGTCACGCGAACTACACGGCGCTCGGTTTCGACCCGAGCCCCGGCGACGCCGACGGCGTGGCGCTCCCCGACGGCCCCGCCTACTTCGCCAGCCGCGGGAGCCTGCTCGGCCAGGTCCCCGGCGAGGTGATCGCGGCGGCGTTCGGGGTGTTCAGCCCGGCCGTGGTCGTGCCGTCGGTGCAGTTGGCGTGGACCCGTACCGACGCAGCCACGATTCGGGTGGCCCGTGCCGACGGGGCGGTCGGCCAGTTGCGGCGGCTCGTCGGGGAGCGTCCAGATGGTGTCGGGCGGGCACTCGAACTGCTGCAGCGAGCCGCAGCGGTGCTCCCGATCAACGGGCGTCACCTCGCCGCCGGCGTCGCCGCGCTCGACGTTCCCGACGACCCGCTCGCTGCGGTGTGGCACGTCGGTGACTTCCTGCGCGAGTACCGCGGCGACTGTCACAACGCGGCGTGGGTGGCCGCAGGGCTGTCGGCCACCGACATCGGCATGCTCACCGAGCTGTCCTGGGGAATGCCGCTGCGCAGCTACAGCCGGACCCGCGGCTGGACCACCGAGGAGTTCGACCGGTCGGAACACCACCTGCGCGACCTCGGCCACCTCGACGGCCAGGGAGCCGACACCCACCTGTCGCAGCAGGGTCGGCACGCTCGCGAGCAGATCGAGGTGGCAACCGACGAGCAGATGCGGCGAGCATTGCGTGCGCTCGGCGGCGACATCGACGAACTGTTCGACATCATGGCGCCGTGGGGCGAGGCGATCCGCGCCGGCAAGGGCTACCTCGGGGCCGGCCCCCACGACCTCGGTTGAGTGCCGGTCCGCTGTTCGGATCACGGGTTGCCGCCCGCTCCGAGCTCGGCTCGTAGCGTTGGACCCATGAACGGTTCGAACCCCGAAGTCGGTCGCATCCTCGTCACCGGCGCGAGCGGCAACGTCGGACGGCCACTCACGGCGCAGCTGCGAGCCGACGGGCAGTCGGTGCTCGCCGCAGTCCGCGAACGGGACGCGCGCGATGGTGCGGTGCACTTCGACTTCACCGACGACACCACCTGGCCCGCTGCGCTCGAGGGCGTCGATCGTGTCTTCTTGCTGCGTCCACCACCGCTGTCCGACGTCAAGACCTACATCCGACCGTTCATCGCCGAGCTCGAACGACGCCGCGTGCTCCACGTCGTCTTCCTGTCGCTGATGGGGGTCAACCGGGTCATGCCGCACTGGCAGGTCGAACAGGACCTGCAGGCAGCTGGTGATCGGAGCGCGATGGGTTGGACACTGTTGCGACCGGCGTTCTTCATGCAGAACCTGACGGGCCCGTACCGCGATGACATCTGCGACGACGACACGATCAGCCAACCAGCGGGCTCGGGGGCGTTCTCGTTCGTGGACGCTGCCGATCTCGCCGCCGTTGCAGCGCTGGTCCTGGCCGATCCTGCCCCGCACCGGTCGGCGACGTACCCGTTGACCGGGGCCCACGCCTATCGCTACGACGAGGTGGCCTCGATGCTGTCGGCAGCAGTCGGACGGCCGATCACCTATGAGCCGGGTGGCCTGCTCGCAACCCGCAGGGAGATGATCGCCGCCGGCTCGGACCGGACGTACGCGAACGTCCAGTTGGCGATCAACCTCACCGCCCGCCTCGGGATGGCCGCGAAGGTGACCGATGATCTGCCGCGACTGCTCGGTCGGGCCCCGACGACGCTGCAGTCGTTCATCGATTCGCATGCGTCCGTTTGGGCCTGCTGAGGCTGCATGCGGAACAATGGACCCAGAGGGATGGGCCGCCCGCCCGCCCCGTCCGTAACGAGGGAGTTGCGATGACGAATCAGAACCCGGCCACGGTGGCCGACAGCCTCAGCCTTCACGGTGACATCTACGACGGTGAGTTCGACACGATCGTCGACCACTGGTCGAAGCTCGACGCCCGCCTGCGCTCGTTCGACGCCGGCACGGTGTCGATGCAACTGTTCGTGAAGGAGCGTGACACCAAGAGCCAACATGTCACGCTCGACGTGAAGATCGACGGGAAGAACCCGTTGGTGGCCACGTCGTCGAGCGCCGATTTCGGGCATGCGCTGAACGAGGTTCGTGACGAGATGATCCGTCAGATCACCGACATGAAGACCAAGAGCGAGCCGCGCCACGACAAGCACCCGCGCGACAGCCACCACTGACGCACCGCAAGGTTCAGGCGCTGTCCGGATACCTGATGTCGACCTGCGGGCAGTGCTCGAGGAGGTCGGCCATCTCGGCGCTGACCGTGTCGAGGTCGATGTTCATCATGAACGTGTTGAGCGTGAGGTGTGCGAGTACCCAGCCCGGATCGGCCGCCCACGGCGGGAGGTATCTCGCCGGCCTCACGAGCCCCTGACTCCGAAGCTCTCCGAGTGCTGGGATCGAGAACAGGTCGAGCTTGCCCGAGAACAGCAAGGCCAGCGTGTCGGCGCGACCTGCGGTGAACGCAGCCCTGATGAAGGTCGCCACCGAGAGGTAGCCGGACAGGTAGGAGCAGTCCTTGGTGAACGGCGCCCCGCCGGTCATCGGTGCGCCCCGGAAGATCCGTCGTGTCGACTCGAACGCCTGCTCGGCGGTGGGGGTGCGATCGAGGAACCAGCGGTACAGCTCGATGAAGTCGGCGCCGTCGACCACGAGTTGGACGGCGACGATCCGGTCGGCGAGTCGCCGCAGCCGGTCGAGGCCGAGTGTGCCCGACACGTACTCGGAGTAGACGGCCAGACCCTCCTGGGTCCGCGTCGTGCCGGGATGGCCGACGGCGAGGATGGGGATGTCGGTCTGTGCCCGACCGTTGAGCCCGGTTCCCACATGGATGAACGCTTCGTGGTTCAGGAGCTGCGCAGCGTCCTTGGTGGTGAACTTCGCGTCGCGGCGGATCCGGATCTTGGAGGTCGTCGCGGTGGCATTCGCGGAGAGCTCGTCGACGAGCAGCACCTCGGGCGCGTCGTCGCCGAAGTGTTCGCCGACCTCGGCGTCGATGAACGACGCCACCTGCTCACCTGTCCGCGTTCGGACAACCGGGGGTACCAGGTCGACCTCGTGGAGCTCGACGAGTGCGTCGTGAACCCGCCGTGCGAGTTCGAGTGGTGTTGCCGGGTCGTACCGAAGCGGCTGGTCGGGCACACCGTAGAGTGCACGACTGTGTTCGAAGAACGCGGGGGTCTCGCGGGAGGTGAGCATGCGCACCGTGTGCTCGATCGCGTCGGCCTCGCGGCCGAGCCAATCGTCGACCACGTCACCGGGGTGCAGCAGCGCCCGGGCGGCCGTCACCGCTTCCAACACCGGCGCCGGGTCGACCGGTTCGTAGGCGGGCTCCGGGAGACGTTGGGCTCCGCCGGCGAGGAACTCGTCGCGTAGCTCGCCGGGCCATGCGAGTGCCGACAACACGCGCATCGGCTTGGCGACATCGTGGAGGATCTGGGCTGCCTGGCGGTACCGGTCGGCCGCCGACTCGTTCGTCATCAGCGAACTGTTGCAGGAATCGCTGGAGGCGCGGTGGATCGTGGTGATCGTTCCGACCAGATGCCGGTCTACGACGTCGTGACGGATCCCGTGGTCATGTCATCGGCGGGTCGACGCACACCTCGGCGGAGAGGAGGTCGACGCTGATCGTGACCGTTGACGTCGCGCTCGTCCACCGAACGGCGAGGGTGGTCGGCGCCGACTCGAGCAACTCGAAGGAGCCCTCGAACGCCGGCTCGGTCGCCCGCCACCGCAACAGGGCGAGGAGGCGCTGCACGACGGGGCGGGCGATGGCCGCATCGACGTCTGCTGCTGTGTAGTAGTGCCGGTTGACGTCACGGCCGACACCGGTGCGCTCGAGGAGCTCGATGTCGTTCGACCCGGCGAGCAGACCCACGTAGTAGATCTGGGGGACGCCGGGCAGGATGCACTGAATCGTCCGCGCAGCGAGGTACTGCTCGTCGTTGCCGCCCAGTGCGTCGTAGAACGTGCAATTCACCTGGTACAGATCGAGGTTCGATGCAGCTGCACCCGTCGCCGCTCTGCTGACGCCGCCCGAGCGGTCGTGAATCGTTTCGACCAGGTCGTGGATGCGTTCGGGCGCCAGCAGCCCGACGCGGCTGGGGTCGCGTGCGTCGGCTCCGACATCGATCACCCCGATCCCATCGTGTGTGTCGAGGACGTTGACGGCGTTTGGTGCGCGCATCCCGATCCAGGTACGCAGCGGGGTGGCGTCGCCGGTGTACAGCGCATCGAGGATCAGAGGTGGGAGCGCGAAGTCGTAGACCAGATCGACGTGCTCGGCGATTGCGAGCTGGTCCAGATGGTGGCCGTGCATCTCGACCAGGACACTCATCGACCGTTCATGGCACACAGCGGTGAGGCGGCGGATGAAGTCGACGGTCTCGGGCAACATGAAACAGGAGGTGCCCGGTCGCTTGATCGCGTAGCCGACAGCGTCGAGACGCACGCTTGCGATCCCGGCGTCGGCAAAGCGATCGAGAATCCCGACGAGGTATTGCCAACCGAGCGGGTGCTCGACATCGATGTCGATCTGCCGATCGGTGAAGGTGGTCCACACGGTTCGACGAGTGCCATCGTCGAAGTCGACGTCGGTGAACGGCGACGTCGGCCGCGGTCGATAGATCGCGGAGATCGCGGCGGGCGACGGAGCTTCGCCGAACACCCGTTGTGGGGTGAGAAACAGGTCTGCCCACGGCGAGGCGTCACCGTGTGACACCCAGTCTCGAAACGGGGCGGAGTGCGCCGATACGTGGTTGACGATCACGTCGGCCATCAGGTGGTACTTCGATGCGAGCCGCGCGATGTCGTCCCACCGGCCGAGTCGGGGGTCGACCTCGGTGTGGTCGACCGGATCGAATCCGGCGTCGGCACCGTCGATCGGCACGAAGAACGGGAGCAGATGGACGCCGGTGAAGGCCCCCTCGAGTTGGTCGTCGAGCAGCCTGATGAGGCCATCGATGGTGCCGGCCAGGCGGTCGGCATACGTGATCAGCACCGGTGCGGTGGTGTTCGGACGCGTAACCATGAGCTGAGCTGATCGTACCGTTGTCTCCCTGCCCACTTCGAGACACCTCGCGGAGCGGGCCTGGTGGAGCGGGTGGCGTCGAGAGCCGAACGTCACCTCGATCGCCGCGTCAGGCGAGCCGGTCGAGCATGTCCCCGGTGATGGCGTTGCGGGCGGGGAGTCCCCGACGCCATCGGTCGATCTCGTCGACGACGTGATCGATCATCCGTCGCAGCTCGCTGCCCTGCGACCCTGCAAGGTGGGGCGTGATGAACACGTTCGGCAGCGCCCACAGCGGATGGTCCTCGGGGAGTGGCTCGGGGTCGGTCACGTCGAGCACCGCCGACAGGCGTCCGCTGTCGACCTCGGACAGCAGCGCATCGTGGTCGAGCAGTGCCCCACGAGCGGTGTTGACCACGGTCGCCCCGGTACGTAGAGCCGCCAGCTGCGGCGCAGCGATCATGTGATGGGTGCTCGGCAGGTCGGGCGCGTGGATCGACAGGACGTCCACGTCGGCGCACAGCTCGTCGAGCTCCATCTTCGTCACGCCCAGCTCGGTTGCCTCGACGTCGCTGACGAAGGGGTCGTAGAGCGCGACGTGCAGGTGGGGGAACGGTGCAAGGAGTTCGATCACCCTCCGGCCGATCAGCGAGGCGCCGATGATGCCGATCGTCTTGTCGTAGTTGCCGACGGGCACCGGGTGCGGGTGGCGGTGTTCGCGGAGCGAACCGTCTCGCGGGGTCCGTCGAACGTCGCGCTGCCAGAACACATCCTTGTTGGCAAAGAGGATGGTGGCGAGGGTGAACTCGGCGACGGGCTCGGCGTTCGCGACGGCACCGGAGGTGACCCGGATGTTGCGGGCGAACACGTCGGGGGCGACCGTGTGCTTGATCGTGCCCGCTGCATACGCGAACAGACCCAGGTCGGGGGCGCGCTCGATCACCGATGCATCCAGGGGAGGGCACCCCCAATGACCCAAGACGACTTCGGCCCGCGCGAGCAGGGAGTCGGCTCGCGGTTCGGTCCAGTCGCCGAGTGGTGCGGTGTCGAGGACGACGGCGACCTCGTCGATCCGGGCGAGCGCGTCGTCGTCGAGCAGGTCGAGCGATGGGTGATGGGCGATGAGCAGCGCCGGTCGGTGTTCGGTCATCGGCTCAGATGTGCGAGCTGGGTCGGGCCGGTTTGCATACGCAGGCAGTGTGCACTCCAATGGCGGTCGTGAACGAGGCGGGTCCGATGGGCGACGATGAACGGGCTGCCGGGTGGTGGCGGTGAGCCCTCCCGATCCGCGTGCGAATCCGCTCGCCCGCGGTCCGCTGCAGACCCGCGACGACATCGCCCGTGCCGTCGTCGATCTGTACGAACCGTTGCTCGACCACGTGAGCGTCGGGGGAGCGCGGGTACGGCTCGGCAGCTTCGCGTCGGTGTTCGAGGAGTCGACTGCGGAGCTCGAAGGGTTCGCTCGTCCGCTCTACGGCATCGTGCCGCTCACGGTCGGTGGCTACGACTTCGCCCACTGGGACCGGTTTGCAGCCGGCCTCGATGCGGGCACCGATCCGCAGTCGGTGGAGTACTGGGGGCCCGTGCCGGGCGACAACGATCAGCGCATGGTCGAGCAGGCAGCGATCGGTCTTGCTCTTGCGTTCTGCCCAGAACGAGCCTGGGAGCCGCTGTCGGTCGCGGCACGCGACCGGCTCGTGAGTTGGCTCCACGGCATCTTCGATCACGACCCGAACCCGAACAACTGGCAGTTCTTCCGGGTACTGGTTGCGCTCGGGCTCGAACGGGTCGGTGCATCGTTCGACGCAGCAAAGGTGGCCGCATCGCTCGACCTGCTCGACAGCTACCGGGTGGGGCGGCACTGGTACGCGGACGGAGCACTCGCCAACGTCGACTACTACGTCCCGTTCGCGTTCCACACCTACGGACTGATGTACGCAGCGGCCAATGACCTCGGCCTCGGCGACGACCGTCGCGCCGCTGCGTACCGGGAGCGGGCGGCCATGTTCGCGTCCGACGCCCGGCACTGGTTCGCTCCCGACGGTGCGGCCGTCCCGTTCGGACGCAGCCTCACCTACCGCTTCGCGATGTCGTCGTTCTGGGGGGCGTTGGCATGGGCCGACGTGGAGAGTGATCTGTCGTGGGGCGCGGTACGCGGGCTCGCGCTGCGGAATCTGCGTTGGTGGTCGAAGCACCCGATCAGCGATCGCGACGGGGTGCTGTCGATCGGCTACACCTACGACAACCGTCGGCTGTCGGAGACCTACAGCTCCGCCGGCTCCCCCTATTGGTGCATGAAGGCCTTCGGCTCGCTCGCTGCCCCCAGCGATCACCCGTTCTGGACGAGCGAGGAGGAAGCACTCGAGCCGCTGACCGCACCGGTCACGATCCGTGACGCCGGTCAGGTGATCGCACGCGACGGTGACCACGCGGTGATCTTGAGCGCACGGCCGGCGGTGGCCCTCGACTTCCCCGAACAGTGCGCAGCGAAGTACCGCAAGTTCGCCTACTCGTCGGCATTCGGTTTCAGCGGTGACGTCTCCGACATGTTCGGCTCGGTCCACACCGATTCGATCCTCGCACTCACCGATGCCGACGGCAATCGCCGTGTGCGGCTCGGTGTCGAGGCCGCCGGCGTCGAAGATGCGATGACCTGGAGTACGTGGCATCCGTGGCCCGATGTACGTGTCGACTCGGTGTGCTGGGCGGTCGACGCATCGCTGCACGGCCGTATCCATCGGGTGCGCACCGAGCGCAGCCTGACGGGTGTCGAGTCGGGCTTCGCGATCGGTCTCGACGCGCCGGGTGACCTTCTTGGCGACGGCGCCAGCACCGGGCAGAATCGGGCGATGATCGAGACCAGCCAGGGAGTGTCGGCGATCGTCGACACACCACCCGATGCAACGGCGCCGCGACGACCGATCACGCGCAACCTTGCGGTGAACGCCAGCCTGATGCACCCGCGGACTGCGATCCCGGCGCTCTCGGGTGCACTGTCGGCCGGCGACCATCGGATTGCATGCATGGTCCACGCGTCGCCGACCAGGTCGAACCATGCTCCGATCGAGCCGGGGACTGCGCCTCGGACCGCGCTCGACCTGCTCGAGCGAATCAGCGAGATGCCATGAGCGAACCAGAGCTGCTCGGTCGCATCCAACCCGGTCGCACGATCACGGGGATGTCGGCGGTGTTGCTGCCGTTCAGCGCCGATGGAGACGTCGACTGGGCCGCCACCGAGGCACACATCGACCGGACCGTCGCAGCAGGGCTCACGCCGGCGGTCAACATGGACACTGGGTACGTGCAGTTGCTCGACGACGACCAGAAGGCAGAGGTGCTCGTGCGCACTGCGGCCGTGGCCGGCGATCGCTTCGTCGCCGGTGCATACGTCCCCGATCAACCCGGCGCGACGTTCGACCTCGACCGCTACCTGGCAGCCTGCGACGCGATCACCTCCCGTGGCGGTACACCGGTGATCTTTCCCTCGCACGGGCTCAACTCGCTCGACGACGAGGGATGGATCGCCGCGCTGACGGCAATCGGCGACCGAGTCGACAGCTTCGTCGGCTTCGAACTCGGGGCGATGTTCGTACCGTACGGTCGTATCCCATCGCTCGACGCATACGAAGCGATGATGGGCATCGGCTCGTGCATCGGTGCCAAACACTCGTCGCTGAGCCGTCAGCTGGAGTGGGATCGTCTGGAGCTGCGAGACCGCGTTCGGCCCGACTTCCAGGTGTTCACGGGCAACGACTTGGCCATCGACATGGTGATGTACGGCTCCGACTATCTGCTCGGACTCTCGACGTTCGCGCCGACCGAGTTCGCATTGCGTGATCGTCTCTGGGCGGCCGGCGACGCGCGCTTCCACGAACTCAACGACCTGCTGCAGTACCTCGGCCACTTCACCTTCCGTGCCCCGGTGCCCGGCTATCGCCACGACGCTGCGATGTGGTTCGAGTTGCGCGGCTGGGCCGCATCGAGCCGCACCCCTGAGGGAGCACCACAGCGACCCGACTCCGATCGGGCAGTACTGGCAGACATCCTCGACCGACTGGAGCAGTGGACATGAGCGGGCGTTACGTCTGGTGTCAGACACCACACGTAACATCGAGCGGGACATGAGCGTTCGGTACACCCAGGTCAAGAAACTGGGCACGGTCGAGGAGTTCCGCGAGCACTGTGCCGACCTCGGTGTCGAGATCCCGATCGACGAGGTGGTCGACCCGAGTGGCGTCCTCGCCGACCCCGTCGCGATCGGCGATGGCGCAGCAGGGACGCTCACCGCACCCAATCGGTTCGCCGTGTTGCCGATGGAGGGTTGGGACGGAACCACCGATGGCCGGCCCACCGATCTCGTGCGACGCCGGTGGCGCAGGTTCGCAGCCAGCGGTTGCGGACTTGTGTGGGGCGAGGCCACTGCGGTGCGCGCCGACGGTCGTGCCAACCCGAATCAGCTGATCCTCGACGAGCGAACCGTCGACGAGATCGCCCAGCTGCGCGAGTTGCTCGATCCGAAGCAGGTGACCGGCCTGCAGCTGACCCACTCCGGTCGATGGTCGCGCCCGTCGGGCGCACCCCTGCCGAGAACCGCGTACGCCCACCCGTTGCTCGACGCACGAGTCGGCGTCGACGCGAAGGCGGTGTTGAGCGACGACGAGCTCGACGAATTGGCGGAGGGATACATCGCAGCCGCCGTACTCGCACAGCAGGCAGGGTTCGACTTCGTCGACGTCAAGCACTGCCACGGCTATCTGCTGCACGAACTCCTCAGCGGCTACGACAGGGAGGGACGCTTCGGTGGCGACCTGGGTGGGCGAACTGCGTTCCTCAGAACCGTGGTCGGTGGCATCCGCGAACGCGCGCCCGGCCTGGCGATCGCTGTGCGGCTGTCGGCGTTCGACCTGATGCCGTACGTCCCGGGCGACGGGGGAGTCGGTCGACCCGAGTCGTCCGGCCCGTACCGGTTCGCGTTCGGCGGTGACGACACCGGGCTCGGCGTCGACCTCACCGAGACCCACGAACTGCTCGACGTGTTCGGTGAACTGGGCGTCGGGCTCGTCAGTGCCACTGCGGGTAGCCCCTACTACAACCCGCACATCCAGCGCCCTGCGTACTTCCCTCCCTCCGACGGCTACCAGCCGCCCGAGGACCCGCTGGTCGGAGTTGCACGGCAGCTCGCGGTGACCGCCGAGCTCACCGCAGCGCATCCCGATCTGACGATCATCGGTTCGGGCTATTCCTATGTGCAGGACTGGCTGGCCCACGTCGGCCAAGCGGTGGTGGCCGGCGGTGGTGCATCGATGGTCGGGCTCGGACGGATGATCCTCTCGTATCCAGAGCTGGCCGCTGACGTGCTCGCCGGTCGGGATCTGGAGCGGGGCCTGATCTGTCGCACCTTCAGCGACTGCACCACGGCGCCCCGCAACGGTCTGGTGTCGGGCTGCTTCCCGCTCGATCCGTTCTACAAGGAGCACCCGCAGCGCATCGAGCTCACCCGAGCGAAGAAGGATGCAAAGGCCCGGCTCCGATGAGCATCGACCGGTCTGCGCTGCGCGTGCTCGTGTTCCATCGAGCGGTCGGTTTCGTCCATCTGTCGATCCCCGACGCAGTCGCCGCGATCGAGCGCCTCGGCGCAGCACACGGGTTCAGCGTCGACTCCACCGACGACCCGGGGCGGTTCACGGGCGACCTCGGTGTGTACGACGCACTCGTCTTCGTGCACACGAGCGGCAACGTGCTGCCAGAGTCGGACCAACGTGCAGGTCTCGAGCATTATCTGGCCCACGGCGGCGGATTCTTCGGTGTTCATGCGGCATCGTCGATGGCCCCAGACGTTGCTTCCGATTGGCCGTGGTTCCGCGATCTGGTCGGTGCCTCGTTCAAGGGTCACACGGTGGCACGGATCTTCAGCGACGAGCCCGTTCCCGAGCGGCCCGGTGTGGTGCACGGGGGGTCCCGAGCGCAGGCTCCCATCGACGCCGACCTCTGGAGCGATGCGCTCGCAGTGATGAGTTGCGAGTCGGCGATCGTGCACGTCGAGGACGTCGACTGTCCTGCGACCGGGGCGATCGTCGATGGCGACAGGATGGTCGACGAGTGGTACGGCTTCCACGAGAATCCGCGCCCCCACGTCAACGTGGTCGCCACAGTGGACGAGTCGACCTACGAGCCGCATCTCGGCGAGATGGGCGACGACCACCCCATCGTGTGGTGGCGCGAGTTCGGCGGTGGACGCAGCGTCTACAACTCGATGGGCCACTCGACTGCGATGTGGAGCGACGAACGCTTCCTCAGCACCGTGCTCGGTGGCATCGACCTCGCCGCCGGCGTCACCTCGCAGGGCTGATCCCTGCGGTCACGGCCCGGACGTGATCAGGCCGGGTAGGGGTACCAGGTGCCGGTTTCGAAGTCGTGGAGCTTGCACGCCTTGGTCGAGGCGAGATAGTCACGCACTCGGATCGGGCGTTCGTCGACTTGGTCGGGGAACGCCTCGGCGATCGCCCGAGCGGCCTCCGGAAGCCGATAGCAGGGCACTTTCATGTCGACGTGGTGGGGAAGGTGCACCATGATCCAGTGGAAGAAGAAGTCCCACCCCGGCGGGCCCCACAAGATGGTGGTGCCCTCGACCTGACCGCGGAACCGGTTCCACTCGCGGCGTGGCCACCAGCGGATCTGCGGCGCGATGTGGTGCACGTGCACCACCCAGCCGATCGTCTGACAGAACAGCAGGAACGGGACGACGACGACCTTCACCCACAGCCAGATCCCGCCGACACCGTCGAGCGCGACGAGCAACCCGAGCGCCAGGAGTGCGTAGGCGGCCACGATCGCCTGGTCGCGGCGCATCTGCTTGGCCCAGCGGGTGGGCGGCGTGAAGCGGACCATCTTGTTCCACCACACTTCGCGGAGGTAATAGGCACCGGCCCCGAACGGACCCCACTCGAGCTTGTGGCGCCACTTCGCGAACCGACCGAGTTCGGAGTACTGCTCGACGGTCAGCGGGTGCCACACGAAGTCGAGGCCCTGCTTGAGCGTGTGGCCGTGATGCACGCGGTTGTGGCCGAAGACCCACACCTCGACAGCGTGCAGCGACGGCAGCATCGACAGCCGGGCGACCACGCCGTTGAGGCGCTTCGAGTCGAACAGCGCGTCGTGTGCGGCGTCGTGGCCGATCACGAACAGCCCGGCGACAGAGATGCCGGCGACGAGCCAGAGCGGCACGAGCAACAGCGGGTTGTTGGTGGAGAGCAGCCCCCACACGGCGAGCCCGAAGATCAGGACGTCGCGGGCGAACAGGAACAGACCTCGAGCGGTCGAGCGTTCGTAGCAGTGCTCGGGGATCACGTCGAGCACCGGTTTGAGGCCGGTCGGTGTCTCGATCATGGCGTCCGAGCTGCGAACGACCTGGGTGCGGCTGGCGGTGGCGGACATGGCCCTCCTCGTGGATACGGGAGTCAGCCTACCGACCAGTAGGTAGATCATCAAGCTCTTCGGTCGACCGGTCCCGCATCCGATCGATTCTCGAGGAAGGTGACGGCGTGATCGCCCGGACATGCTGAACTTGACGCGACGGCGACCGGAGGCACCCATGACCGAGACGACCAGATCTCACCCACTCGACGAACTGACGCTGACGGTGATCGTCGACAACGAGACCGACACGTTGTCGAGCATCGACGGCGGTGTGCCGCAACTGCCCGAGGTGGCGTCGCACCTGGCGCGGCGCCCGGCGACCCGGCAGCACGCCGGCGACGACTGCGTCACCGTGTTCGACCACCTGTGCGTGGCCTGTCACGGCTTGTCCGTGCTGGTCGTCGGACGGATCGGGGACGACGTCCGCACGATGCTGTTCGACGTCGGCCCATATGGTGACGTGTGGATCGACAACGCCGACCGGCTCGGCGTCGACCTCGCTGCCATCGACACGGTGTTCCTGTCCCATTGGCACTGGGATCACAGTGGCGGTCTCCCCGCCGCGGTCGAGGCGATCACGTCGGCGCGACGCCGCGCCGGCAACGTCGACCCGGTGATCGTCGACGTGCACCCCGACCGGCCCGACCAGCGCGGCATCCAGTCGCCTGGTGGCACGTTCGTGATGCTGCCCGAGGAGCCCACGTTCGCAGCGCTCGCCGATGCGGGTGGACGTGTCGAGCAGCACGGCGACGATCATCTGCTCGCCGACGGTTTCTTCCTCGGCAGCGGGGCGATCGCACGAACCACGGCGTACGAAGCGGGTCTCGTCGGCCACCACTCGTTCCGTTTCGGTGCCGGTCCGGACGGCGGCGATCTCGTCGTTGCCGATCCGTTGATCATGGATGAACGCTTCGTTGCCGCCGAGGTGCGCGGCCGCGGCGTCACCGTGCTGTCGGCGTGCTCGCATGCCGGCATCGTCAACGCCTGCCTCGGCGCGCAGGATCGGTTCCCGGGCTCACCGATCGACGTGGTGCTCGGCGGCTATCACCTCGCCGGCGGGCCGATGGAGCCACGGATCCAGCCGACCGTCGACGATCTCGACACCGTGATTCGTCCCCGAATCGTCGCTCCGGGCCACTGCACCGGGTGGCGAGCGAAAGCTGCGCTGGCCGGCCGGTTCGCTCCGGGCAGATACGGACCGTCGGTGGTCGGCACGTCCTACGTGCTGCAGGCCGAGTGAACTGGTCGCGGCGTCACGTCGCCCACTGATCGGTGGCGGCGGTTCTCGGCGTGGATCGCGCCTGACCGCACGCATCGCTGTTGGCGCTGCTGCGGCGGCGAGTGACGTGCCGGTCGAGGCGCGACATGAACGGCGTCGCGGTCACCCAGCCGCCACACCGAACTCCAACTCGCGAGTCCCGGTCGCCGTTCCAGCTTCAGACCGACACCGGCGAGCGACACGATCACGACCAGTTCGGTGACCACCTCGATCATCCTCGAATGGCGGGCTGACGTCAGCGGCATCGGACCCGCGAGCTGCTCGGATGCTCAGAACAGGCCGGCTCCGGCCGCGACGTACACGATCGGCAGCGACAACGGGCGGTCGGGGAAGACCCGAGGCAACACCGTCAGTGCCAGCAGTGCCGATCCGGCAACGAGGAACCAGGCGATGTGCGCATCGAGCATGATGTGCTGGCTCCACCCCGCTCACGGGTGGGGCAATCGTCGTTCGTGCGATCGGTCAGGACCATCGGAGGTTGGATCGACCGGCCCTTTGTCGGCGAAGATGTCACCATGGCCACCCCTCAAGCGGGCATCTTCGCCCTCGGGACACGTACGCATCATCATCTCGAATTCGACGTTCGCTCCGACGTCGACGTGGCGGCACTTGCAGCGGCTGTCGAACAACTCGGAGAACCACACGTGACCGCCGGCGGCAACAACATCGTGGTCGGGTTCGGTGCCGACCCCTGGCGTCGACTCAGTGCATCACCACCTGCGGATCTCGGATCGTTCGAACCGATCGCCGGGCTCGACGAGCATGCGGCGCCGAGCACCCAGCACGACATCTGGGTGTGGATCCACGGGACGGGAGCCGATGTCGTGCTCGACACCGCCACAGCGGTCTGTGCGGTGCTCGCTGCTGTCGCTCGTCTCGCGGACGAGACCGAGTGCTTCGTCTACCACGACAGTCGCGACCTCACGGGGTTCATCGACGGCACCGAGAACCCCGGACCCAGCGACGCTGCACGGGTTGCCTCGATCGCCGACGGAGATCCGGGTGCCGGTGGATCGCATGTGATCGCGCAGCGTTGGGTCCACGACCTGGAGAGGTTCAACGACCTCGAGGTGATCCAGCAGCAGGAGGTCTTCGGGCGGACGAAGCCCGACAGCGTCGCGCTGCCCCGGGACGAACGACCGGTCGACGCACACATCATGCGCGCCGAGCTGCTCGACGACGCCGGCGAGGAGCGTCAGATCTATCGCCGGAGCGTTCCGTTCGGGAACGCAGCGGAGCGAGGGCTGTACTTCCTCGGGTTCAGTTGCGAGCGTGACCGCTTCGACGGGATGTTGGCGCGGATGTTCGGAACGAGTGGCGACGGCGTGCACGATCATCTGCTCGACTTCACTCGGGCGGTCACCGGTTCGTACTACTTCGCTCCGAGTGTCGAAGATCTGGCAGCCGTGTCCGCCCTCGCATCTCGGAGCTGACACACTCGGCCATGGCCAGCGTGCGAGTGACCGAGTTCGATCATCTGGTGCTCGGCTGCGCCGACGTCGAGCAAACGATCGCCTGGTACACCGAGCGGCTCGGGCTGGCGCCGGACCGTGTCGACGAGTGGCGCCGGGGCGAGGCGCCGTTCCCGTCGGTGCGCGTCAACGCCGACACGATCATCGACCTGATCCCCGCGACGGGCCCGACCGGCGAACTCGATCGCCTCGACCACATCTGCCTCGTCATCGACGGCACGGACCTCGCCGCCCTCGTTGCTTCGGGCGAGTTCGACGTCGTCGAGGGCCCGGTTCGCCGATCTGGAGCCCGCGGCGAGGGGACGTCGGTGTACGTGCTCGACCCCGACGGCCTCGTCGTCGAACTTCGCCACTACTGAACTCGTTCCCCCGAATGCCAGCGGAGCGATGAGCGAACACACCGCATCGGCGGGTTCGGCTCATCGGTCCTCAGGTGTCGAGGCCGTCGACGAACTCAGCGATCAGCCCGGCGACCTCTGTGGCGTGCGAGTCCTCGTGCATCGAGTGGCCGCCACCGTCGACGACCGCGAGTCGGGCGTCGGGCATCTTGCGCTCCAGGTACTGGCCGGAGCCGGTGTACTCGGGTCGGTCGTCGCCCCCGGCGAGCACCAGCGTCGGAGTGACCATCTCCGCGAGGCGGTCCATCACGATCGAGTCCGCCTGCAGATTCATCGTGGTCACCTGCTCGGGGACCCCGAACCGGTGAGCGTTTCGACGTGACATGTCGTTCCACGCCTCACGCTTGTCCGGGTCACGGAATCCCGGGCCGGTGTTCAGCACGACGATCGCCCGCACGGCACCAGGGCGGGTCGCCGCATGGGCCAACGCCAAGTAGCCGCCGAGTGAGTGCCCGACGAGCACCGCCGGCTCGTCGGTGTCGGAGCGCAGGTCGGCGAGCACGTCGTCGAGATCGGCGAGCGCACGATCTCGCAGGTACTCGTCGGGATCGTCGGGTACGGGCGACTCCCCGTGGCCGAGCAGATCGACGGCGACGGTCGTGAAGCGGTCGGTGAGCAGTTCGGTGCAGCGATCCCAGGTGGCTGCCGACGTGCCCATGCCGTGTACGAACACGATCGGTGGACCGTCGCCCCGACGGACGGTGTGCAGACGAGACGGCATGCTCACTCGCCGTATTCGTGCTCGAGCGAGGGGTACTCGCCGGACTCGACGTCCTCGCGGAACGAGACCGCCGCGTCGAGCAGCGTCTGGCCGATCGAGGCGTACTGCTTGACGAACTTGGGGATCCGGCCCCGGGTGAAGCCTGCCCAATCGCTCCAGACCAGCAGCTGCCCGTCGCATTCGGGTCCAGCGCCGACGGAGATCGTCGGGATCGAGAGCTCCTCGGTGACCTGGCCGGCGACCGCCGACGGAACCATTTCGAGCACGACCGCGAATGCGCCTGCTTCCTCGACGGCATGGGCATCGGCGAGCAGTTGCTCGGCCCCCTCGCCGCGTCCCTGGATGATGTGGCCGCCGAGACCGTGTTCGCTCTGCGGCGTGAATCCGATGTGGGCCATCACCGGGATACCGGCACGCACGATGCGTTTGATCTGCTTGGCGCTGCGGACACCACCTTCGAGCTTGACGGCGTGGGCTCCGGTCTCCTTCATGAACCGGATCGCCGTCGAGAGCGCCTCGTCGGGGCCGTTCTCGTAGGACCCGAACGGCATGTCGGCGATCACGAGGGCACGCTTGGCGCCCCGCACGACGGCACCGGTCAGTGGGATGAGTTCGTCGACGGTGACAGGAATGGTGGTGTCGTAGCCGAACACCGTGTTGCCGGCGGAATCACCAACGAGCAGGAAGTCGATACCGGCATCGTCGAAGATCGATGCCGACAGGTAGTCGTAGCTCGTCAGCCCGGTGATCTTGATGCCCTGCTCCTTCGCCCGCTGGAAGTGGCGGGTTCGGACCCGTTTCAGGGCGGGGTCGGCCTGGCCGGCCCCGTACGGCCGCTGTTCGTCGGTCACGCGCCCACCGTAGACCGTGCGGTCCGGCCACCCAAGCGAACAATCCACCCGCTCAGCGGAGCCGTCGATGCGAGCTGTCGATCAGCGCCAGTCGATCAGCCCCAGCTGATCAGCCCCTGTGGATCAGGTCGGGTCGCGGTCCCAGGGGATCGGGGGAGCTCGTCGAGCGCGGCGAGAAGATGCTGCACGAACAACTCCTGGATCTCGATGAGGTACTCCGACGTCGGCTCGATGCGGTGCTCGTCGAAGGCCAGGGCTCCGTTGCGGTACACGGCCAGGTCGTAGGGCGGGCCGACCGACAGGTTCGCTCGGGTGGTGCTCAGCATCGATCCGAGCGCGATCTTGATCGCCTGGTCGAGGTCGACACGTGCGTGTACCGCGAGCTCGAGCCAGAACTTGCCGAACTTGGTCTCGCCGATCTGCAGGAACGGTCGGGTGTTCGACGCTCGGATGTAATTGCCCTCGGGGTACACGAGGAAGATCTCGGGGCGCTCGCCCTCGATCTGCCCGCCGAGGATGAACGTCGCGGTGCCGTCGGCGCCCGAACCGGCCAGCGCGTCGCGATGGCTCGCAACGACCTCGCGGCTGATCCGGCCGACGTAGAGCGCCGCTTCGAAGAGGTGATCAACCGTCGCGAGCGTCTCGCGCCCATCGGTTGCGCCGAGGTCTCGCTCGATTCGGTCGAGCACTTCCTGCGTGGTGGCCAGGTTGCCGGCGGACTGGATCGAGAACGCCCGGTCGGGTGCGGGTCGCAGGACGTGCAGCTTGCGGTAGATGCTGATGTTGTCGATGCCTGCGTTGGTGCGGGTGTCCGACAGAAAGATCAGCCCCTCGTCGAGGCGCATCGCGAGGCAGTAGGTCATCGTCGGTCAGATCCGACCGGCCGCACGGGCGGCCTCTTCGGCTGCGATCAACTGTCCCTCGACGATGGCGAGTCCGTTGCGCCAGAAGCTGGGGTCGGCCAGATCGCACCCGACGATGCGCGCCAGGTTCTCGGGGGTGTCCGAGCCGCCGGCTCGGAGCAGATCGAGATAGGCGGGCACGAATTCGTCGCCCTGTTCGCGGTACTGGGCGTACACCGACAACGCCAGCAGCTGACCGTACGCGTAGGCGTAGACGTAGCCGGGCGACCCCATGAAGTGGGGCACGTAGCTCCACCAGTTGCGGTAGCCGTCGGTGATCTCGACGGAGTCGCCGAGCATTGCCTGTTGGCTCGTTGCCCAGAGGTCGCCGAATCGTTCGACGCTGAGTTCGCCTTCTTCGCGGCGGGCGGTGTGCACGGCATGCTCGAACCGGTTCATCGCGATCTGTCGGAACACCGTGGCGATCGAGTCCTCGAGCGACGACGCCAGCAGCGCGAAACGTTCGTTGGGGTCGTCGATCATCGACAGCAGTCGGTTGCTCGTGACGGTCTCGCCGAACACCGACGCCGTCTCGGCCAGCGTCAGCGGGGTGCTCTGGTGGAAGATGCCCTGCTCGCGGGCCAGGTAGAAGTGCACGCCGTGGCCGAGTTCGTGGGCCAGGGTGGCGACGTCGCGGGTCTTCGACGTCCAGTTGAGCAGCACGTACGGGTGATGGTCGGGCGAGACGCCCGCAGCGAACGCACCGCCGCGTTTGCCTGGGCGCACCGGGGCGTCGATCCACGACTCGTCGATGAACCGGTCGACGATCCCGGCCAGTTCCGGCGAGAACGAGGCATAGGCGTCGCGGACGATCTGGGTGCCCTCGGCCCAGCCGATGTCGCGGTCGGCGGTGGCCACCGAGGCCATCCGGTCGTAGTCGGCCAGCTTGTCCAGGCCGAGCACCTTGGCCTTGAGGGTGTACCAGCGCTGGGCGATCGAGTAGTTGTCGACCACTGCGTCGACGAGCGCCTGCACCGACTCGTCCGAGGCCTCGTTGGCCAAGTTGCGCGACGAGACCCACGAGGGGTAGCCACGAAGACGGTCGTCGATCGCCTTGTCGTGGAGCAACGTGTTGAACACGTACGCGCGTGTGCGCAGGCCCGGTTCGAGTCCTGCCGTGACCGCCGTGGCGAGCTGCTGGCGAACCGAGCGATCGGGGTGTTGCATCATCGCCAGACCCTGCATGAGCGGCATGCCGGCACCGCCGAGGTCGTCGGGCAGGTCGACGGTGATCGCCGAGGTCAACTCGTCGAACAAGCGCACCCACGCACCGAAGCCGGTCTGGCTCTTCTCTGCGACGACGGTCTCCTCGGCCTCGCTGAGCAGGTAGGGCCGACTGAGGCGCAGGTTGTCGAGGTGGTGTCGGCAGAAGTCGAGTCGGGGGTCGGCGAGCACGGTGGTGACGTGGTCGTCGTCGGCGGCTGCCCACTCGAGATCGAAGAAGATCAGCTTGGTGCCGATGGCGGTCGAGCGCTCCTGAGCGGCGGCCATCGCCGCGCCTCGGGCGGGATCGTCGGTGGCCGTCGAGAACGCCAGCATGGCGTGGTAGCTGGCCCGAGACATCAGGTCGTGGAGTTCGGCCATCGTGTGCATGGCAGCGGCGAGTTCGCCGGCGTCGAGGTCGGCGACTCGCCCGCGCAGGCTGGTCAGTGAATCGGCGATCTCGTCGGCCCGGTCGAACAGCTCGGCCGGCGTCGCGCCGTCGGGCAAGATGCTGTCGATGTCCCAGGCCACATCGGCCGCGGTGAGGTCGGCAGTGTCGGTCGTGCTGTCGTCGACGGTCATCGCACGAGTCTGCCCGGCGGCGCAGCGATGCACACCCTGAATCGCCGCTCGGCGTCGAGTGTTACTCGTGGTGTCTGACACCAGTGGTAACGGTGTCGTCGTGGGGGAGGACGACACGATCGGCCACGTCGTCCATGTCAGGGTGCATCACCCGGATCAGCGCGATCGCCAGGGCGACCGCGATCACCTGGGCCGCGATGAACGCCGGCGCATCTGCTGGACGGATGCCGGCGAACGTGTCGGAGAACATCCGTGCCACGGTGACGGCTGGATTCGCGAAGCTCGTCGACGAGGTGAAGTAGTAGGCACCGGCGATGTAGCCGCCGACGGCGAACGCGACGACCGACGATCGGCCGGAGCGGACCACACCGAAGATCACCAACAGCAGCCCGAGCGTGGCGACGCCTTCGGCGAACGCGAGGTTGATCGTCGAGCGATCCTTCGTCGACCACTCGACGGCATCGAGGTCGAACATGAGGTTGGCGACGATCACTCCGAACACACCGCCAGTGGTCTGCGCTGCGATGTACCAGACGGTGGTCGGGGTGTCGATGCCGTGGAACCAGCGGTCGGTGAGGGTGACCGCCGGATTGAAGTGAGCCCCGGACACGGAGCCGAACGCCAGGATCAGCGCGACGAGCACACCGGCGGTGGCGAACGCGTTCTGGAGGAGTTGGAGGCCGACGTCGTCGGTGAGGCTCTCGGCCATGATGCCCGATCCGACGACCGCGGCGAGCAGGAACGCCGTGCCGACGAACTCTCCGGTCAGTCGTCGGACGTCAGGGGCCCAGCGGTGTTCGGAGCTGGACAGGTCGGTCATCCGACGTCCAGGCTGTCGATCAGCTGCTCGACGCGGTGTCGGCTCTCGTCGCGAACGGTTCGGACGAATTCGACCGGTTGTCCCGCTGGATCGGTGAGCTCCGAGTCTTCGTACCGCTTGCCGGGATAGATCGGGCAGACGTCGCCGCATCCCATGGTGATCACGACATCGGCGTCGCGTGCATGTTCGTCGGTCCACCGTTGCGGCTGTTCGCCGGCGATGTCGATGCCGGCCTCGGCCATGGCGGTGACGGCGGCAGCATTGATCTGGTCGGCGGGTTCCGAGCCACCGGAGAACACCTCGACGCGATCGCCCGCCAGGTGCCGGAGCCAGCCGGCGGCCATCTGCGATCGGCCGGCGTTGTGGACGCAGAGGAAGAGTACGGCCGGTCGTCGATCAGTCATTGGGGGTGCCCTTCGTTGTCGGGGTGGCTGGGGGAGCGAGGAGAGCGCTGAGCTCGTCGCGGCGTTCGTGGCGCAGCCGGAACCAGGCCCACTTGCTCCGCTGTTCGCGCTCGAGCAGTCCGCACCGACGAGCAGGCTCAAGTGGTGGCTCGCGGTCGGTTGGCTGCGATCGAGCGACTCGGGGAGGTCGCAGGCACACACTTCGCCGGTCGGTGCGGTGGCGATGATCGAGACGAGTCGGAGACGTACCGGATCGGCGAGGGCCTCGAGTGCAGCGGCGAGCTCGATTGCCTGATCGTCGGTGAGCGCATCGCCGCTGATCGAACCGCAGCACGTCGCTGCTGCCGTGGAGAAATTCACATCGACGTTCATCGATTCGAGATGGTAACGTATCGATCACAGTCAATACAACTCACCAGTCAGTAGCCACCGAACCACCACCCGGAGAACCACCATGCGCCTGCAGCTCGCACTCAACGTCGACGATCTCGACACCGCCATCGACTTCTACGCCAAGATGTTCGACACGCCGCCCGCCAAAGTCCGCGACGGTTACGCCAACTTCGCCATCGAGAACCCGCCGCTCAAGCTGGTGCTGTTCGCCGGTGCCGGACCGGCGGGATCGATCAACCATCTCGGCGTCGAGGCCGAGACCGCCTCGCAGGTCACCGGAGCCGAGGCACGCTTGAGCGACTCGGGCATCGACACCACCGGCGTCGACGACACGGTGTGCTGCTATGCCGAGAAGACCGAGACCTGGGTCGAGGCACCCGACGGCAACCGGTGGGAGTGGTACGTCAAGCTGGCCGATGCGGATCAGCTCGACCATCTCGTCGTCAACGCCACCAACGAGTCGACCTGCTGCCCCTGATCGGCGTGCGCGAGACTGGCCCGGACGGAAGGAGTTCGCATGGGAATGCAACTGATCGATGACCTCCCCGACGACGTCGTCGGAGTGCGCGCCATCGGCGAGGTCGACGACGACGACTACGACGAGGTTCTGGAGCCCGCCGTCGAGGATCGACTGAGCCGACACGACAAGATCCGCCTGCTCTACATCCTCGGACCGGAGTTCACCGGCTACGAATCCGACGCCATGTGGGAGGACACGAAGCTCGGCTTCAAGACGTTCACCAAGTACGACAAGATGGCCATCGTCACCGACACGTCCTGGGTGCGCCACTCGGTGAAGGCGTTCGGCTGGCTGATCCCCGGGGAGGTCAAGGTCTATCCCTACGACCAACTCGATCGAGCCCGCACCTGGATCACGGCCTGACCGAAGCCGGACCGTCGGTGTTGCCACCGCTGGACAACGTACTGCGGTGACCGACTCAGCGCAGTGTGAGGCCTGGCGTGCCGGCGACCGCCGTGCCGATCCGGGCAGCTCGATGGCCTGTTGCCGCGAGTTCGGCGAGCACAGATGCAGTCTCCGACGGGTCGACACCCACGACGAGGCCGCCTGATGTCTGGGCGTCGGCGAGGAGCAGCTGATCCACCTCGTCGTGGCCGCCGACGTCGACGAAGTCGAGCGCCCAGGCCAAATTGCGGCGGCTGCCACCAGGCATGACGCCGTCGTGGGCGAGGTCGACCGCGCCGGGCAGGAACGGAACGGCGGCGAACTCGATGCCCACGGCAACGCCCGATTCGAGGGCCATGCGACCGAGGTGACCGAGGAGCCCGAACCCTGTGACGTCGGTGCACCCGGTGGAGCCGGCGGCGAGCGCCAGGCGAGCGCCCACGTCGTTGAGGCGCACCATCGACGCCACCGCGGCCGCGGCCTGCTCGCGTGTGGCCCGCTCGGCCTTGATCGCCGTGGTCAGCACCCCGACGCCGAGCGGCTTGGTGAGCACGATGTCCTGACCGGCACGTAGGCCGGCGTTCGTGAGCAGCCGGTCCGGGTGGGCCTCGCCAGTGACGGCCATGCCGTACTTCGGTTCGGGATCGTCGATCGTGTGGCCACCGGCAACGACGAAGCCGGCCTCGTCGGCGATGTCCTGCCCGCCCGCGAGTACGTCGCCGAGCAGTTCGGTCGGCAACGCATCGGTGTTCCAGCCGACCAGGTTGAGGGCGAAGAGCGGTCGGCCACCCATCGCGTAGATGTCGGACACGCTGTTGGCCGCTGCGACGCGGCCCCACGTGCGCGCATCGTCCACCACCGGCGTGATGAAGTCGGCGGTCGACACGAGGGCGCGCTCGTCGTCGAGTTTCCACACGGCGGCGTCGTCGCCGGTGTCGGGCCCGACGAGCAGACGGTCGGGGTGAGCAGCGTTCAGGTGGCGCACGACGTGCGCCAGCTCGCCAGGTGCGAGCTTGCAGCCTCAACCCGCTCCGTGGCTGAACTGCGTCAGTCGGATGCGCTCGCGCG
This sequence comes from Ilumatobacteraceae bacterium, assembly GCA_963848145.1. Classification (GTDB taxonomy): domain Bacteria; phylum Actinomycetota; class Acidimicrobiia; order Acidimicrobiales; family Ilumatobacteraceae; genus Sva-07. Next base: position 49,438 of record CAWKCN010000056.1, read on the forward strand.
CGTTGCCGGGTTCTTCGAGGTTCGTCATCGTCACCCCCTCTCGTTCGGTGGGCGACGTTCACTGACGTCGAGGTCGACCATCAGCTCGTTGGCGATTGCTTCGAGGATGGATCGAACGTCGGCGGTATCGGTTCCGGCCGGGACCCGCAAGGTCGCAGTGGCCTCGAAGAGCAGTTCACCCGACATCGGGGCCGACGATGCCGACGTCTCGAGCTCTTCGATGCTGACGTTTCGCTGCGCCAGAGCGCTGGCGACCTCGCGCACGATCCCCGGACGGTCCTGGCCGATCAGGTGCAGCTGCAGCAGGTCGTCGTCGCGCTCGGGAGCGCCGGTCGATGCGATTGCCACGCTCACGTCGAGGAGACCCTGTGCGGTCAGCGTTCGGAGCTCGGCGGTGAGGCCATCGGTGCGTTCGTCGGGTACCGACACCACCACGATGCCGGCGAACTTCCCGGCGAGACGCGCCATGTGGCTCCGGTCCCAGTTTCCGTCGTGTCGAGCGATCGGATCAGCGAGGGCATCGACGAGGCCCGCCCGGTCGTCGCCGATCACGGTGAGGACGAGCGTTGCCATCGTCGGATTCTGCCACGACATCCTCCGGTCGACACCGAACGAGCAGTACGGCACCAATGTTCGGCACCCGCAGGTCGGTGTCGCCGGGGCTCGTGGATCAGCGGTCGCTGCGGTGACGCTCGACGTCCGACCGGTAGTCGACTGCGAGCGCGGCCTTTGCGTCGTCGGACAGAACTCGTCCCGCGACGGGAAAGACCTCGGTCTCCTCTTCGTCGAGGTGATGGATCAAGCGCTCGGACAACTCCCGTGCGGTCAACAGCCACTGGGGCGCCGACATGTCGTACTGCTCGAGCTGTTCGAGGTAGTCGTCGAGCTCCTTGTGTTCCGCGACCGAGTGTCGAGCCTGCTCCTGCGTGACGTCGGACTCCATCAGCGGAACGTAGAAGAACCGTTCTTCGGCCGCAGCATGAGCGTGCAGCTCCCGCCGAAGCCTGTCGAACACCTCACGGCGACCGTCGCTGTCGCCCTCGGTTTCGACGAGGATCGACGCGAGCGTGCGCTGTGTGTCGTGGTCGTCACGCAGTGCCTCGAAGATGGTCTCGCCGTCCCTGTCGGAGGATGCGTTCACGATCAGACCCGCTTCGCGAAGTAGATGATCGCGAGAATGACGAGGATCAGGACGAGGATGCCGCCGATGCCGTAGCCCATGTGTGGTTTCCCTTCGGTTGAGTCGGCGAGCGTTTCTCGCCGACGGCGGTGCAGTGCCCGGAGCGCAACGAGATGAAACTTGCGACGCTGAAGAGGTTGGTTTCGCCCTACTCGGGGCAGGATGCATCGATGGACTCACGACAGCGCATCCTGGTGCTCGGCGCGACCGGATACGTCGGCGGGCGGCTGGTGCCCGAACTGCTGCGGTCGGACTTCATCGTCCGATGTCTGACGCGCACGCCCCAAGGGCTCAGCGGCACCGACTGGGCCGACGATGTCGAAGTCGTCGAGGGCGACCTGTCCGATCTGTCGTCGGTCGGTTCGGCCCTCGAGGGCGTCGACCAGGTCGTGTATCTCGTCCACTCGCTCGGCGTCGGCGACGACTTCATGCAGCAGGAGCAGGTGACTGCCCGCAACGCACGGCTGGCTGCAGAGGAGGCGGGCGTCCGCCACATCGTCTACGTGGGAGGACTCGGTGACGACGCCGACCACCTGTCGCCCCACCTGCGTTCGCGCCACGACGTCGGCGCCGAACTCGCGTCGGGACCCGTCCCCGTCACCGAGCTTCGTGCAGCGATCATCCTCGGAGCGGGTTCGGCGTCGTTCGAGATGCTGCGCAGCCTGGTCGAGGTCCTGCCGGCCATGCTCGCTCCTCGGTGGGTGACCCAGACCAGGGTGCAACCGATCGCCATTGCCGACCTGCTGACGTATCTGGTGGCAGCGATCGCCCGCGGCCCCGTCGAATCGCACGACATCGTCGAGGTCGGAGCTCCCGATCACTACACCTACCGCGGCCTGATGCACGCCTACGCCGACATTGCCGGTTTGCGTCGTCGATGGATCATCCCGGTTCCGTTCCTGACGCCGCGCCTGTCGGCTCACTGGGTGAACCTGGTGACGCCGCTGCCGAAGGCGCTGGCCGACAGCCTGATCGGCAGCCTGAAGAACGACGTCGTCGTGACGAACCGGAGTGCGGAGGCGCTCTCCGACCACCAGCCGATGAGCGTGGAGGCGGCAATCGAGTTCTCGCTGTCGGCGGTGGAGGACCTCGACATCCCGACCCGGTGGTCCGGCTACTCGTTGCGTCAGCTCGCAGCCCGACCAGCTCCCTGGGACCCCGACTGGGCCGGTGGCACCGTGTACGAGGACTGCCGGACCCTCGCCGTCGACGCCCCAGCATCGGATGTGCAGCGTGTGGTGCGGGGCATCGGAGGTGAACGGGGCTGGTACGGGTTCGGTCCGTTGTGGGCCACCCGGGGTGTGGTCGACAAGGCCTTCGGCGGCGTCGGCCTCCGCCGCGGCCGACGCCACCCCGACGACATCGCGGTCGGTGAGGCGCTCGACTTCTGGAGGGTCGACGCCATCGACGACGACCTGTTCCGGTTGCACGCCGAGATGAAAGTGCCCGGCGACGCGTGGCTCGAGTGGCGAACCGAACCCGCACCCGACGGTGTCGCAACGGTCGTCACCCAGCGGGCGAGGTTCGTCCCACGGGGGATCGTCGGGCGGGCCTACTGGTGGGTGCTCGTCCCCTTCCATTCCTTCATCTTTCCGGTCATGTTGCGCCGGATGATGCGGGAGGTCGGCCTGCGCGAGTGACGCCGCGCTGCGCAGCTGTGGCCGTCGAGCATGGCCGGCAGTGTTTGGTTCGGCGCCGATCGGGAAGCACCGAGGTGTTCACCCACTCGGACCCAGGAGGTTCCCATGTCTGCCACAGCTCCCATTTCGACGATCGCCGAGAACGCCACCGACGCGCTGCACTCCGTCGGAAGTCGGCTGACGCTTCCAGATGATGTCGCCGATGGCATCGTCGCTCTGAGCGACGCAATCACGCCCACCACGACGTTGGCGGTCGGTGCAGGAACACGTGCAGCGATCTCCGGCGGGCGCACCGTACGAAGTCATCCGCTGCTCGTCGCCGGCGGCGTGCTGGTCGCGATCGGCGCGTTCGCCTGGTTCGTCACACACCGCAACGCCAGCGACTCGACCGTCGAGCCAGGCGCTGACGCTGCGCCGGGTACCCGCAGCGCCGCGTGAGCGCCCACTGTGGTTTCGATCGCCGAGTGGACGGGTAGTCCTCGATCATGAGCACGACCAACATCAACTCCGAAATGTCCCGACGCCTGGACGACGTCACCCGACGCCTCGATCGGCTCGAAGCAGATCTGCCGACACTGCCATCGAAGGCCATCGGCCTCACGAGGGCGACGGTCCACCGTGCCAACTCCACGGCGAGGGACGTGGCCGGCGACGTCGGTCGCCAACTCGACCGTTTCGCGTCGACTGCGGGAGATGCGATGTCGACGACGGTCGGCCAGGCACGTTCCGCCGTGGATCGCACGTCGTCGATGGCGACGCGAACGAGCAAGGAGACCGTCGGCCAGGCGCGCGCCCAGGGGAGTCGTACGGCGAAGGCCGCCGAGCGTTCGACGACGGCCCTGCTCGACGACGCCACTCGGGCCGTTGATCCCGACACCCACGGCAAGCCGGCGTCGCTCGACGACTGGACGAAGGCCGACCTGTACGAACGCGCACAGGAGATCGACATCGAGGGCCGCAGCTCGATGACCAAGCAGGAACTCGTCCGAGCTCTTCGCCGCGCGTAGCCCGAGCCGATCACTCGGAGGTGGCTGGGTCGGAGATCACAGACGTGCTGGTGGACGGGAACTGGTTGCGGTCAGGAGTGGCTCGCTAGCGTACGGAGCACCCGGCACCCCCGCCGCCCGTCCCCGCCAGGAGAGACATGACCGCAAGCGCAGCCCGCCTCATCGAGCCCACGTTCTGGACCCAGACGCTCGAGAACCGGATGGCCGAGTTCGCGGAGATCCGCGAACTCGGTGCTGTCCTGCCGATCGAAGTGATCAACCCGCTGGCGGGTGACGCAGCCGAGACGGTCTACGCGCTGCCGCGCTTCGACGAGGTGGTGCAGGTCAGCAAGCACCCCGACCAGTTCTGTTCCGGCAAGGGCGCCACATCGCTGTTCGATCTGCCGATGGAGATGCTCGAGTTCTTCGGCGGGTTCATCAACATGGACAACCCGCGCCACGCCCACCAGCGTCGCATCGTCGCCCACAGCTTCACTCCGGTCGAGCTCCAAGGCGTGCTCGAGTCGGTCGAGTCGATCTGCACCGAAGTGATCGACGGCTTCTGCGAGCAGGGCGAAGTCGACCTCGTCGAAGCGCTGTCGCAGCCGTTCCCACTGCTGATCATCTGCGACATGATGGGAATCCCACGCAGCGAGTTCAAGACGGTGCTCGACGCCACCAACGTCATCCTGAGCGGCGGCGACCCGGAGTTCGTGGGCGAGGACGGCGGTATCGAGGCCTTCCTGAACGCCGGAATGTCGCTCGCAGCGCTGATGGGCGAGCTGATCGAAGAGCGCCGCAGCAACCCGACCGACGACCTCACGTCGAAGCTGATCCACAACCAGCTGCCCGAGGACCTGCTGACGCCGGCAGAGATCACGTCACTGTTCGTGCTGCTCGCGGTCGCCGGCAACGACACCACCCGCACCGGGATCAGCCACGGTGTCAACCTGCTCGCGAGCAACCCCGAGCAGCGGGCGATCTGGCAGGCCGACGTCGACGGCGTCACCCAGTCGGCGGTCGAGGAGATCGTCCGGGTGGCATCGCCGGTCACGTTCATGCGTCGTACGGCCACCGGCGACGTCACGCTCGCCGGCGAGCAGTTCCACGAGGGTGACAAGTTCGTGATGTTCTACGGCGCAGCGAACCGGGACCCACGAGTATTCGACGACCCCGAGCGCTTCGACGTTCGCCGCTCGCCGAACCAGCACGTCGGCTTCGGTGGCCCCGGCCCGCACTTCTGCCTGGGCGCCAACCTGGCTCGCCGCGAGCTCGCCGTGGTGTTCCGCGAGATGTTCCAGCGCTTGCCGGATCTCGAGGTGGTCGGCCCGGCCGTGCCGCTCGACACCGCCGGCCTTCCGCTGGTCGGAGGCATCAAACGCCTCCCAGTGCGCTTCACGCCCACAGCGCCGTCGGGTCGCTGATCGCGGCACCGCGTCAACTGGAGAGCTGTTCGAGCATCGCCTTCATCTGTGCGTGAACGGCGTTGATCGCCTGCAACGGTCGCATCATCACCTTGAATTCGGTGATCTGACCGTGATCGTCACAGGTGATGATGTCGACGCCGTTCGCATACTTGCCGTCGACCGTGGTCTCGAACTCCAGCATGGCGTGGTTGCCCTGCAGGATCTCCTTCACATAGCGGAATCCGCCGTCTGTCGACGGGGAGGCCACGGCCTTGGCAACGTCGCCGTCGCTGCCCCCGAGCGTGCCGCCGGCGGCGGTGAGGTACAGCTTGGTGATCTCGCGACCTTCCTGGGGCGTGAACACGATGGGGGAGAGAAAGACGCAGTCCTCGTGGAGCAGCGCGTCGAGCCCGCCGGGGAGGTCGCCGCGCATGTGGCGGTGCCAGTTGTGGATGCAGGTCTCGATCGGTGCGGTGGTGCTCATGGCTCGAACGTAGCCTGCGAACCTAGCGTGGACGTATGGAGCCGATCGTCGCAGCGTTGATCGATGCATACGGGTTCGAGCCGCTGCCGGTGGAGGGCACGCTGTTCGTCAGCACCTACCGGTCGTCGACCTCGCTGCCCGATGGCGACCCGGTCGGCACCGCCATGATCGGTATGTACGCCCACGATCCGCCCAGTCGATCGTTGTTCCACCGGTTGCCGCACGACGAGGTGTGGCACTTCTACGGTGGGGATCCCATTCGCTTGGTGTTGCTGTCTCCGGGCGGTGAGGTGCACGAGGTGTGGCTCGGCGCCGACGGGTTCGCAGGGCAGCGTGTGCAGACCGTGATCCCGGCAGGAGTGTGGCAAGCGGGCGAACTCTCGCCGGATGGGACCTACGCCCTGTTCGGGTGCACCATGGCACCGGGGTTCACCGGCGCCGGCTTCGAGGGCGGCCGCCGCAGCGAACTGCTGGGCAGCCACCCGTCGGCGCGAGCCGACATCGATCGGCTGGCACTGCCCGACGACGACGACGCTGCGATGCCCGACGGCTTCGCCAGTTGACAGTCGAGCTGCCTCCCGGGAGGCCAGCCGCTGCCGGGATCAGTCGGACTGCTTCGCCTGCTCTTCGGCGATCTGGCGTCGGACGTCGTCCATGTCGATCTCCTTGATCTGCCCGATCAGGTCGTCGAGAGCGTGGGCGGGGAGGGCGCCGGGCTGTGAGAACAGCACCACGTTGTCGCGGATCGCCATCAGGGTCGGAATCGAACGGACGTTGAAGTGGCCGGCGAGTTCCTGCTGGGCGTCGGCGTCGACCTTGCCGAACACGATGTCGTCGTGCTGCTCTGCGGCAGCTTCGAAGACCGGACCGAACTGACGGCAGGGCCCGCACCATTCGGCCCAGAAATCGACGAACACGGTGTCGTTGTCGTTGATCGTCTGCTCGAAGTTGTCGATTGTCAGTTCGATGGTGGCCATGTCGGCGATGCTCCAGTACTGCTGGGGGTATGTGTGCTCTGATTCCAACCGGGCGTTCCTCCGAGGTATTCCGATCGTCTGCGGAGCTGCCAACATGGGGCATGGATCCCCTGACCTACCGGACGATCGCGGTGAACGACGTCGAGTTGGCGGTGTCGGTGACCAACGAAGGCGGCGATCGGGGACTCGCAGTGTTGCTCCACGGCTTCCCCGAGCTCGCCTTCTCGTGGCGGTACCAGATCACTGCGCTCGCTGAAGCGGGCTACGAGGTGTGGGCACCCAACCTGCGCGGCTACGGCGAGTCGTCGAAGCCGCCGAAGGTGGCGGACTACTCGATGGACCGCCTGCTCGCCGACGTCGGCGCGCTGATCGATGCGTCCGGCCGTACCGACGTGACGCTGGTCGGTCACGACTGGGGCGCAGCGCAGGCCTGGATGTTCGCGATCCGGCGGGTTCGACCGTTGCAACGACTGGTGATCATGAACGTGCCGCATCCGGCGTGCATGCGACGGGAACTCAGGAGCCTTCGCCAACTGCGCAAGTCGTGGTACCTCTTCTTCTTCCAGATCCCGTGGCTGCCGGAGAAGCTGTTGTGCGCACGCGGTGCCAAGGCCGTCGGCGACGCATTCACCAAGTCGGCCGTCGACCCGACGCGCTTTCCCGACGAGGTCACCGACGTCTACCGGTCGGCGGCACTGCGGCCCGGTGCGATGCGCTCGATGATCAACTACTACCGGGCGCTGTTCCGCGGCGGTCGAGCGGGCGTCGCAGAGGAACTCCCGGTGATCGACACGCCGACGCTGTTGATCTGGGGGCTCGAGGACGTCGCCCTGTCGAAGGAGACCACCGACGGCACCAACGACCACGTCAGCGACCTCACCATGCGGTTCCTGCCGGACGTGTCGCACTGGGTTCAGCAGGAAGCGCCCGAAACCGTGAACGCCATGCTGCTCGCATGGCTCAGCGGGCATCCGGTGCCAGAAGCGGGCGACGTCGTTCACGATCGGCTGCCCGAACCGGCCATCGGTGCACGCTGATGTCGGTCAGCGCGCCGAGGTGCCGACCATGAGCGCCAACGCCGGAATGCTGTCGGTCGACCGACTCCGCGAATTGGCTGCCGGGGGCGACATCGACACGGTGATCGTCGGGTTCGCCGACATGCAGGGCCGCCTCGTCGGCAAACGGATCTCGGTCCGGCTGTTCCTCGACGAGGTCGTCGACCACGGCGTCGAGTGCTGCGACTACCTCCTCGCGGTCGACGTCGACATGAACACCGTCGACGGCTACGAGCTGTCGAGCTGGGACTCCGGCTATGGCGACCTCGTTCTCACCCCGGACCTGACAACGTTGCGCCGGCTCCCGTGGCTGGCAGGCACCGCGCTGGTGATCGCCGATGTGCGCGGCCACGACTCGACCCCGACCACAGTGGCGCCACGGTCGATCCTGCAGGCCCAGGTGGAGCGGCTCAGCGAGCGCGGGCTCGTTGCGTTCGCCGGGACCGAACTCGAGTTCCAGGTGTTCGACGACAGCTTTCGCGATGCGTTCGCGAAGGGCTACGACGGCCTCACTGCGGCGTCGGATCACAACATCGACTACTCGATCGGCGCCAGCAGTCGCATGGAGCCGCTGGTACGTGCGATCCGACTCGGGATGGACGGAGCGGGCATGTACTGCGAAGGCTCCAAGGGCGAGTGCAACCTCGGCCAACAGGAGATCGCATTCCGCTACGACGAGGTGGTCGCCACCTGCGACAACCACACGATCTACAAGAACGGGGCGAAGGAGATCGCCGATCAGCATGGCCAGAGCCTGACGTTCATGGCGAAGTTCGACGAGCGCGAAGGCAACAGCTGCCACATCCATCTGTCGATGCGAGCCGACGACGGCGCGCCCGTCTTTGCCGACGCCGGCGGTCGGCACGGGATGTCGACCCTGTTCGAGCACGCAGTGGCCGGTGTGCTCGCCGGGATGCGTGAGCTGACCCTGCTGTTCGCGCCGAACATCAACTCCTACAAACGGTTCGCCAGGGGCAGCTTCGCGCCGACCGCGGTGGCGTGGGGGCTCGACAACCGGACCTGCTCCGTCCGGGTCGTCGGCCACGGTGCGTCGCTGCGGATGGAGCTGCGAGTGCCCGGTGGCGACGTCAACCCGTACCTGGCGATCGCCGGCATCATCGCGGCGAGCCTCGATGGCATCGATCGCGAGCTGGTTCTCGGGGAACCTCTGGTCGGCAGCGCCTATGACGTTCACGCCGACCAGCTCCCATCCACCTTGCGCGACGCAGCTGCGCTCTTCGAGCAGTCAGCGCTGGCGCGTCGAGCGTTCGGTGACGGCGTCGTCGAGCACTACGTGAACCACGCCCGCATCGAGGTCGAGGCCTTCGATGTGGCGGTGACCGACTGGGAACGTCATCGCGGCTTCGAACGCCTCTGACACACCCAAGTTGGCACGGCCGCCCCCGGTCGTTGCCGGCTCACGTCTCGTGGTCGGGTTCAGAGGTGGCCGGCTCACCCAACTCCGCCAGTCGCTGCTGCGTCTGCGCCAATGACGCCTCGATGCGGGCGAGCGTCTCATTGAATGACTGTTGGTCTGCCAGGTCCTGCTCTCGGCTCACCGACCGGATGAACATCGACGTGATGACGGCGGTGACCACCGTGAACAAGCCGATCGACACCAGCATCACGACTGCCGCAACGCTCCGGCCGAGGGCTGAGGTGGGGGTGTTGTCGCCGTAGCCCACGGTGGTGACCGTCTGCAGGGTGAACCACAACGCCGCGCCGAAGGTGGGGTAGTTCTCTGAGTCGAACACCCGCATGAAGACCGCTCCGGTGACCACCAGAACAGTGATGGTGCTGATGATGGCTGCGACTGCGTACCGCACCGACGACGGGTTCTTCTGGAAGCGGACGAACGCCCGCGTCAGTTGACTCATGGCGACATGATCGCCGTCCGGTCCGGGCGACGCAACGACCCCCACCGATCTGACGCTCGGCGAGGAACCCGTTGGCCCCGTCAGTCCAGCCAATCGAGGACCCGGAGTTGGATCAGGTCCAGCAGTGCGTCACCGTCGCCGGCCACCGTGGTGTCGAGCACGTCGGCGCTCCCGGCGATCCGGTGGGCGAGCAACTCCTTCGAGAGGTCGCTGTCGCGAACCAAGTCGTCGAAGGGATAGCCCGACACGCCGGCGGCGGTCAGCGCATCGTGGTACGTGCGAAGAAGCCGTTCCTCTTCGTCGCGGTGCTCGGCCGTGAGTGCGGTCGTGATGAAGTAGGCGACATCGACCGCCGGGCGACCGATGCCCAGCGCTTGGAAGTCGAGCACCACGGTCTCACCATTCGGGCGGAACAGGACGTTGTCGAGCCGATAGTCGCCGTGCAGCAGCGTCCACGGTTCCGCCGCGAGCGCACCGCACAGTTCGGGGATCTGTTCCTGGATCTCGTCCAGGCGGTCGAGGACTCCGGGGCGGAGGCCCGAACCGAACCGTGCGACGAACTCGCCGCGGTTGCGGACGTAGCTGGCCTGCGCCACACGAGGCACGGTGTCGATCGTCCAGATGTGCGGATAGCTGTCGGTGACGTCGGTGCGCATCCAATTCGATGCATGGAACCGGGCGAGGACCTCGAGCGATGTGCGGGCATCGTCGAGCGATCCGCCGAGTTGCTGCGTCGGCGGACGGGCGTCGGCGATGTCCTCGATCACGAGGACATAGCGTCGCGTGCTCCTGCCTGAGATCTTGAGGAACTGGGAGATCAACCAGTTGATTCCGCCGACCGGGAGGCGATCGAACAGGAAGAACAGCGGTCGCTGCATCCACGGTGCCGGATCCGGGTCCATCGCGCCGTGGAAGAACCGTGGCATCGGCACGCCGAGTGTCGAGCGCAGCGTCTGGTAGACGACGATCTCGCGTTCGTAGGACCGCGAGCGCGTCGCCGGCAGCGAAGTTCTCCGGGACCTGCGTCGGCACCTTCACGATCACCGATCGAGGCAGTTCGTCGCCGGCGCCTGTCTCGTCGCTCCCGCCGCCATCCACGGTCGGGCCGCCGTCGCTGGTGCCGGAGGGGCGGTCCCATGTGAGGTGGCACCGGTGCACCTCGCCCATGAAGCCGACGTCGATGCCGATCTCCTGGGTGTGTACGTCCACCACCGTCGCCCCGGTCGCGAGCGCCTCGGTGAACCACGCCGCCGTCAGCTCGTCGGCCCGTTGCGGAATGTGCGGTCGTTCCGTGGGTCGACGACGCCGACGAAGTGTGAACTTGCCCATGGTTTCCCCCTGCGGGGAACCTACTTGCCGGTTGCGGGGGTCTGTCGTGATCGTTCTCTGGTGCGGCGCTCGGTCGACGGATCGGGCACCATGACCGGATGGGTCGATCGCCGACTCCGCCACGTCGACGGGGGTCGGCACTTCACATGCAGCACGATCATCACGACCACGCCGGACAGTCGCCGAACAACAGTGGATCCGACACGTCCGAGACGCCGGACACCCCGCGCAAGCCGAAGCAGGAGCAGGAGGACGCGACCACGGATGTGACCGAAGTTGCGCCGGGGATCCTCCGGACCCAGTTGCCGATCAGCATGCCGGGGCTCGGACACGTCAACTGCTACGTCTTGGAGGACGAGCGCGGCATCGCCGTGGTCGATCCCGGGCTGCCCGGCCCCGAGTCGTGGGACCACCTCGTCGACCGGCTCGGTCGTGCGGGTCATCAGGTGGCCGATGTCCACACGGTGGTGGTCACCCATTCGCACCCGGACCACTTCGGTGGGGCCATGCGTCTGCACCACGAAACCGGTGCCGACATCGTGACGCACGAGTCGTTCCGCACGATCTTCGACATGTCCGATCTCGATGACCACGAGGACTCCGAGTCGCTCGACGTCAACTCGCCCGACGACCGGGCCGCCGCGATGGAGCGGTACTTCGCCACACCCTCCCCGTGGGGGGGTCGCCGGGCCGGGCCGTCGCCGGAGTTCATGGAACGGATGCGCACGGCCGGGTCGATGTTCACCACGCCTCGACCGACCCAGCCGCTGGTCGACGGCCAGACGATCAAGTTGGCGCGGCGCGAGTGGGTGGCGATGCACACACCTGGCCACACCTACGACCATCTCTGCCTCTTCGACCCTGAATTCGGGGTGGTGCTCACCGGCGACCACGTGTTGCCGACGATCACCCCGCACATCAGCGGGTTGACCCCGAATGCCGACCCGCTCGCGCTGTTCTTCGATTCGCTGCACCGGATGAACGGGCTCGACGGGGTCTCGATCGCACTGCCGGCGCACGGGCATCCGTTCGACGACCTCGGCGGCCGCGCCGAGCACATCATCGAGCATCACGAAGATCGCCTCGACATCATCCGAAACGCAAGCCGTGACCTGCCCGACGGCACCGTCGAGCAGTTCATGCGGGTGCTGTTCCGTGAGCGCTCGTGGGGCGAGATGGCCGAGAGCGAGACCTACGCACATCTCGAGCACCTCCGTGAGTTGGGCGAGATGCAGCGCTCCTTCGACGAGGGCTTCGCCCGCTACGCCACCACCGCCTGATCCGCCCCGAGCATTCGGCCACCTGATCGCCCGGAGGTGCCCACCCTGCAAGCGGCGAGCGAGGTGGCCGCCTCTGGTTCGTGCGTTCGCTCATCGCATCGGGCCGGATGAGGATCCTTGGGGGACGCTGGAGTCGTCATTGGATGAGGCGGTCGGGGATGATGACGCCATGTCCATCGCCATCACCGACGACCATCGCTCGCTCGCCGAGACCGTCAACAGCTTCGCCGAGAAGCGAGATCTTCGCGGCGCAGCGCGCTCGAAGCTCGAGTCACCCGACGACGTGCTGCCCGAATTCTGGAACGAGTTCGCCGAGCTGGGCTGGCTCGGATTGCACCTGCCGGAGGACGTCGGAGGTTCCGGCTACGGCGTCGAGGAACTGGTCGTCGTCGTCGAGGAGCTCGCTCGTGCCATCGCCCCTGGCCCGTTCGTTCCCACGGTGATCGCCAGCGCCGTCATCGCAGCAGCCGGTGACGACGACCTGCGCGCTCGCCTGCTGCCCGGGTTCGCCGACGGCTCGACCGTGGCCGCGGTGGCGCTCGGCGGTGCCGTGACCGTGTCGGGTTCGACTGCTTCGGGCGATGCCGGAGCCGTGCTCGGCGCTGGATCGGCTTCGCTGCTGCTCGTCCCGGCTGGCGACGACGTGGCAATCGTCGAAGTCGGCGCCGGCGTCACGGTCGACACGCCGCCCTCGCTGGACCCCACTCGCCGCAGCGCACGGGTGACGCTCGACGGCGCTGCGGTCACAGTGATCGCCGGGGCTCGTCAAACGCTCGTCGACCTCGCCCGGGTCGTCCTGGCTGCCGACGCCGTCGGCGTGGCACGCGAGTGCACCGACATGGGTGCGGCCTACTCGAAGGAGCGGATCCAGTTCGGTCGGCCGATCGCCATGTACCAGGGGGTCAAGCACCACTGCGCCAACATGGCGGTGGCGACCGAATTGGCGACCAGCGCGGTGTGGGATGCGGCGCGTGCTGCGGCGACCGGCGGCGATCAGCTCAGCTATGCGGCCGCCTCAGCGGCGACGCTTGCAGCACCGGCGGCCGATCTGTGCGCCAACCTGAACACACAGGTGCACGGCGGCATCGCCATCACGTGGGAGCACGACGCCCATCTGTACATGCGCCGGGCGACCACCCTGCTGCACTATCTCGCGGCGGCCGAAGCAGCCAAACAGCTCACCGACCTCACTCGGCAGGGCGTCGTGCGTGAGAAGGCAATCGAATTGCCGCCCGAGGCCGAGCCGATCCGCGACGAGGTGCGATCGTTCGCGCAGGGCATCCAGGACCTGTCAGCCGAGGAGCAGAAGACGCAACTGATCGACACCGGGTTCGTGATGCCGCACTGGCCGAAGCCCTACGGGCGTGGCGCCGGGGCGATCGAGCAGTTGGTGATCGAGCAGGAGTTCGCCGACGCCGGAATCACTCGGCCTTCGTACGGAATCACGGCCTGGAACATCTTGACGATCATCCAGTACGCAACACAGGACCAGATCGATCGATGGGTACGTCCCGCGCTCGAGCAGGACGTCATCTGGTGTCAGCTGTTCAGCGAGCCCGATGCCGGCTCCGATGCGGCAGGTGTGAAGACCAAGGCGACCCGGGTCGATGGCGGCTGGCTCGTCAACGGGCAGAAGGTCTGGACGAGTGGCGCTCACGAGTCCGGGATGGGATTCGCAACGGTGCGCACCAACCCCGACGTGCCCAAACACGACGGCATCACGATGATGGCCATCGACATGCACGCCGACGGCGTGGAGGTGCGCCCGCTCAAGATGACCTCGGGGAACTCGAGCTTCAACGAGGTGTTCTTCTCCGACGTCTTCGTGCCCGACGACGACGTGGTCGGCCCGGTCGACGGCGGCTGGACGGTGGCTCGGGCGACGCTCGGCAACGAGAGCGTCAGCATCGGTGGGGGAGACGGTGCGTTGACGATGCCGGGCCGTGCCCTGGTGGAACCGTTCGATGCGCACCCCGAGCGGCTGACCGGTGGAGCGGCCCGCATCGGTCGCTACATCGCCGAGCACCAGGCGATCGGACTGCTCAACCTGCGCAGCGCGAACCGTGCCGTTGCCGGCGGGGAACCGGGCCCGGAGGGAGCGATCACCAAGCTGGTGTTGTCCGAGATCGGCCACGAGGCGGCGGCGATCATGACCGCACTCAACGGACCCGATTCGCTGTTCATGGATGGGCCAGGCGGCCTCAGCAACATGCTGGTGTTGATGCACCGAGGCATGTCGATCGCCGGTGGCACATCGGAGATCAAGCGCAATCAGATCGGCGAACGCATCCTCGGACTTCCTCGCGACCCGTTGTTGAAGTGACCGCCGACACCGAAGTCTTGGTGGAGCGATCGGGGAGCGCTGCGACGATCACCTTGCATCGTCCCGATGCGCTCAACGCGATCACGCCGACGATGCTGGTGTCGCTCGGCGACGAGTTGGAACTCCTCGCCGGTGACGACGCCGTCACCGTGGTGGTGCTCACCGGTGCCGGACGAGCATTCTGTGCCGGTGTCGACCTGAAGGCTCTCGGCGACCGCGAACTCGTCGGTGGCAGCGTCGGGGATCTGCTCGACGTGCCGGCTCGCCGGGTGACCGACCTGCTGGCGTCGATGTCGGCGATCACCGTGGCCAAGGTCAACGGTTTCTGCTTCACCGGAGCGCTCGAGATGGTCTTGGCCTGCGACCTCGCGGTGGCTGCGAACGAGGCGAAGTTCGGCGACACCCACACCAAGTTCGGGCTCCGCCCGACGTGGGGGATGAGTGCTCGGCTGCCCCGTGCAGTCGGCATCGCCAGGGCGCGTGAGTTGTCGTACACCGCCCGCACGTTCACCGGCGTGGAGGCGCAGGAGTTGGGCCTCGTGGTGCGGTCGGTGCCGCGCAGCGAGCTCGACACTGCGGTTGACGAACTGGTTGCGTCGATCGCTGCCAACAGTCGTGGATCCCTGCTCGCCTACAAGGACCTGTACCGCAACGGCACTGAGCGGACGCTGGCTGATGCGCTCGCATACGAGGCGGACACGCAGTTCTTGATCGACGACACCGGCGACCGCCTCGACGGCTTCCGATGACGACCTGACACCGCAGGCATCCGGGTGCTCAGTGACCGCTGAGCGCGTTTTTCAGCACGGCGATGGCGGCGGCGATGAGCAGTGTGGTGGTGCCGTACACGATCGACCGCTTGCGGCTCGCCCCGCTCTGCACGGCCACGAGGTAGCCGAAGAATGCGATCCACAGTGCGAGCAACCATCTGACCGCATCGAGTTCGGATGTTGCCGGCAGAGCGAACACCGGGATCGTGGCGAGGACGGCGACGGACGCTGCGCCGATGAGCTGTGCCCCGACCGCTTGGGCATCGTGCGGTTCGATTCGGCCGGCAGCGACGAGTCTCGCCGAGAGCCGAAACGCGAAGATGTGGGCGAGGGCCAGGCCCACGGTGGTGCCCCAGACGAGCCCGAGCACACGGATGTGCCCGTGGTCGGCGCTCTCAGCTGCTGCGGTCAGAGCGGCGAGCAGGCACACCGCGGCGTACAACGCCATCGTCGACGCCTCCTTGCGCAGTGCGAGCTGATGGTGATCGTCCGCTCCAATCGATGCGTCGGTGTCCATGTGGTCGGCGAGGTTAGGGCAGCGTGTGTGAGCGGTGGGCGATGTCGAGATCCGCCCGTGCTTCGACGTGCTCGAACGGTTGAACCGGTGCAACTGTCGTCGAACGGCCGTCCGGCCGACACCGGCGATACGAGGGAGTCCCATGATGGACGCGACGCTTCGATCGATGCTCAACGACACCGAGCAGGGACTGTTGAGGGCAGCCGAGCCCAAGGCGCTGGGCAGCGGAGCTGAAGGCCGAGCGGCTCGCCGCCGCCAAGCGCAAACCGGTCCCTTCGGCCGGGTCGACGTCGAAGAAGTCCGGTTCGAAGAAGTCCGGTTCGAAGGGTCGTACCGCGGCCAAGAAGAAGACCCCGGCCACCAAGAAGAAGCAGGCATCGACCGAGTCGTCGAACAAGCGCAACCAAGCTGCTCGCGACCGCCGTTCCTGACCGGCGACAGGCGAGGGTCCGCCTCGATCACCGTCCGCGTGGGCTCAGGCGCACGCCGACACCTGCGGTTCGGTGTCGGACACCAACGTCCGCCATTCGTCGGCCGTCAGTTCGCGGCCGACGATGTCACAGGCGATCTCGCGCCAGCGGTCGGGGTGGGCGGCGTACTCGATCGGTCCGATCGACGAGCCAACCCACAGGCCGCCTCGCTCGCCGGTCTCGGTGTCGTCCTCCTCCCATCGCAGCCCGCGGGGCAGAATGACCGGACCGTCCAACAGCATCGGCAGACCCACTCGACGTCCGGTTGCCACGTCGACCACCTGCACGCCGATACCGGAGGCGAGTGCCGCAACCCTGGTGCCATCGGGCGAGAACGTGCCGGCGCTGACCGGACCCGACGGACCCTCGATCCGCTCGAAGCTCGCACTGTCGACGTCGAGGAGACCCAGGTCGCCGTTCGGTGCGCCGACGAGGACCCGGCCGGTCACCTCGTCCTGATCGAGCGCCCGGAACCCCTCCGAACCTTCGACGACGACCGGGGCCTCGGCGAGTTCAGCATCGAGGATCAGCATCGTCGAGTCGTCGAACCCGATCACCACCCGGTCGTCGGCGAGCACGAGTGCCGGTCCGAACCCTTCGAGTTCGATCGAGGCGCTGGCCGGGATGCTCGTCGCCGAATCGATCCACATGGCATACGCCGGCCCACCGGTGAGGTCGCGAGCAGCGAGGAAGAGCCGCTGGCCGTCCGGAGTCGGGCGAGCGGTGAACTGGTGATTCTCGGTGATCGGCTCGCCGACAGCATCGAGGTACGCCTGCCCGAAGTCGATGACGTAGCGGCGGTCACCGAGCACCTCGGTCACCACGAGCGGGTTCTGGATGGAGGTACCGAGTGTCATCGACCACTCGCCGTTCGACGAGTAGAACGCGTCGGCGCCGTAGCCGTTCGGAAACGACTCGGCGAAGGGGACCTCGCTGGCGATCTCGCCGTCGCTCAGCCGTCGGAAGACCCCGGTTTGGCCGTCGGCGCTTGCGTTCTCGTAGAAGGGATGATCGGAGAACACGTTGTTGGCGGATTCGGTCGTATTCCTACGCACCTGATCGACCACGATCGATCCCTGTGCGTCGATCTCGATCACGCCGACGCCGGTCAGGGAGGTGAGCACTCGTCCGTCGGGTCCGTAGCTCACGCTCGAAGCTTGCCCGCCGAGCGGGATGGAGAGTGTTCGTGCGGACGCTCCGGGATCCCACAGCCGAAGGAACCCATCGGCGGTTGCCGTCGCAATCCTCCCGTCGGTGTCGGTCGCTAGGGCGGTCACCAGGCCGCCGTAGGTGTCGAACTCCGTCGATGCGCCATCGCTGCCGACGGCACCGACGGCACCGATGGCCACCGACCCATCCTCGAAGCCGACGGCGACCCGTCCCTGATCGGACAGCTGCACCGCTGTGACGATGCCGCCGTCGATTCGGCCGACGGGCTCGGCGGTGGCGACGTCGACGAGGTCGACACCGCCGACGAAGGGGTCGCCGGAGAGGACGGTCCCGTTGAACGTCGGGGGAGCGGCGAAGGCAACGGCCATCGTCGACCCGTCGCCCGAGAGAGCGACAGGGACCTCGAACGGTCCGAGCTCGAAGGTCACCTCCGAGAACGGGGATGTCGAGACGGTCTGACCCGACGCGACCTCGACGACGGTCGTCCCAGTCGACAGGACGAGCGCGACCCGATTGCCGGTCCCATCGAGCGCGATTCCGAACAGCTCCGCCGCTGGGGCGAGCCGTTCGCTGGTCTCGGTACCGGTGGCGTCGAGGAACCGGATGCTGCCGTCGGAGAAGCCGGCGGCAGCGATGCTTCCGTCGCCGGCGACCGCGAGGTACCTGACGTTGGCATCGGCGGTGTAGTCGTTGCCGAGCGGCGCCCCCGTCTCCGGGTCGAAGAAGACGATGCGGCTGCCGTCGACGGTGTTGCTCCGCGACACTGCGATTGCGCCGTCGGCGCTGACGGTGGTCACCGCGACGTCCCCCAGCGGGCTGGGAGTGATCGCAACGATCGACGGGTTGGTGGCGATCGCTTGGTGGAGCGCCGACTGGGTGCCCGCATCGTCGCGCCGCCGCTGCGCTTCGAGTGCGAGTAGGAGGGCCAGGTCCGGTGCGGTGTCGATCTGTGCGGCGGAGATCGCGCTGAGCCGTTCGATGTCGGCATCCTCCTCGGCTGCGGTAGCGACTTGTTCGCTGTCGAGTGCGGCGTCTCGTGCGTCGACCGCGTCGGCGGCCGCAACGAGCGCGTCCTCCTCGGCGATCGTCGCGGCCTCTTCGGCATCGAGTGCTGCCTGCTCGCTGTCGACCGCACTGTTCCGGGCCACCACGGCGACCGTGGCGGCGACGAGTGCCACCACGACCAGCACTGCCGCGACGCCGAGGAGTTGGCGGAGTCGGCGGTTCTGGCGACGGTCCTTTGCCGCGGCGGCGTCTCGCTGGGCCTCGGCCTCGTCGGCAGCTGCTTGCGAGGCGTCGACCCATTCGATCTCCTCGTCGTTGAGGAGCTCGGGGCGTCGCTCCACCAGTTCGGTCGCAGTCGCCAGACGACCGCCACGCGCCAGCTCGCCGTGATCTCGACCCGACCGTCGCCACGCATCCGCAGCATCGGCGATGACGCGTCGCGCCCGAAGGTCGTCGCGGTCGTCGTCGAGCCACCGTCGCAGCCGGGGCCAGTCGCGCAGCAACGCCTCGTGCGCAACCTCGACGGTCGGCTGACGGCTCGTCTCGTCGCGACCGAGCGTGAGCAGGCGAGCCGAGGCGAAGGCATCGAGCAGCCACGCAGTCCGCTCCGATTCGCCGAACTCGGTGCGCAGCGCCCGTCGGCGGGTGTCCTCCGACCCGTCGCCGAGCGTGACCAGACGCCCGAAGATCCGCCGCACCTCGGCTTCGTCGGGTTCGCCGCCGGCGTCGACAATGCGGTCGGCTCGGGCGGCGATCGCACCGGTGAGTCCGCCGAGCTCGTGGTGGGTCGACGCCAACAGCACGCCGGAGACCCGGCGCTCGAACGCTTCGGTGAGGGCGAACTGCAAGAGCGGGAGTGCCGCCGGCCGCTCGGTGACCCCGGCCACCAGCTCCGCCACGAGTGCAGGCTCGACGTCGACGCCGACGGCGGCGGCGGGTCGCACGACGACCTGTTCGAGTTCGCTGGGGGTCATCGGTCGCACCGTGACCGTCCCATCGGTGACCAGATCGGCGAACGAGGGGTGCTGCAGCGGCACGTCGTAGTGATCGGCTCGCAACGTCGCAACGACGTGCAACGGCGAGCTGGGTGCGATGATTGCCGCAGCCAGCTCGGTGAGGAACCGGTCCTGTTCGGACGCCGACGTCATCGTGAACAGCTCCTCGAACTGATCGACGACCACGAGCAGCTCGGTCCCGTCATTCGGGAGCACCCGACGGACCGCTCGGAGTAGGCCGCCGGGTTCGGCGAGTTGCTCGCGCAGTGACGCCGGCGGGTTCACCGCCACTCGCAGCAGCGCGGTTTCGAGCGCGTCGATCGGGTCGCCGCCGGGAACCATGCCGGTGATGAACCAGCGGTCGGCGCCGGGGACCGCCCCGTTGCGCAGTGCGGGGACCAGGCCGGCTCGAACGACCGACGACTTGCCCGACCCTGACGGCCCCACCAGTGCGACGAACGGCTGTGCGCCGACGGCCTCGACCAACTCGGTGACGAGGGCGTTGCGGCCGAAGAACTGGGCGGCGTCGCGTTCGTCGAACGCCTGCAGACCGACGTACGGATTCTCGATCGTCTCCCCGACGCGAGGCTCGGTCAGGTCTCGGGTGCGACGTCCTGTGGGAGCGGCGTCGAGCACGTCGACGAGTTCGTCGACGAGGGCTGCCACGTTGGCGTGGCGATCGTCGGGCGCCTTCGCAGTGGCGCGGGCCAGGATGTCGTCGATGCGGGCGGGCAGGTCGGTGCGCGTGGCCCGAGCCGACGGCAGTGGCTCGGTCAACTGTCGACGAACCAACTCGGCGTAGTCGTCGCTGTCGGCGAACGGAAGCCGGCCCGTGAGCATCTCGAACGTGGTCACGCCCAGGCTGAGGACGTCCGCGGCCGCGCCGGCCGGCTCGCCGCGCAGCAGCTCCGGTGAGGCATACGCGAGTGACGGCACTGCGAGGTCGCCGACGGCGGTGGTCGGCATGGCGATGCCGAAGTCGGCGAGGTAGGCGGTGCCGTCCTCGTCGAGCAACAGGTTCGCCGGCCGCACATCGCGGTGCACGACGCCCTTGCGGTTGGCGGCTTCGAGCGCGCTGCCGATCGTGCGCAGCACGTCGGCGGTGGCCCGTTGCGAGAACGGCCCGCGCGCCCGCAGCGCGTCCTCGACGCTGCCGCCGCGCAGGAGCCGCATCACCAGGTAGGCGGCCCCGGGGCGCCGCCAGTAGTCGTACAGCGGAACGACGTACGGGTGCTCGACGGCTGCGACGACCCGAGCCTCTTGCTCGAAGCGGCGGACGAACTCGGGGCTGTCGGCGAGTTCCGAGCGGATGATCTTGATCGCCACCTCGCGCTCGATTCCCGGCTGCACCGCGCGGTGGACGACAGCGAACGCTCCCTCACCGATTCGCGGACCGAGTTCGTAGCCGCGCAACACGCGCACGGGCCCGGACAGCGCCGGGTCACTGCGAACGATGCGACCTTCCAGCTCGACGAGGTCGTCGGACGGATCGAGCCCGGCTTCCTCGACGAGAAGGTTGCGGAACGAGCGGAACTCGCGCAGCGCGTCGGCTTGACGTCCGGCGGAGTACAACCCGCGCATCAGCAGCTCGCGTGGTCGTTCCCGAAGCGGTTCGGCTTCAGTCAGCGCCATTGCGTCCGACACGGCCTGTTCGAGGTCGCCGACGCCGAGGCGAGCTTCGATCAGCAATTCGGTCGCCTCGATCCGTCGTTCTTCCAGGCGGGTCGCCTCGGGGCGCGCCCAGTCCTCGTCGGCGAAGCCGTCGTAGGCCTCGCCTCGCCAGCGGTCGAGTGCGACCGTCAGGACCTCGACGGTGCCTTCGTAGTCGGCGCTACGGATCCGCCGCGTGCCCTCGTCGAGTTCGATGTCGAAATCGGCGCTGTCGAGCGTGTACCCGCCGAGCGACAGCACGTAGCCGGGGGAGCGGAAGGTGATCAGGCCCTCCCTGTCGGGATCG
>CAWKCN010000057.1:0-31439 GCA_963848145.1 Ilumatobacteraceae bacterium
ACCAGGTCGGCCGCGGTGACCGCAGCGACCAGCGTGTCGAACGAGCCGTTGGCGACGGCGACGTCGACGATCGTGCCGGGCTCGTCGGCCATGTCGTCTTCGCCTTCAGCGGGGGCTTCCGTGGCGGCCGGAGCCTCCGTGGTCGCAGCGGCGTCGTCGGCATCGTTCGAGTCGCTGCCGCAAGCGGACAGGACGACGAGACCGGTGACGGCGGCGGCGGCTACGAGACGGGTGGGGGACTTGCGCATGAGAGTGTTCCTTTGTCTGGTACGTGAGTGGAGATGTTCTGTTCACGCCGCAACTGAGCGGAGTACCAGATGTTCGGCGCCCTCACGAATCCGGATGACAATTGAGCAGGAAAACTTCCGGACGGGCGCGAAACCCGTTCCTGGCAGGCGAAAGACGGTCAGTCGGTGCCGGGCCGGCGCTCGGACTCGTTTGCCGGATCGCCTGTGTACCCGGGCGGATACGTCGCCGCGAGTTCCTCCGGTGTCGGGGTCCGCTTCCGGTACGCATCGTCAGGGAGCAACCCGACGATCGCTGCCATGATGCGCTTCGTGTCGGCCTCGAGCGAGCGGCCGACCTGGTGGACCGGCTCGCCGACGCGGATCCGGATCGTCGGCGGATCGGTCACGTTGAGCACGTTGGGAAACCGACTCGAACGTGGCCACACCTGCTCGGTGCCCCACATGCCGACGGGAATGATCGGCGCGCCGGTCATCTGTGCGAGCCGGGCCGCGCCCCAGCGGCCGACCGGCTTGCGGAAGAACGCTGGTCCGCGCGGAATCGTGCCCTCGGGCATCATCGTCACCATCTCGCCACCGTCGAGCGCTGCCATCGCGGCGGCGAGCGGCTCGTCCGATCCGGTTCCACGGTCGACCCGGATGCCACCCATCGCTGCGGCGATCGGACCGACGACCGGTGCATCGAAGACCTCCTTCTTGCCGAGGAATCGGGCGGGCCGTCCCGCCTCGGCGATCGTCAGCGACATCGCGGCGACGTCGAAGTAGCTGCGGTGGTTCGCGACGAGAATCGCCGCGCCCTTCGCAGGGACGTGTTCGACACCGGAGATGTCGAACCGTGCGTAGGGATACGCCGACGGTCGAGCGAATCGAAGCGCCACCTGCTGAAGCTCCAGGCCGATCACCGGGATCTTGAGCACCCCGGGCGACACGTCCAGGTTGAGCGTCGGCCAACGCCTGGCTGCGGCGACGAGCACCATTCGAGGATCGGGATTGACCACGATCGGATGACCAACGGCGGACAGCATCGGCGTGTCGTACACGCTGTCGGAGTATGCGTAGCTCTCTGCGAGGTCGACGTCGTGGCGGTCGGCCCACTCGGTGATGGCCGCGAGTTTGCCGGCCGACCACACGAAGGGGCCGTCGAGCGTGCCGTCGTAGGTCCCATCGGCGGCGACGCCATAGCGGGTGGCAACGACGTCGTCGAGGCCGAGTCGATCGGCAAACGGCTTGACCAGGTCGTACGGGGTGGTTGTTGCCAGCACGATCGGCCGTCCGGCCTCTCGATGCGCAGCAAAGGCCGTCTCGGCGAACGGCTGCACCATCGCGACCAGTTGGTCTGCAACCGTCTCGGCGGCTTGGAGGACAGCCGTCTGGGATCGCCCGGTGGCCAGCGACACCGCCTGGCGGGCCAGCACCATCGACGGCAGCGTCTCGCCGATCGCGTTGAACAGGCCGAACAGCAGCCGCTCGCCAGGTATCGGGTTCGGACCCGTCAGTCCCGCCGCACGCATCGCGCCGGAGAACACCTCCCCGGAGGCGCCGGACAGCAGCGTGCGGTCGAGATCGAAGAAGGCGGCGCCCGATGAAGTCACGGTTCGAGACTACGCGACGGCCGATACCGTGGTCATCGGAGCCCGAAAAATGGGAAAGACCCGGATGGGGGATCCGGGTCTCTCAACCAGGAAAGTCCTCCGGTGGGGGAACCGGTTGATGGACTCTCCATCGAGTGGAACATGGGGGGTGTTCGCACTGCGATTTGCTTGTGAAAGTATGCACGTGAACAAACGATCGTGCAAGTAGAACAAAGAGATACTTGATATCGTTTCGAGAGATGGACGTCCGTCAGCTCTCGACCTTGGTGGCGATTGCCGACCATGGGACCTTCTCGGCCGCCGCACGTGCGCTCTACACCGTCCAGTCGAACGTCTCGAGCCACATTGCGCGTCTGGAGAAGGAACTCGGCGTCACGCTCGTCGATCGTTCTCAGGGCGGGCTCACCGAGGATGGCGCCCGCGTCGTCGAACGCGCCCGTCGCATCCTCAACGAAATCGACGACATCGCGGCTGACATGTCGAGCCGGCACGCCGACGTGAGCGGCCAGACCCGCATCGGCGTCATCGGCACCACCGCTCGCTGGCTGATCCCCCAGTTCCTCGGTGAGCTCAGCACGCGTTACCCCAGCGTGCGGGCAATCGTGCAAGAAGGCGCCACCTCATCGCTCGTGCCCAACGTGCTCACCGGGCAACTCAACGGGGCGATCGTGCACCTGCCCGTCGACGAACCCGAGTTGGTCATCGAGCCGCTGTTCGCCGAAGACCTCCTCCTGCTCGCAGCCGACGATCACCCGCTCGCCGACCGCGACGTGATTCCGCTCGCCGAACTCGACGAGGTTCCGCTGCTGCTCCCCCCTCCAGGCTCGGCACTTCGCCGCGTGCTCGAACGTGCCGCCGCCAACGCCGACATCACGCTGCGAGCACAAGCCGAAGTCGACGGTGTCCGTCTCCTCGCATCACTGGCCTTTGCCGGCTTCGGCGCATCGATCGTGCCGGCCACCGCAGTGCCCGACTGGCTCGAAGGAACGTTCCGTCGGATCACGGTTCCCGAGTTGCCGCGGCGTGTCGTCGCGTTCGCTCGCCGGCGTCGCCCCTCGGCGAGCGCGCCGACGATGGCGGTGCTCGAAGTGTTGCGTTCGGTCGTCGATGCCGACGGCGCTGCCCAGCACGGGATCCATCCCGATGCGGCCGCGCTTCCCTTCAGCCGCCCGTGATGGGTTCGTCGCGGTACTGTCCGCAACGATGAACGGTGTCGACTCGTCTCCCCTTGCGCTCACGCACCTCACACCGAGCGACGTGCGCGTCACGAGCCGCGACCTCGATGGTCGGCGAGTCATCTGGGCCGAGTTCGCCACCGACGATCACCCGACCAGTCTCACCAGCACGAGCTCGGCGCAGCTCGTCACTGCCGCAGAAGCCGCGAGAGCGCAACACCTGCCCCTCGTCTTCGTGCTGTCGACATCCGGCGCCGACATCAACGAAGGAGTCCCGGCGCTGCACGCATGGGGTCAGGTCGCAGCGGCCCTCGCAGCGTGCTCGGGCATCGTACCGACGAGCATCATCGTGTCCGGTCCTGCTGTGTCCGGCCCAGCGCTCCTGCTCGGCATCGCGGATCTGACGGTCATGACCGAGAGCAGCTACGCGTTCGTCAACGGCCCGACCATGGTCGAGCAGTTCACGGGAATCAGCATGGGCGTCGACGAGCTGGGCGGCGCAGCGCACCACGCCCGCTACACCGGCGTCGCCACGGCGGTCGTTCCCGACCGGGAGGCAGCAGTCGACATGGTCGGCCAGTTGCTGTCATACCTTCCCGATCACGTCGACTCCGAGCCACCACGACACGACGTCGACGACCCGTTCGACCGCCGGTGCCCGGAAGCGGGCGCACTCATCCCACCCACGTCGACCGGCAGCTACGACGTCCGCAAGGTCGCTGCAGCAATCGTGGACGACGACTCCCTGCTCGAGCTGCGCGACCGTTGGGCAGCCAACGTCGTGACCGCCTTCGCCACCATCGACGGTCGTCCCGTCGGCGTCGTAGCCAATCAGCCGATGATTCTGGCCGGCACGCTCGACATCCCGGCCTCGCAGAAAGCGGCCCGCTTCGTCGCATTGTGTGATGCCTTCAATCTGCCGATCATCACGCTCGTCGACACGCCGGGCTTCTATCCGGGCAAGGATCTCGAGTGGCGCGGCATGATCCGGCACGGCGCTCAGCTCGTCTACGCCTACGCACGCGCAACGGTGCCGCGCATCTGCGTGATCCTGCGAAAGAGCTACGGCGGCGCGTACATCGTGATGGACTCCAAGACGATGGGCAACGACCTCTGCCTGGCCTGGCCATGGGCCGAACTGGCCGTCATGGGCGCCGGGCAGGCAGCAGCGATCCTGCAACGACGAGCAACACCCGACGAGCGCGCCGAGTTCGAGGCCGACTACGCCGAACGCCTGCTCAACCCCTACGTCGCGGCCGAGCGCGGGTTGGTCGACGCAGTGATCGACCCCGCCGAGACCCGAGTCGACATCGCCGATGCACTCGCAACGCTCGAAGACAAACGCGAGCTGCTGGCCGGCCGCAAGCACGGCAACAGCCCACTCTGAACGAGGGTTCGCGGACCCTGGGTGCGGCGCTGATTGCGGGACCTGGGCGGCTTCGGCACTAACGTGTCGGCGCGGCCGGGGAGGAACCTCCGGCCAGCGTCACCCCCAGAGTTCGCGCCACGAGAGGAAGCCACGTGCCCGACACCATCACCATCACCGACGACCGCACCGGAAAGACCGTCACCGTCCCGATCGAAGGCGGGGTGTTTCCCTCGTCGGCGCTGCGTGAGCTCGATCCGTCGCTGTACTGCTACGACCCGGCCTACCTGTCGACAGCGTCATCCAAGTCGGCGATCACCTACCTCGACGGTGATGCCGGCATCCTGCGCTATGGCGGCTACCCGATCGAACAGCTCGCCGAGCAGTCGACGTATCTCGAAGTCGCATACCTGCTCCTGAACGGCGAATTGCCCAACAAGGAGCAGCTCGACACGTGGGTCGACGACGTCACCCACCACACGTTCATCCACGAGAACATGCGCAAGCGGTTCGTCGACGGGTTCCACTACAACGCACACCCGATGGGGATGTTCATCTCCTCGGTGGCTGCGCTCGGCACGTTCTACGACGGTTCCAAGGACATCGACGACCCGGCCCAACGCGATCGCCAGATCCTGCGGTTGATCGCCAAGGCGCCGACGCTTGCGTCGATGGCGTACCGCTTCTCGGTGGGGTTGCCCTTCAACTACCCGGACAACGACCTGTCGTACCCGGCGAACTTCCTCAACATGATGTGGAAGGTCGGCGACTACGAGGTCGATCCCATCCTCGAACGAGCGATGGAAGTGCTGTTCATCCTGCACGCCGATCACGAGCAGAACTGCGGCACCACCGCCATGCGCGTCATCGGCTCGAGCCATGCCGACCCCTACTCGTCGGCCGCCGGCGCCGCCGCAGCGCTCTACGGGCCGCTCCACGGTGGAGCAAACGAGGCCGTGGTTCGCATGCTCACCGAGATCGGCTCGATCGAGAACGTTCCGGCGTTCGTCGACTCGGTCAAAGCCGGCGAAGGTCGCCTGATGGGCTTCGGTCACCGCGTCTACAAGAACTACGACCCGCGGGCCACGATCGTCAAGAACACGGCCTACGACGTGTTCGAGGTGACCGGCAAGAATCCGTTGCTCGACATCGCGCTGGCACTCGAGGAGACGGCGCTGTCCGATCCGTACTTCGTCGACCGCAAGCTCTACCCGAACGTCGACTTCTACTCCGGTCTGATCTATCAGGCGATGGGGTTCCCGGTCGACATGTTCACCGTGCTGTTCGCCATTCCGCGCATGTCGGGCTGGCTGGCGCACTGGCAGGAGCTGCTGAACGACCCCGCTCAGAAGATCTCGCGGCCACGCCAGTGGTACGCCGGCCCTGACGAGCGCAACTACGTCCCGATCGTCAACCGCTGAACGCGGTCGTCGTCACATCGCGTCGATCGCGGCGTTGAACGTCGTGCTGGGGCGCATCACGCTCGTTGCTTTCGCAGCGTCGGGTGCGTAGTAGCCACCGATGTCTGCGGGGGCGCCCTGGACAGCGAGGAGTTCGTCGACGATCGTCTGCTCGTTGGCGGACAACTCAGCGGCAATCGGTGCGAACCGTGCAGCCAGCTCGGCATCGTCGGTCTGTGCTGCGAGCGCCTGCGCCCAGTAGAGCGCGAGAAAGAAATGGCTACCGCGGTTGTCGATCTGGCCGAGGCGACGAGCCGGCGACTTGCCGTTCTCGAGGAGTTCACCGGTCGCAGCGTCGAGCGTGTCACCAAGGATCTTCGCCGTGGCGTTTCCGGTCACGGTGGCGAGGTGCTCGAACGAGACGGCCAGCGCCAGGAACTCGCCGAGCGAGTCCCATCGGAGATAGTTCTCCTTCACGAGCTGCTGAACGTGCTTGGGCGCTGACCCACCGGCACCGGTTTCGAACAACCCGCCGCCGTTGAGCAGCGGCACGACCGACAGCATCTTGGCGCTGGTACCCAATTCGAGGATCGGGAACAGGTCGGTGAGGTAGTCGCGCAACACGTTGCCCGTGACCGAGATCGTGTCGAGTCCCTTGCGGGCACGGTCGATCGAGAACTGGGTGGCAACCGCAGGCGCCAGGATTTCGATCTCGACGCCGGAGAGGTCGTGGT
The DNA here is from genome assembly GCA_963848145.1 of Ilumatobacteraceae bacterium. Taxonomy (GTDB): domain Bacteria; phylum Actinomycetota; class Acidimicrobiia; order Acidimicrobiales; family Ilumatobacteraceae; genus Sva-07. The sequence continues at coordinate 6,513 of CAWKCN010000057.1, forward strand.
CGCCGAGGTACTCGTTGACCTTGGAGATCAGCTGTGCGTCGTGCGCACGGGTCGAGTCGAGCCAGAACACCGCCGGCGCACCGGTCGCCCGTGCCCGATCGACTGCAAGCCGTACCCAGTCGCGAATCGGCTCGTCCTTCACCTGGCACATCCGAAAGAGGTCGTCGGTCTGGACCGACTGCTCCAGCAGTGTGGCACCGGAGGTGGCGTCGACGACACGGATCGTGCCGGCCGAGGGCGCCTCGAAGGTCTTGTCGTGGCTGCCGTACTCCTCGGCCTTCTGCGCCATCAGGCCCACGTTGGGAACGCTGCCCATCGTCGACGGGTCGTAGGCACCATTGGCAATGCAGTCCTCGATGACGGTCTGATACACCCCGGCATAGCTGCTGTCGGGGATGACCGCCTTCGCGTCCTGCTGCTCGCCGGCGGCGTTCCACATCTGGCCGGACGTGCGGATCATCGCCGGCATCGACGCATCGACGATGACGTCGCTCGGCACGTGCAGGTTGGTGATTCCGTTGTCGGAGTCGACCATTGCGATGTCCGGCCCGGACTCGTAGGCCGCGGCGATGTCGGCCTCGACTGCGGCGCGCTGATCGGCGGGAAGCGATTCGACGGCACTCAGCACGCTCGCCCAACCGTTTCGGGGATCACCGCCGGCTGCCGTCAGCGCGTCGCCGTGCTTGGCGAAGACGTCGGCGAAGAACACCTCGACCGCATGGCCGAAGATGATCGGGTCCGACACCTTCATCATCGTGGCCTTGAGGTGCAACGAGAACAGCACGCCCTGCTCCTTGGAGTCGCTGATCTCGGAGGCGAGAAAGGCGCGCAGCGCGGCGACATCCATCGCCGTCGCGTCGATCACTTCGCCGGCGAGCACGGGTACCGACTCCTTCAGTACCGTGACCGCGCCATCGGTGCCAACGTGTTCGATCCGTACGGCTCCGTCCGCGGCGACCGTCATCGACTGCTCGTTGGAACGGAAGTCGTGCTGACCCATCGTTGCGACGTGGGTCTTGGAATCGGCCGACCAAGCGCCCATCGAGTGCGGGTGGGACTTCGCGTACTCCTTGACCGCCTTGGGCGCACGGCGATCGGAGTTGCCCTGTCGCAGCACGGGGTTGACGGCCGAACCCATCACCGTGCCGTAGCGGGCGCGGATCTCGGTCTCTTCGGGTGTCGACGGCTCGTCGGGGTACTCGGGGATGTCGTAGCCCTTCGCCTGGAGTTCGGCAATTGCCGCCTTCATCTGCGGCACCGAGGCCGAGATGTTCGGAAGCTTGATGATGTTGGCCTCGGGGGTGAGGGCGAGCTCTCCCAGTTCGGCCAGCGCGTCACCGAGTCGCTGCTCGTCGGTGAGGCGCTCCGGGAAGGTGGCGATGATGCGACCCGCCAAGGAGATGTCACGCGTCTCGACGCTGACGCCGGCAACCCCGGCGAACGCCTCGATCACCGGCAGGAGCGAGTACGTGGCAAGCGCCGGTGCCTCGTCGGTGATCGTGTAAATGATGGTGGACGCGTGCTCGCTCATGAAACCCTCTTCGTGGATCGACTTGTCTACAACTTGTCTACACCTTACATCCGTGCCGACGCCGCTCCACAGGACCCTTCGGCGTCGCACGCTCTAACCTCGGCTGCGATGGATTTCGACTGGACCCCCGAGCAGACCACACTCCGAGCGCACGCCCGCAAAGTCGCCACCGAGGCCGTCGCCCGTCACGGCCGTCACAACGACTCGTGGATCAACGGGTTCTCGAAGGACTTCGCCCGGGAGATGGCCGCCCACGGATGGATCGGCATGACCTGGCCCAGCGAGTTCGGTGGTGGAGGCCAACCGGCGATCAACCGGTTGATCGTCGGCGAGGAGCTGATCGCCGCCGGGGCACCGATCGCTGCGATGTGGTTCGCCGACCGCCAGATGGGACCGACCCTGATCCACTACGGCACCGCCGACCAGCAGGCCGAGTTCCTTCCGGGAATCCTGTCCGGGGAGACCACATGGTGCATCGGTATGTCCGAGCCGGACTCCGGTTCCGACCTGGCATCGCTCGCCACCAGCGCCGTGCGCGACGGCGACGACTTCGTCATCAACGGCCAGAAGATCTGGACGAGCTTCGGCGAGCTCGCCGACTACTGCTACCTGATCTGCCGCACCGATGCCGACGGCCCTCCGCACAAGGGCATCAGCGAGGTCATCGTGCCGATGGACACACCGGGAATCGAGGTGCGCCCGATCACCGACATGACCACCAACCGCCACTTCTGCGAGGTGTGGTTCACCGACGTGCGCGTGCCCGTGGTCAATCTGGTCGGCGTCGAAGGCAACGCCTTCAAGCAGACGATGGCCCAACTCGAACACGAGCGCGGTGGGATCGACCGCCTCGTGTCCAACCAAGCGCTCTATCAGCTGGCGCTCGAGCGGGCCGATCGAAACGACCCCCGGGTACGACAGGAGATCGCCGCAATCGAGACCGGATATCGCATCGGCCGGATCCTGGTGACCCGCGAGGTGCTGCGTCAGGCACCCGCCGGATTCTCGGCAGCAACGAAGTGTTTCTGCACAGAACACGAGATCAGAGTGGCCGAATTCGTCGCGGCCACCTTCGGTGCAGACGCCATGCTCTGGGACGACGTCACCCAAGGGCTCGTGTACGCGCCGGGCTACACGATCATGGGTGGCACGTCGAACATCATGCGCAACATCCTCGGCGAGCGCGTGCTGGGTCTGCCACGCGAACCGCGCTGAGGCGGCAACCGGTCACTGCTGCCGGGCTACGTTGCCCGTATGGAGCACGTGCAGTTCGGTCGCACCGGTTTGAAGGTGTCGAGGCTCTGCCTCGGCACGATGACCTTCGGCTATCAGAGCGACGACGACACGTCGTTCGCGGTCATGGACGCCGCTGCCGACGCAGGGATCACCTTCTTCGACACCGCTGACGTGTACCCGAACGGCGCTCCGCCAGAGCTGTTCGGGCGCACCGAGGAACTGGTCGGCACATGGATGCGCTCGAAGCGCGACCGCTTCATCGTCGCCACGAAGTGCTTCTTCCCGACCGGACCGATGCCGTGGGACGGCGGCAACAGCCGCCAGAACATCATGCGGTCGGTCGACGCATCGCTCCGCCGCCTGCAGACCGATCACATCGACCTCTTCCAGGTGCACTCGTGGGATTCGGTGACACCGATCGACGAAACACTGCAGGCGATGGACGACCTCGTACGGTCGGGCAAGGTGCGCTACGTCGGCTGCTCGAACACGATGGCCTATCAACTCGCCCGATCGGTCGGGCGCAGTGAAGTACTCGGTGTCAGCCGGTTCGAGAGCGTGCAGCCGCGCTACAACCTGTTGTTCCGCGAGAACGAGCGCGAGTTGTTCCCGCTGTGTGCCGAGGAGCGAATCGCCGTCATCCCCTACAACCCACTGGCCGGCGGGCTGCTCACCGGCAAGCACCGCCCCGGCGCACCGACGGAGGGCACTCGCTTCACGCTCGGCCATGCCGGTGCCCGGTATCAGGAGCGGTACTGGCAAGACGCCATGTTCGCCACCGTCGGCGACTTCCAACAGATCGCCGAGGATGCCGGGGTTCCGATGACGACGCTGGCCATCCGGTGGGTGCTCGCCAACCCGGTGATCACCTCGCCGATCCTCGGAGCTTCTCGCCCCGACCAGCTTGCCGCATCGGTTGCGGCGCTCGACGAGCCCCTCGACGACGACCTACGAACACGACTCGACGCGCTCACACACGAGTACCGCTTCGGCGACCACGCTCGCTGAGCGCAACCGCTCCGACGCCGACGGCTACCGTGCAACGAGGACGAACACCATCGAACAGGGGGCGACATGTACGACAAGATCGTGGTGGGAACCGACGGTTCTCCCACCGCCAGCACGGCGGTTGAACACGCAGCGAAGCTTGCCGCGAGCACGGGGGCCGAGTTGCACGTCGGCATGGCCTCGCCGTCGATACCCACGCTCGTAGCTCCCGACATGATGGTTGCAACCGCCGACTGGACCGACGGCGAGCGAACAGGCGACCACGGCAGCGCTCGACGCAGCACGCGACGTTGCGACCGCCGCCGGCGCCGAGGTGACCACACACCAGCTCGGTGGCGACCCCGCCGACGCGCTGTTGTCACTGTGCGAACAGCTCGACGCCGACCTGCTGGTGGTCGGCAGCCGTGGGATGCACGGTGCACGACGGTTCCTGCTCGGCAGCGTGTCGAGCCGCTGCGCCCACCACGCCGACCGTTCGGTCCTGATCGTCCACACCGACTGAGGAGTACCACGATGTCGAACACACCGCTTCCCGACGCAACCGCGCTCGCAGCGCTCGTCCGCGCGGGCGAAGCGTCGCCGGCCGAGCTGGTCGACGACGCCATCGCTCGGGTCGAACGCCTCGACCCGGCGGTCAACGCCGTGATCCACGAGCGCTTCGACGCGGCACGGGCCGAGGCGAGCGGCACTCTGCCCGACGGACCGTTTCGTGGTGTCCCGTTCCTGGTCAAGGACCTCGGCTGCGAGATGGCAGGTGAGCCGCACACGCTGGGCAACCAAGCGCTGAAGGACGCCGACGTGCGTGCGGCCACCGACTCGTACCTCTACGAGTCGATCCGCGGCGCCGGGTTCATCACCCTCGGCCGAACGAACACCCCGGAACTCGGCGGCACGATCACCACCGAACCCGAGGCGTTCGGCCCCAGCCGCAACCCGTGGAACCTCGACCACTCGACCGGCGGGTCGTCGGGAGGCTCTGCAGCTGCCGTGGCGGCCGGAATGGTGCCGATGGCACATGCGGGCGACGGAGGCGGCTCGATTCGGGTGCCCGCAAGCGAGTGCGGGCTCGTCGGGCTCAAGCCGAGCCGGGGCCGGATCTCCCAGGGCCCCACGATTGGCGAGGGTTGGGCTGGCTCGACCACCGATGGCGTGGTGTCACGGTCGGTGCGCGACACCGCTGCGATGCTCGACGTGATGGCCGGCCGTCGCGTCGGGGACCCGTACGCCGCCGCCGCCGCCGACTCGCCCATTCGCCGACGAGGTCGGAGCCGATCCTGGCCGGTTGCGGATCGGCCTCGCTCCCACCCACGCCGGGGTGGAGACCGACCCCGAGTGCGTGGCCGCTGTCGAAGCGGCCGGCGCGCTGCTCGACAGCCTCGGTCATGACGTGGAGGTCGCTCAGCCCGCTGCCTTCTTCGACGAGGAGTTCTCCCGCCACTTCGTCACGATCGTGGCGGTCGCAACCGCCGTCGACTTCGCCAGCATGGGCGAGGCGATCGGGCGGCCCATCGCCGAAGGTGACGTCGAGGCAAGCACCTGGATCATGGGGTCGCTCGGCGCAGCGGTGCCTGCCGCCGACTACATCGCATCGGTCAACTGGGTGCACGCCTGGTCGCGGCGGATGCACGCCTGGTGGGACGACTTCGACGTGCTCGTCAGCCCCGTGATCGCCGTGCCTCCCCCACCGATCGGGTGGTTGAGCGACCCCGAGTTCGGAACCGAACGGCTCACGAGCATTCTGCAGTTCACCGCACAGTTCAACGTCAGCGGTCAGCCGGCGATGTCGCTCCCGCTGCACTGGAGCACCGACGACCTGCCGGTCGGCGTCCAGTTCGTCGGGCCAATCGACGACGAGGCGCTCCTGCTGCGCCTCGCCGGCCAGCTCGAGACGGCGGCGCCCTGGGCAGATCGGATCCCATCGCTCTACGGCTGACAGCCGCGGCACGACGCCGTCCACGGCCGCCTCGGCGTCTCGACGTCAGGCGGCTGCGACACCGGAGTCGCCGGGCCGCCAAGATGTGTTCATGTCGCTGCGTGTGTTGTCGTGGAACCTGTGGTGGCGTTTCGGCGACTGGGAGCAACGTCGCCACGCGATCGTCGACACGATTCGTGCGGCCAACCCCGACGTGTTGTGCCTGCAGGAAGTCTGGGCCGAAACCGACGGCGACGACGGCATGGCAGCGATCCTCAGCGACGAACTGGGCTACTCCGTCGCGAGCACCACCCCGATCGGCCGAGCGGACATCGGCTTCACCAACGCCGTACTCTCGCGCTGGCCCAACCGCCTGCTCCACGACGAAGCGCTGCCGCGAGCCGACGGGTCTCCGGGGCACCGTCGAATCGTCGCCGCAACGGTTGCAACACCATGGGGTCCGTGGCCGATTGCGTCGACCCACCTCGATCACCGATTCGACGACTCTGCGGCACGGCAGGCGCAGTCGCGCCGAGTGCTCGAACTCGCCACGCAGTGGCGGGGCGATCCGACCACCGACCTCCCGGCGATCATCGGCGCCGACCTCAACGCCGTACCCGACAGCACGGAGGTGCGGATGCTCACCGGCCGCGAGCCGGGTGTTGCAGGCATCGTGTTGTCGGACTCGTGGGAACAGGCCGGTGATGGCCCGGGAGCGACCTGGCTCCGAAGGAACCCTCACGCTGCCGACAGCGCCTGGCCGAATCGCCGAATCGACTACGTCCTGGTGTCGTGGCCCCGGCCGAAACCCGTCGGAAACCCGGTCACCGCAACGCTCGTCGGCACCGGCCCGGTCGACGTCGGCGGCGTCCCGGTGTGGGCGAGCGATCACGCCGGCGTGGTGGTCGACATCGCAACGCCGAACTAGCCCGGCCGGCTGCGTTCCGACCCGATCAGCGCGTCGGCGCAGTGCAAAGCTCGTCCGATGACCACCGCCGAGCAGTCGGCCACCACCGCACGCCCGGCGAATCCGCTGACTGTGCGGTCGTTCCGGAACCTGTGGTTCACCAACGTCGCGTTCTTCCTCGTGGTCAACGCCCAACGGTTCGTGTTCGGATGGCTGGTCCTCGACGGCCTGCTGCGCAGCGAGAGCGTCCAGGGTCTCGTCGTGTTCACGCTCGGCATCCCGACGGCCCTGCTCGTGCTGCAAGCGGGTGCGTGGGCCGACCGGTGGGATCGACGCCGGATGCTGATCGTCACGCAACTGATGAGCGGCGCCGTGATGGCCGGCACCGCAGTGGCGATCACCACCGACGCGATCAACCTCGGTTGGGTGATCCTCGCGACGCTGCTGGCCGGGTCGGCCTCGGCGATCGGCGCTCCCGTTCGTTCAGCCCTCATCCCGACGCTCGTCGCCAAGGACCAGCTGTTCGGAGCGATCGCACTCAACGCCATCGCCATCACGTTGTCGATGATCCTCGGGCCGGTCCTCGCAAAGGTGGTCGGAGATCGATTCGGGTTCGAAGGCGCGTTCTGGTTCCAGGCCGTCCTGATGATCGTCGGTGTGCTGTTCCTGCTGCGCATCGACGTCCCACCGCACGACGAGGTTCGCGCCCGACGCTCGGTGGTCGCCGAGACCCGAACCGCCGTACGCCATGTCCTCGACGACCCACACTTGAAGACCCTCTTCGGGCTCCTGCTCACGGCAAGCCTCACGATCAACCCGTCGATCATGGTCACCGTCCAGGCGCATGTGAAGGAGGAACTCGGTCGCGATGCCGGGCAGGCGGCGTTGCCGTTCGCCCTGATGGGCATCGGCATGGCGATCACGTCGTTCATCGTGATGCGCAAGGGCGACATGAAGAACAAGGGGGCGATCTTTCAGCGGGCCATGATTTGCGGCACCGTGATCACGTTCTTCACCGGCCGCACCACGACGTTCGGTCAGGTGCTGGTGTTGGCATTCCTGATGGGTCTGGCCGGTGGGTTCTTCATCAACATGAACCAGGGGCTCGTGCAGGCCAACACACCGCAGCCGTTGATGGGCCGCATGATGGGGCTCTACACGCTGGTCAACATGGGACTGATGCCGTTCGGCGCACTGGCGATCGGCATCGTGGCGTCGAAGATCGGCACCGGCAATGCGATCAGCCTGGCGGCGGCGATCGGTTTCACGGTCGTGATGACCACCTACGTCCGAAACTCCGAACTCCGCCGTCTCGGCTGAGCACGCTGCGTCGTTGGCACAGTGACGTTCAGGGGTGTACTCCGGTGAGCCTCGTGCGTTCGGGCTCGACCCCGAAACGCCCGCAGAACGCCGCCACCGTTGGCCGCTCGAGCAACTGGGCGTGGGTGAGACCTGGTTCCGGCAATGCTGCGGGGGGCTTCGCGCGGGCGCCGGTGCGTTGCGCTTCGAGGAACGCTGCGACCTTCGAGGCGAAGCCGGGATCGACCGGGAGCCCGAGCCCGGCATACGCCGATGCTGCGGCCGCTGCGGGATCGGCGACGAGATCTGGGTAGGCGACCACGGTCATCAGCTCGGGGACGGCAGCGTGGAAGTCGAGCAGGGACTGCAGCACCCGTTCGAGGGTCTCGACAGGGAGGGGGTCCGGGGGCGCGAAGTCGTCGGTGATGAACCCGTCGACGATCCCGCCGACCATCGCCCGGCCCGACGCGAAGACTCGATACGGGTCGCGCACGTTGACGACGAATCGAGCCTCCGGGAACACCGACGAGAACGCCACCAGGTGATTGGCCACCTGAGGTGCCTTCAACACCAGGAAGCCACCATCGGGTGGCGGGTTCTTCCACAGCAGCAACTTGATCAGCCGCCGATAGTTCTCGAAGACGCGGGTGTGGTCGGCGTGATTGGCGAACTCGCCCCAGCTCAGCATGCAGCCGCCCGCCGCGCCCGCGAGCAACGACACGAAGTCGACGAAGCCCCACTGGCACTCTTCCGGTTCGTCGGCGTTGACCCAGTGCATCGACTCGAGTGGGGTGCCCCGGCGCTTGTCGATCGACGCCTGGACGCGTGCGATTCTCGGGTCGGTGTCAGCTGTTCCCTGCTCGGGCGGCGGCACCGGTTCCATCAATTCCCACCGCAGCAACGACTTGGCGCCGGCGTGCAGCGACATCACGTTGTGGAGCAGCGTGGTGCCACTGCGGATCGTGCCGGTCACGTACACGATCGGCGGAATCTCGACCTCGTCGATCTCCGGATGTCGCTGCAGCGTGTCGATCACCCGGAGTCGGCGGCACAGGTCGCGAACAGCGAGCGAGGTGAAGAAGGATCTCCCTGCCTCGTTCAGATGATCGCTCCCGAGATCGGCGACCCACGCCGCCAGCGGCAGTCGGAACCAGTCGTCACCCCACTCCGTCAGGCCGGTCCGCGCCTCGGCGGCCCCCAGCAGGTCGTCGATGCTGACCGAGTTCATGGCATCCAGCTTGCCACAATCGGTGGCCGACGCCGAGATGCTGCAACAGGCGATGAGTCTCCGCGACGGCAGGCGTCTCGGAAACTCATCGCTCGAGGCTGGTCGCCCGCTGTCACGCCGGTTCTGGGAGAAGTGCCATGACGCCGCGATCGACGCCACACGCCGACCCCGGACGCTCCGTCAGTCGTCGCCCGCAGCGCCGGGCCAGCGGAACACCACGTTGGTCTCCGACCAGTGGGGCTCGTGGGCGTCGAGGTAGGCAGCGAGTTCCTCGTCGCGGTCCTCGCTGAGGCACAGCCGCCGGCGAGCCGACGTGATGCGCGCGGCGACGTCGGCAGTCGCTCGTGCGAGCGGCGGGCGCACGACGTCCCATCGTTCGGCGTCGAGGCCGAGGCCGGCGAGCACCTCGCCGAGGTCGTCGGCGGTCGGTTCGGACGGCCGTTCGAGCGCCCAGAAGTGGCGCCACGCGTCGTTCCATGCCGACAGCGGATGACGAGGTGGCAGGACCAGCACGACAGCGAGGCGAGCGTGCTCGGTCAGCGCCAGCAGGAACGGCTCGATCTCAGCGACGTTGTAGGCCACGTGGTGGCACACGACGACGTCGGCGACCGGGGTCTCACCAGCGACGTCGGGCCAGAGACCTTCGACGGTCGTCGTGCGCACTCCGACCTCTGCGGCGGCGCTGGTGAACGCTTCGAGCATTGCCTGACTCTGATCGACGCCGATCAACCACTCGGCTGGTGGCACCAGCGAGACCGCCGCACGTCCGCCGCCGCAGCCAACGTCGAGCACTGAACCGCCCTGGGCTGGGAGCACGGCGCGAGCGATCTCTGCGGCCGGTGTGTTCCGATCGAGCGTGTCGTCCACCGCGAACGTGGCCGTGTCGTGCTGCCACGGCGACGTGGGCGCCTGAGCGAGGATCTCATCGGGGATCGCCCACCGCTGGAGACCGTCTGCCCACCGGACGGCCGCCGCGGTGAGCGCTGGCTTGGCGACGAAGGGCCCGTCCGACTCGGAGGCTGGTGGGAGCGACACGACGCGAAGCTACTGCCTCTCGGGGAGCTCCGTCCCCGAATCGTCGTCGATTCGGTGACCTACGGCAGTGGTCACAGATGGTGCCAGGAGCGCATGATGATGGTGAAGCAGCGCACCAGGTTGATGCTTGGGGGCCGACCGGGTTGGTCGACGACGGAGGGTTCGACTCCCTCCCCGGCCCCCAAGTACCAACCTGGTGCGATGTCGCGATGGCGGCCACCCTGACCGATGCGACAAGGAAGTCGAACGGCGATCCCCTCAGCCCGATCAGTCGAGCCGGACGACGGGCTCTCCTGAGAGATCGGCGAGGGCCGCGAGCGCTGCGTCGAGCGCGCCTGCGTCGTATTCGACCAATCGGACGAGACGACCATCGACGCTCCACTCGCTGATCGCCAGCAACTCGACCGTGTCTTGTTCGTGGACGTACCGCCGACGGGTCAGCAGGTGCAGGTCACCAGCGACAGCCACCGGTTCGCCGGCGACGTGCAGACCCATCTCCTTCATCATCCGCACCGTGCCGAGCATCCCCTCGCGTCGGACACTGAGCGACCCACTTCGGTGCGACTCCTGCACGAAGTCGTCGGCAAGGATGTCGCCCAGCCCCGCCGGCCCGGCGGCTTCGATGGCGCTGTGGGCAGCAACAGCCCACCGTTGCGCACTTGTCGGCTGGTTCGGCACCCGGGACACGCTCGACACCATCCCCGAAGTCTGCCACGCTGCTGGGATCGCGCGTGCCGGGGACTCGGATCGACGGGCGTATCGCTGGCCGCGCAGTAGCGTCGATTGCGTGCGAGTGTTCCTCACCCACAATCCGGAGGACCGCAACGCGTACTACGGACTTGCACTCCCCCTGCTCAACCAAATCGCTGATGTCGTGCAGAACCCCTCCGATCACGACCTGTCGACGGCGGCGCTGATCGACGCCGCACAGGGTTGCGACGTCATCGTCGCTCACCGGTCGACACCGGGCGAAGCGGCCCTGTTCGAGCGAGTGCCGAGCCTCGTCGCCTTCCTGCGATGTGCCGTCGACACATCCACGATCGACGTCGACGCGGCGTCGGCGAACGGTGTCCTGGTCGCCCGGGCCGACAAGACGTTCGTCGCCTCGACAGCTGAGTTGGCGCTGGGCCTGCTGCTCGATGTGGCACGCAACATCACCGTTTCATCGGCGGAATATGCGGCCGGCCGAACCCCGTCACAGCGTCCCGGTCGACAGCTGCAGGGCCGGACGGCCGGCATCATCGGCTTCGGATCGATCGGCTCCCACCTGGCCGCACTGCTCGTCGCCGTTGGCATGGAGGTGCTCGTACACGACCCGTTCGTGGCCGACCCCGGGGTCGAGGGTGTGAGCTTCGTCGGATTCGACGAACTGCTGTGCGCCGCCGACGCCGTGTTTCCTCTCGCTCCGGGATCCGCCGAGACGGAGAACCTCATCGGGGCGCCCGAGCTCGCGGCGATGCGGCGCGGCGCGCTCCTGATCAACGTGAGTCGGGGCGAACTGCTCGACGAGTCCGCCGTCGCCGAGGCGGTCCGCTCCGGCCAGTTGGGCGGGCTCGGACTCGACGTCGGTCGCGCCGCCGATCAACGGCCCTCCCCCGAGTTGGCTGCACTTCCAGGCGTCGTCGCAACCCCGCACCTCGGTGGCCTCACCCCGGAGAACGCCGACGCCCAAGCGGCCAGCAGCGTCGAGCAGGTCGAGGCGATCGTCGCCGGCAACGATCCACCGCGGTCGTTGAACGCTCAACACGCCACACGACTGCACGCCCTGTGGGACCGAACCCGCCGGTGATGCAGTCAGCGTGCGACACACACATCCACTTCTACGACCGCCGATACACCGTGGCGCCTGCGTCGACGCTGCGTCCGCCGGACGCGACAGCCGCCGACTACCGCACCGCACAGGCGGCGTTGGGCACCGAGCGCATCGTCGTCGTGCAGCCCACCACGTACGGCCTCGACAACAGCTGCCAACTCGATGCCATGGCCACGTTCGGCGACACGGCGCGCGGTGTGATGGTGATCGACACGAGTACGCGACCGGAGGAGCTGGCGCGACTCACGGACCTGGGCGTGCGCGGCGCGCGTTTTCACATGCTCCCCGGTGGCGCGGTGCCGTGGGAGATGCTCGAGGCAGTGGCCGCCGACATCGCGCCGTTCGGATGGCACATCCAACTCCAGTTGGACGGTCGCGAGCTTCCCGACCGACTCGATCACCTGCTCCGCCTTCCCGTCGGCGTCGTGGTGGACCATGTGGGCCGATTCATGCCGACGGTCGAGCCGGACGCTCCCGCGTTCAGCGCACTGCTGAAAATGATCGACCATGGCGCGATCGTGAAGCTGTCGGCACCATACGAATCATCCGAGACCGGCCCGCCGGGCTTCGACGACGTCACCCGACTGGTCGACGTGCTCACTGCCCGGGCTCCGGACCGCCTGGTGTGGGCAAGCAATTGGCCGCATCCCGGGCAGGCGAGCCCACCGACTGCGGCCGAACTGGTCGCGCTGCGCGATCGTTGGTTGCCGACTGATGACCTCCGCCGACGGGTGCTGGTCGACAACCCCGCCGCGCTCTACGACTTCTGACCACGAAAGGGAACAGCATGACCGAATCAGCTCCAACACCACCGCCCCCCACCTACGCGTCGTACCCATCACTGATCGACCGAACCGTGCTGATCACCGGAGGCGCCGACGGCATCGGCGCAGCGCTCGTCGAGCAGTTCACCGCGCAGGGATCCCAGGTCGCGTTCATCGACGTCAACACGACCAAGGCGGCCGAGACGATCGATCGCTGCGGACGAGACGACCCGCGCCATCCTCCACGCTTCTACGAGGTCGACCTGGTCGACATCGAGGCGCTGCACACCGCTATCGCTCAGATCTCGACCGACCTCGGCGGCATCACCGTGCTGGTCAACAACGCCGCGAGCGACGACCGCCATTCGTGGGAGGACATGACCGTCGACTACTGGAACGATCGTCTCGACACGAATCTTCGGCACTACTTCTTCGCCATCCAGGCCGTCGCTCCGGGCATGATCGCAGCGCAGCACGGATCGATCATCAACATCGGATCGAGCAGCTACATGATGCAGGAGGACTTCTTCCCGGGCTACGCAATCGCCAAGTCGGGGGTCGAGGGCATCACCCGCACGCTGGCCAGGACGTTCGGACCCGACAACGTTCGTGTCAACACAGTGATGCCCGGCTGGGTCGCCACCGAGCGGCAACTCACCAAGTGGTGGACACCAGAGGGTGAGGCGGGAACACTGAACGATCAGGCGCTGAAGCACCGCATCTCGCCGACCGAATTCGCTCAGATGGTGCTCTTTCTCGCCGCCGACGACGGGGCTGCATGTACAGCCCAGCAGTTTCTCGTCGACGGCGGACGGTTCTGACCGGCGCACTCGACGCGCCGCCGGGCAGGCATTCGTCGGGTCAGCGATGAACCAGGAGGCTCAAGGCAGCGATGGCCGATCCACGGGCACCCGCCATGTCGAGATCGGTCACGAGAGCAAACGATGCGACTTCACGCTGCTCGTCGCGCAATGCCGTGTGCGCTTCGACACGTTCGAGGAACCAGTCGCGGAACGACGGTTCGGCCTCGATCACGCCGCCACCGAGCAGGTACAGGTCGGGGTCGGTGAAGTTCGCGGCAATCGTGAACAATCGGCCGAGCGCCATCGCCTGCTGCTCGAAGACGTGGAGCGCCATCTCGTCGCCCCGCTCGCCGAAGCCTCTGACCTGCTTGGCGGCATCGAGCGGGTCGGCTCCCGCGAGTTCGTGATCGGGGAAACAACTCAACCAGTAGGGCAGAAGGTTGTTGCGGATACCCGTGAGCGACGCAACGCTCTCGGCGTCGCCGACGAATCCGCAGTTGCACCTCGGGGTCGGTTGGCCCTCCTCGAGCAGGCCGTCCATCGGGATGTGGACGTGTCCGAGCTCACCCGCCATTCCTGCAGCACCTTTCACCGTCCGACCAGCTTCGATCACTCCCCCACCCAGGCCGGTCCCCACGATCGCCGAGATCGACGATCGTTCTCCGCCGACGGCCCCGAAGTGTTCGTGGTGGGCATAGAGCGCCGCCGCGTTGGCGTCGTTGTTGTAGACGACCGGCATACCGAGCTCGACTTCGAGCGCGGTGCGGAAGTCGAAGCCCTTCCAGTCGTCGTGCGCAAAGTTGGTGCCACCACGCGACGAGATCACACCCTGTGCCGTCGCCGGACCAGGCGTGTCGAAGCCGACCCCGAGCACTTCTCGGCGTTCGATGCCCGCCATCTCGATCGCGGCGTCGAAGGCGGATCGGAGTGCGCTGATGGCGGCCGATGGTCCCTCGGTGACACGACTCGGTAGCTCGACCAGACGGTCGATCAGGAAGCGCCCGTCGCGATCCATGACCGTGAACTTGTTCGCCGTGCCGCCATTGTCGAGCCCGACCACGTAGGCACCCATGTCGGTCACACCGGCACCGAGGACGAGCTTGTCTCAGAGATCACGAGACGCTGATCCTAGGGCAGGCAACCATGCGTGGCGCGGAACGGGTGTCGACCCATCAACCCTCTCCAGCGGTCAGTTCTCCGCTTCGCCAAGTCGACCCCGACCATTCGTGTCCAACTGCGTCGTCGTCAGGGATGGCCATCGCCGGCTCCGCCCGCGATGCGGGTCTGGGTCGCCACCCAGCCGGTGAGGAGCTTGGTGACCCGCTCATCGAGTGGCTGGCGTGCCGGTTTCTTGTAGGTGCGGACAGAGGCAGTTGCGGGTTCGGTTCTCAAGAGATGGGTCACGTCGTCGACGAGATGACCGGTGAATGGTGTCGGGACGGCGCGCTCCATCAGTGCGACGTCGGCCGGGTTGACCTGGATGTCTTTCGTGCCAGTGATCGCGAGTACCGGCACCGCGGCATGGCCGAGAACAGCTGCTGGTTCGAATGCCATGAATTCGCGGAACCACTTGGCATTGAGCTTCACGAATTGGATTCGGATCACGTCGTCGGTGGAGGACTCGATCCGGTCGAGCCGTTTCGTCTGCGTTCGAACGAGGTCCTGTCGGAGCACCTTCGTCAGCACCTTGGCCGGCTTGGGCAGTGTCGCCGCGACCTGTTGAGCCTGCCACCGGAGGATGTCCTTGCCGTTGGTGGCGGCGCCGGCGAGCAGGGCAACGCCGGCGAGTTGTTCGTCTGCGGCAAGTGCGGACGCGATGAGCGCTCCCTCGCTGTGGCCGACGCCTCGTTTGTCGTAGCGAAGTGACGTGATGCCGTGTGCAGCGAGGTCGGCTGCGATCTGGCCCATGACATTGATCGCCAGGCGCTTCGCGTTCGAGTCGCGGTCGACCGGTCCCGAACCGCTGAGCAGCAACGCCGCGGGCCCGGGCGGCGAGCCGCTCGATCTCAGCGTTCCCTCGAGTGCGAGGCCGCTGGGAGAAGATGACCGAGACTCGAGACCTTCTGCTGCATCCGATTCGGCTGCGGATCGTGCAGGCACTGGTCGGCGACCCAATGACGCCACTACAGCTCAAGGATCGGCTCGGAGACGTTCCACAGGCGACGCTCTACCGACACATCAACCAACTCGCCGATGGCGGGTTGCTGGAGGTTGCCAGCGAGCGACCCATTCGGGGAAGCATCGAACGCACCTATCGCGTGGTCACGTCCGCCGTGGTGCTCGGAGACGACGAACTGGAGTCCGCCACTGACGATGAGCACTTTCGCTACTTCGCGACCTTCGTCGGCACACTCCTCGCGGACTTCGCCTCGTACCTCGAATCCGGCCCACCCACCCTGACCAAGGATCGCGTCGGCTACCGGCAGGTTCCGCTCTGGCTCACCGACCAAGAGTTCGACGCACTACTGGTCGGTGCCCGTGGAGGGCGTCGGCGTCCCGTCACCTGAAAAGGCGTTCCTCACGTAGTCATCCGGGTAGGGGTACGTGACCAACTCGTGTGCGATGCGCCCATCGTCGGCGAATTCCATGAGGCTGATCCCTGCCAGTTCGAACGGGTTCCCCGCAAGGTTGGTGCCGTACCAGATCCACGAGACAGCGCCTTGCGAGCCGTCCTCCGACACCCACCAGTCGTATGCGTCGATTCGAGCATCCACGACGCCGCCGTACAACGTGTTGTAGTACCCGTTGCGATAGTTGACGGACCCGAACACGTCGTCGTCAATGACCGCGGTCTCGGTCGAGTGGCTTGCGATCGCATCGACGACGTCTTCCTCTGAACCGACGGACTCGGGATCATTGAGCAGTGCGGTCACTTCGTTGACCGTGGCGAGCGCCCGGTCGTGGCGTTCCTGCTGCGCCGATGCTGCGTCGAGTAGTGCATCTCGTTCGGCTGTCACCTCGGCAAGTTGCTCCTCGACCGCATCGGTGGAGTCGCTCTGGGCGCACCCTGCAGTGCTGAGGAGCAGGACCGCCACGATTGCCGAAAACGTTGTTCGGAACATGCGATACCTCCTCGCTTGGTGTACTTCGATTGTCACGATCTGTCGAGACTCTGCGCCAGAGCCCTTCGCCCCGTCGCGACTCGAACCCTGGGCCTCCACCATGTCATGGTCTTGGCACTCGGCAACCAACCTCACCGGCATACCGTCTCGGCCAACGAGCGAGTGATTGCAGATGGCGCGTGGTCAGCGGCGTCCGGGCACGTCACCGAACGTCTGGAAGGTCGCCAGGATGCGGTCGAGCGCCTCGAAATCGGCGTCGGTGACGATGGTGACTCCGGCGAGCACGACGAATTCCAGTCCGGGTGGGGCGGCAGCAACCACGACCAGATCGGTGTCGCCACCGCCACAGTCGGTGTACACACCCTTCAATCCGGAATACAGCGGATCGTCGTAGTCGGTCACCTCGTACTCGAGCAACGAGATCGTTGCCCTCGACCGGGACGGCGACGCGTTCGTCTGGAGCCCGTGAGACCTCCCATCACCGGACTCCCGTGGGTGAAGTCGTTGCGTCGGCAGTGACCTCGGGAGGTGAACTCAACCTGCCAAAACGCCCGCCGGGCGATCCGCACCGACGACCGACACCCGCTCGCCGTATCGGCTGGAAGGGTGGTAGTCCCAGACCGTGTGGTGTTGCGTACACCGGTTGTCCCACAGCGTCAGCGTGTTGGGCTCCCACTCGACCCGACAGTGCAGGCGCGGCGTGGTGGCGATGTGCTCGAACAGCATGTCGAGCAGTGCCCGGCTCTCCCATCGCCGCAGGCCCACGATGTGCGACGTGAAACCGCTGTTCACGTAGAGGACCTTGCGACCGGTGACCGGATGGACGGCGACAACAGGGTGCTCGTTGCGCGGATAGCCGCCGTCGGGTGGCGTCGATCCGTAGCTGCCGACGTACGGGACACCGCCGTCGTGGACGGCAGTGAGGCCTTCGAGGAACGATTGCATCGCGGGCGACAGCAATTCGTAGGCGAGGTACATGTCGGCGTACAGCGTGTCTCCACCGCCGACCTCGGGCGTCTCGGTGATGTAGAGCGCCGAGGCGAGCGGTGGGGTGGCATCGCAGGTCACGTCGGTGTGCCAAGCATCGCCGGCGGTGTACGGCGAGTCCTTGGTGGTCTTGACGATCAAGATCTCCGGATCGGATTCACGTGCGTGGTTCATCGGGTGGACGTGGAGGTCGCCGAAGTACCTGCCGACGGCCTTGTGGGCCTGCCGATCGAGGTGCTGATCTCGGAACACGAGCACGCTCCAGTCGGCGAATGCCTGGTGGAGATCTCGGAGCTGTCGTTCGTCGAGCGGCTGCGAGAGATCGAGTCCGACGACCTCTGCGCCCAGATGCGGTGTGAGCGTCGTCAGCTCGAAGCTGTCGTAGCTCACTGCGCCTGCCCGACGTTCGTGCTCGGTCACGGTCATGATCACTCCTCGCTCACCCGGCACTGGATCACGGGTCGGCCGGGTCGGCCGGGCCCCGCTCGATCATGACACAGCCTCGGAATCAGACGAGGGTCGGACACGAGCGAGCCGCAGGGATGACAAGATGGAGTCGTGCGAAAATTCGTGATCATGGGGGTGCAGGGCAGCGGGAAGGGCACCCAGGCCTCGCTGCTGTGCGAGCGTTTCAGCTTGGAACCGATCGGAGTCGGAGACATCTTTCGCTGGAACGTGCAGCACCACACGAAACTCGGAGCGATGGTGCGTCGCACGATCGATGCCGGCGAACTGGTCGGCGACGACCTGGTCGAGTCGATCGTGCGCCGTCGGCTCGACGAGCACGACTGGAACCACGGCTTCGTGATCGACGGGTTTCCCCGAAACGCACGCCAGGCCGAGTTCTTCCTGGAGAGCTTCGACATCGATGCCGTGATCAACCTCGAACTGCCGGACGACGAAGTCGAGCGGCGGGTGCTGTCACGCCGGCTGTGTTCCCGGTGCGGGATCGACTACAACCTGATGGCGCATCGGCCCGAGGTGGAGGACCTGTGCGACGTGTGTGGCGGGCGGCTGATCAGCCGAGCCGACGACACGCCTGAGGCTCTTTCGTTGCGCCTTCGCGACTACTACGACAAGACGGCACCCGTGATCGAGATCTTCCAACGCAAGGAGGTGGTCGTGCACGTCGATGCAACCGCCTCGAAGCAGCAGGTCTTCATCGACATCTGCGCGCAGCTGGCCCTTCCCGTCGACGACGGCTGACGCCATCGGGAATGCTCGGTTCGTGCGTCCTCGGCAGCCAGACCACCGTCATCAGCGGCGAGTACCCCTGCAGCGAACCAGTCGCACGGGCGAAATGTCGACAAGCGTGCCGTCCTCCGGCGAGCAGTTCTCGATCACGGTCGCCACTCTTGCCTCGACCTCCCACATCGACCACGGGTGCGGCCGGTGGCCGTGTGACATGACTACCGTGTTCATTCATGCCGAGGCCTCGTATCGAGTCGATGGCTGACGCTGATCGCGACGCTTCGGTGGGTTGGGGCAGGCTCGTGTGAGCGACCGTCGACAAGGCACTGACCCCGAGACTCTGCGCCGCCACTTCGGTACCGACGAGGATCTGCTCGCACTCTGGATTGCCGAGCCTGATGTCGAGCTCGCTCCTGCGGTTGTCGAGGCGCTGCAGGCCCGTGGAGCAGCGGGTTGGTACGGCTACGAGACGCGGCCCGACTCGATCCTCGAGGCCTTCCGAAGCTGGGTGACCAACCGCCACGCCTGGGACATCTCTGAGTCGCACACCGTGGTGAGTCCGAGCGTCGGCACGTCGATCGGGGTCCTCATCGATGAGATGACCGAACCCGGGGATGGGGTGATCCTGCAACCACCGGTCTTCACCGACTTCAAGACGCTGATCGCGTCAGGCGATCGGGCGGTGGTCCGAAGCCCCTTGATGCTGACCGATGAGGGATACCGCATCGATTTCGATGACCTCGAGGCCAAAGCATCCGAGCGTCGGAATCGGATGCTCATCTTGTGCAGTCCTCACAATCCAGTCGGCCGCGTGTGGTCGGCGGGCGAGCTGGACCGGGTTGCGTCCATTTGTGCCCGACACGACATCTTCGTGTTGGCCGACGAGATTCACTCGGACCTCGCGCTCGCTCCAACCCGCTTCGTCCCCTTTGCGCACGCTGCGGAGCCACACGATGTGTCCTGGGCAGCGACGCATGGACCCATCAAGACGTTCGGCCTCGCGGGCGTCTGCGACACCGTGCTGGTCACGGACCATGCCGACGTCGCACGACGATTCCAGACCCGGAGCTCTCAGCTTCACCTGACCCGCAACAACGTGTTCGGCATCACGGCGTTCGAGGCCGCCTACCAACACGGAGAGCGCTGGCTCGACGAGTTCCTCGCGCTGCTCTCCCACAACGTCGAGATACTTCGCGAGGGTCTCCCCTCAGAGATCGAACTGATTGCCCCCGAGGGTACGTATCTGGTCTGGCTGGATCTCCGCCGGCTCGGTCTCGAGGTGCCCGCCATTCCGGCCTGGCTCGCATCGGCTGCGGGCCTTGCGCTCAGCCCCGGTCACTGGTTCGGGCGCGAGGGAGCCGGCTTTGCTCGCATGACCATCGCCACACCCAGCGCCATCGTCGAACAAGCTGTCACCCAGCTCACCGCCGCAGCCGAGCGCCAGCAGTAGCGTCGGCACCGCTGTTGCGCCCGGCACCTGGGCGCTGCCACGGGCCTCCGGCCCGCGACCGGTAGCCCGTGGACTACGGCGACCGGTGGGATTCCGGTTGCCGCAGCTCTCGAGGCCGGCTTCGGGTCAGCCGTGGATCACGATGATGATGACGGCGGGTCGACCACGCTCGGGCGACTGGTGGTCATGCCGAGCTGCGCCATGGCGCCAGCCCAGTCGATGTAGTGGGTGACGAGTTGTTCCTCCGAGCGGCCACCGACGAGTGACATTCCGTGCACGGTCAGCGCACGATTGGTTCGGCGGCGGTCTTCCAGCACCGAGTCGAGGCAATCGACCGACCATCGGATCGTGGTGAAGCCGCCATCGGCAACGAGGACGGTTCGCACCGTGAGTTCGCCGACGTCAAATTGTTCTCCGAGCGAAGCGCGGATCGCATCGACCATGCCGGGCGCAACCTCGTCGACGTCGGCTTGGACGACCTCATCGAAGATGTCGTTGGTGTAGGGCATCAGGTCCTCCTCAGGGCGCGACGTACGGTCGAGGTGTGGCGAGCACACCGCCATCGGGTTCGGACGGCGCAACAGTGACGAGGCCCTCCTGGCCGACGTAGTCGGCGGGGTTGAGCCGAACTTCAAACGTCTGTCCGACCGGTATCACCTCGACCGCCCACGATGGTTGGGCCTCGTTGTGACGATGGGTGATCACCATCGACCCGGCTTGGCGCTCGACCCCGTTGATGACCAGGCTTGTCGGGTCCACCTCGAAGTCGGGAGCGACCTTGACCAGCGCGTGATCAGCGGGTCGATCGAGCACCGTGCTGCCCTCCGTCGGGGTCGCGAAGATCACCACGACATGCCCCGATCCCGGGGCGGTGGTACTCCCGCCGGGCGGTCCCGCGTCCATCCGGCGATGGGTGACCCATCCCTCGAACCAGTTCTGCCCGCACTTCCAGAACAGATCGATCGTCCAGTGCCTCGGCGGCGTGTCGGGAACCGGCTCGTTCTTCCCGACCCCGAGAGCGACCTCCAGCGCCGTTCGGATGGTCAGCCGGGTGATGCCGTTGACGTCACCGCTGTAGTTGTCCCACATCATCGCCGATGGGTCGGGACCCATCCCGAGCCACTTGTCCCGGAAGTCCTCCGCATACGACGGCGGCGGCTTGGCGGAGAGATTGGTCGAGCCGAATGCGCCGAGCTCCCAGAGTTCGACGTACGTCGGGTCGTCGCTCTCCTTGCGCAACTCGCGCAACGTGTCGACGGCGCGGGCGGTGTCCGCATTCAGGTAGTCCTCGACGACCGAGAACATCGGCCCCTTCTCGAGGTAGTACGGCATCGGTGGCATGCTGACCCCCAGTCAGTCAAGCGGGGTCCGAATGTTGAACCAGCTGCGACCCCGACCGCGAGTGTGCCACATCGGAATCACTCGCCGACCGGTTCGACCACGAAGGTCTCGACCGCAGCGTCGAACCCCTTCAGATCGAGCCGGCCGAAGGCAGCCAGCGGGCGTTCGGCTGACGTTGCCACCGCTGCCGATGCCAACCCCGTACCGTCGCGGGCCGCGCTGCACAGACGCGCCGCCTCGATGACCGTCATCCCGAAGAGGTCGCCATCTTCTCGGCTGAGGGGCGACCCAGGGCAAGCCCGGCACGAATTCGCATCGGCACACGACCGCCGTACAGGCGGCCATGCTCGAACTCGCCGAGTAGCACCTCGGTCGCTCTCACGGCGTCGGCGGGGGTGGCGAACCAGGCGAACATCCCATCACCGGTGTGCTTGAAGATCACTCCACCGTGGCGGCGGACCGTCGACATCACGAGATCATCGTGCTCGTTGAGCACCTCGAGCCACGTCTCGTCGCCGAGTGTTCTCGTCAGGTCCGTGCTCGACACGATGTCGGTGGTCAGCACCGCCCGTGCGATCGGACGACCCGGATCGGATCCGAGCTGATGCAGCCGCTCCTGGCTGATCACCACGCCGGCGAGCATCCCTGTCTCGTCTGCTCGCCGGAGCACGCTAGCAGCGTGCTCGGCCGCCGCAACACGATCGTCGACCACTCGGCTGGCGAGTAGCTCCAGCAGGATCAGCTCGAACTCGAGTCCTCGCGGCTGGCGTGCGCCATCGCCTCATCGAGGTGGTCTCGGGCATTTGAGTCGCCTGCTGCGACGGCGACCTCGGCGCGTATCCGCGGGAAGTAGTGCGGCCACCCCGGCGAGATCGACACCCCAGCGGCGAGCACGTGATCGATCTGCGGGGCGAGCGCCTTGGCGCCATCTCGATCGCCGAAGTCGACCGCTTCGTCGGCCGCCGAACCGAGTGCGGCCAGCGTCGACATGTCCGGCGTCCGATACGCCGATCTCGAGCGGCGCGGCTGACGTCCATCGAACCGGCGAACAGCCGATCAATCGGGAGAGGGCTCGGCGATGCAAGCCCGCCGCTGACCGACCGACTCGAGCTGCCCAGAGCTTCGCGGCGCCTTCGATGTCGCCACGGATTGCCCGGCCATAGGCCAGGGCCGGGTAGAGCAACCCGGGGCTGAACGCATACGACGTCCTCCGGAACATCGCAGCGGCGGCCTCGGCCTCGGCTTCGACCCCGGGTCGCCCCTCACGGCGAGCGCAATCGTTCGCAGACCTCCACCGAAGCTGCACTCGGCCCAGTGGTGGCACGAACGAGCCACCTCCATCCATCGGCGGCGCTCGATCAGCCTGATCGAGACGACCTCTCATGAGATCGATCATTGCGACCCGGTGCTGGCTCGACGCCTCGTGCCAGGCCGACTCGGCGACCACGCTGGTCTGAACGACGCGCTGGAAGCAGGCCTCCGCATCGTCGAGCCGCAACGCGGCCACGTGCTGGAGACCTTCGCCGATCTCGACCGCCCACGTGCTGAGCGGATCTCCCGAGAGAGGAGCAGCCGCCCGCGCCTGCGCTGCCAACTGCTCCCCTCCCTCGACATCGAAGGTGGCGAACCGGCACTCCGCGGCCATTGCCAGGAGAGCCGACCGCCAGCGATCGAGTCGTTCGTCGGGGTCACCGGCGAGTGCGATCAGTTCGGCTTCGTCCTGGGCGGTCATGGCTCCGTTGCCGAGCGTGAGCAGCCCGCGTGCCCGCAGGATCGTCGAGGTCGCGACGACTTCGACATCCGCTGCTGGATCGGCGAGATCGAGGGCCCGCCGGAGATGCTCGACACAGCGCAGGTTGTGGTCACGAAACGCAGCTTCACCAGCCACGTACCAGCGATGGGGACGGTCGGTCCAAGGCCTCTTCGGCTCGCTCGTCGGCCAGCAGTGCCGCCTCGTAGTGGTCGGCGGCCAAGCCCCAGGCACCGGCACCGTGGGCGTCGACGCCGGCGCTCCAGTTGATCGTGGCGACCACCTCGGCAGGCGCAGAATCAGGCACCAGACGCAAGTGTGCTGCAACCGCTCCCGGTGCGAGCATCGACCGCAAGGGCTCGGATGCCACCTGTTCTGCGATTTCGACCGTCACGGCGGCCGCGCGATCCGCTCCCATCGACTGGAGGACCGCATGTCGGTAGAGCGAGTGTTCGAACGCCAACATGCCACCGTCGATTGCGATGAGCTCTGCATCGAGTGCAGGAGCAAGAACCTGCTGGTGCTCTGGGCCGAGCAACGCCTCGAGTGCGCCGATATCGACCCGACCACCGAGCACTGCGAGCGTGTCGACCGCACGCTTCGTGGTCCGGGGCAGCAGCGAGTACTTGCCCTCGAGGAGGTCGAGCCCAGCCTCGCTCGCGTCGGCCTGGGAGCGTGAACTCGACGACGAACTCAGACGAGCCCGTATGAGCAGCGGTGATCCTCCGGTGATGTCGATCAGCGTGCGGAGTTCGGTTCGTGAGGGGTACTGCCCTGTCAGGTCCCGACAGAGCTCGCGCACCTCGACCTCGTCGAGCGGGCCGACGTGCAACTGCCGAGACAGCGGCTCACGCGCCAACCGGTGCGCCGCACGCCGCCCGGGCTCCGAACCTTCGCCGGCGCGCACCGTCACGGCGAGGAGCAGCGAGAGCGGTGCGGCCGACGTTCCGATGACGACCGCGAGGTGCTGCACCAATGCGAGCGTCGCTTCGTCGGCCCACTGCAGGTCGTCGACGACGAGCAGCACCGATCCGGACTGGCTCGATCGGACGATCGCATCGACCGCCCGGGTCAGACTCCGCGAGCCGGACCCACCCCAAGGGCCAGCTGTGCGCTCATCGGGCACCAGCGCTTCGGTGCCACCGGGGATCGAGGCCATCAGGGGCGTGGCTGCGAGCATCGGAACGTCGACGCCCTCGACCGCCGCCCCCCACGAGGTCAGCGATCCGGCTGAGCGCGCCTCCTCGACCAGCCACCGGAGCAACTTCGTCTTGCCCATGCCTGGCTCGCCACGGACAATGACGATGCGCGGGGCGCCACCGGTCGACTCGGCGAGCCACTGGGCCAGCACCGTCTGCTCGTCGAGACGGCCGACCAGGTCGTTCGAGGATCGTCGTGGGGCCACGCATGGGAGTCTTCCCCACCGAGCGCCAGCCGTCACCCCCGATTCGGATTCGGACACGGCAAGCGCAATTCGCTCTCCGAGTCTGCTGGAGCTGCGACGTGCGCTTCGCCATCCACGGACGCTGCCCGAGAGTCCGACGTCTCAGCCCCGTACGCGACGAAGCCCCGGCCGGATTGCTCCTCACCAGGGCTTGCGGGGTGGGCAC
>CAWKCN010000058.1:0-16264 GCA_963848145.1 Ilumatobacteraceae bacterium
TCTTCTTTTTATGTTGACGCTTGACTCATCGTCTGCTCGGTGTTCGACGTGACCGGAACCACGGTGATGACGCCTCTTCCGAGCCGTTGCGCCGTGAGGTTGGCGCCGTCGTTGCTGACGATCACCGCAGGTCGACGCTTGTTGGCCTCGGCGCCCCTGACAGGATCGAGATCGACGAGGCGAATCTCGCCCCGTCGCATCAGGTCAGCCCGTCAGACGCGGTCGGATCCCAGACGTCGTGGTCGCCCGTGTGCGCCCACTCCGTCCACGCATCTTCGTACGCAGCTCCGAGCTCAGAGGCCCGCAACATGCGAACCGCACGATGCAACGCCGCCGACCGGGACGGCAGACCCTGCGTGCTGGCGTAGCGATCGAGGTACTCGACGTCGTCGTCGGGCAGGCTCACGCTGACTTTCATACTCCAATGCTACCGCTGGTAGGAACCCGGGAGCAATCGATCCCTCACGGCTACGGTGACGCTCGTGACGGTGAGCGGTGAATCGGCCAGTGTGCAGCGCACGACGGTGCTGTACCTGCTGACCGACGAGATCTCGAGCGTGCTGGTGCGCGGGCAGCTCGGCCATCTGGTCGAGAGGGCTTCGACGTCACGGTCGCTGCACGCGTTCCGCCCCCGGCAGCCGCCCGAGCCCGGGCAAGTGGGACGACGGCGTGACGGTCGAGCACCTTCCCTTCGTGCGGGAGCCGTCGCCGGTCGCCGACCTCCGGGCGCTGTGGGCGACGATCCGGCTGATCCGCCGGCTGCGACCGACGATCGTCAACGCGTCGACGCCGAAGGCCGGGCTGCTCGGGATGCTGGCCGCCTGGCTGTGCCGGGTGCCGGTGCGGGTGTACGTGGTGCGCGGGTTCCGCTTCGAGACGGCGACGGGCTGGCGGCGGCGCCTGTTCCGATCGTTGGAGTGGGTGGCGATCCGGTGCGCGAACCACGTGCTGTTCAACAGCCGCAGCCTGATGGCGGTCGGCGAACGCGAGGGCCTGATCAGGCCCGGCCGGGGCGAGGTGATCGGCGGGGGTTCGGGCAACGGCATCGACGTCTCCCGGTTCGCCGACGACGTGCTGCCGACCCGGGCCGAGGCCCGCGAACGGTTCGGGTTGCCGGCCGAGGCGACGGTCGTCGGGTTCGTCGGGCGATTCACCCGCGACAAGGGCATCGCCGACCTGGTCGAGGTGTTCACCTCGACGCTGCGCGAGCGGCCCGACGTGTGGCTGCTGCTGGTCGGCCAGTTCGAGGAGGGCGACCCCGTCCCGCCCAACGTGCGGGAGACGATCGAACACGAAGAGCGGATCGTGACCGTGCCGTGGCTCGACCACACGGGGGTGGCGTACCGGGCGATGGACCTGTTGGCGTTCCCCTCCTACCGGGAGGGTCTGCCCAATGTGCCGTTGGAGGCACAGCTGTGCGGCGTGCCGGTGGTGGGGTACGCCGCAACCGGCACCGTCGATGCGGTGGCTCCCGGCTCGGGGCTGGTGCCGGTGGGTGATGTCGACGGCGCTCAGCGAGGAAATTGTCGCTCAAGTGGACGCCGAAATCGGCCGATCTTCAAGCAGACGTCAAGAAGCCACGTGGGTGGTGGAGAACTTCGACCGGAACCGACTGTGGTCCGGACTCGTCGATCGATACCACGCATGGGTGAAGGCGTCGTGAAGACCATCCGCAGGGACGACCGTCCGAACGCGATGGTCGGGAGACCGAGCGATGGACCGACGAGACGCACTCAAGAAGATGATGGCCGGAGGCGCAGTCGTCGCCGGCGCGTCCATGGTGTCGTCGTCGCCGGTCTTCGCAGCGGGCAGCGTCGGCGGTGGCCAGCCGATGGGTGCCGCCATGACGACGCCACCTCCCGTCGCCATGACGGCCAACGGCAAGCGTTTCGCCACGCTGGCAGATCACCGCCCCCAGTGTCGACTGTTCGTCCGGGGACCTGCGGATCGACTCGTTCGCCGACGGCTCAGACAATGAACGGCAACCTCAGCGTGCAGATTGTGGCTCCATCCGGGTTCGGTCCTGGCGGCTACGTCGACTACGCGGACACCGCAACCTTCACGGCGACTGGCACCGGCCCCGGCAATTCGCCGTTCAGACGAGGTGACGCATTCGAAGTGACGTGGTACGTGAAGTACGCGTGCACGGTGAACGGCCAGCCGGCCGGTTGCCAACTCGTCAACTACACGTACCGGTATGTCAATCAGGCCAACGGCAACCCCAACTGGCAGCAGGCGCCCACCACGCCCATTCATTTCGTTGACGCAGGCCTGCACGGTCTGAGAGGACCACCGAGACGCCACAGGAATCGCCATCCTTGCGTCAATTGCCGTCGCCGTGGCTACCATGCCGTCCGGGCACACGACCTCGAAGGACTGTTTGATGGACCGACGCGACGCATTGAAGAAGCTCGGCATGGGCGGAGCCACGGCCCTTGGCGCCTCCATGGTGATCTCCTCGCCGGCCCTCGCCAATCCGGGCACGGAGGATTGCGATGCGACCTCCGGGATTCCCTCAATCACCGCCGCGCAAGTAGGGACCGCCACGGGTACGAACACTCAAGCGCAGGTGACGTACACCGACCTCGGCACTATCGGGTGCAATTGCGGGGGTTCACCAACTGTCGTCAGCGGGCCGACGTTCTCAACCTCGCCCATCGTCACTGTCGATACAAGCACATCGACCTCCGTGACGTACTCCGACTTTCCGAATAACACTGCCGTCACCTACAGCGTCACGCTTCGGATTCGGTGCCTCGACAACGATGACCGCCCAGTGTGCGTCGATCGTCACCACTGGAAGGCACCATAACGCGTGGCGGGAACACCCTTGATTTCACGGGGCCGACGACGGTCGTCGCCTACGATTCGACTACTTGCCCCGAACCTCCTCCGGCACCTGTAGGGCAAGGGGCACTTGCCGCTCAGCAAGCAGCCCGAAAGATCCACCAAGTTCCCACCCAGTTGTTCGATTGCGGCGTAACCGTCTTCGGCACTGGCCCGATCAGTGTGCCACGTGGGATGATCTCGCCCCGGGTCCCAGATTCGTTGAGAACGATCCAGACGAATGCGGCTTACACTCGCACCGCCCGTTCGGCAACGGCATCGCCCGCCCGTTCGCCGACTCGCGGCACCACCACCGCGATCAGGACCACGCCTGACGACAATCGGGGCGCTGGCGTCGATCGGTTCGCTCAGTCGTGACGGGACGCGGGGGAGACGCTGGTCGGCCGTCGTCGAGACGGTACGAGGGGTGCGTAACTGAGGACAGCGGACGTAACACGGCGTGTGTCGTTTAGCCGGCCCCACCCTCCCCCCGGCGGTCGACCTGCATCGGACGCAGCCGCTAAAGGATGGGTGACCCCTACCACCTTCGACAGTGGATCCTTCGCCCTCGGTAGCGACAACTCGGCTCTCGGTACAACGTTCAGGTCGGTGTCAGCATCGGATGCAGGACAAGAACGGAAGGACTGATCTCACGGGTTCCTGCCGTCACGACTGCGTGACCGACCCCGGGCCAACTGGACTCGCTGCCACGTCGTCGGCCAATCTGCTGACTTGCCGACGAGCTCGCCGACGACGTCAATCCCAGCGACAGCCCGACCAACGTTCGATCGCGAGCAGATGCAACTGTCCGGCCAACTCGGGTGCGCCCACAACGGAGACTTCGAGCACGCATCATGAGCGAACCGCTCGAGGTACTCCGAACGTGCGTCGCACATGGTCTGCCCGACGCCGAGAGCGGCGAATCCGGGACAGACCCGCTGGAGTTGACGGACAGAGGTGATCTCACTCGCCAGCCAGCACAAGGTCCAAGGACTGTTGTGGTCCGCCGTCGCAGACGGGACGATCGCCGGCAGCGAGGATCTGATCGACCAGGCACGGCACGCAACGGTCGAGGCTCTGCGGACCTGCCTGGTGTCGGAGCAGACGGCCGTACTGGCACTGTCCGCGCTGGGACGAGCCGGCGTCGAAGCCCGCGTGTTGAAGGGCGTGGCGATCGCCCACCTCGACCACGACAATCCCGCCGAGCGGGTGTTCGGCGATGCCGACATCCTGATCCGGCGAACGGACTACCACGTTGCACTCGCTGCGCTGACCGGCGCCGGTTTCCGCCGCTCCAAGCCACCGGTGCGAACCTGGTGGGAACAGCGCTTCGCCAAAGCGGTCGTATTGCGCGCCCCGTCGGGCGGCGAACTGGACCTGCACCTCACGATCACCGGCGGGTATTTCGGGGAGAAGATCGATCACGGTCGGCTGTGGTCGACGTCGAGCGAACCGTTCGATCTCGCCGGCATCGAAGCCCGCGGGCTCGACCTCGAGGGTCGGCTGCTCCACGCCTGTTGCCACGCCGTGCTCGGCGGCGGGTCGGGGCTGCGTGTACGACGAGATGTCGCCCAACTCGTGCTGGTCAGCGGCGCCGACTGGCAGGCTGCGGTCGCACAGGCGCAACACAACGGCGTCGACCAAGTGCTCGCTGATGCCGTACGAACGACCTGGACCGACTTGCAGTTGGACCCCGATCACGAGTTCGCGCAGTGGGCCAGGAAGCTCCCACCCGATCCAGTCCAGCAGCAAGCGATCGCCAGCTACCAAAGCGAATCGGGCGATGGTTGGGGGCCCGAGGGCCTTGGCACACTGCCCGCACTCGGGCCGGTGGATCAGGTCAGGTTCCTTACAGGCCTGGCGGTTCCATCCAGAGCTCGTCGACGGTCTCGCGGCCGCACCTGGACCCAACATCTGTGGTCAGGAGCGACGGCGCTTCGACGCCGCTCGTGACCTCGGGAATCGAGGAGAGAGGCCGGCTGCCGTCGAGGCCAGCCGTCGACAACGCCCGCACAGCGCCGTGCTCGATCGCCGACCACACAGGCCGAGCACCCTGTGTTCTGTGGCGAGCATGACGGCGTCGAGGGTCGGCGTGGGCCGCTCGCCGGCATGCCTACGGCAGGTTGGCGAGGGGTTCGGAAGAGAAGGTGTCGGACCCGCCGCCACCACTCTCCTGGAACGCGACGACAAAAGCCGTGGCGCCTGTAAGGATCGGCGCGCAGATGGTGTAGGGCCCTCGATCGGCAGCACCAGAGGTGGGATTTCCCGGCCAGGTAGCGCGAATGGTCGCCGTTCCACCCGTGCATGTGCCGGCGTTCGACTGGAGAATGTAGATCTCTCGACCGTTCGCCTTGGTCCCGGTCGTCATCTGGCAGGTCACGCAGATCGCCGGGCCAGTGACCGTGTTGCCGAAACTGTCGGTGACCGAGCCCGATTCGGTGCGGACCCACACCGCGGTGCCACGAATGGAGTTGCCGGTGGCGGCGAGCGTGCAGACGTCACCGAGTGGGGGAGTTGTGCCTTGGTTGACTGTCTTGCGCAGGTTCGTGGTGACCGTGCCACTCGCTGCCGCTGCCGGCGAGGCGAGGGCGACGGTGATGATGCCGGCGCCGGCCATGCTGGCGCCCGCCATCTTGAGCAGCTTGCGTCGCGACCAGTCGGACGAGATGATCACACCGCTGTCGAGCAGTTCGGTCATCGCCGGGGCGAGGTGGTCAGGCACGTTGGCGAAATCGATCCCGTGCGAGACGAGGCTGAGTGCCTCGGCGGCGTCGCCGCTCA
Organism: Ilumatobacteraceae bacterium; assembly: GCA_963848145.1. Taxonomy (GTDB): domain Bacteria; phylum Actinomycetota; class Acidimicrobiia; order Acidimicrobiales; family Ilumatobacteraceae; genus Sva-07. The sequence goes on from CAWKCN010000058.1 coordinate 5,608, forward strand.
CGTGGTGCACGACCGCGCCCGAACGATCGAGCACGATCGCTTCGCTGTCAATCTCTTCGACGCGCATGTCGCGCCTCACTTCAAGCTCCATGCTGCTCCTGCACGTAGGTGAACCAACGCTGGACCCTAGCGTGAAGCCTCATGGCCGAGAGGGAGGGTGCAGGCGAGATCGACCGATGCTGGGGAGTGGCCGACGACGGAGCGATCGTCGAAGTCGCAGTTCACCACACGATCACCAACGCTCTCCTGGACCGCTGGCCCCCGATCGGTCTGGCCAGGTCCGATCAGCCGATTGGTCCGGTCGCGCACCGGATCACTGTCGGACGTTCCGTCGACGACGGCCAACCGTGGGTTGGCAGCGATCGAGTGGAGTCCGAACTCGCCCTCTTCACGTCGGAGCGGCTCGCCGGACTGGTCGCCGTGCATGCTGCGGTGATCGTCCGGGGATCAAGAGCGATGGTCGTACCGGGTACGTCAGGCGCCGGCAAGAGCACGCTGTGTGTCGCTGCGGCCGCCGCGGGCGCAGACGTACTCAGCGACGAATACGCCTTGATCGATCCGACCACCGGGGTGGTCACCGGCTGGCGTCGCCCGGTGCGTGTTCGTCGACCTGACGGCCGCGTCGATCGGCTCGACATCGCAACAGAGTCGGGCCCCGTACCGGTCGGTCTCGTCGCGCTCGTCAACCACACCGTCGACAACGCGCACTCGTGGGCCCCGATCAGCCGCGCCGACGCCGTGCTCGGGTTGCTCGCGAACACGGTCTGCGCCCGATCCCGACCCGATGAGGCGCTCGATGCCGCCCTCGCCATCGCCCGATCGGCGTCGTCAGTGGCGGGGCCGCGAGGCGAGGCTGCGCAGGCCATCGTCGAGCTGCTCGCTCTACTCGACGCCAGCGGGCCGGTGGATGGATACACCGATTCGAGGATCGGCTGACGATCGATCCAAGCGCCAACGGAGATCGATCAGCTCGCGGGGTCGCCGACGATGAGTTGCTCGTCGAGGAGGCGGCGAATTCCCTCCTCCGGTTCGGTCTCGAGTCCCGCTCCGCCGATGCGTTCCACCACCTGGGTCTGCGTCCCCGGCTCATCGAGCGAGATCCACACGAGCGCCGCCGGCCCCTGCAATTCCCGGGGCCGACCATCGGGTACTTCGACCCAACGAACGAGGACGCGGTCGGGGCCAAGGCGCCAGACGACGCCAGGCGCGCGGGAATAGACCGGTTCGATCACGTGGGCGAGGGCACGGCGAGGTACTCGCGCATCCAATCGACCGTAGCGTGCAGACCGTCGTCGAGCGGGACCGGGGTGACGTCGGGGAACAGCGAACGCAACAGGGTGTTGTCGGCCTGGCTGTGCGGCACGTCGCCGGGGCGGGTGTCGATGTGGTTGCGTTCGAGTGGATGGCCGGTGATGTCGGCGAGGCGATCGATCACCTCGAGCAGGTTGGTCCGCGATCCGAAGGCGAGGTTGACCGGCGTGGTGCAGGTGACGCCGCGTTCGATGGCCTCGACGATCACCTCGGTCACGGTGCCCACGTAGGTGAAGTCGCGTGACTGTGTGCCGTCGCCGTGCACCGTGAGCGGTTCGCCGGTGAGCGCTGCGTGCGTGAACGCCGGAATCACGGCGGCGTAGGCATGGCCGGGCGCCTGGCGGGGCCCGAACACGTTGAAGAATCGGAACGCCAACGTCCGCATCCCGTAGCTGTGCTGCCAGGCGAGCGCGTACTGCTCGGTGGCGAGCTTGCTGACTGCGTACGGGCTGAGCGGTTGCGTGGCGAGGTCCTCGCGCTTGGGCAGCGTGGGGTTGGCGCCGTACACCGACGACGACGAGGCGACCACCACGATCGGGTCGTCGAGCAGGCGTGCGGCTTCGAGTACTCGCAGCGTGCCGGTGGCGTTGGCTTCGTGGCTGGCGACCGGATCGGCGATCGACCGCGGCACCGACGGCCGCGCCGCGAGGTGGACGATCGCGTCGGCGCCCGTAGCTGCGTCGGTGAGCGCCTCGGGGTCGAGGATCGAACCCTCGACGAGACGCACGGCGATGCCGTCGAGGTTCGCCAGCGAGCCGGTCGACAGGTCATCGAGGCCGACCACCTCGTGGCCACGCGCAGCAAGCCGCTCGCACACGTGGGAGCCGATGAAGCCAGCTGCTCCGGTGACGAGTACTCGCATCGATCGGATCCTACCGACCGCTCATCGGCGGCCCGGGGACAGCCGTCGGGCCGAGATACGCACGTGATCGATGTACGAGCGGCCGCGATGACGCAGATGTGCTCGCGACGGCACCAACAGCGGCAGGAGGTAGCCGGGCCGTTTCCATGGCGGCAGTGCGTCGATGCCAGACTGCCATTTCGACTCACCCCCGGCCCCGTCGAAGGCCGCGAGGGCCTTGCGCTCGCGATCGTTGTTGCGAGCCCCATGCGCCCACTCCGAGAACTCGTTGGGCTCCACGTCGAACGCGTCCCAGGCCCGGGCGAAGCCGTGAGCGACGATGGCGTCGCAGCGCAACTCCATCGTGAAGGCGGCGAACTCCACGACGTCGACGTGGCCCGACCCGGCGATCTGCACGACGTCGGCAGCCGACCCGAGACGTATCGGCGTGGTCGAGGCGGTGTGGATGCAGGCGTGCAGCAGGCGGCCCATCGAGTCGAGCGCCGGCATCCGCCATTCGGCGACTTCGTAGGTGACGACCCGGTCGAGCAGCGGCGCCGTCGGCATCGTGATCCCGAAGTAGCCGGCGACGAGTGCGAGGTGCAGGTCGATCTCGACACGATCGTCGCCGATCAGCGCGATGTCCTTGCCGTACCGTCGTTCCCAGCCCGCCCGGAACGCCGGCGCCATGCGCTGGAGCCCGGCGCCTTCGAGGGCGCCGAGCGCCCTGGCGTAGTCGCCCCGGCCGATCAGCACGTCGACGTCGCCGGTGACCCGTAGCGCCGGATCCGCATAGTCGAGCTGTGCGGTGGCGCACCCCTTCAACACGGCATGGCGGACCCCCGCCGACCGGAACAGATCCGACACGGTGACGCTGGCAGCCTCGGCCGCGAGCGAGCTGCGTAGCGCACCCAGGTGCGTCTCGACCAGACGGGGTCGCAGACCCGGCTCGTCGGGCCAGTCGGCGAACGCCCCCTGGTCGAACGCCTCGAGCACGAGTCCACTCACCCGCTGATGGGCAACGGTGTTGACGAACACATCGGCGCCTCCGACGGGCACCCGCTCGCGAGGCCCGCCGGGAAGCACCCATGCCATCGCGGCAGCGACGGCGCGATCCCTCGGGTCGAGCGCCAGGCCTTCGGCCACGGTCAGCGGGTCGCGCCGCGGTACTTGACGCGGGCGACGAGGTTGCGCAGTTCGCCTTCCAGGCGCAGCCCGCCGGCGGCTTTGGCGACGAAGAAGTCGTGGCCGTCGCTGCGTTGGATCGGGGTGCGCCACAGCCGGTGGAGGTCGGTGGCTCCGGGTTCGTTCACACGGCTGCGGGCCAGCGCGGCGGTGGTGAACCGTTGGCGCACCTCGGCTTCGGCGGCGTCGGAGCCGGGCAGCGCCTTGGGGTAGGCGAAGTGCGTCGGAGCAACCCCGATCTCGCTGCCGATCAGATCGATCGACCGGTCGAGTTCGGCACCGATCTCGGCGGGGTCGGCCCGGTCGAGCAGGGCGTGGGTGTGGGTGTGGGAGCCGATGGTGACCAGCCCGGTGGCGACAGCGTCGCGCAACCCGTTCCAGGTGGCGGGTGGCGCTCCCCAGGGGAACGGCTCGCCGCTGTCGATGAAGTGGGTGGCGGCGTAGAGCGTGGCGGGGATCTCGTACTCGACGAGTGCGGGCACGACGTGGTCGCAGAAGTCGTCGGTCCCGTCGTCGAACGTGACCACGACGTGGCGCGCGTCCGCTGGCGCGTCAGTGGCAACGAGCGCCGGCACGGCATCGAGTGGCACGACCTGATGGTGATCACGCAGGTGTTCGAGTTGACGTCGGAACGCGTCGACGTCGAGGTCGACCTCGCTACCCGACCCACCGCCGACACGGTGGTAGATCAGGATCGTCACACCCGCAGCGGGCTTGACGACGCGGTCGCCCTGGGCGAGCACCTGCTTCACGATCGTCCGAGTGCTCACTCCCCCAGTCTGGCACCACCGGCGATTGCGGGTAGTGCCATCGATCGAGCCGCCTCAAGCACTGGTTCGGCCGTGCCGATGAACCCTCATGGCGCTGAAGCAGCTCACCCTGCGTCGCGACGACATGTGCGCCCACTGCTCGACTCCCGTTCAGGAGGGATCGACGGCATGGTGGGACGGCCCGTCGCGCTCGGTGTTCTGCGCGGACTGCGAGCCGTCGCAACGACTTCGTCCGCTGCCACGCTCGAGCGCCGAACGGGCCGATCGGACGGCGGGCGAGCGTCGTCTGGCTCGTCGCCTCGACATGGAAGTGCCCGAAGACGCCACCGTGCTGCACAACCGTCAGGTGCCGGGCGCTCGGGGGAAGGCCCATCACGTCGTCATCGCACCGACCGGGATCTGGCTCATCGACGCCAAACACTTCACCGGACGCGTCCGACGCCGCAACGTGGGTGGGTGGATCTCGAGCGGCGAGCGCTTGTTCATCGGCAACCACAACCGCACCAGACTGATCGAGTCGATGGCCTGGCAGGTCGTGGCCGTACGAGCGCAGCTCGATCGTGTTGGTCACGGCGAGGTACCCGTACGCCCCGCGTTGTGTTTGACCACAGCGCAGTGGGGCCGCTTTGCGCGACCGTTCGACATCGACGGCGTGCTGGTCGCCTGGCCCGGAGCGCTCGTCAGGGCGATCTCCACCGACGACCGGGTGCGGGCGCTCGACCCAGCCACGGTCGAGACGCTGACCCACCACCTCGGGTCCTCGCTGCCCGTCGTCTGAGCGCCGGCCTGAGGCACACCCTCACCCAAGACCGCAGCATCGGCGGGCATCGCTCTCGCTTGAGTCAAGATTTGCGACATCGTTCTTGACGGTTGTCCAGGCATCCACCACTCGCGGTAGTGTTTGGTGTAAGGGCGTCACTCCAGGTGCCCATCATCAACTGAGTCGGGCGGCGACAATGGTGTGGTATTCAGTGCGACACCGCTGCTTCCTGATCTCACTACTGGTTGGGAGTAGCGGTGAAACACGTTGAGGCAATCGGACAAGTCTCTCCTCGGGATCATCAGCAGCAATCTCTTCAGCCTGTGGCGTCCCGTCACACCGACCTGACCGACAGCGAACTGAAAGCACGATCATGAGCGAATTCAGCCCCGAAGAGATCATCGCCTACCGCTTCAGCCGTGGCCGTCGGAAGGGGTACGACACCCTGCAGGTCGACGCCTACCTCGAGCGGCTTGCGATGCACGTCGGACAGATGCAGGAACAACTCGCCCGGCAGCAGGCAACGGAGCGCACTTCACTGGAGGTGCTGCAGCAGGCCCAGGCCATCGCTGACGAGACCATCGCTGCAGCCCAGCGAGACGCCGAGACGCTCCGCCAGCACGCCATGGAGGGCCTCGAGAACGCCAAGAAGGACGCCCATGCCACGGTCAATGCGGCACAAGCCGAAGCCGACCGGACGCTGCTGACCGCACGCGTGCAGGCCGAGGCGGCAATCGAGCGCGGGCAGGCGAGGGTCGCCGAGCTCGAAGCGGCAGGCGCAGCGCGGACCAAGGAGTTCGACATGATCGTCGACGACTTGAGACTGTCGGCAGCAAGGTCTGCCGGCGAACTGCGATCGGCCGGGGCGCGTCTCGTCGGGATGGCCGAACACTTCGAGTTCGAACTCGCAACTCGCGGTGAGGACATCGGCAGCATCAACGGCGCCATCGATCTCGGCGAACAGCGCGTCGAGGTCCCGTGACCGCAGCGGCGGTGGAGGCAGTCCCCACTCCATCGTTTCCGGTTCGAAGCGCTCGCCGCGCGATCTCCGTCGTCGGCATCGCCTCGGCGTTCGCCGTGCTCGGAGGGCTCATCGTCGGCTACTACTTGGTGGTGCTGAACGGCATCGACAACGCGTCGTATGTGACCGTCGGCATTGCGTTCCTGCTCGGCACCGACGGTCTGCTCTTGGCGTTCGCCACCGGGCGGCGTCTGCCCGCCGCACGCGAGCGATCGGTCGCCAGGCAGGACGACGTATCCGTCATCATCGCCTGCTACAACGGCTCCGACGTGATCGGCGAAACGCTCGAGAACCTGCTCGTGCACGTCGCTCCCGAACACATCATCGTCGTCTCGGACTGTTCGACCGACGACACCGCTGATGTTGCGCGCTCGTTCGGGGTGCGGGTGGTGGAGAACCGGTTCAACCGGAACAAGCCGTTGAGCATCAGTCGGGTGGCGCCGATGGTCACCACCCCGTACACCTTGGTGATCGACGACGACACGCACATCGGGCCGGAACCGATCCCGGTGGAGTTGCTCGACGAGGGTGCTGCGGCAGTCGCCTTCGACGTCATGCCGATCGAGACGGGCACGTTGATCAACCGAATGCAGACCTACGAATACCGCAAGTCGATGATGCTCGGCAAGGCGCTCATGTCCGACGCAGGCGCGGTGGCGAACGTCTCAGGTGCGGTCGGCTTGTTTCGCACGGTCGACTTGCGCCGTCAGACCAGCCTGCACTCCGGTCACTTTCCCGGCGAGGACCTCCAGCGCACGCTGCTGACCCACCTCGAAAGCGATGGCCGTGGTGTTGCGTTCAGCCCGAACCGTGTGGTGACGCTCGCCCCCTCCTCGTGGAGGGAGCTGTACGGGCAACGGGCGAAGAAGTGGGGGCCGGCGGAACACGAGTTGCTGTTCCTCAATCTCAAGCTGATGCTCGATCCGCGCGTGCATTTCTCGCTTCGCTACGAGCGCGGCTATTCGGTCTTCGTGCTGCTCACCGACCCACTGCGGATGCTGTTGTTCGCCACCCTCTTCTTCTCGCCCGGCTACTTCGTGTTCCTGTATCTGCTGTACCTGCCCCTTGAGGCAGCTGCCTGGTTGCGGACGGGGCGCAAGGACCCGGTGGGAATGATCCTGCTGGCGCCCATCTACAACCTGTTCAAACTCGTCGCCCGATTCCAGGCGCACTTCGTGTGGTTCCGGTTGAAGTGGGACTATCTGTTCAACAGGAAGTACCACCGGTTGGTGCCGGGCCGGAACCTGGTGATCGAGTACGCCGGCGTCGCTGCGGTGTTGGCCGTGGCGTGGATCATCACGGTGAGCGGCGTGATGGCACAACTGACCTGAGACAGCAGTCAGTGCAACGGCTGAACCGCGCGGAGAACCAGACACCATCTTGAATTTTGCCCCGTATCCACCACCTAGGGTAGGTTTCGGTGTACTGACCCCACTCAAGGTGTTGGTCATGGAGTGGATCGGGGGTGGCGGTGGTCAGTCGTCAGGTCAACATCATCGCTTGTGGGCCGAGCTACGGGTCGCCCATGCCGACTCCGGGAACGTGCTGAGCGTCGACATGCCTGAATTCGCGCCTGAGAACATCGTCGCCTATCGCTTCACACGGCGTCGCCGGAAGGGCTACGACACACTTCAGGTCGACGGCTACCTCAGGCGCCTCGCCGAGCATCTCGGCCGGATGGAGGCCGAGATCACTCGGCTCCAGGCAACGGAGCGGGCGGCGTTGGACACGTTGCAGCAGGCCCAGCTCGTCTCAGCCGAGACCGTCGCTGCGGCCGAGCGCGATGCGGAGCAACTCCGACAGAACGCAACGGACGGTCTGCAGAACGCGCGCAGGGACACGCTCACCACGATGGATACGGCGCGGGCCCAAGCCGACAAGACCTTGTTGGCCGCCCAGGCGCAGGCCGAGGCGGCTGTCGAGGCCCGCCGGTTGCAGATCTCCGAGCTCGAGGCGGCCGGGGTGGAGCGCACGAAGCAGTTCGACGCAATCGTCGAGGAGCTGAGGCAGTCTGCGACAACGTCGGCAGCCGATTTGCGATCCGCCGGTGCGCGTCTGGTCGAGATGGCGGAGCACTTCGAGTTCCAGCTCGCAACTGTCGGTGAGGTGGTCGACACCCCCGACGACGTAGCGGCCGAATCGACCGACGCGACGATCAACACCTACGCGGCGCCGATCGAGGCCGGCGACGACCGCGCCGAGATCAACTGACGCACCGCACCACGGGCCCACGGGTCGGGAACCGACCGCTCATCGATGTATGCGCGGGAGGCTGCGGCCTCAGGAGTCGACAGGATCGCGACGCAACTCGATCAGGCTCTCGGCGTCGTTCACGACGATCTCCGACACGCCGGTCGAGTCGACCACCACATTGGCTTCCTCGAGGAACTCCGCGAGGGTCGATCCGTAGAAGGTGATGGTGTCGGGTTCGACGAGGCCGACTTCGAGGCCGATGCCAACCGACGGGAACGACTCGCTCGCCTCCTCGTCGGCGAGCTCCTCGGAGGCGAGCGCTACGATGCCGCCGTCGCCGTCCGCCCGATTCCGGTACGCCATGATGACGACTTCCGTGTCGTCGTCCAGGAGCGCACCGATGTGATCGAACGGGTAGGCGTCGACGCCGTTCCAGACGACCGGATCGGCGGCATCGGTCGAGCCGTCGAACCAGTACGGCAGCAGATGCCCGACCGGGACGGCGAGACCCAGTTCGTCTCGCAGGTCCTCGACGAACTGCACGTAGTCGAGGTAGGCAGTCGTGAGCCTCGACCGCTCGGTGTGCCACTCGTCGAGCCCCCAGGGTTCGGTGTCGAGATGGACCGACACCAACGGGCCGCCGGGTTCCTGGAGGTCGGCGACGAACGCCAGGATCTTCTCGACATCGGGGTTCTCGGGGGTGGTCGGCCACCAGGGGTCGCCGGCCAAGGCGCCGAGCTCGATCCCGCGAGCCTCGGCCTGCGATGCGAGCTCTCGCACGTCGTCGGCCAGCCGGTCGGTCTCGGCCCCGTCGACCAACGGGCTCGGGTCACGTCGATGTAGATCCGGCTCGCGCAGGACTCCGACAACTCGTCGAGGACGGTGCCGTATTCGGCGGCGTCGCGCCACATGTCGGTCCGCCATTCGTACGCCGCGGGCCGAGCCGAACCGAGGCAGGTGTCGGCTTCGTCACCGGTGTTGCGGGTCCCGAGGATGATCACGGCGGCGACGATCAGCGCGCCGAGCAGGGCAAGGATCGGAGCGGCCCGCCTCATACGTGCAGCGCGAGGACGTTGCGCAAGGCGAAGAGACCGACGATCAGTGCCGCGCCGGTTACGAGAGCGGTTCCCACGTACTCGCCGAGCAGGTTTCGGCCCGGGACGAACGTGTGGAATCGGCGACCGACGACGTAGGTGTATTTCACCCGGAACCAGTAGAAGAAGGCCACGAACCGAGCGAACATGCGGAACAGCGAGAACACGGGGAACAGGAACACGACGGCGAGCGAGTCGCGGCGTCCGGTCCGCAACCAGGCCACCAACTCCAGCGGCCAGTACATGGCCAGGAGGACCAGGAAGGCGCTCGGGTAGAGGAACAGTGCGACAACGAGCGCCATCCGGATCGGATCCGTCAGCAGGATGAAGATCGCATACGCCCGATCCACTTTGAGCATGTAGTGCGTTCGGGGACTCAGGATGATCCGCAGCGAGAGCAGGAGCGTCTCGTGCGTGGCCATCCCCCACTTGAACGCACGCTGCCGGAAGAGGTCTTTCCACGTGTCGGGAGCGATCGTCTCGATGAGGGCGTCGTCGTAGGCGATGCCTCGACCGGGGTCGTGGAGGTGGACGAGCATGGTGCGCTGTTGGTCCTCGCCGCCGAACTGGCCCGAGTGTGTTGCGGCTTGAAAGCGCAGGTCGCTGGTCCGGAACAGCCCGGCGGCGCCGGACACGTTGCCGATCGCTCCGATCCGCATCCGCAACCGTTTGCCGAGCCCCATCGACTTGCGGTACTCGAACCGTTGGAACCGGTTCACCCACGTGTCGGTCTCGACCGGCATCACGTCGAACGCAACAGCGGAGTAGCCCTGCTCGAGCAGGGCGACCGGCAACGGCCGCTTGGCGAGCAACGTGTCGTCGTCGAGAACGACGACATACGGTGTGCTGATGCTCGGCGCGACCCGGTTGATGCTGAGTGCCTTGTTGCGGTTGATGCGGTTCTCGACCACCTGGACGCCGTATGAGCGCGCCACGGCGGCGGTGTCATCGGTCGAACAGTCGGAGACGACGATGATGTTCTTCGGGTGCACGTGGAGCAGTGCGCGTTCCATTGTTGCGCCGATGACATCGGCGCCGTTTCGGCACGCGATCACGACCGAGACGTCGTCGCGGAGCAGCGGTTGGTCGGTGGTGTCCAGCAATGAGGGTTCGCGTCGGCCGACGCTCAGCGCCAGCATGATCCCGTCGGTCCCGAGCACGAAGAACAGCGCGACCAGAAGTGGATTGGAGTAGAGGTGGCCGCCGAGCGCCACGTAGGCGAACAGCCCGGTCATGGTGATCGCCACGGCAAGGACGATCGCGAGACCGCCGAGCGAGCGCAAGGGAGTACCGACCCTCTGAGGCATCACCGCCGTCATCGTCCGCCTACCACCTCCATGACGATACCGAGGGTGGTCGGTCAACCACTGATACGGACGCCGACGGCTGTGTTGCCCAGCGAGGAGACTGCTGCGACGACCACCCAAGTGGCGGCGAGTCGATCGACGAGCCGGTCCAGCAGATGAAACCCGACGCCCCGAC